>JBMAAL010000020.1:0-62626 GCA_050281725.1 Sphingobacterium sp. | reverse complement strand
TCCAGTAGAAAAAAATAGATTGTAAAATCTATATAGTAAGCTGTTCGGTAGATGTAAACCTATTTCAGTATAAGACACGGATAGAATACTGGGATCAGATTCGGACATTGTTCGTACTTTGTTCGGATGCGATACAGATCCTGTACCAATGCTGACCAGATTCCCACCAGATGCTGAACAGGAATTATCTGTTCAGAGTTGGGTCAATAATAGTTGCAAGACTGTTCATCTCCGAAGGTGGTACGAACACAATACGAAGACAACCCGAAAACAGCATTAACATTGCGGAGAATCATAAAAAAGTGAGCATGCAAAAAAGATAACGCGAATTAGAAAGGGATGAGCGCGTTATAACAACTTTACTGAACTGTTGCCTGAACAAGATAAGGAAGGATTTCTTTTTGAAACGAAATAAAGTTTTTCCGCACATCGGCATCTGAGACGGCCGTAAAAGCAAAAGAAAACACAATACTTTTACTGGACTTGATCAAAAAGGTCAGCTTTTCTTCGCTAATCGCTTCATTTATTTTTTCATTCTGAATGAATGTGCTTAGGAGCAGAAACTCTAAATCTTCAGAAAGCGTTTTTAAATATTCTTGTGCGTTTGCAGATTCCCGGATAAACTCCCAGCCGATCAATTCATTGCAAGCCGTATAGGTCAGCCTGCTTACCCGCAAAATTGTTGAAGCCAAAAACGAAGCCATATCATCTTCATATTTGGTTGTTTTCAAAATATCCTGCAGACTCGCACGAAGATAATCCATAAGAATGGCATGCAGGATCATCTCTTTACTATCAAAATATTTGTACACTGTTGCCTTCGCAATCTTAGCTTTTTTTGCCAATGTGTTCACACTGGTTTTATGATAGCCATTTTGACGAAAGAGCTCAAGTGCTGTTCTTTTTATGGATTCAATAATATTATCTGGTTCCATATACGTTAGATCGTACGAATGTTAAAAGTCATCTACAAAGCCTAAAGACCAAAAAGCATCACATTGTTCTCTTGCCTAGTTATCGTAGAGAATAATGTGATGCCACAATCTTTACAATGATTAATTTATATTAATTCAGTCTCAAATTGAGACAAGAACCGTGTGTCATTTTCTGAGAAAAGACGTAGGTCTTTAATCACATATTTAAGGTTTGTGATACGTTCTATTCCCATACCAAAAGCAAAACCAGAATATTTTTTACTATCGATACCACAGTTATCAAGCACGTTAGGATCGACCATACCGCAACCTAAAATTTCTACCCAGCCAGAGTACTTACACAAGTTACACCCTGCCCCTTTACAGATTGTACAGGAGATATCCATTTCTGCCGAAGGTTCAGTGAAAGGAAAATAGGATGGACGGAAACGTACTTTGGTACCTTCGCCATACATCTCTTGAACAAAATGATATAAAGTTTGTTTCAAATCCGCAAAAGAAACATTTTCGTCTACATATAAACCTTCTACCTGATGAAAGAAACAGTGTGCACGGGCTGATATAGCTTCATTTCTATAAACACGTCCTGGCATTATCGCACGAAACGGCGGTTTACCGGCTTCCATTAAACGCACCTGAACCGAAGAGGTGTGCGTTCTCAAAGTAATGTCATTACCTTCTTGTTTTTTGATAAAGAAAGTATCTTGCATATCACGCGCAGGATGTTCCGGTGGAAAATTCAGTGCGGAGAAATTATGCCAGTCATCTTCAATTTCCGGTCCTTCTGACACAATAAAACCTAATTTCTTAAAAATTTCAACAATTTCTTTACGAACTAAAGAGATTGGATGTCTAGACCCCAGCTGAAAACCTTGACCAGGCAATGTTAAATCACTCGCAAATTCCTGGGATTTTTGCTTCTCACCAGACCCGAACTTTTCTTGTGCTTCTTTGAATGTATTTTCTGCTAACTGCTTAAATTCATTCAACACTTTTCCCAAAGTACGTTTCTCTTCAGGCGTAACTGTTTTGAATTCATCAAAAAGATTTTTCACAATCCCTTTGGAAACCAAAAACTTCAATCTGAAATTTTCTACATCGGCTGAAGAAGTTGGCGCAAATGCCTTAATCTCTTCAGTATACTGCGTAATTCTATCTTGCAACATAATTAGAGCAAACATAGCCAAAATTTCCGCTAAAAAGAAATTTTGAACTTCGACTGAGCATCATAAAAAAACACGCAACAGAAACAGCATACTCGCTTGGGAGAAAGCTATCAGATTTCAACCCCCAAAATACGAATAAAACAAAAGAGCAGGCATAGTTGCCTGCTCTTTTGTTTTTCGATGATTTTACTATATTTACTATACATGTAAAGTTTTTACATAATCTCAAATTCTTCCGCTTAAAATGGTAATGGATTATCCTCCTGATCATTCTCCGTAAAATCGACCTCCACTTCCTTATCTTCGACTTTTTGCGCTTGTGTGTTTGCTGTATTACCAGCACTTACACCTGCATTCGGCTCAAAATCCGATTTACGGCCTAAAAGCGTAAAAGTTTCAGCGACAACCTCGGTAGCATATCGTCTAATACCTTCCTTATCCTCATAAGTACGAGTCCGCAGCCGACCTTCAATATAAACTAACTTCCCCTTTGTTAGATATTTTACAGCCACGTCAGCCAGACCTCGCCACATAACAATATTGTGCCATTCGGTTTGTTCTACTCTTTTTCCGTCCTTGTTATACGTTTCTGAAGTTGCCAATGGAAAACTGGCAACAGAGACATTGCCTTCTAAATAGCGAATTTCGGGATCTTTTCCAAGATGTCCCACTAAAATGACTTTGTTAACTCCTGACATAATTTAAAAGCATAAATGGTTAAAAATTTGACCTTTCCAAAAAGGTAAAGATCAACTTGTGTTTAGCTAATTTATCTAAATCTTTTAGAAATACATAATCCCAATTGGATTTTTTTTGAATTAGATCGCCTTTTAACCGCACCTCAAAAAATGTCGCATAGATATTCTGATGACTCAAGATATGTTTTGTCTGCTGCTGTAAAACATGTAGTTCTGCATCGGGACCGAAACAGGAAATAAACCACTCATCGCCAAGAACATCCGGAATAGACAGGCTGTAGCTAGACTCCAAAAGCGGAAACTCATATAGGTTCTGCCAAACGTCACTTTCACCTCGTTTGGACATCAGTATCCGATCGTTGTCTTTCAAGATAAAATAATTAAAGTATCTATCTTTACTTGCCTTAGCTTTAAGCTTTACAGGCAACTGGTCTACCTGCTTTTGACTCAGCGCATAACAGGAAGGACGAAACATACAGAATTCACATAAAGGCAGTTTGGGCTTACAATGGGTGGCCCCAAAATCCATAATTGCCTGATTATACAATGCCGGGTGTTTACGATCAAGATTTTCTTTGGCGATAGCTGTAAAAATCTTCTTTCCTTCGGTAGAATTGATAGGCGTTTCTATGCCATAGTATCGCGCTAGTACACGAAACACATTTCCATCCAATACCGCCTGGGCTTCATCGTTCGCAAAAGAAGATATCGCCGCAGCAGTATACTCACCTATTCCAGGAAGCGTTATTAATGTTTGATAATCTACCGGAAAAACACCCTGATACTGATCGCGAACAATTCGGGCAGCCTTATGCATGTTCCGTCCTCTAGAATAATAACCCAGACCTTGCCAAAGATGGAGAATATCATCTTCTTCTGCATTCGCAAATTCCACAACATTCTTAAATCGCTCGACAAAACGTACATAATAGGGTAAGCCCTGTTCGACACGAGTCTGTTGCAGAATAATTTCAGAAAGCCATATTTTGTAGGCATCTTTTGTTTCTCGCCATGGCAGATCGCGTTTGTGCTGTCGATACCATGCTTGCAATTCCTCGCCAAATTTCATAGCGACAAAAATGCGCAATTTTTCGCTAATACCAGCATTTCATCATTCGAGGATAGGTCTACGAATGTAGGTAATCTGCTCATCAGGTTCTAAAATCGTATTTTCCAACGTGATAAAGCCCTTGTATTTTTCTTTTAGCGCCTGATAGAGACGTCCGTCATACGAAACAGCAAATCGCCCATCTGCTTTGAGATAAACCGGCAGATGCCGATTGCCCACGTCGAAGCAGAACTCGCCCACAACTGATAGATTCTGACAATCCAACAATACACAAAGACAAGGTAAAATGTTGACCTGGATAAATAAATCACCGCGATGATAAATACACTGTCCTGAACGCAGTGCGCTGCTATCATCGCGCTGTATGCGCACCAGATTACCCTTCCTTGTTTTTCGCTGGATAACGCGTTTATTTACTTCATAATAGGAAAGATCCAAAATATCTGAATCGCGGCCCAGCTTCAATTGGTCAAAATCAGGGATAACATCAATCCATATCTCCTCGTGCAGGCTCTCCTTATGCATAATTAGTTCCTTCCACCACGACAGCTTCCATCAACTCCGGCTTACTTTTTCGACGAGGTTTGCGCTGTTCAATGACGGTGATTTCCTCCGCCTTCGATTTCTCATCTTCCGCCATCGCTTCAACTGTTGTCTCTTCCTTCTTTTCAGAAAGCTTATGTTGTGTAAAATCCCAACACAATTGCCCCAACATGTGTAAAAAGTCGTACAATAATTCTCCATCAGTACCCAAAGCACGCAGGATAACTACATCTTTTGAAGCCTGTGTAAAACCGTAAGAAATATCGTTGTATTCGACAGTTAAGATTTCATCCAATTCATATTTTAATTCTTGCGCAAAAAGAGCCGAGAACACAAAAGTGGCCTGATGGGTGTAGCCCTCAAAAAATAACATTTTCTGGATCGGCTGACTTTTGGGGCGCAAAAGCTGATTGTCAATAAAGGACAGTTTACCATTTCTAAAAATCTTGGTTTGCGTATGCAGACTATCAAACTCAAAGGCCTCTTTCATGTGGATTCTACCCACACTAATAATGTCCCCCCACATCAAAACCGCATCTTCAGCCAAGTGAATATGATTGCTTGCCTTGAAAATAGAATCCTTAAACGGCGTTACTGGATGTGGAATATAATGAAACAGACCACCGGCATCCACATGCACGGCCGTATGTTGCTTTGCTCCCGTTTTCATGGGATGAAGCTTATTGAAGGACTGTGTAAAAAGCTTCAATTGTGCATCTTTTTTCACACGAACATCAATGTGCAAATAATCCGCATCCATAATACCAGGCGATGCACTCATGATGATCATTTCCAAATGATTGGTCAATCCTGCCGCGCCATAATGCGTTAGTTTATAAGGTGCATTATGGTAACTCTCCTTCAATCTGCTTCTGCCGTCCTCTTTGGCAACATTTAATACGATTTTGCTATCCATATACGATAAATTTTAACCTACCGGCTCCAACAAAGCATACTTTTTAATCCATGATTTTACATCTTCTAAACCTTCTAAAGTCATTAAGTTTGTAAAAATAAATGGTCGTTCGCCGCGCATGCGAATGGTGTCCTGACGCATAACTTCCAAGTCGGCATTTACATAAGGGGCAAGGTCTATTTTATTGATCAACAACAGATCCGAGCGCGTAATACCTGGCCCACCTTTACGTGGCATTTTCTCGCCTTCAGCAACATCTAGAACGAATATGGTTAAATCGGCTAGATCCGGACTAAAAGTGGCTGTCAGGTTATCCCCCCCACTTTCAACAAAAATCAGTTCTACATCCTCAAAACGATGCGCTAATTCCTCTACAGCTTCAATATTCATCGAAGCATCTTCACGAATTGCCGTATGCGGACAACCTCCTGTTTCAACACCAATAATGCGTTCAGCAGGCAGTGCCGAATTCTGCTGTAGATACATCGCGTCCTCACGCGTATAAATATCATTCGTTACAACACAAATACTATAATCTGCCGACATCGAACGTGTCAACCGTTCAATAAGTGCCGTCTTGCCAGAGCCCACAGGACCAGCAACACCAATTTTCACGTAATTTCTCTTAGACATCTTTTATTTCAGTTATTTTTACGAAATGTAAATTCTCGTGTATAATTTTTCATGTTGCATGCATCGAATATCCTGAGCGATACAACAATTTCCGATCAGATCATCATCCAGTTCGGGCTGTAATCCAACCAATTTATTAATCAAGGGCTGTAGTTTAAACAAAATCTGCTGTGCATCCATTTGGCTAATTGGAACCAGTTTGGCACAATTCGTCATAATACCATTCAAAGAATTATAATAAAAAGCGCTCAGTGCATCTGCATAACTAATTTCCTGCGCGTGGGCAAACATGGCAAATGCCATCGCATAGTGACCATGCAGTTCTTGCGCATTGATGGCCTTTAGATAAGCCGAACAACGCTTGACCGGTTTTAACTTTTCTGTCAATTTCAAAAACCGTATTCCCAATTTTTTACTGGCATCCCGAATCTCATAAGGGGCTTTGAAAGCGGTTATCAATGCATCCAGTTCAGCGATCTTTTTCCTGGTTGCTCTCGATTCACACAATTGCCAGGCCTTATGAAAAAAGGCGGCATCGTTGTAATAGAAGCTATGCTCCAATAAAGTCTGTGCATATTCTTTTGCAGTTTTAGCATCATGTACAATCTCTTTATTGATATAGGTTTCCAAGCCATAGGAATGTGTGAATCCTCCAATCGGAAAAACAGAGTCGTTAATCTGCATTAATGTCAACAATGGATTCATATGTAATCGTTTTTAATTAAGTATTAGAGCCCCTTGGCCAAGGTAATTTTATGCTGGACTACAGCATACTGATGTATGCGTAACGTATGGGTTCTTTCAATCACCCGTAACTCTTTCGTCGGTGTAAAACCGGCCCTTTCTAAGGTTTCCCAAAGGGGGTTTTCATACGCTGCAATAATTTCATGTGCAGCGTTTATGAAAACAGGGATATGTTTATTGCCAATTTCGAGACATATCCGAGCCATATCCAAGAGGTTTTTGGGACGTACAACAAGGCAAGGACAGGGCAATATTCGAACAGCAATGCGCAGATCCTTTGTTTCAAACAAAATATCACCGTCAAACAAGGATTCCTTTCCTAAATTTTTAAAGCCTATTTCGCGGCCTGCAACAGTGACCCCCCGGATAATACGTCTTTCCGTATCGAACCATTCAAGTTCCAAAAAATCAAGTTCAACGCCGTTCTGATCGGTGCCATCGGTCCAAATATTCCCCTTAATGTCTCTTGCTAACAACATAAATAACCAATTAGAATAAGAAGTACCGTTGGGCCATTGGAAGTTCCTTCAATGGTTCACAGGTCGCCAACATACCATCTACAGTTACTTCGTATGTTTCTGGATTAACGACGATATTTGGTGTAGCATGATTATGTACCATATCTTTTTTCATCACTGTGCGACACCCCTCCACAGGCAGACATTTACGCGATAAATTCAATTTTTGAATATTTCCGTTCTCTAACGAAATTTTCGAAACGAAATTGAAGCATAGCTTTGAAACCGCTTTACCGTAATTTCCAAACATTGGCCTATAAATGATCGGCTGTGGTGTCGGAATTGACGCATTGGCGTCTCCCATTTTAGCGCCCAAAATCATACCGCCTTTGATGATCAACTCGGGCTTTACACCAAACAATTCCGGTTTCCAAAGGATCAAATCAGCATACTTCCCTTTTTCAATCGAACCGATATATTGATCAATACCATGTGCTTTAGCAGGGTTGATTGTAAATTTAGATACATAACGTTTGACACGGAAGTTATCATTTTCTTTGCCTTTATCTTCAGCTAAAGGGCCGCGTTGGATTTTCATCTTATGGGCCGTTTGGAATGTACGGGAAATAACCTCTCCCACACGTCCCATCGCTTGGCTATCCGAACTCATAATGGAAAACACGCCCATGTCTTGCAAAATATCTTCGGCAGCGATAGTCTGAGGACGGATACGCGAATCAGCAAATGCCACATCTTCTTTCACATTTTTATCCAAGTGATGGCAGACCATCAACATGTCCAAGTGTTCTTCAGCAGTATTTACCGTAAAAGGTTTTGTTGGATTGGTAGATGCAGGGAGGATATTGGGATACATGGCGATCTTAATGATATCCGGCGCATGTCCACCGCCAGCCCCTTCCGTGTGGAAAGTATGGATTACACGACCATCTATGGCGGCAACAGTATCTTCCAGGAAACCGGCTTCATTCAGCGTGTCGGTATGGATTGCGACTTGTACATCATATTTATCGGCAACTTTCAATGCCGCATCAATTGTTGCCGGAGTAGCTCCCCAATCTTCATGTATTTTGACACCCAATGCACCAGCTTCAATTTGTTCTTCGATAGGTTTAGTGGTCGATACGTTACCTTTTCCGAAAAAGCCAACATTGATGGGAAGGTTTTCAAAAGCTTCGAACATACGCTCGATATACCACTTTCCTGAAGTCACTGTCGTTGCCAGCGTTCCATCGGCTGGTCCCGCGCCGCCACCAATAAACGTAGTTACTCCAGAATATAGGGCTGTTTCAATCTGTTGCGGCGAGATAAAGTGAATGTGCGTATCAATACCGCCGGCAGTTAGAATATAGCCTGCTCCCCCATGTACTTCCGTAGACGCACCGATGATCATGCCCTCGGTTACACCATCCTGTACATCGGGATTCCCGGCTTTACCAATACCCACAATTTTTCCGTCCTTAATACCGATATCACCCTTTACAATCCCCCAGTGGTCGATGATAATGACATTAGTGATGCAAAAATCCAATACACCCTCATCACGCAAGGCACGGGCAGATTGTCCCATACCATCACGAATGGTTTTACCACCTCCAAATTTGTTCTCTTCTCCGTAAACATTGAAATCTTTTTCAATTTCAATGAAAAGCTCTGTATCTGCCAGACGAACCTTATCTCCAGTGGTCGGTCCAAAAAGAGCAGCATATTTGTCTCTTGGGATATAAAGTTCCCCATCAACATATTTTACAGATGATTTATCTAAACCTAGTTTATCTAAACCAAGCGCATGTAGACCAACAGTAGTACCCAACGTGGTGAGCCCTACGACTTTAATCCATTCGCGTCTATTCCATCCTCCCATATTACTTCGATTGTCTGAATTTTAATTTTTTCATTTTATCAATGGCTTTGCTTTTCACCGATTGATCTGTATACTTACCATTTGTCAATCCATTAAAACCGTGGATTTCCTTACTTCCGCCAAACTCAACCAAAACAACTGATTTTTGTTCCCCTGGTTCAAAACGAACAGCGGTACTGGCTGGAATATTCAAGCGCATCCCAAACGCTTTCTCTCTGTCGAAGGAAAGCAGCTTGTTGGCTTCAAAGAAATGATAGTGTGAACCTACCTGAATCGGTCGGTCACCTTCATTCTTCACAACAATGCTTGTGGTTCTGTGCCCAACATTAGCTTTGATTTCCTCTTTTTTTAAAATGTATTCTCCTGGAATCATATCATTCAATATTTATTAACGAATAGGATCATGGACAGTCACCAATTTAGTTCCGTCCGGAAAAGTAACTTCGATCTGTACATCATGGATCATCTCGGGGACTCCTTCCATGACTTGGCTCCTCTTCAATAAGGTAGTACCATAAGACATTAAGTCCGCCACAGACCTTCCGTCCCTAGCCTCCTCCATAATCTGGGCACTGATGTAAGCGATACACTCTGGATAATTTAATTTTACCCCGCGTTTCAATCGCTTAGCCGCCAATTCGCCGGCCAAATGCAACAACAGCTTTTCTGTTTCTCTCGGTGTTAAACGCATAAAAAAATAATTATTTGTTAATTTGTTAAAGGAATTATTATAAAACTGGAATGGTAAAATATGCCCCAAAGGCTAAGCGGTTGTACTGACTCTTGGCCATATCCATATAGCCCTTATAATTTACGGTGTTACCGACGTAACCTAGATAGAACCGAAGATCCTGGTTATGAAACGGCTTATGTTGCAAAGCCGCAAAATAGGTCCAGTTTTGGCGAAAATTCTTACCGAGTTGCTTATCATCCCGCGATCCCGCGATCTCATAGCCACCTTTCAAGGCAACCTCCCATTTTTTACTCAAAAATTGATCATAGCGCAGTATGGCAGAGCTGTAGTTCACATCTTTGGCCAACACACGGCTTTCGCCAGTTCGACCATAAAATTCGTTGATCGCGGAAGATGCAATCATTGCATGATCGACAGCAAGATAAGAGTACTGTAAATCAAGATATAACATCTGTTTTGCTGTTTTGAATTTATTCGCTAATGAAATGGCATGATTGGTATATCCCTTTGCAAACTGAGCGATGTTGTAAGACCATTTCGTATTAAAACGTTTGTCCATAAATGCTCCCACCCAAGTGAAATAGGCTCCCATTGGGACACTGGAACGTTCCAAATCACCTACCGCAAAACCATTTTTTGTATGAAGCTCCATAAAGCTATCATTGGTCGTATTGTAAACTTGGGCATGCAACGAATGATTCGGGTTCACTTCATAGGATAACATTCCACCGACGACAAACAGATTCAATATACGGTCGACATAGTCTGTGAACTTATATTCGTAAATTGGGTTATTCTCGAACTCATAACTCCCGACCATCGCACTTTGCTTACCGGCAGTAACAGACCATTTGAGATCCTTGCCAAACTTGTACTTAATAAAAGCCATATCCAAGGCACGCGATCCATTATCCTGACTCGTTGGAGCAAATGACCTATTCAGGCGAAAACGTACTTTATAGGACAATCGATCATTGTATTCCCCGCTCAACAGAATACGGGCGTCATCAAGGTTTGCTTTTGCTTGAGATGCCCCCTCGCCATTGTCCGTTTGCAGACCTGCTCTTAACAGGACATCCAATTGAAATGATCTTGCTCTTGCGGGTTCTTGCAGTAACAAACTGCTTCTTTGTGCCTGAACAGAATCCGTTTGGATCTGCTCCTGCGCATGCAATGATGCTACGCCAATCCCAAGTGTTGTAAAAAGTACACGTGTTTTTTTCATCCTTATATGTTGTTCCTTAATGGTAACGAAGCCATCCCGCGGTTTCAAAACATAATTCGATTCGAAACAACAAGATAGATCCATGAGTTATACTTATCTCTGGTACAAGTATATCACAGCCACCTAAAAATGGAATAAGGATGAGATTAAAATGAAATTAGAAAGGAGTTTTTGGGATTGTAACAACGACCAAAGTGCCTTGTCCTTCCGTTGAATTGAGGAACAATTCAGCCCCATGGAGGTCAAAGATATTTTTGGCTAAAACAAGCCCCAAACCATTGCCATAGATATCACCGACATTAGAAGCGCGGTAAAAAGAGGTAAAAATATGTGGTTGGTCTTTTTTAGGAATACCTATCCCTTGATCAAACACTTTTATCGTAATATTTTTGCTATCGCTACTTATTGCTACGCCAACCTGCAGTCCATTGCCGTACTTAAATGCGTTTGAAATAATATTGCTAAAGGCAATAAAAAACAGATCCGGATTCGCCAAAACCGTAAGTTCATCACTATCTTCTGGGATTTCTGTTAGATCAAAAGAAAGCTTGAGATCCTTATGAATACTTTTTTCGGCTTTATAAATTTCATAGAGTAACTCGTCAATTCGAATAATTTCTTTATTGTCCACTTCCCCCTTGAAACCCATGCGGGATAGCTGCAAAAGATTATTGATAATCAACTCCATTTTATCCGCATATTTCGCGATAGTCTCCAAGGAATAATAGGCTTCATGCTCTTTCGACAAGAGCTGTTGCGCCAATTCGGCTTCTCCCCCAATAATTGTAAGTGGGGTCTTTAGCGAATGTGAGGCATTTCCGATAAAACTCTGTTGCGATTGAACCGAAATATCCAATCGGCTAAGCATTGAATTTAAGTTCGCAATCAAAACACCCAATTCATCTTTGCTATTACTGAATTTACTGAACAGGCGATGGTCTAAATGTGCGATATCAACTTTATCTAAGTCATTGTTGATATCCTTAATGGGTTTCAATAATCGGTCAGCAAAGTAAAAAGACATGAGTACGATTAAAAAAATCGCCAAAATCCCACCTGTGATCAGGGTTCGATCCAATTGACGCTGTTCCTCATGACCGTAATCATCGATCCCTTCCGATACAACAATCAAATTCTCGTGGTGAAGATGATCTTGAAAGAATACCGCTACAAAAGCAGTCTTACCATGCATGTATCGTCCCTTTCCATGGCGAATTACGTCGGTATAGAATGTTTCGGACATGGGCAACTCAGGTCGCATTTGAACACGATCACTTCCCTTAACAACACGAATAAGATGGTCTGTTCCCTCAGATAATTGTTTCAGGTATTTACGTTTTACCTGAATATAGAGCGCTCTATTTTCGTCCTTCTGATGGACGATGTGATCTCCAACAATCACGGCATTCTCTTCTAGCCGATGAAAAAATTTAGTTTGCAGACTGTTGTACGTGAAATAAGACACATAAATGGCAAAAACAACAAGCAGCAGGGTACTGATGATAGAAAATAGGAGAACTATTTTGGTCCTAATTTTCATGACGGATTACATAGCCCATACCAATCACTGTATGGATAAGTTTACGTGAAAATTGTTTATCGATCTTTTTCCGCAGGTAATTCACATATACGTCAACAACATTGGTACTTAAGTCAACATCCATACCCCATACTTCCTCCAGGATATCGATCCGGCTCAATACCTTATTTCGGTTGAGCATTAAAAATTCAAGTAAACGAAATTCAGTAGCGGTGAGAATAATAGGAGAATTGGCACGTTGGACCGATTTACTGTCTCTATCCAATTGAAGATCGTCAAATACCAATATATTTTTCTGCTCGGTCACTGTTTTGGATTTGCGGCTGTAGCGACTGATTCGAGCCTTTAATTCCTCTAAACGGAAGGGCTTCGTCAAGTAATCATCCGCATCCCTGTCAAATGCCTCGACGATGTCCTCTGTTTGATTTAATGCCGTCAAGATAATAATAGGGACTTCATTGTTTGACATCCGAATGTTTTTACAGACATCCAAACCATTCATACCAGGCAACATTACATCCAACAGGATGAGGTCATAATGGTTCAATCCCGCCATTTTTAAACCAGTATAACCGTCCATAGCAATACTAATATGATAGCCTTCTTCTTTTAAGCCTCTTTCGATCAATGATATGACGGATGGTTCATCCTCTATTAGTAATAGTTCCACAGGTATCTTTTTTAAACAGTAAAAAATTCGAGGTTTGTAAATTACAAAATTAACATGTCACCTTTTCTCAAAAAGCTACATTCTTAAATTATTTTCGCTTTTTCTTGACGATTATATGATAAAACTTATCGAAACAAGTAAAAAAATATGCAATCCCCAAAATTTACTTTAACCGCCGTTCTTACAACGATTTACTTCAAGTGGTACAGCAATATACCGCAACTCAAAACCTCTACTTAAAAGAATTAGACTATTCCTAACACTTGAAACTTAGCACAGACCAAAAATCGGATTTAAGCACTCAACTACAATAATATCTATTTTTGAAAGAATTTTCATAAACAACGAAAGATTATTTCAAAAATCAATCAAATTTCAATATTTTTGTAGCTTAAAATCACACGATGAAACAATTTATTCTTTGTTTACAGCTGGCATTTTTACTCCTTATAGGACAAGGGCACGCTCAGGAGAAACTGTATAAAATTTCATACCAATTTGCTGATCCTGAAACGGGAACAGATACGGCATCTTCAGAATTCATCAAAATATTGGCCGGAAATAATGAAGCATTAATGCAGGCCTTCATCGCTAAAGACCAGATGCGAATTGAAAGTTTATTATTCGGAAAATCGATACAGATCAGCAATATCCGCGAAGGCAGTTCTTTTCTACTGGATGAAATAAATAAAACCTATACCGCAACAGAACTGGCTACGGGCAAACTCATTGAGACAGCCGCAAACGAAGGTGATAATTACGCCTATTCGGGGGATTTTGAGATCAGCTTAGTTCCCAATCAAAAGAAAATAATTGCAGGAATTACCTGCGAAAAAGCGACATTCAATCTAACAGGTAGCCAAGACCAACAAACGGAAATTACTGTTTGGTATGCACCCAAATTACCAAAGTTATACTGGGGCACTTACGATTATCTCGAAAAAGTGCCTGGGGCAGCGCTCTATATCGGATCGGCGGGTTTAGGAATTCAGGCCACTAAGGTGGAGGAGATGCCATTCGATCAATCGCTCTTTGAAATTCCAGCGGATTACGAAGAAGGTGAAATTACAGACGAAGCTGTAGATTCCACACTAAACGAACATCTATCTTGGTATCAAGATTCCATTACATCATATTTTGGTGTACAGGACAGCGTAGGAAACAAATTAACACCAGCAAAATATACGGCAATATATAGCTATGTAGGAGACTATGCCATCGTAAACGATGCCGCGCAAATGTTTGGCTTGATAGACCTGCATGGCAAAGAAGTTATTCCATGTCAATATGAATCGCTCAGTTTAGAAACCGAAGGCGGTCCTTTGGTTTATATGAGCGATCTTAAGTATGGACTCGTGGATACAAACGGCAAAATATTGCTGAAGGCGAAGTATGACTTTATTTCAGTACCTAGCCCAGCATATGCACTTTTTACGGAAGGTGAACATACGGGTATTATTGATCAAAAAGGCACTGTTTTACTTCCTGCCAAATATGAGACCATTTCAGATTATCGCGATAATCTCGCGTTAATTATAGTCAACCAATCCTACCAGCTTATTAATAAAGCGGGGCACAATCAACTTAAAACGGATTATGAATTTCTGTCTTTTGCAGGAGAGAAACTTCTTTTGGCCTTTAAAGACGACAAGTACGGATACATTGATTACACAGGAAAAGTCGTGGTTCCAATTAAATTTCAGAATGCCCAAGCTTTTGAGAACGGGCTAGCGCTTGTAACGGAGGATCTAGAGAATTTTTACTATATTGACGCAAAAGGGAAGTTTATCAAGAAATATGAAGAGTAATCCACAGACATTCCACTTGTCGACATTGCATCGTGGAAAATACATGTTAATCTTGCTGGTTTCAATTTTTTTGATCGGAATGGGCATGTCTAAAGTTCCCATACAAGAAATTCTCAAGATTATTGTTGCCCTTTTAATGATCCCTTTAGCACTGTATTTGGCCATAAAGTGTTCGACTTTATCTTCGACTTGGGTCTTGGACGAAAATACACTGCAGATAAGCAATACTAAAACAACAATCGTTTTCCCGTTGAATAATATTTCTCATATCAGGAATCTTAAACGTTCCGGCGGCAACCTACTCATTATCAACCAAAACAAAGGGCCGGCTTTTCGTACTTGGCGCAACAAATTATTTCAAAAAGAAGATGATCTTCCCCTGCTAACGGAAGCCTTAAAGACCGCAGACATCGAATATTACGACCTATAAATTCTTTCTTCCTTCGGTAACATTTGTTACAGGCTTTTGCAAAGGCAGTATGTACCTTTGTAACATCACTTAAGAACATTGTTATGCTATTGGAATACATTAAACAACCATGGCCCTGGTATATTTCAGGACCTTTAATTGCGCTGGTCATGTACCTGCTGCTCAAACAGGGAAAGGATTTTGGCATGTCCAATAATCTACGCACCATGTGTACTGTATTAGGAGCCGGAAAAACTTCCTCTTTTTTCAGATTCGATTGGAAGACCCAATCATGGAATTTATTGGTGGTACTTGGGACAGCCATTGGCGGTTTTATTGCACATCATTTTCTGAGCGATGGCACTGCAAGCCAGATTAATCCCAAAAGTATTGCCGACCTAAAAGAGCTGGGTATTATCGACCAGCTACAAGGCTACCTTCCTGAATCCATTTTCGTTTTCGACGGATCTTTGTTTCAGTTTCTAATTTTAAGTATTGGCGGTGTATTGATTGGATTTGGAACACGCTATGCTGGTGGATGTTCATCAGGCCATGCTATTTCTGGGCTTAGCAATTTTCAGCTTCCTTCTTTGATTGCCGTTATAGGTTTCTTCCTAGGCGGGATCATCATGGTTCATTTTTTATTCCCACTAATTTTCGCATAAATGAAAGCACTAAAATTTATTTTCATCGGTATATTGTTTGGAATCATCTTATACAAATCGGAGGCCGCGTCATGGTATAGAATCTACGAAATGTTTCAATTTCGTTCCTTTCATATGTATGGCATCATCGGTACAGCACTGACCACAGCAATTATAATCGTACAGATCATCAAGAGAAAGCGAATCAAAGATAGTAACGGGATGCAAATAGCATTCTATGACAAAGACAAAAGTATTACACGATACCTGGTCGGAGGAACAATCTTTGGCTTAGGATGGGCATTGACAGGTGCGTGTCCGGGACCAATGTTTGCCCTAATCGGTGCCGGTTATTGGACAATTGGAATCGTCCTTCTTTTTGCTTTGTTAGGTACTTGGCTTTATGGGCTATTGCGCAATAAGTTGCCGCATTAAGTTGAACAGACTTTGTTATATCAAATTACCTCATATATCCAAAATCTGAGGCCTGTACCACGAGTTTAAATTTTAGAAAGAGAACATGGAATTAATATTTATAGCTGGTTTTATATTAGCTGTTCTGGTCGGGCTATCAATGGGCTTGATGGGTAGCGGCGGAAGTATTCTAACATTGCCCATCTTTGTTTATATTTTTCATATAGAACCTCAGTATGCATTGGACTATTCGCTTTTTTCTATAGGAATATTAGCCTTGGTCGGATCAATTTCTCCGTTGAAAAAAAGAGAAATTGACTTGAAAACTACGGCCATTTTTCTCTTTCCATCGCTAATTTCGGTCTTTCTGACCAAGCGTTATCTGCTTGTAACCATACCAGAGTCATTTCACCTGGGCGAAATAGCGGTTTCCAGAAACCATATCATCATGTTACTTTTCTCGATGGTGATTCTGATTTCTGCAACAGCAATGGTGCGAAAACGTAAACAAGTTCAGCACGATCAATTCAGAAGCGGAATTGGTCAGATTTTCAACGTTGTCCTCGTCGGATTGCTGGTCGGTATCATGACTGGTTTGGTGGGCGCGGGAGGAGGCTTTATCATTGTACCTGCCCTCGTTTTACTCTTAGGAATCCCACTTAAACAGGCCATTGCCACTTCACTGTTTATCATCGGGTTGAACGCTTCATTCGGTTTGATCGCGAATTATCAGTTCCTGGAACATATGAATTGGTTTATATTGGTTACCTTTACGTTAATCACTTTAATAGGCCTCCAAATTGGTTCCAAATGGAAAGACAAATTAGATGCAGCAAAATTGAAAGGTATTTTTGGCTACTTTTTAATTAGTATTGGCATCCTAATCTTTGCTTTCGAATTCATTCAATTTGTAAATCATTAAAATCACACGTTATGTTTTTTCAACACATTTTTGAGTCATCTTTAGCACATTCAAGTTATATCATTGGTTGTCAAGCCAAGGGTGTAGCTATTGTCATTGACCCTAAAAGAGATGTAGACAGCTATCTTGAGATTGCACAAAAGAATAATCTAACCATAACCCATATTGCGGAAACACATATCCATGCCGACTACCTTTCAGGTACGCTAGAATTAGCCGCATTGACAGGCGCCCAACCTTATCTATCCGATGAAGGTGGAGAAGATTGGCACTATGAATTCCCACATATCGGATTAAAACATGGAGATCAATTTCAAGTTGGAAATCTGATTTTCCAGGTTATCCATACACCCGGACATACGCCCGAGAGTATCAGTTTTGTATTGATTGATACGCCTGCAACCATGGAGCCGGTCATGATATTTACAGGTGATTTTGTATTTGTTGGAGATATTGGACGCCCAGATCTGTTGGAAAATGCAGCGGGAAAGGTCGGAACCAAGGAAATTGGAGCCCACCAAATGTACCGATCGTTGCAACATTTCTTGGCACTACCTAATCATATTCAGGTATGGCCCGCGCATGGGGCAGGATCCGCTTGTGGAAAGGCGCTGGGCGCAGTTCCGAGTTCAACAGTTGGTTATGAAAAAATACGCAACTGGGCACTTCAATACCAAAACAACGAAACAGCATTCGTGGAAGAACTATTATCAGGACAGCCCGAACCGCCACGCTATTTTGCCATGATGAAAAAACTCAACAAAATAGCGCGGCCATTGCAAACGGCAGTTCCTCAGTACAACAAGTTAACGAACGAAACTTTTCTGGATTTATACCACCAAGGAACAACCGTCATTGATACACGCTACAAGTTTGACTTTGCCAAAGGGTATCTCCCCAATAGCATCAATATTCAGAACAACAAAACGTTTAATACCTGGGCTGGCTGGATCCTTAATTACACAGATCCATTTATACTCATTGTGGAGGAAAGTCAATTGGACGACATTGCCCGCAAGCTTATGCGCATTGGATTGGATCAAGTCGCTGGATATGTTACGCCAGATACGATCCCTCATTTGGGAATTGAATTGGAGCACCAGCAACTCATCGGTTTCGAAGAGATGAATAGTGTATTGGGCAAATCCGATATCCAAATACTTGATGTGCGCAATTCTAGTGAGTTTGCAGAGGGACATTTACCTCATGCGACCCATATGTTTGTCGGTACAATTGCAGACAATCTCCACAAAATTGACCAAAACAAACAGCTGTACCTGCACTGTCAGTCTGGAGACCGCGCAACAATAGCAGCATCGATATTGGCGAAAAACGGTATTAAGGACGTCAAAATTTATAGTCCTTCCATCAATGAATGGAAATTAAAGGGCGGAACTTTGGTACAATAACCTATATGAAAAGATCCCAGGAATGTTTATCCTGGGATCTTTTTTTAAAGAACCAAACGATACGATCGAATTTGAGCAGCCAATGCATACGATAAGGAGCAACTCAACTCGGCAGTATGTTTCGTTTATAGACTATTTCTATTGATCCGCAAGAATTCGATAACCTCATCCTTCTTCTCTTCCATCTTGCCTTTCTTTTCCGTAAATTGATGATTATAGATGGTCAGATACTGATGGTCGTCCGTTTCAGATTCATATAATTCGGCCGTGGCAAAGGAGAAATGCTCTTCTTCATCCGAAAGATGATCATACACATAGGCAAAATCATGATTGCCCAAGGAGCTTACGACGGCCTCTTTATCCGCCACGAATTTTAACCTTCCGGGCAATGTCCGCTTATTCATCCATACTTCGTCTTTTTCAGAAAAAGGATAAATAGTAATACCGCGGAAAGCCATAATAAGCGGAGTAATCAGAATAATACCCATCTCAATCGCCCAAACGGCCCACAACATACCACCCGAAACCGGGCTCTTTTTCAAGGTAAAGGTACCGACTTCGTTTAAACCTTGCATCGCTTCCCAAATAAATGAAGGGTGTAAGAAAAAGGCTTTGAAACCTTCCAGATTGAAAGATGATTTTACCCAGGTATCTCCGCCCATGGTTCCCTCCGCATTGTACATCAGCGAAACGAAAAGAGCCCATTGTGCATAAAAAGCTAAAAGCGCAACCAGCAAAGTAATCAATAGTGCAATGCCCTTATTTCTTAATTTCCATTTTTTAAAACAGAAATTCAGCACATAGAATATTCCAGCACCAAATCCCAATGTAATAAATACATTAAAATAAATAATAGGGATAAACCACTGCAAGGCGATGTAAACAATTGCCAATACAACGGCACTAATTGTACCTAGTACAAGAGATCCGATAAATGCCAAAGCAGGAGCCTTTCCCGAGGGCTTATAATATAGATTTTCCATAAAAACAGTAAAATTGATTTTTAACTTAACAGATAAATCCCCTAACCAAAACCAAGCCAATTCTCCAAAGACCAGTCAATTTTCGTCAAGATTTGATGACATTAACTTCGTTACATTCGTTTAAGTGCCATTTATTGAGACAATTTTGTAAGTTTGGGGCATGAAAATCAAAATAATATCCTTTTTTACACTTGCATGTGTATTGAATATTTGGGGGGCAGTAGCGAAGGCCCAAAGAAAAGGATTCTGGCAACAGAAAGTTGACTATACCATGGACGTCAACGTAGATGAAAAAGCATATCAGTACGATGGAAAAATGACCTTGAAGTACAGCAATAATTCAGGGCAGTCACTAAACAAAGTATATTTTCATTTATATTTCAATGCTTTTCAACCAGGATCGATGATGGATTACCGCTTAAAAAACATCAGTGATCCTGACAAGCGCATGGTGACCAACCTTGGCACAAAAGAAAAACCGGTATATCAAAGCCGCATCGGAGAGCTTAAGACCAATCAAATTGGTTATCAAAAAATCAAAAGCTTAACAATGAATGGGGCTACCACATCATTTAAAATAGACGGAACGATCTTGGAAGTCGCTTTACCAGCTCCTATCCAAGATGGCGAAACAGCGCGTTTTGATTTGGAATGGACCGCACAAGTTCCGGAACAAATCAGAAGAACCGGCCGAAATTCGGCCGAAGGTGTAGCACTATCTATGGCGCAATGGTACCCGAAGATGGCCCAATTCGATGAATTCGGCTGGCATTTGGATGAATATACAGGCCGTGAATTTATTGCTCCTTTTGGCAATTTTGACGTCACCATACACCTCAATAAAAATTATGTCGTGGGTGCCTCAGGTGTTCTTCAAAACCCATCAGATGTGAAGGGTTATCAACAGAAAGCGAAAGTAAAAACCGTAGACAATAAAGCGACCTGGCACTATAAGGCCCAAAATATCCACGATTTTGTCTGGGCTGCAGACCCCAAATTTGTTGTGGATTCCGCTTCAAGTAAAAATGGTATAAAAGTATATACGGTATTCTTGCCAACAGACAAAGAAGTTATTTCAAATTGGAAAACGGCAATAGGCCTTTCTACCGAATTCTTTGACTTCTGTAGTGCGAAGTTTGGTAAATATCCATGGCCAACTTATACCATCATTCAAGGTGGAGATGGCGGAATGGAGTATGGTACAGCTACACTGATCACAGGCGGCCGCAATTTAAAAAGTCTTGTTGGTGTCATATTCCATGAATCGGCACACTCTTGGTACCAACAATTGTTTGGGATCAACGAAACCGTAGATGAATGGTTTGATGAAGGCTTCACCTCCTATGTCGAAGAGTTGGCCATGCAACATATCTTTGAAAAAAGAGGCGCCATTGCATCCAACCCACAAATTGCGGCCTACCGTGGCTATTATAAATTGGCCCTTTCTGGTAAAGAAGAACCGATGAGCTTACTGGCAGATTATTATAACACGAACTATGGCTATAGCAACGAAGCATACAACAAAGGTGCCGTGCTTGCCGAACAGCTGGGTTATATTATTGGTCAGGAAAATTTAGAAAAAACCTTCTTGAAATTTTATGACATCTGGAAATTTAAACATCCGACACCAAATGATTTCAAACGCGTTGCTGAAGAGGTTTCCGGTATAAACTTAAAGTGGTATTTCAATCTGTTTATCAATACAACACGTCAAATCGATTACGCCATTGAAAAAGTAACAGACACCGACATTTTATTGGCCAATAAGTCCAATTTTGCCATGCCACTGGATGTTCTGGTAGAATACACAGATGGAAGTAAGGAGCTATTTTATATTCCTCTGCGTGAAATGCGGGGAGAAAAACCGGAAGAACATTTTGACATATACAAAGGTGTTAAGAGAACCGTGCTTGAAGATTGGTTCTGGACCAAACCCGACTATACTATCCATGTGTCGAAAACACCAAAAACGGTGACAATTGATCCTTCACTACGCTTAGCGGATGTAGAATCGGCAAACAACAGTTTTAGCAAATAACTCGGAGATTTCCATTATCTAAACAGATATGGACATAAAGAAGCTTCCAAACCATTTCACATTTACCTGGTTTGGAAGCTTTTTTGCTAATCACCTCACCTGAATCAAGTACTCTTCAGGGGAATAACCATATTCCATGTACGTTCAAATTGATAGGGCGCTGAACCATCTCCCGTAGCAGCAAACAAATGCGTAGGCTTCCCATTTTCAAATAGCAAAAACGGTCGTTCAAAATTGGCCTGATGACTCGTCGTGCCATCATCCCATTGAATTGTTTTAGAATAAGCTTTTACAGACTTCGAAAGATGCCAATCTATACCATCTTTGGAATAAGCGTGTATTCCGCCCCCCTCTTCACCGCAGATCTTTCCGTAACGGTCCTTCATAATAAGTTCAAACTACTGACCATTATGCCACACAAATGGATCTTCTACATCGTTTTCATGGTTTTGGTCCGTATGGAATGAAAAAATGGGTTTTTCCGACAAACGGCGATAAGGCCCGAGAAAAGAATCTGCTTGCGCGGCTCCCAATAAAAGTGGTGGATTATAATTTAGGGGGGAAGATTTATACACTAAATAAACCTTTCCGTTCGGTAAGACAACTGGCGAAGGGTTCGATGTAATGGAGGCATCCCATTCTCCTTTCCGCGGATTCAGAATCGGTTGATCAACTCGTTTCCATGGCCCTGCAATTGACCTGGAATAGGCCATCCCAATACGTTTATGCATCCAGGCTTTCTGGCCTAGGCCCGACTCCCATACATTTTCTGTAAAAGCAGGATTTGGTTCATCATAGTTATTGCCAAAGTAATAAAGTACATAATAGTCACCGCTTTTTACAATGCGAGGATTGTGTGTTGTACAACCATCAAAATATTGCTTCCCCCGAGCAGGCAGTACAACTTCAACAAATTCATATGGCCCTTCAGGGGTATCTGAAATAGCCCTGACGACTTCTGAGTTTGTCACCCAATTACCAAAACCATATTGTTTGCTCCAACGCGAAGCAAACATATGATATCGTCCATCCTCTCCTTTTATAACCGAAGGATCCCAAATCCAATAATCTTTCATCGCAAATCCGCCGCCTTTTGGTGCCGGTAACAACCGATCGATAAAAGAGTCCTGATTATTAAAAGAGTCTTTAGGACTAGCCCCAAACGCATATCCATGGTTTGAAAACAGGAAGAGGCCGGAAACACCGGCAACATTTTTTAGAAAGTCTCGACGGGAGGTTTTCATACATTTTACTTTTATTAGAAGAAAATAATTCGTTTTCTAATCTATTTGATAGGTTCCCATGAAATAATTTACACGAGGCCGATACCCACAATTTTTTAGAAAGAAACTCTTGAATTCACTTTCCTTCATCAGACATGAGGTGTTATATTGGTGTTTCTACAAAAAATATCGACAACAAGATAACGAATAACCAGCTCGTTGTCAACCTTCTTGTGGATGATTCTTCCATCCTATTGCACTTTCTTTTTAAATCCTATAATGAACTGCGGAAAAGTCCAACAGCTATCTTACCCGGAATTTATTCGGCTAGTGGCTACCGGAAATAGTTAAACCTATAAATTCCTCTTGCATCTATGCATAAGTCGTGCAAAGATTTCAGGTATGCATAGTCGAAAGAAGAAAAAATAAAGGGCGGTTTGGTCAGGTCTTGGTATATTTGTCCCCATGATTTATGTCCATATCCCCTTCTGTAAACAGGCTTGTCATTATTGTGACTTCCATTTTAGCACTTCACTACAATACAAAAGTGAGATGATCAATGCCATACGACGGGAAATAGAGCTCAGGTCAGCCTATTTGGAAGACAAAAAGGTCGAATCGATCTATTTTGGCGGCGGTACCCCTTCCTTACTGGAAGCGGATGAGATCGCGCAGATCATCGATACGATAGGGAAGCATTTTGACATCGCAAATCATGCTGAAATTACACTGGAAGCTAATCCCGACGATCTAAATCCCGCCAAAGTAAACAGTCTGAGGAATACAGCAATCAATCGGTTCAGTATTGGAATACAGTCTTTCTTTGAAGAAGATCTTAAGTGGATGAACAGAGCTCATAATCAGCAGGAAGCACGGGCTTCAATTATGCGGGTGCAAGATGCGGGCTTTGAAAATATTACCTGTGATCTTATTTATGGATACCCGTTACTGACTGACGAGAAATGGCGCCACAATATGCAACAGCTGATTGACTTTGAAATTCCCCATGTTTCTTCGTATTCCATGACTGTAGAAAATAAAACAGCATTGGATCACTTCATTAAAAAAGGTTTAAGTCCAGCAATCGATTCGGATCAGGCTGCAGATCAGATGAGTCTCCTTATCCATACATTGAAAACTGCGGGATATGAACAATATGAGATTTCTAATTTTGCAAAAAATGGCCTTTATGCACGTCACAATACAAATTATTGGAAAGGTAAACATTATCTTGGTATAGGCCCTTCGGCACATTCGTTCAATGGAATTTCCAGAGCCTGGAATATTTCCAACAACGCGAAATATATGACCTCAATCAATTCAAACCAACTTCCCCTGGAAATTGAGGAGCTTTCAACATTGGACCAAATCAACGAAAGTATCATGACCTCGCTGAGAACCATGTGGGGACTGGATTTGATTGCGCTGGAAAGTAAATTCGGGCAATCTGTCAAAAACCGCGTATTGAAGGATGCAGAGCCATTTCTGGAAGCGGGCAATCTTGTTTTGGAAGAAAGTAAATTACGCTTAACGGATGCAGGTAAATTAATGGCCGATCATATCATGTCCGACCTATTTATTATAGAAGATTAATAAATAAAATAGGTAAAAATTACCAAAACAATAATAACAACCGCGTTTATGTTTTAAATATTATGAAAATAAAAATATAGGTTAATTTTTTTGGCTCTTTGTGCTATGTTTGCAACATAATCTATTATAAAATTATGATATCACACAAGCCATCTTTTGACTTAGAGATCAAAAGTTACAGAGAGCAACAAAACGCTGCCGTAAGCTTAATTCAAATTGTCAGTAACCTGTGGTATAACCACGCTATTGAACTTGTATTTTTTCGAAATCAACTCATTGATGTAAAATCGAGTTCAATTCTCAACCTGGTCAAGGAAAGCGTCCTCCTTACCGAAGAGCCATTCCATATTTTTGACACCCTTCAGGTGGCACAGGAATTGGAAAAGCTCACCCTATCTCCTGCACGTATCGATATCGGAAAACTTACCTTACAGGTCAAGAAACAGGCAATTGACAACAACGACCTGCCTAGTTTTATTACAAATGAATTAAAGGATATCAATCAACAACCGGAATTAAAACCACGCGATGTTGTTCTTTATGGATTTGGTCGTATCGGCCGTTTACTCGCCCGAGAGCTCATGCATAAAGCCGGTGCCGGACAGCAGCTTCGCCTTCGTGCCATTGTAACACGGGACGCCAATGACAGCAAGTCCATATTGAAAAGAGCGACACTATTAAAAACAGATTCCATACATGGAGCATTCGAAGGCGACGTACAGGCCGACATTCCTAATCAGGCACTTATTATCAATGGTATCACTGTCCACCTTATCTCTGCCAAACAGCCAGAAGATATCGATTATACCTATTATGGAATACAGCATGCTTTAGTCGTCGACAATACGGGTGCTTTTCGAGATGAGCAAGAACTGAGTCGCCACCTAAACTCCAAGGGTGCCACTCAAGTTTTATTAACAGCACCCGGGAAAGGTGTTCCAAATATCGTATACGCAGTCAACGAAAATGATATTGACTTGCAAAAGCATGCGATCTTTTCCGCGGCTTCCTGTACGACCAATGCAATATCCCCTATTTTGGCGGTTCTTGAAAATAAAATAGGTATTGAGAAAGGGCATATCGAAACCATACATTCCTATACCAACGACCAGAATCTTGTCGACAATATGCACAAAAAGTCCAGACGAGGTCGTGCTGCGGCGCTCAATATGGTGATCACAGAAACTGGAGCAGGTGCTGCTGTTTCAAAAGTATTGCCTTCACTAAAGGGCAAACTGACCTCCAATGCCATTCGCGTTCCCGTGCCAAACGGATCATTGGCAATTTTAAATCTCGAAATTAAAGCCAAAACTACCGTCGACGAAATCAATGCACTTTTAAAAGAGGCATCACTACAGGGAGACCTGGTCGAACAGATTAAATTTTCTAAAGATAATGAACTCGTTTCTTCCGATATTATTGGTTCCACGGCCACCGCAATCGTGGATGCTCCAGCGACGATCGTTTCGGCAGATGGCAGCAATGTCATTTTATATATCTGGTACGACAATGAATACGGATATTCCCATCAGGTGATGCGCTTATCGCGTCATATTACCGGCGTAAGAAGGTATACGTATTATTAGGAAGCATTAAAGCAGCAAGAATAACAAGAATAAGTAAATCACGCGAAACCGGTGGAATATAAGCGGCGGCAGTATAGCTACCGCTTATATTTTTACGGAATTGCTTTTGAGGTATTTCATAATAATTGGTGTTGCTCCGGCCTTCTGCAGCACATATTCACGGGCCAATTTTCCAGCTTCTTGACGGACTGCCTGATCTTGTAGAACAGCAAAGACTTTCTTCAGTTCTTTAACACTGCCTATGGCGAAACCGGATCCATTTTGCACGAGATCTTTCGCCTCCTGAAACTTCTTGAAATTAGGACCAAATAGCACTGGTATACCATAAGTTGCGGCCTCGAGTGTGTTATGTATCCCGACGCCAAAACCACCACCAATATAAGCCAATTGGCCATACCCATACAAAGACGAAAGCATACCAATGTTATCGATAACCAGCACCTTTGAATCGGCAACTAATGCGGCATCGTAGGTAGCCATCTCCGAAAAACGGAGCGCGCTCGGCCAAAGGTTAAAAATGCTCGCCAAATGTGATTCATTGATTTCATGCGGAGCCAAGATCAGCTTATAGGCTAAATAATCCTGCAGTAATTCCTGTAGAGCCTGTTCATCTTCTGGCCAGGTACTTCCTGCGACCACCGTCGGACTTTCTCCAATAAATTGGCTGATCTCGGGAATCATTTTTCTACTTTTAGGAATGTCTACCACGCGATCAAAACGTGTATCTCCGGCTAACCCAGCATTCCGTATTCCAAATTCTTTCAAAAGACGTACACTTTCTTCATTTTGCACAAAGAAGTAAGTCACATAACTTAAAATTTTCAGAAAAAAAGTACCATAGGCCTGAAAAAAGATCTGATCGGGTCTAAATATTGCTGAGATCAGAAACAAGGGAATGCCCCGTTTATGTAGGCCTTCAAAAAAATAATACCAATATTCGTATTTCGTGAACACAGCGAAACTTGGATTGATCAAGTCGAGAAAAAGCCTTGCATGCTGAGCAGTATCATAAGGGAGATAAAAAACATAGTCGGCCAAAGCGGTGTTTTTTCTGATCTCGTAGCCAGAGGGAGAGTAAAATGTTACAATTATTTTATGATCCAAATAATTATTTTTTACCGCTTCCAGGACAGGTCTTCCCTGCTCAAATTCTCCCAATGATGCAAAGTGAAACCAAATATGTTTTTGGGAAGAATCAACCGTTTGTTTCATCCTCGAATACCAGTCTTTTCGCCCCTCTACCATAAGCTTGGCTTTGGCATGAAAAGGAGCCAAAATACGCAGTAAGAGTCCATAAAGAAAGATTCCAATTGAATAAAGCAAACGCATGTTTTTAAAATAATGTTTATCTTAGTCAAAGATATTAAACCCATTTCATTAAACGGAACCATTGAGTGGAAAATAAACATCGCAAACGGATTTTGATAACAGGAGCAGCTGGCTTCCTGGGTTCTCACCTTTGCGATCGCTTTATTGCGGAAGGTTACGATGTCATTGGAATGGACAACCTGATTACCGGAGATCTACAGAATATAGCACATCTATTTAAGTTGGAAAATTTCGACTTCTATCATCACGATGTCTCGAAATTTGTCCACGTTCCCGGACACTTGGATTATATCCTGCATTTCGCTTCGCCAGCCAGTCCCGTTGATTATCTTAAAATTCCGATACAAACATTGAAGGTCGGATCTTTGGGAACACATAATCTCTTGGGCCTAGCCCGCGCCAAACAAGCACGCATATTAGTCGCCTCCACCTCTGAGGTTTATGGCGATCCACTGGTTTCGCCGCAATCTGAGGACTACTGGGGCAACGTAAATCCCGTGGGACCCCGCGGTGTATACGATGAAGCGAAGCGTTTCCAGGAGGCAATAACAATGGCCTATCACAATGCACATGGTCTGGATACCCGTATTGTCAGGATATTTAACACCTTTGGTTCCAGAATGCGTCTCAATGACGGCCGAGCTATTCCTACCTTTATCGCACAAGCGATTCGTGGGGAAGACATTACGATTTTTGGGGATGGTTCGCAAACACGATCATTCTGTTATATTGACGATCAGATCGAAGGCATTTTTCGCCTGCTGCATTCGGCATGTGTCACACCGATAAATATTGGTAATCCGGACGAAATCAGCTTGCTGCAATTGGCCCTTGAAATTGTCGAATTGACAGACAGCTCAAGTAAAATCGTCTACGAACCATTGCCAATTGATGATCCAAAACAACGGAAACCTGATATTGGCCTGGCGAAATCTAAATTAGCCTGGGAGCCTCAAATAGATCGAAAAACAGGATTGAAAAAAACCATAGAATTTTACAAAAAGATCCCTTTGGATACCTTATCACATAAAGACTTTACTTACTATAATCAACAATAATGAACAAAAAAATACTAGTCACAGGAGGAACAGGTTATATCGGTTCGCACACAGTAGTCGAACTACATAAAGCAGGATATGTACCTGTCATCGTGGATGATCTGTCCAATTCAAACATCAAAATTTTGGATCAGGTTGAGAAGATCATCGGCGTTAGACCTGAATTTCACCAGTTTGACCTTTGTGACACAGACCGCGTAAATGAATTTGTAAAAAACAATACCGATATCTCGGGCATTATCCATTTTGCGGCTTCTAAAGCTGTAGGTGAATCTGTACAGAAGCCTTTAAAATATTACCACAACAATTTTTTCTCGTTAATCAACTTATTAGAAGCATATCAAAATAAGCCAATTAATTTTGTCTTTTCTTCAAGCTGTACCGTATATGGTGAGCCAGACTATTTACCTGTCGACGAAAGTGCTCCCGTGAAGAAGGCAACCTCTCCTTATGGCAACACAAAACAAATTGCTGAGGAAATTTTACAGGAGACTGCCGCTGCATATGATAACTACAATATTATTGCACTCCGTTATTTCAATCCAGTAGGTGCACATGAGTCGGCATTGATCGGTGAATTACCAAACGGTGTTCCTCAGAATCTGCTTCCATTTATCACACAAACTGCCATTGGAAAAAGAGAAAAATTAACGGTATTTGGCTCTGATTACGACACTCCGGATGGATCTTGTATCCGCGACTACATCCATGTTGTTGATTTAGCGAAGGCCCACGTTGCAGCAATCAGATTGTTGGAACAAGGCAACCCCAACGGAAAATACGATGTCTTTAATGTGGGAACAGGAAACGGATACTCTGTCCTTGAAGCGATCAAGGCTTTTGAGAAGGCTTCGGGACAAAAACTGAATTACGAATTTGGTCCACGTCGTGACGGAGATATTATTAAGGTTTATGGAGACGTTACTAAATCAGCCAATCAGTTGCATTGGAAAGCAGCACTTGGTATTGATGAAATGATGGCTTCTGCCTGGGCATGGGAAAAAAATCTGAAGGAAAATCCATTGGATTAAACAGTAGCCTATTATACGCACAACAAAGCATTATATTTAGCTTAATTTTATATGACCGTCTTAAAAAACTGAGACGGTCATATTTTTTGCAGTATGAATCCTTTCACCTCTTTTCTTTCGAATGATTCCCATCGAACTGTCGCTCTCACTGTGCTTTCACCTTGCATATGGGTCGAAGCCGACCACAATACGCTCTTAACTTGGTCCCCAAAAAAGCCCCTCGGCCAACCGATAATCGACATTAAACAAACTCCTTCCGATAATCGACATTAAACAAACTCCTTGTCGGAAATATAGTCCATAAGCACCCCGGCTTGATCTCCAAGCTTCTTTTTCAAGCGCTGCATAGATTTTTTTATGGCGTCTGGAGTGACGCCCAATACATTGGCTACTTCCTTATTATTTAACCCCAGTTTCATAAGTACAATTACCCTCAAATTGGATTCCGTTATATCGCGAAATTTGGATTGTATATCCTGGAGTAAATTGGGAAATTCTTTTACAATCAATAATTTAAATTCTTGCCATTTCTCTTCAGTGATGAGATGTGACTGCAACAATATTTTTAATTCCTCACGATCTTTTTCAACAACATTCCCTTTTTCCTCAAGCATGGCAGAAAGCACATTGATCTGTTCATTATTCCGCTTAAGGTAAGCGACGTACTCTTCCACTTGGCTTTTAGAGCTCACCAGTTCCCTGTCCAATTCCGCTTTTGTATACTTTAAATTAAGAAGCTGATATTCATAGTCACGTATCCGTTTTCTCGCACGGTATCGAACAGCATTATAAATAAAAAAGAATACCACCAGTACCAACAAACTTAATATTAGCCATAATCGTCTCTCAGCTTGCTTTTTCTTAATAACAGCTTGCGCCAGCGATAATTTATCGGCATACTTTTGCTTATCGGCCATAAACTTCAATTGGGACAATACTGGATCACCATCTAAAAAGCGTAGTGAGTCTTGGAGACGTTCTATCCTTCTTCGTGCATTCAGCTCACGACCTATATCGTTACTTTGCATTGCCAAATTCAACTTGTGAATTTCCAGTTCAAGTATTGTCTTCTTATCATCCGATCCTGACAAAAGCGATTCAGCTTCCGCAATCATAGGACGGACATCTTTCGTTTCTTTATTCGCTATATCTAAACGAATCCGCAACATTAAGGCGAAAATTGTATTTCTATCATTACCAAGAGATCTTGAGATCTCAAGATCCTTATCGAGGAGCAATAAGGCTTTATGGTAATCCTTCATCCCTCCGAACACAGCAGCCTGATTACCTAAAATCTTCGCGTAGCGTAATGAGTCATTTTCTGAAAGTGCCAACGTCTGCGCCATTTCAAAAATTTTCATCGCCTGCAAAGTATCACCACCACTTTTCAGTGTCAGTACACCTAGATTGTCTAAGATCTCGGCTTTCAATCCCGGCGAAATTTGCTCTTGTCGTTGCCCTAAATCCAGATATTTAATCCCAGAAGTGTAATCACCTAAGGTTCCAAAAAAATAGCCAAGCTTCTTGTACGTTTGAGTTAAATCTAAAACAAGTTCCTGAGGGATATCTTCTAACCCTTTCTCTCCCTCCAAGATAAAAGGTAATGCCTCAGAGGCTTTCAGGCATCGATATAGGTAAAAGCCATACATCACTTTTACCCAAACGCGTACATTTTGATAACTATAGCCTTCTTCAAGGTCCAGTGCTTTCAAATAGTATTTGTCACTAAAGTTATTTCTTGCGCCTTCGTAATTAAACGACTGATCCGCCAGTAAACAATAATAAATTGCCAAAAGTGCTTTATCATTTTTTCGTACCGCCTGACTAAAATATGGTGCAAGATATTTGCTCAACGACAGACTGGAGGATTGATACTGCGCTGATTCTTTTATAATTGTTTCGTAAAAGTTCTTCTCTTCTATCGAGGAATTGGAATCCATTAAATCCATCCCATAGACCACATGACAAGGTATGATTGTTAGGAATAGGAAAAATAGAAGACATCGAAACATATTGGCACAGGCGTTGAATTTCGCAATAAAAATAAAAAATAATTTTAATTAAATTACCATGCAATAAAATCAGCCAACTACTTATCAGAAAAATGATAAATATGTTTTGGTGTAATAGCCTGCGTTAATTGGACATCGTATTCATTTTTATCTGCAATAACATCAATTGGATCAAAAAAAGAAAGTCCAACACGCTGTACATCAATTTTACAGGACGAGAAAAAACGGTCATAAAACCCCTTTCCATAACCTACTCTATAGCCTAAAAGATCAAAAATCAACAAAGGCACTATAATCATATCAATAACCGATGGAACCACCTCAATGCCTGATATTGGTTCTGGTATACCCCAGTTATTCGTTTCAAAGCGTGTATGCTCATCCAATACGAAATGTTGCATCGAATAGTCCTCAAAATTAGATCGTGAAACAACGATCTTTACCTGTGGAAAAAACTCTTGAATATAATTGATTATTAAATAAGTATTGGGTTCGTGATATTTCCCGATGGGAATGAAAATATGCAAAAATTCAACCCCTGACAGATCAAGCTTTGTAAACTGCGAAAGTAGTTGTTCATTGAGCGCAGTTTCTGTCGCTAAAGACAATTGACATCGCTTAGTTTTATATTCAAGTCTTAATTCTTGTTTCGATTTCATTTGTACAATAGTTATTTCCTAAAATTTATTTCTCTTCGCTACCAAAACCCCTTTAAAGTCTAATTTTGCCAAGATCAATCAAAAATAGCATTCCACCCAATTCAATTTTTATTTAAGCTTCGAAAGCTATTAGAAATTTTCGTTCTGCATAGAAAAACCGACGGCTAAATTCAGTGAAAATTTACAAAAAAAACGGCCTTGTAGCGAGTGCTAACAAGACCGAATAATCAACCTAAACCTAAAATCTTTGTATTATTTTACGCGCTCGATATAATTACCTGTTTGCGTATCAACTCTTACTTTCTCACCTTGATTAATGAACAACGGCACCATAATTTCAACACCAGTCTCTACAGTTGCTTTTTTCAATGCATTTGTAGAAGTATCTCCTTTTACAGCCGGTTCAGTATATGTAATTTCCAATTCAACACTTTTTGGAGCTTCTGCCATGATAGGCTCATCACTTTCAAAAGCAATAATTACAGTCATTCCCTCTTTTAAGAAACGAGCTGAATCACCGAACAAAAATTTAGGAATATTGAATTGCTCGTATGAATTGTTATCCATTACTACGAAGAAATCTCCATCCTCATATAAATACTGATAATCGCTTGTTTCTACACGCGCAATTTCTACAGATTCGTCAACTCTAAAACGATATTCAACTAACTTACCAGTTTTAACATTACGCATTCTCGCTTGATAAAACGCACGTAAATTGCCTGGTGTACGGTGTATATATTCTTCTACGGATACTAATTCTCCGTTAAATCTTAAGATATTTCCTGATTTTACCTCTGATGCCTTAGCCATTCTTTGAATTGAACTTTAAACGGTTATCTCATTATTGAGTCGTCAAAAGTACAAAAACTAATTGTGTTATTAAAATTTCATTCGCTACTTTTTTTTCTGAACGTGTTTGTTTTTAATGGCCGGAGAGAACCTTCAGCTCACTTTCGTAACAGCTAATGGTTATGCAATCTTGGCGGTTCTATTGAAAATAAGCAGTTCTAACACAAGGCAAGAACTTTTCTTCTATTTTCGATGTGATAGTAACAAATTGTTGACCCCTTAAGACTTAAAGTCAACTATAGAAATACTTTCATCGCAGAATTCATACTCCTTTTTTTGGTTCGAACAGACAATAAACAATCTAGATTCCAATTTTGTACGCTCAATTAAACGAAGGTACCATTGTTCACCTTCACTATCCAAATTACTCGTAGGCTCATCCAACAAAACCAAGGCAGATGCAGAACAACAAGCTAGCGCTAGCTTGACACGTTGACGCATACCTGATGAAAAAAAACGGATCTCTCTGTCAAGCGCGTGTTCCAATCCCAATAGGTTTACAACAGTTGCTTTATCAAAAGAAGGAAGATAATTTTTAAATTTAAAATGAAAATCGATCAGCTCGTTTAATGTAAATTCCTCGATCAGTTCAACATAAGGGGCCGAGAGAGACAGCTGCTGATATATCGTGTCCACACTTAGGGCTTGGTCTCCATCCGTGTAGATCAATTCACCCGCTGAGGGTGTCAAACTACTTGAAAGCACTTTTAGGAAAGTGGACTTCCCTGAACCATTATGGCCAAGGATGGCATAACTCTTGCCGGACTCGAAGGTATAGTTTATATGCCTAAAAATCCATTCATTGTTATACCTCCTACCAATATCTTTTAATGTAATTTTCAAATTCACTAGAATCGACAAAGCGACTACATCGCTCTATTATTGAATCCTTTCATGATACCCCGGCCTGAGTTGCGAATAAAATCCAAAATTTCATCACGGATTTCCGTTGCCTGATATTCAGCTTCTATAATTTCTATCGCTTTAGCCAGATTTCTGTTTTGGACAAAAAGAATGCGATAAAGATTCTGAATCTCGGCAATTTGTTCTTCCGAAAATCCTCTTCTTCTCAATCCAACAGAATTAATACCCGCATAAGAAATCGGTTCACGCGCAGCCTTAACAAAAGGCGGAATATCCTTACGTACCAATGAACCACCGGTAACAAATGCATGCGAACCAATTTTAACAAATTGGTGAACAGCTACCATCCCGGCAAGTACGACATAATCGCCTACCGTTATATGTCCAGCAAGTGTACTGTTGTTCGAAAAAACACAATTATCACCTACTTCACAATCATGTGCAACATGACTATACGCTTGGATCAAACAATTTTTTCCAATGACCGTTTTATACCTATCCTTGGTTCCTCTATTGATTGTTACACACTCACGAATGGTTGTATTGTCTCCAATTTCAGCTGTAGTAATCTCACCATCAAATTTTAAATCTTGAGGTTCCCCAGAGATTACTGCACCGGGATATATTTTACAGTTTTTTCCAATTCGAGCTCCATCCATGATCGTCACATTTGATCCTATCCAAGTGCCTTCGCCAATGACGACATCTTTATAAATGGTTACAAACGGCTCGATGACCACATTTTTAGCAATTTTTGCCTCCGGATGAATATAAGCTAATGGCTGTATCATCTATACTACTTTAGTTGTTATTTACTCTTACGATCTGTGCCATAAGCTCCGCTTCGCACACAATTTTCTCTCCTACCATAGCCACACCTTTCATTTTTGCGATACCTCTTCGGATCGGCTCCATCAAGTCGCATCTAAAAATAACAGAATCCCCTGGAGTTACCTGCGCTTTAAAACGTGCATTTTCAATTTTAAGGAATAAGGTCAACCAATTCTCTGGATCAGGAACCGTCTTAAGCACTAAAATCCCCCCTGTCTGTGCCATAGCCTCTACTTGCAAAACACCTGGAAATAATGGCGCACCAGGAAAATGTCCCATAAATAGATCTTCGTTCATGGTAATATTCTTCAAGCCTACAACATGTGTTTCTGTCAACTCAAGAATTTTATCGACCATAAGCATGGGTTGACGATGCGGTAAAATCTTCATGATTTCTACTGTATCGTATAATGCAGGCATATTGGGGTCGTAAACTTTAATTTTTTTACGTGTTTTATCTTTTTTGATCTGCTCCTTTATCTTTTTTGCAAAAGCCACATTCGCAGCATGACCTGGTCGTGCGGCCATAATATGCCCTTTCAAAGGTCTTCCGACAAGTGCTAAATCTCCAACCATGTCCAACAGTTTATGTCGAGCAGGTTCATTTTGGTAACGCAATTGATTATTGTTTAATATTCCTTCCTTAGCAACTGCAACGGTTTCTTTATGAAAAAGGTGCGCTAATTTTTGCAATTCCTCTGGAGAAGTCTCCTTGTCCACAATAACGATCGCATTACTCAAATCACCACCTTTAATTAGGCCATGATCAACCAACATTTCCAATTCGTGTAAAAAACAAAACGTACGTGAAGAGGCTATTTCTGATTTAAAATCCTCAATCGATGTGATTGCTGCATGTTGACTTCCCAACACCGGCGAATTAAAATCGATCATACAAGTCAAACGATACCCATCCATCGGCATTCCCAGTATTTCAACTTTGCGATCTGGCTCTGCATAATGGATATTATTGGATATCTCGTAATAGTCCCGATCAGCATCTTGTTCTTCAAATCCCGCTTCCTCTAGCAACTTTACAAAAATAGCTGAGCTACCATCGAGTATGGGTATTTCAGGACCATCAATATCAATCAGCACATTATCAATTTGTAAACCAATTAACGATGCCATCAAATGTTCAATTGTACTCACACTTGCTCCATTCTGCGTTATTGTCGTCCCTCTGGAGGTATCCGTAACATTATCCGCATCAACCAAAATTTCTGGTTGCCCCTCTAAATCCACACGTCTGAACTTAAACCAGTGATTTTCCGGAGCTGGCTTAATCGTCATCGATACAATTTTTCCTGTATGAAGACCTACCCCCGAAATTTCAACCTCGTTTTTGATGGTTCTCTGTTTTACATTCATTTCTAATAACATATTTTTAAATCAAAACTTCTTTTGACAAAACATTTATCCTTGAAGCTATTTCGATGTTCGCCATAGCCTTACTAGGAATGATTATTTCATCATAAATAAAGAACAGTTTATTTTCAATGAAAAATAATTATTTCAATTTTTTTTCTACTAACTTTTCTAACTCTTGGATTCGTTTTTCCAACTCAGGAAGACGTGCAAAAATCACATTAGAACGCAATTGCGGCTGATACGGCATCACTGGTGTGCCACCCCACTTTTTACCTTCTTCTTTAATCGATCTATTCACTCCTGATTGGGCTTGGATTTGAGATCCCTTTGCAACAACTATATGCCCAACGACCCCAACCTGACCTCCCAAAACCACATGCTCTCCAATTTTTGAACTACCAGAAATACCTGTTTGCGCAGCAATTACAGTATTCTTTCCAATATCAACATTATGTGCAATTTGAATCAAATTATCCAACTTAACACCATCACGCACGATTGTAGCACCCATTGTTGCTCTATCGATTACAGTATTGGCGCCGATCTCAACATTATCCTCCACTTGCACATAACCAATCTGAGGTACTTTTTTATATGTTCCGTCTTCTTGTGGCGCAAATCCGAATCCATCCGATCCAATCACAACACCAGAATGTACAACGACATTTTTCCCGAGCTTACAATCATGATAAATTTTCACACCTGGATAGAGTGTTGTATTATCTCCAATCGTCACTTTATCGCCAATATAGACCTGTGGATAAATTTTCACGTTATCTCCAATGGAAGCGCCACGCCCAATATATACAAATGCACCGATATAACCTCCTTGGCCGATCTCCGCTTCAGCATGTATATAATGAGGTTCCTCACGTCCGCTCTTGTCAAGACGAAACTCATTATACATATTCAAAATAGTAGAGAAAGCAGCATATGCATTCTTAACCCGTATGATCGTCAATGTCGGTTTAGTTGCTTGGGTCAATTGCAAATCTTCATTAACAATTACAATCGAAGCGTCAGTCGTATAAATAAAATGCTCATATTTTGGATTTGACAAAAAAGAAAGATCGCCTTTTTTACCTTCCTCAATTTTGGCAAGGTTACCTACAGTAACTTCTGGATTTCCTTCAATCCGTCCTTCTAATAATGTCCCTATTTGTTGAGCAGTAAATTGCATGGTACAAATCTATGTTTTTTTATTAAAAAATAACTACTTGATGGAAGTAATTGCAACATATCCCACCTCTTTTGGATAACATAAGGCGTATTTAGCTACATTTTTCGATAGTGCTTCTAAATTCCCTAGATCAGAAGCCTCTGCTATATCGACGAGCTCGCCTGATTTCAATAATATTTTAATTTGATCCTTGGAAGAATTATAGGCGCGGTTTTGAATTTCCTGCATAAATACATAATAATGAATATCCTCTTGAGCCACACCCAGCTCAGCCTGTACTTTCGCTTTCACTAAATCAACATATTCTGGCGAGAATGGCTTATTGCTCATGATAGAGCGATATAGATTACGTTTCATAACGCGCTGGCACATTGTACTTAAAATAGAATCCTCATGACGTTCCCATGTTTTTATGGCAGACATAATATCTGTATCATCTAAACGAGTAAACCAATCCAAATGTAACGGGTCATCCAAAAAGTTAGTTTTGTTGACCTGCTGGCTTAAAAACCAATGAAAAGCCGGGGTAGAAAAGAGCTTATGACCAGCAGCCGTTAAATATTTTGCCCGCTGCAGAATTTTGATCAATAATTGTTCAGCACCGATAACGGTCTTATGTAAATAGACTTGCCAATACATCAGCCGCCGTGCAATCAGAAATTTCTCCACAGAGTACAACCCCTTATATTCGACCACTATTTCATCCTCCACGACATTGAGCATTTTTATGATACGATCAAATGAGATAACGCCTTCCGATACACCGGTAAAAAAACTATCTCTATTGAGGTAATCCATGCGATCAACATCCAACTGGCTCGACACCAATTGATGGAGAAATTTACGTTCATATTTATTATTAAAGATTGTAATTGCCAGACTTAACCTTCCGTCCAAATCCTGATTGATTCGATCCATCAACAGGGAGGACAATAACTCATGGGAAACTCCTTCAATCAAACTATGCTCCAAAGAATGGGAAAAAGGACCATGGCCTATATCATGCAGCAAAATCGCCGCAAGAACAGCCTCCTCTTCATCCACAGAAATGATGACACCTTTACTCCGCAAAGTTTCCAAAGCCATTGACATCAAATGCATCGCTCCTATGGCGTGCTGAAAACGAGTATGTAAAGCTCCGGGATAGACAAGATGCGTCATGCTCACCTGCTTAATATAGCGGAGCCTCTGAAAATAAGGATGTTGCACTAAGTCGAAGACCAATCCTGTAGGAATAGCGACAAATCCATATACCGGATCATTAATAATTTTATTTTTGTTCAACGTGGCGACAAATTAATACGATCATCAACACTATAAATTATGAAACCGAGCGCTTTAATTACGAAGCCTTGGGTAACACTAGTATAAACTTAAAACAAAGATAGTTAGTTCACCGTTAAGAAATGTTAAAAATAAAATCTAAAGCACGATATTTGCTTATGTTAGCATGAGATCGCAAATTCGATCCTCCCCTCTACTAATAGACATATAATAACAAAATGCAAAAAACACATATTCTTTGGGCTGACGATGAGATTGACTTTCTAAAACCACACATTTTATTTTTAGAAAGCAAAGGTTACAAAGTTGACACGGTCAACAATGGAAATGATGCCGTTGAAGCCTTTAAGAATGGTTTTTTCCACCTCGTTTTCCTAGACGAAAATATGCCTGGGCTAACCGGGCTCGAAACACTTGCTATACTCAAATCGATCAACCCTACTGTTCCTGTTGTTCTGGTCACAAAAAACGAAGAAGAACATGTCATGGAAGATGCCATCGGCTCCAAAATAGATGATTATCTGATCAAGCCGGTCAACCCCAAGCAGATCTTGATGACAATAAAAAAATTAACGGAGAACAAGCGTCTTGTCAATGAGAAAACATCCATGGCCTATCAACAAGACTTCCGCAATTTAGGGATGATCCTAAATGAAAATTTGGATTTCAATCAATGGTCAGAAGTCTACAAAAAACTGGTCTACTGGGAATTGTCTCTCGAAAAGCTTGAAGATAACAATATGCATGAAATTCTGACGATGCAAAAATCCGAAGCAAACATGCAATTCTCAAAATTTATTGAAAACAACTATATACAGTGGATTAATCGTCCCGAAAACGCGCCCATTCTATCCCACCAGCTATTTAAGAAGAAGGTATTTCCGACCATAGAAGATAATATTCCGACATTTTTCTTTCTAATAGACAATTTGCGTTTCGATCAATGGAAAATTATCAATGAGGTCATCACCGATTATTTTAGACTTGAGGAGGAGATAACCTATTACAGTATTTTGCCAACAGCAACACAATATGCTAGAAATGCCATCTTTAGTGGCTTAACTCCACTGGAAATGGAAAAACGTTTTCCGAAATTATGGCAAAACGATGAAGATGAAGGCGGCAAGAATTTATATGAGGATAAATTTTTGGAAGATCAGATCAAACGACTTTACCGCAAGTCCATCAAACACTCCTACACGAAAATTTTGACCCTGGAACAAGGAAAGGATGTGTTAGACAATCTTGGTAATTTGATGCACAATCAACTGAATGTATTGGTGTATAACTTTGTTGACATGCTTTCTCACGCACGTACAGACAGCTCTATGATTCGTGAATTAGCAAACGACGAAGCGGCATATCGCTCGCTCACATTGTCATGGTTTGAACACTCACCTTTATTAGAGGTTATAAAATGGCTCTCACAAAAGAAAGTTCGTGTGATCATTACAACCGACCATGGCACGATCCGGGTAAAAAAGCCAAGTAAAATCGTTGGTGACCGCAACACAAATACAAATTTGAGATATAAGCAAGGGAAAAACCTGAACTATATTGACAAAGATGTTTTTGCTATCAAAAATCCCCACGAGGCACAGCTGCCTAAACTTCATGTGAGTTCAACATACGTTTTTGCCAAAGAAGATTCGTATTTTGTTTACCCCAACAACTACAATCAATTTGTCAATTACTTTAATGGAACATTCCAACATGGTGGAATCTCTTTGGAAGAAATGATTATCCCCTTTGCGACATACCTACCGAAATAGTAATTTTGCAACATGGAAATTATTGTAAATACCACAGCAGATCTATCTCAAGCGGCTCAGACACTTTTAAATAGTTTTCCAAAGGATCGGATTTTTCTATTATATGGTTCCATGGGAGCAGGAAAGACAACTTTTGTAAAATACCTGTGTAAACAATTGAATGTACAAGATAGTACATCTAGTCCAACATTCTCCATTGTTAATGAATATGAGTCTCCCGTTGGGCCTGTATACCACTTTGATTTTTACCGCATTAAAGATGAACAGGAGGCATTCGATTTTGGCTATGAGGAATATTTCTATTCAGGTGCTTATTGCTTTGTTGAGTGGCCGGAAAAAATCCCCAACTTACTTCCTGAAGAAGCAAAAGAGATACATATTAGCATCCTAGATGCAACAACACGTCAAATTTCTATTCGTTAACTCCCTTTTTTTCGACTCCCTACTATGGCTCATTCATCCTCTTGTCAATATATCCCAACTGATATCCATGTGCCCGGATTAGCGGCTATACATGCCGAACACCTGAGCTTTTCCTTTCATGAGAACAATATGCAGTTTGCTGTTGAAAATAGTTCTTTCGATATCGACGAAGGAAAAATAACAGCCATCATTGGTGAATCTGGTAGTGGAAAAAGTACGTTGCTTAGACTTATATACGGTCTTTTGGAACCAACTGGTGGCATTGTGCGCTATAAAGGTTGGCAGGTCCCGACGCGCAAAGACAAGCTGATCCCCGGACATGATGCCATGAAATTAGTCTCGCAAGGCTTTGACGATTTGAATACGTATGCCAATGTATGGGATAATGTTGCTTCACAATTGCCAAACACAGATATCAAACGCAAACAAGACAAAACTGCGGAAATATTACAACGTCTACGGATAGATCACCTCGCTAAAAAAAGAGTAGCTGACATCAGTGGCGGAGAAAAACAACGCGTCGCAATCTGTCGTGCATTGATCAACGAGCCTGAAGTCTTGCTCATGGATGAACCCTTCAATCAGGTTGATGCCTCTTTTAGGGATACCTTACAGCAGGACATCAAGGATATTGTTAAAGAAACCGGGCTAACCGTCATTTTAGTTTCACACGATCCAACGGAAGTACTTGCCCTGGCAGATAATCTCATTGTGATGAAATCTGGCAAAATCCTAGATCAAAACAACCCACATGTATTGTATAGTAATCCATCGCACCCTTATACTGCCCAATTATTGGCAAAAAGCAATATATTACAGGTTGAGCAAGCTCAACATTTAGACATAGCAAGCGAAAAACCAATCGCGATACATCAAGAATGGATTTCAATCAGTCCTTCTGAGCAGTCTACTTTTTTTGTGAAAGATGTCCGATTCAGAGGTTTTTATTATGAAATCGTCGTCAGCAATAATGAGATTAACTTACATGCGATTATAACATCGCAAATAATTCCACAAAAACAACAGGCTGTCGATCTAACAATATCCCACTGGATCTCTTTTGACCATTAATTGCATAGCTTAGTCTTGTGTATCAAGCCAAGCTAAAAATGCGTCAAACCATAACTTATCCGAGGTTTTGTTAATTAACCCAAATCCGTGTCCCCCTTGCTCGAAGGTATAAAGCTTGTTGGGTACTTTTGACTTGTCCAGAGCAGCAATCATTCTATAGCTGTTTTCTATCGGTACAGCTGTGTCGTCTTTGGCATGTACAAAGAAAACCGGACAAACTTCAGGAGATATCTGCAAATTGGAAGAAAAAAGGTTAATTTGGTCTTCTGAAGGGTTTTCTCCGATAAGATTTATACGCGAACCTTTATGTGTGATATCATTTTCCATAGAGATTACTGGATAAATTAATCCGGCAAAATCAGGTCTTAGGGATACATGTGAAGGATTCACTATATAGTCTTTCTTAAACTTCGTTATTAAAGTGGAGGCCAGATGTCCGCCAGCGGAAAATCCTATAACACCAACCTTTCGGAGTCCGGGGTGCAGGGTTCTAATCAATTGCATCGCCCGCTGAGCATCTTGAAGAGGCCCTATGGATTTATCACGCATGATATTCGGCGAAGGCAATCGGTATTGTAAAACAAATGCAGAATAGCCATTTTTTATCAGCTCTTTTGCAACGGCGTGCCCCTCATGATCCATTGCTATATGAGCATACCCGCCCCCAGGAATAACCAGTACGGCGATATTTTTATCCATACTTTTATCTGCTGTATAGGCAAATAACTTGGGGACGTTCTTTTCTAAATTTACCTGCTCTTTATCAGTCGCATTTGGAATAGAATCTGCATAAAGGTTGATTGTCTCCTGCGCTTTAACAAGCGAGATCAAGGAACATAAAATCATAAAAATTTTTTTCATTCAAATAACATTTAAAAAAGATCGCAAAATTATATTTACTAGAAATATCCTCCATTTTACATGCAACATCTGCTTGGAGTAAATCAAGAAGCAGCTGTATACTCTTAGAATTTATAACGAAGAGACGACTAATAAATCTAAATCCTTTGCCGTCATATTAAACCTGGAGGCCATATCTATATTCGTCAGATTACCTTGATACAAATAAATGGAGCTTCGAATACCAGGATTCTTCCAAATGGCATTTTTCAATCCTCCGAGTTCAGCAAAATCGAGCAAAATCGAAGTGAAGATATTGCTCATGGCATAGGTGGCTGTTCGCGCTACCCGAGACGCTATATTAGGAACACAATAGTGAATAACATCAAATTTCCGAAAGATCGGTTTATCGTGAGAGGTCACCTCCGAAGTTTCAAAATTACCACCTTGATCAATGCTTACATCTATAACAACGGAATTGGGTTTCATTTTAGAAACGGTCTCTTCCGAAATCACGCAAGCGGAACGCCCATTAAGCGCCCGTAAGGCACCGATAACAACGTCTGAGCTGATCACGGCTTTGTTTAAAATAATAGGTTGTATAACAGATGTAAAAACACGACTACCAAGATTATTTTGTAGGCGTCTAAGTTTATAAATCGAATTATCAAATACTTTTACCTCTGCTCCTAAAGCTAAGGCTGTTCGAGCGGCTTGTTCACCGACGGTCCCCGCACCAATAATAACAACTTCGGTCGAGGCTACCCCAGTAACACCGCCGAGCATCAGTCCCTTGCCTCCAAATGCATTGCTCAGATACTCTCCAGCAATTAAAGTTGCCGTTGCCCCTACAATTTCACTCATAGCACGAACCACAGCTAGGCAACCGCCCTCATCTCTTAAATATTCGTAAGAAATTGCTGTAATTTTTTTATGCATTAATGCCTTTAAGACATCCAAGTTCATAAGTGAAGGTTGCTGAGAAGATAATAAAAGCTGTCTTTCTTTCATCAACTTGACTTCACTAATCACAGGACTGCCAACCTTGATGATCAGATCCGCTTGGTACACCTCTTCTCTTGAAGATACAATACGGGCTCCCTGCTCACTATAATGGTGATCCAAAAAATTGGCTCCGGCTCCTGCTCCCGTCTCAATGATTACTTCGTGCCCATTTTCTACCAATAATGCAACCGCTAATGGTGTCAGGCAAATTCGCTTTTCCTGAAGCGAGATTTCTTTTGGAATGCCAATAAATAAACTTTTTGCATTCCTTTTCTTCTCAAACAACATCTCTTTTGGAGAAATCATAGCCTGACTCGCAAGCTTTCCTAACTCATTCATCTTGTAAAATTGATCGTTAGCTAAAATTACGATAAATAATCAATCTTATCAAACGAAGATAAATTTGGTTTGGCACAGCTTTGGAATGAAACAAATTTAGCTACATTTGTTTTAAATTAATCAGATATAATACCATGCTCAGTAAAGTCAATATAGTGCCACGGTGGATCATTTTTTTATTGGACATCTTTAGTGTATCCGTCGCCTATCTCCTCGCAAATGTCATTTATTATGATTTTAATTTCGATTTTTTACTCGATATTGATTTTAGCATTCGTTACATTTTATTTATCAGTGTATGTTCTTTGTCGTTCTATCTCTTTAAAATGTATACTGGGATCGTGCGTTACACAAGCGCCATCGATTCCATACGTATATTATCAACGATAACATTCAGTGTTTTTGTTCTCCTCGTTATAAAACTAGTGATCCAGGCAAATGAAATCGAGCGCAACATTCCAACGGCACTCATTATCTTCTTTGCCCTATTCTCCTTTCTTATTTTAACTGTATATAGAACGATTATTAAGATTTTCTTTCTATACACCAAAAAAGTCAACGGTTCCAGAAAAAAAACACTGATCTACGGAGCTGGTGATTTGGGGATTGCTGTAAAAAGAACCTTAGACCATGATGTACGTTCCAAAAATGCTATTGTAGGATTCTTGGATGATAATGATCAAAAAATCAACAAAGTAATTGATGGGACCAAAATTTACTCTTCTCAAAAGTTTAGCCACCTCATCAACACACTAAATATTGAAGAGGTCATCATCGCTTCACACAACATCCCTTCGGACCGCAAAAATGAAATCACAGATGTCGCGCTCGAAAAAAACGTCAATATTTTAACACTACCGCCCGTTAAAAAGATCATGAATGGCGACCTTAACCCCAATCAGATTCAGAAAATAAAAATTGAAGATTTGTTAGAAAGGGAGCCGATCAAGATTAACGACGACCACATCTTAAGCCAAACGAAGGGCAAGAGAATCCTTGTTACTGGGGCAGCAGGCTCCATAGGCAGTGAAATTGCAACCCAATTGGGAAGATACGAGCCCCAGATGATTATCCTTTGTGACCAAGCAGAGTCCCCCTTACATAATCTCCAACTTGACCTTCAAGATGAATTCCCAAATCAAGTCTATCATACTTATATAGCAGACGTCCGAAGTACAAAAAGGATGCAATTACTTTTTGCCACGTTCAAGCCGCACTATGTATATCATGCGGCAGCATACAAACATGTGCCAATGATGGAAAACCATCCTTTGGAAGCGGTACAGACCAATGTTATGGGAACAAAGAATCTGGCGGATTTAGCCGTAGAATTCCAGGTTGAAAAATTTGTCTTTGTCTCTACCGATAAAGCTGTAAATCCCACAAATATCATGGGGGCGACAAAACGTATCGCAGAAATCTATGTACAATCGTTAAACAATCATTTGGAAAACACATTAGGGGCAAGCGTTCACACCAAATTTATAACAACACGCTTTGGCAATGTCTTAGGCTCTAATGGATCTGTTATCCCTCGATTCAGAGACCAGATTCAAAAAGGTGGACCTGTAACCGTTACTCATCCAGAAATTACACGGTATTTTATGACCATTCCCGAAGCATGCCGACTAGTCCTTGAAGCTGGAACAATGGGACAAGGTGGCGAAATTTTTGTCTTTGATATGGGTAAATCTGTAAAAATAGTGGAGTTAGCTAAAAAAATGATTCGTCTTTCGGGATTTAAACCGAATGAAGATATTGAAATAAAATTCACGGGATTAAGACCTGGTGAAAAACTATATGAGGAATTACTAAATGATTTAGAGAATACTTTACCGACACACCACGAAAAAATCATGATCGCCAAAGTCAGAGAAAATAATTATGATAGGGTGTGTATGAAAATCGGAGAATTGCAACAGCGTTTAGCGACACAGAACAAAAACGAAGTTGTCTATCAAATGAAAATTATTGTACCTGAATTCAAAAGTAAAAATTCCATCTACGAACAGCTAGACAAGGAAATTGAACTATCGAATGAGTCGGAAAACCAAAGTTAATTCACGTTAAAATTTGCAAAACACTTGCAAATTTGCTCGAAAAGTGTATTTTTGCAATCCATATTTTACTGATTAGTAATGTCTAAAAACACAAATAATACAAATCAAGGTTTCAAACCTTCAAAAGGATCTTTTTTTCAAGATAACCAAAAAAGTGTAGTGTTCATTTTAGGTGGTATCGTTGTATTGATCTTACTTTATTTTGGATATCAAAAGCTTTATCTAGATCCAAGAGCAGAAGAAGCTTCGAACCGTATGTACAAAGCAGAACAGCTTGCTACAATTGATTCTTTACAAAGTAAAGCAATCATGGGCGATGGTGCATTTCTTGGATTTAAACAAATTGCGGACGAATATTCCAATACAAAATCTGCAAATATTGCAAACGCATATTTAGGAGGTTTGTATTTGCGTCAAGGTAAATTCGATGAAGCTGCGAAAGCCCTTGAAAAATATGCTCCAACAGGAAGTCAAATGTTAGACCCGCTCGTAATAGGTTTAACAGGTGATGCTTATTCAGAGTTAAAAGACTACAAAAAAGCTGCGGACTACTACAAGCAGGCTTCTGAAAAATCAAGCAACTCGTATACAACGCCACTCTTTTTGAAAAAACTAGGACTTGTATATGAAGCACAAAATGATTACAAAAGTGCAGAGACTGCTTACAAGAAGATTAAAACAGATTTTCCGGAGAGCCAAGAAGCTTCAACAATTGATGGTTTATTAGGTCGTGTACAAGCACATTTATAATAGAATAATTATAAAAATATACTAAAAAGAGGCTATTTGATAGCCTCTTTTTTTGTGACCATCTAAAATCACTATCTTTGTTTCTATTATGGCAAGTAGCATTAAAAATTTATCCGACTTTTCGCATATTCAGGTTGCGGATGCAAGTCCATTCAAATTTGCAATCGTTGTTGCACAATGGAATGCAGAAATTACAGGTGCATTATTGAATGGTGCAATTACAGGCTTAGAGAAGCATGGCGCTCAGGAAAGCAATATCCAAGTCATAGAGGTTCCTGGAAGTTTCGAATTAATTTCGGGAGCAGATCTTGTGTTCAGAAACCAGAATTTTGACGCTGTTATTTGTTTAGGTTGCGTCATTCAGGGTGAGACGAGACACTTTGATTTTATCTGCGATGCAGTTGCAAATGGCATTGCCAATGTAGGGCTCAAATACAATAAACCAGCCATTTTTGGTGTGTTAACTACTGATAACCTTCAGCAAGCATTGGATCGTGCTGGTGGGAAACATGGTAATAAAGGTGAAGAAGCTGCTATTACAGCAATACAAATGGCTCATATTGCCAAAAAATTCTAGTTTGGTATTAATTTTGTCTACCATTCAATGATGAAAAGTATTACTGAGCACAGCTTATTACTCAGTTACTTATATTTTGAATAAATCGATTAATAAAATATTCAGTTATCTTATTAATCGATTTTTATTTTTTCACTGGAATAAATTGTTGTTGAATTGTCTTGTATCGTAAATCAGTTGTACAACAATCGGTAGTTTTATAGACAATGACGCAATGATGAAGTTTACCCCTATCAATTTTGATACGGTTTACTTGATGATTGTTTCTTAAAAAAATAGGATTATGAAAACATTATCGAATGTACTCCTGGTTGTTATGCTGACGTTATTCTGTCAGCTGGATCTAGTGGCACAAGACGATAGTCTAAACAAGCAGATTTGGCAAAGTATTGGTGGCCAAGAAAAATGGGATTCTTTGCAGTTTTTGGCTTTCTCAGCAAAGGGAAATATCATCTCAGACCAATTGTCAAATGACGAACGAAAGTTCCTGTTCAATAGAACGACTGGAGCATGTCGATTTGATGGCTATAACGGAACGGATCAGGTGACCTACCTGTTTAATTTTAAAAATCCGGGTTCAGACAAACTCTTTATTGGAGGGAATTTATCTGCAGATGGGCCAGAGCTCAAGAAATCAATTAAAAACCAATTATTTTCGGATCTCAATCTGCTACTTTTACCCACCTTGATCGGACAGAAGAATGTGCAGCTGAAAAGCCAGAAGGAAAGTTTTAGTGGTGGACAAAAATTAACTATCGCAAATATCAGCTCATCTGGTCCTATCTTTGGTTCAAAGATAGATGGTTTGCTTTATATTGATCAAAATACCGGTGAAATTGTACGTTATGAATACGCAGATAAGGGAGAAAAAAACACTTATGAAGTGAGCAAATATAAGGAGATCGGCGACGGGATACGTTTACCAAGTTTCTTCAATTCAACAAGCAATGACCAGAAGAGTTGCACATTCTCCTCTATTTCATCTTTTGTACAGGTAGAACAGAAAAAATTTACAGAACTATAATATGATTAATTGGATAGAATTAAACACAGAAGAACAGCTACAGGAGCTTTATCAAGCTGATAAAGTTGCAGCGATCTTTAAACATAGCACGACTTGCGGTATTAGCAATATGGCAAAGCGCAGTCTTGAGCGTATGTCTGCTACTTCAGACCATGATTATGCGATTTATCTTTTAGACCTTTTGCGCTACCGTTCACTATCAAATGAGATTGCCCAACGTTGGAATGTAGAACATCAATCACCTCAAATCCTGATTATTGAAGGAAAAGACAGTCTATATGATGCTTCACATGGTGATATCCAATTTGATGAGATAGAACAATACTTGACGGCAATTTAATATTATAGGCCAGAACTGCTGCTCAATAAAAAATTTTAGCAAAATTTATCCCAAGGTGTTAATATGTATTATATTGATCCCTTGGGATATTTTATGATGATAAAAACAGCTGAATTGGCTATTTATAAATTTCTACTGTTATCTTACCGTCTTTAGTCACCGTACCCCGGTACATCCCGGCGGTATTAAAAGGCATAGCAACATGTCCATTTTTATCCAGTGCTATCATGCCGCCATTTCCGCCCATTTCACCAATCCGATCGATCACTTGCCGGCTCGCCTTATCAACATGCTCACCTTTGTATTCCATTAAAGCCGACACCGAATATGCAGCAACATTGCGGATATAATATTCTCCCCATCCAGTACAGGAAACAGCACAGGTATTATTGTTCGCATAAGTTCCCGCACCAATAATTGGCGAATCTCCGACACGTCCAAACTTCTTGTTTGTCATCCCTCCTGTAGATGTACCCGCGGCCAGGTTACCTGCTTTATCCAAAGCGACACAACCAACTGTACCAAATTTAGCATCCTTATTGATGATTCCTAAACGTGAGCTTTGTTTTTGATCGTGATCTAGTTGTATTTGCGTACTGTCCTCCCTGTTCACTTTCTGCAAAGCATCCCAACGTGCTTTAGTCCAAAAATAAGAAGGATCTACGATGGTTACCCCTACTTTTCTTGCAAATTCTTCGGCACCTTTCCCCACCATCATAACATGTTCAGACTGTTCCATCACCGCTTTTGCTGCTGAGATTGGATTTTTGATCGTCGTCACTCCAGCAACCGCACCCGCAGCCAAGGATTTACCATCCATGATCGAGGCATCCAGTTCGTTGTGTCCGTCATGTGTAAAAACCGCTCCTTTCCCTGCATTAAACAAGGGTGAGTCTTCCATAACATGGATAGCCGATTCGACGGCATCCAAACTGGATTTACCCTCTTGCAACTTTTGATAGCCTATATGAAGCGCTTGCTCTAAGACAATTCTATAAGCTTGTTCCATCGAATCTGTCATATTCTTTTTCAAGATCGTCCCCGCTCCACCATGGATCGCCAAAACAAATTCCCCCTCAGCCACGTTTACAGATTTTTTATAGGATTTACAGGAGATAGCCAACAGGGTTCCCACAATTATCACAGCGCATATCTTGATCTTATTCATCTTCTTTCTCCCACCATTCTGAAGATTGTAAATCATCTATCTCACGACGGTCTTTTTTCGTAGGACGCCCTGTACCGCGGTCGCGTTTTAGGAGAGGAGCATGAAATACGGATTTAAACCCTACAGTTTCTTCTACAGGTGTTTGATCTTCGTAGAATTGAACAGCAGTCTTGGCGTCAACACGACGGTCTAAAAGACCTGTCACCTGCACCACTTTTTTTTCAATTCCTTTTTGGATATGGTATACATCTCCGATCTTAACTTCATAAGAGGGTTTTATATTTTGGCCTTTGAGTTTTACTCGTCCAGCCTTACAGGCCTCTGTTGCCAAGGTTCTTGTCTTAAATAACCGAATTGACCACAAATATTTATCAATTCTCAATTTTTCTGATGTTCCAGCCATATTACAAAAATAATTATATTAAGAAACTATCGGGGTCCCTTCCCGGTAAATTAACATATTTCTTAACATATTTCCGTTATAAATATATGCTTAAAGCACAAGGAGCCATGGATAAAGTTGCTTTTGACTGCAACTTTATCTAAGTTTGTACATCAAAATAAACTAATTCAAATAAGCAAACAAATAATATGGTAGAGCCACTTAAAAAACTGATTGAGGAAGCTTGGGAAGATAGGCAATTATTAGAATATAAAGAATATACAGAAGCCATTCGCGCTGTTATCATGAAATTAGATAGCGGTGAAATCCGCGTCGCTGAAATGATCGGTACAAGATGGCACGTCAATGACTGGATTAAGAAAGCTGTTATTTTATATTTTCCAATCAATGATATGCGCGAAATGACTGCAGGTCCTTTTGTGTTTCATGATAAAATGAAATTAAAGACAGACTACAAGCACACTGGAGTACGTGTTGTACCAGGGGCTTCTGCTCGTTTAGGTGCATATTTGGCTAAAGGAGTGATTATGATGCCTTCTTACGTTAACATCGGTGCTTATGTAGACGAAGGTACCATGGTGGATACCTGGGCAACTGTTGGCTCTTGTGCACAAATTGGTAAACATGTACACTTAAGTGGTGGCGTCGGAATTGGTGGGGTATTAGAGCCCGTACAAGCAGCTCCGGTTATTATTGAGGACAATGTTTTTATCGGTTCAAGAGCGATCGTAGTAGAAGGCATTCGTGTAGAAAAAGAGGCTGTATTAGGTGCTAATGTTGTCTTGACAGCGTCAACAAAAATTATCGACGTTACAGGTCCTGAACCAATAGAATATAAAGGTTATGTACCTGCCCGCTCTGTTGTTATTCCGGGTTCTTACACCAAAAAATTTGCAGCGGGGGAATACCAAGTTCCTTGCGCTTTGATCATTGGTCAACGTAAAGAGTCTACAGATAAAAAGACTTCATTAAATGACGCACTACGTGATCATAATGTAGCTGTATAAAGTTAAAACTAGTATAAAGATAAGATGAGTGCATTCGTAGATCGTGAGGATTTGAATAAGGCCTTGGAGACATTAAAAAACGGCGGATTAATTCTATACCCCACCGACACCATTTGGGGGATAGGATGTGATGCCACCAATCCAGAAGCCGTGGAGAAAGTTTTCCAACTGAAAGGAAGAGATAAATCCAAAAGTCTAATCGTCCTTTTACACAATGACAATCAATTAGCGAGTTATGTAAATGAAATCCCGGATGTGGCTTATCAACTTATTGAATACACAGAAAAACCCTTGACAATTGTCTATTCGAATGCCAAAAATCTTGCGCCCAATGCGATTGCTGAGGACGGTTCAATTGGCATTCGAATTGTCAAGCACCCTTTTTGTGAACAACTTTTACAACGGTTTCGCAAACCTATAATTTCAACCTCGGCAAATATCAGTGGTGAACCAACGGCGAAAGATTTTGATGAAATATCTGATGCCATTAAGGATGGGGTAGACTATATTGTCGCCTATGACAGAAACGCAACAACAGATGGAAAATCATCTACTGTCATGAAGCTGGACCCAAGTGGTAAATTTGAATTTATTAGAAAATAGCATGAAAAAGATCATTTTATTTTTTGCATTAGCGTTTGCTGCTACCAATATATCTTTCGCACAGCAAAAGGATATTCCCGGCGCCAAGCCTGGTGTAAAATATGGAAAAGAGATCTCTGCGTCCAATGCGATTTCAGTAGCAAAGCTTGAGAAAGAACTTACGCAAAAGAACGCATTCAACGGAAAAGTAGCCGGTAAGGTCGTTGAGGTATGTAAGAAAAAAGGCTGCTTCATGACGTTGCAACGGGAAGGCGAAGAGCCAATTACCGTTCGTTTTAAAGACTATGGTTTCTTCATGCCAGCAGACATTGTAGGTAAAACGGTTGTTGTCGAGGGTATCGCAAAGAAAAAAGAGGTTTCTGTAGCATCGTTACAACATGCGGCAAAGGATCTGGGTAAATCACAGTCTGAAATAGACCAGATTACTCAGCCTAAAAAAGATATTAGCATTATTGCCGACGGCGTTTTGGTTGTCAAATAAGCCCTTCTCACCAAGCCTAGCATTGTTCTGATGAAAAGATTCCACCCCTCACCCTGTCATTCCATACTGGTCGATGGTACCTTAATGACCTTCGAAAAGCCCATTATTATAGGGATACTCAATGTGACTCCAGATTCTTTTTATGACGGTGGCGACAATACAACTGTCGAACTTGCGGTAGAGAAAGCAAAGAAGCTATTGCTTGAAGGTGCTCAAATTCTTGATATTGGCGCATATTCCTCACGTCCGGGCGCTCCATTAATTTCATCACAGGAGGAAATGGATCGAGCTCTTCCCGCTATTCGAGCAATTAAAACTGCATTTCCTGACGCTATTTTATCAATAGATACCTTTAGGGCAGACGTTGCTGCTGCTGCAATCGATGCGGGAGTGCACATCATAAATGATGTTTCGGGAGGTACACTCGATGATAACATGTTCGCCACGGTAGCAAAATATCAAGTTCCGTATATTCTCATGCATATGCGCGGTATTCCCGAAAATATGCAGGAAAAAACAGATTATACAGATATTGTAACTGACGTAGCCACCTTTTTAGGTGACCGCATTGCGACGCTAAGAAGTATGGGGGTGAAAGACATTATTCTTGATCCGGGATTTGGTTTTGCAAAGACAGTCGAACAGAACTATGAGTTGCTCTATCGTGTCAATGAACTTCACTACTTCGAATTACCAATTTTGGGCGGAATATCCCGTAAATCCATGATCTATAAAAAAATCGGAATCACCGCCCAAGAAGCTTTAAACGGCACCACTGCTTTAAATACCTTACTTCTCGAAAGAGGCGTACAAATTCTCCGCGTACATGATGTAAAAGAAGCGAAACAATTGGTTGATCTCTTCTATTCATAAATCAGCATTATTTGCCTACAAATTTGGGATCACTTAATGTTTTAATAAAAGCTATGATAGCTTCCTTTTCTTCTTCTGTCATAGGAATTCTTTTACCATTTTCCTTAAGAATCGGATCTAGGTTAGCTGCATCCAAAACACCCTTGTCAAAATAATCCAGGACAGATTTTAACGTTGGGAACTGCCCAAAACTTCCATAAGGCGCTGTATACTCCGCATTTCTTAAAGAAGGTACCCGAAAAGCCATATAGTCTGTTTCAATACCTGTGATGCGTGCTCGCCCGGCCTCATCGGGATGCTTATTTAAAGGAAACCCTACATTTCTAAAACTCTGATCGGTAAATAATTCTGTTGCATGGCAGCTTTCACATTTCAACTTAAACAGCTGATACCCCCGTTCTTCCTCAATCGTGAATTGCTCCCCTTCGCCTCGTTTTACCTTATCATATTTACTGTCGGCTGAAATTAAGGTATACTCATATTGTCCAATGCTTTTATAAATTCGTTCAGGTGTAATATTCTCATCGCCAAAAGCCTTCTTGAACAATGCTTTGTAGTCAAAATCTCCATTAATTTTACCGATAACCTCCAGAATAGAAGAGTTCATCTCCTCATGTGTGATAATTGGAACTAAAGGTTGCTTTTCCAGTTCGAGTATATTACCATCCCAATTATAAAATTTCATAAAAGCCAAATTCTGTAAAGGCGGTGTATTCCGAAATCCAACACGATCATCTATCCCTACTGCCTGCATTTTTCCATCGGAAAAAGCCAATGTGGGGTTATGGCAACTGGCACATGATATCGTATTATTTCCACTGAATCTTTTCTCATGAAACAGCTTTTCCCCCAATTCAATACCATATTTTGTTGGCTTATTGCTCTTAAATGCATTATTTAGACTCGGAAAATCCGCAGGAATATTGAAAGTGACTATAGGATTGTCTTCCAGCGTAGAATCAACAATATCATCCCTACTACAGGATAAAGCAATCACTATAATGGTCAGGATTAAGATGACTTTTTTCATCCTATTAATTTTATTGAGGGTTGATGAATATTCAAAATGTACACAAGAGTCTGATGCAGAAAGCATCCATTCGCTTGTTTATGCATAACGTATTTTCAACAAATGGCTACAACCTCATTCAAGATCATAGCCATTTACGTAAAATTTAGTTAGAAACACTCTCAACAGTGAACATCCCAGCTGTATCACTGCTACCGTTACCACCGAGATTATCAACAAATTTGATCATTTCGACCGCCGAATGAATACTAGGCACAGCATTGTTAACGCCCAATGTAATGGTATTCGTTTTCCCGCTTAAGAGCTTATCGAAATCCGCCCTGATATTAATCTGTGGTACACTTTTTCCAACAGTAACTAAGGACGGTAAATTCAATGTAATATCCCGATAAGCATCTACGCCCTGTTTATAAGTGGACTCATCGCCGTTTGTACCGTTGACCGTACTCCCTGTGTGAATAGACAACTCTTTATGATCAGCACCATAAAAGCCTTCCAATTTCGTAAATCGGTAACCTGTCCCCCATTCCCAGTGCATTTTAGTATCGTTGGCCCCAGCTGTTGCATAAAACACTGGGAATCTTAGCTGATCCAATGTATTGATTTCCTGTTTTACCCCCAAACCGAATTTGATCTGTTTATACTCTCCAACAGGTATATTACTCAGTACATAATTTAAAGTTGCTGCTTTCGCCTGATCAATTACTGTAGCCCCTTTATCCAGGTCATTTACATTATAAGGGATCTCAGACCCATCGGCTTTAATAAGTCTGATATTGCTAATTACATACTTCAGCTCAGAAAACTGATGCAGTTGTCCACTGGCTGATGTATTTGTTGAGGCAGCTGGTGAATCTGCACTACCCAGCACAATTGTTGTATTTTTAAATGTATTGTTGAAATGTAAGCTAACACTGTTAGCGACGTCTTCACTTTTGCTACAAGAAACCATAACCAAAGAGATCATCAGGAGTTTAATTGCATTGTTTTTCATTTTATTTTTAAGTTTTAAGGTATTTAAAAATTGATTTTTAAGGATGTAAAAATATTCCTACCCATGCGTGGTATATTTCCCCAATCCGCATAGGTACTATAGTATTCATTGAAAAGGTTCTCCGCACCGACCTGAAACGCGGCATTTAATTTTCCAATATTAAAGTTATAATCTGCCGAGACATTCCAAATCTTATAGGATGCAGTTTGGTCCTCTCCATATTCAGGACTAAAATTGATTTGACTAAAGTCCCCATTCATTGAAGTCTGCACGCCGATCATTTTGTATCGGTACTGCAGTGATGTTTGATAACTCAAGGGACGTATAAAAGGCAGATTTCCGCCCATATTGTCTTGCCCTCTGGCATAGGTAAGTACAACTTTCCAATCTAGACCTGGCAAAATTTGATATTGCGCATTGAGTGCCACATTAAACAGCGTCGCATGATCTAAAGAGGTATAGCCTTTCACGCCCACCGATTGATAGTTCATGGGGCTACCCAAACTTAAAATCCGGCCAATAATGTAGTCTTGGATAAAGAAATAATTGGCCTTGGCCCCAATGCTTAGCTTTCCGGTTTTAAATCCGGCACTGGCATTGGCTTCATAAGAAATTTCATTTTTTAAATCCGGATTTCCGATATAGTCATAACGATCAAAACTGTTATAGATGTAATAACCATAAGCTTCCGAAACAGAGGGAGCACGATGCCCAAACCCTGTACCTAGAGAAAAGTCAAACTGACCAATATTTAATTGATAGCTGGCATGTAGGCTCGGAAGAACTCTATTTTTCTTCTGTGGAGAACCCGGATGAAAGATCCAGTTGAATTCAACGTATTTCGAATAGTTATAATTCAAACCCAATGAACCGCCAAAGACAAGTCTGCTGATATCAGACAAATCCAAAGAGTTATTGATGGCTACACTCGCGAATCGGGTGGTCACCCACGGCCAGCTATAGGCAAACATGGTTTGTTTCGATCGATCTTGCGGATACATACGCATCTCAGCTATAGATAGATTATCGTAAGCATTTACCTGTATTTCCGAAGAATAACGATCTTTCTGCAAATTAATTTTAGACAAAAGACCGTAGGTCGTGCTCCAGCCTGGCATATCCATATGGACCAAATTCTCCGGACGGGTTGTATCGTCCATATAATGTTCAACTGCATTAAAATAAACTTTCGTGTCCCATACTTTTACCAGGCCCGCTTCAAACAACTGTTTATATGCAGCGGAAGTGATGATCGCTCTGGATAAGGATAAGTCCATTGGTAAAGCAGGAAATCCCACATCTTTTGCCCGATCAAAAATAGCATCTACCCTAACAGCAGAGAGGGGACTTGTTTTATAGGCCAAGCCCAAAGACGCATTGAATTTATTATATTGCGAATACCGTACTTCATCGTCATTTCCATCATAATAATTTCCAGCCTTCCGGAAGGCAATACTTCCATCTGCCACAAATTTGTCGCTCGAGTAATATAAATTTCCAAGATTGAACGTCTGCTTATTATTGAATTCAAAACCTGTCTGATAGGATCCGCCAATTTTTTTCTGCAGCCCAAACGAGGTATTCCTTCTTTTTAAATCTATACTGCCAGCGACCGTAGCACCATGCAGATTACCTTCCTGCCCCGATTTAATATCGATGGCAGCAAGATTATTACTTTCTACATAAGAGGTTATCGGGTCCATTTTATCCGTACATGCACCAAAGACATGCATCCCGTCGATCGTAATTGTCGAACGCTCGCTACTCATATTATTGAGTAGGGGTTCCCAAGCGTAGGCACCACGTTTGATGAAGCTGATATTACTTGCAGAAGCCAAATATTCATCCACGGAGACTGTCATCTTCAGATCGTTTTCAATCCTCTTTTTTACAGCTGCATTGACTGTAACCTCCGCTAGACGTCTCGTCGTATCGCGCGCAACAGGGTTGTTTTGTCCATGTACATTCCATCCCAAAGACAACATAAAGAGCATAATACTTATCTTCTTCATAGCCTTTAAAATAGAATGTCGATGTATAACTCACTTTTACGCCCTTCTATCCCCGGTGTAAAGTCCTTGGGCACCTCAGTTCCTGCTATCACCCTTCCATTTTGGTTGACCAAAATAAAATTCAGCGTCCAGTTACCTGTCATTGTATAATTCACAACACCATGGTACAATCCGTCCGTCTGTTGTACCAAGTCTTTATTATTGGGCGAAGAATGGTTCCCCATCGAAGGTTCTGGCATACGCGGATCCAATTGTAAGGTATATCCATTGACTGTCGTATAAGACAATTGTGTCACGTCCAACTTATAAATCCCGACGACCAGTTTATTTTCAGAAACAGTTGGTTTCCAAGGAGCAATCAAGGCGATTAAATACTGTTCGCCATCTTTCCCAGTTAAAGTGGTTATGTTACGATTTTTATTTACCTGCGGCTTCACAGTTACATGCTGTGTAGCTGTGAAGATCTGACCGCCAATTGTAAAATCGATTTCCAAACTCCAGTTTGCTGCTGCAGAGCTTTCATCTGTAAACACACTGTAACCCGAAAAGTAGCGACCATCCAACGTGTAGTCCATTTCGGACTGGTGCGGACAAACAATTTTCATTCCTTCCACATTGGTTTGGACTGGTAGCAATTTGACTGAGGAAACGGCTACAGGTTCATTATTTTGCTGCTTATTGATTATCACGCGGATATCATTATAACCGCGATACAATACCCCACCTAAGGCCTCAACACGAATACTATACCCTGAAGAAACAAGGCTTGTAACCTCTTTAAACTCTGTATTCTCTGCCACAGTATTTCCCCGCTCTGCCTCATAGTCTGTTTTCTCCTTTGTACAAGCGACTAGGAGAAAAGACATAATCGCGATATAAAAACCCACTTTTTTTATAAATAAATCTCTCATCTATAATTTTTCATTTGTTAGGAAGCTATCCGATTTATTGAGTGAGCTCCGGAACTCACTCAATAAATCAAAATGATATCCTATTGTGACGAACGGATATATTTCATCGTAATAGATGCGCTCCATTCAACTTCTAGCGAAATGAAACCATCATATTGATATTAAACAGATTATTATCTATTATCAATATTCAAATGATTCGGATCCACACCGCGATGTAACCCAAACAATTAGGAAGGTTTCATTGAAATAAATAGTTATTGAATAAATAGCTTAACCGAAAGATGGATTTTATGGACAAAGCATCTCTAAAAGCATTTTCACAGCACAATTATAACGCGAAGGAAATCTTAGCATACCTTGTAATCCATCGTCTGTGATCGACTACTTAATCAAATAAATTATTAACTGGATTTAAACCAAAGGAGGGTGAAATATTGTAAAGATGGGATTATAGGAATAATCTTCTTTATATACTGGAAGCAGACGCTCCACAGTGTCTTCATAAAGAGCCGTGTTTTTAAAAGTAAAATCTTGCATATTATTTATAAAAACAACATCAATAATACGTAATTCAAGATTTTTTTGTTCCTTTTCCTCATGCTCGCGCATTTTCTTCATCAAAATACACTGGCCTCGACAGGCAAGCGCATTATCGTTAAAACGATTGATACATTCGTAACGTGCAATATAATCTCGATTCAACTCGAAGACTGTCCATAGCCATACCGTCGAGAAGCTCTGGAGGAGCATCAAGGGTAATAGAATCCATATAAACAGTCTGGTTTTCATTCGAATATTTTATTCTCAATAGCAGCTTACATCGTTAAGATTGCTTCTTTATCTTGTAAACTTACCAAATCGAGCTCATGATAATTCGTTTTGAGTTTGGGCAAATATAACAAATGAATCTTGGAATAAACAAACGCTATTTAAAAGAAAAAGTCCTAGGCAGACTACTACCTAGGACTTTTAAAACTCAATTTTAATTATTTTGAAGCAATCGTCAAAACCGCTTTCTTATTGCCGGCAGTTAAATCCAATGTAAAAACATAGGTTTTACCTGCCTCTAAAACTTTACCCGTTTTGATGCCCAGATTGCCTGAATCACGACCATTCTTGCCATCCCCCACAAAGACGATATCATTTGAGGTTGTCACATCTGTACCCCCAAATTCACCTCCCCATCCTTTTTGATGGAAAAATTTGAAATTGATGTTATCAGAATTTATAGACTCTCCTGCCTTAACAGTTATCTGGTATTTCTTGTTACCGAGTGGCACCAAACAAAGCGCTTTATCTGTATTCCAGCCCACTTGGTTACTGGATACTTTAGGCTTTCCAATTCCTTCACCAATAATCCAAATGGCACCGCTTCCATCATCTTGCAATTTTGCCAAATCATTACCTGTCATCGCTTCAACTACAAAGTATTTTAAGACAAAGTCTGCTGTAACACGGTATTTTCCTGTCGTTCCATTAAAAGATAGGGTTCCATCAGCAGCTTTGGTAAAGAAATCGGGATCAATCCACCACTCTTGCAGATCCGCAATACCATCAAAGATCGCTGTTTTTCCTTGAGCCAGTTCAATTTCGACTTTAGAATGCTTATCATCGATACGGCTGAACTGGGATCCATTAAGTAATACAACAATAAATGGCGATGCCTGAAATGTCAATGTATTAAATTGAATTGGATATACACCAGAGGTTGAATTTGAAAATGGAATTTCAGCGGTAGAACCTAAGTTAACCATATTATTCACCCATCCAAAGTTCATCGAATTGCCTTGTGTACCTACTTTTGGCGCTTGGATATAACCCTTTACCTCTGCTGGAAAGTTTTCTTTTGCCGCATATTGGTTACGCCCAACTTTTTCCATTCGATAGGACTTGGATTCGGTGACTAGCGTTAAATATGGAAAGTCCGGCCTGCTGAGACTTATATCAAAAGACTGTTCGCTCGTCTTCTGGCTAATATTCTGTAATACAAATTTTAGTGTTGCTTTCCCATCGGGAATATTTTTCAGAAAAGGCACATAAATCTTTCCAACATAATCTCCATTTTCTTTGGTGCGGATTACGGTTTCCGTTACCTTATCGTCTGTAAAATACAACTGGGCTTTAACAGTAGACAGCGCAACTTCACTATCCGACACATGGACCTGAAATTCAAGGCTATCCCCAAAATTTGCGGCTGAAATAGGTGATTTCAATTCGATTTTAGGATCCCCTATTTGATAGGTATATTTTTCATCCTTTTTACAGGAACTGACTGCGGCAATAGCGGCAGTTCCCAATAGTATATTGATGAGATATCTTTTCATTTGTTCATAATTTATGCGCTATCCATGTGATAGCGCTTAGGGTTTATCATCCTCCAATTAATAGGTCCAACGGTAAGAAACAACCGACTTAGCTGGCACATCATAGCTGAAATGATGTTTACCATCTGCCAACGTAATTTTACGGCTGTCGCCTGATTCGTTTAACAGAACAACAGCGTAGGTCCCATCTGTATTTTGAAAGGCTGTATAAACTAGCCCTTCTGCTGTATACCCAGAAGTACCAATCCGCGAGGCTCCTGATTTGACAACCGAAGAAAGATGACCAACAATATAGTAGTGCGAATTACGTGTTATATTCTTATAATTTGCTTTACTAATATCCACAGCCCCATAACATGTCTGACAGCCACCCTCGCGATTCGGTCCTTTGTCGGTATCTAGCATCAGATTCCATACAATGACACCCTTACTCCAATTGTTTACGGTACCGAGGGCCACTTCACGCATGTCTTCCATCAAACGTTTTTCGAGATTCCGACCATCATTCCATTCCCCAATGGATGTTTCTGTAAATACCAGTTCCTTATCCGGACGTTGATTATGAATATCAATTAACTCCGCTTTATCCCCTCCATAGTTATGGTATGCCGCTCCAGCGAAGAAAGAGGCTGCTCCAGCATCGTTATAGATCTTTACTGGATAATCAGCCTGATCGGCAATATTATCATAGTTATAATTATGATCAAATGCATAAATCTTTGTCGATAAGTTAGCCGCTTTTAATTGCGGGCCTAGCGCTTGTTTGACAAAAGCTTGCTGTTCTTGCCATGACATATAAAGCGAAGCGGAATTTTTTCTATTCAATGGTTCATTTTGAACAGTAATCGAATAAATATTAATGCTTTCTTTCTTCATTGCCTGAATCCATTGGACAAAATACCAGCCGTAATCTTGATAATATTTTGGATTTAACTGACCACTGGTCCATGAATCAAAGGGCTTTAAATCAGTTAGATTATTGACTTTCATCCATTTGGGCGGAGTCCATGGTGAACCCATGATTTTTATGGATGGATTGATTGCAAGTATTTCCTTCAGCACTGGTATGACATATTGCATCTCTTCCGATTGCAATCCAAAATTCTCCTTTCCTTCCTTATCCCAACAAGTATATTCACTCAAAGAAAAATCAGAACATCCAATAGCAATACGGATATAATTCATGCCCATCCCATCTTTATCAGAAAAAGTCTCTGTAAGAAATTTTGTTCGATCTTCCTTACTCATTTTCATCAGATTATAACAGGTAGAGCCTGTAACTGCTGCACCGAAGCCGTCCATTGTCTGAAATTTCTTGGCTGGATCTAACGTAATTGTATTGGGCGACATATTAAATTTGGAACTGAAGTCAACAAAGCGTTTTCCAAAATCCAAAGACCGACTACCTGTCGTCGTATAAATGGTAACATCACCACTTTTTTTAATTTCATCACCTTGTGAAGGTGTATAGCTGTCACGGTTACAAGATGTTGCCGTCACTAGACAGGACAACAAGAATGTATATATCATAGTTTTTTTATTATTGCGTTTCATCTGTTAATAAATTTTTCGCCATCCATCAAATGAGGATTTCCGTTGTTAAATCAGTTAATACCCCGGATTCTGAACTAGATTAGGATTCTGATCAATTTTTGGTTGCGGAATCGGTAAACGGTAAGAGTTCTTCGTAAAGGGATACACCTGTGCCTTTCTTCCAGCATCTTTTGCATAAACAGCGTTCATGACAGATTCCACCTTGTCTAAGCGCACAAGATCAAACCATCGTTGCCCTTCGAAGGCTAATTCCAAACGACGTTCTTTCAAATAAGCATCTAATAAAGCATCCTTATTTGAACGTATCGCAGCTGACAATTTTGGTAATTTAACACGTGTGCGAATTTTGTCAATAATGTCTGCTGCGCTGGATAAATCTGATCCCTGTT
>JBMAAL010000019.1:0-64520 GCA_050281725.1 Sphingobacterium sp. | reverse complement strand
CAAATTTATACAGAGTGGCTGCCAAGTTTGACCATGAAATATCATTTGGACGAAAAACAACAGCTTCATGCGGCCTATTATCGTGCGTTAAACCGACCTGGATTTTATGAAATTGTACCCTCAAGTGTGATTAATGAAGAGTTTTTAGAAAAAGGAAACCCAGATTTAAAACATGCCTTAGCAGATAACTTCGATTTAAGGTATGAATTATTCCCTGAAGCTTCCTCTCAATTTCTTGTCGGTATGTTTTACAAGAAAATCAAAAACCCAATTGAATATACCTTTCAACCGGATGAGGTTCGTAAACAGGATGTATACTACACACCTGGTAATTTTGGTAATGCCAATAACTTTGGTATTGAGGTTGATTATATTAAGTATATCCAGAAATTTGGTGTTAAGGCCAATTATACCTATACACATTCACGTATAACGACCTCCAAGATGTCACGTCGAATCAATGAAACCACACAGGACCCTGAAGCGATTATCGTGGATCAAACGAGACCATTATATGGGCAAGCTGCACATGTGGCCAATCTATCGCTACTTTACAAAGATGCTAATAATGGCTGGGAAGGACAGTTAGCTGGATCTTATACCGGTTCACGAATCAATACTGTGTCGCAATTTTTGAACGATGATTTATGGCAAAAAGGATTTGTTCAATTAGATGCTTCTATTGAGAAGAAATTTAAAGCTGGTTGGGCCATTTTTGCCAAAGCTAACAACATCTTGAATACACCAATGGAATTGTATGTGAAAGGAACAAATCCCGAAAATGAGAAGATCGCTGAAAAGCTTATTGAAGGCGGAAATACATTGATTAGAAAGGATTTGTATGGACAAAACTATATCCTTGGTTTACGTTATTCGTTTAGTAAATAATAGACCCGCGTAAAACACGGCATGTTTTAATCTGAACATGTGCGACGTGAAATAACAACAGTTTGTTTCGATGAAACTTTCACTTTTTTGGAAAGCCAATGTTTTGGATAAGTGAAATCTGCTTCATCATTAAAAATTAAATATATACAGATGAAAAATAAATGTATTTTATCGTTTCTAGCGTTTTTTATTGTGGTGCTAAGTGCCTGTGAAAAAGCAAATATTGATGTTGATGCTTCTGATGCTGATGGAAGTGCTATTGGTGAGGTCTCCGGTGTGTGGAGCAAAGGGAGTGTGCAGCATATCAAGGGAGACATTATTATTCCCGAAGGCAAGAGCCTGACGATTGAGGAAGGTGTAACCATATTGATGGATTCCGTTAATAAGCCTGAAATTGTTGTTTTGGGTAATTTGTATGCATTAGGTACAGCTGAAAATCCTGTAAAGTTTACGGTTGAAGATGGGTATAAGACGAAGACGAATGAATTTGGTAAGTTATGGGGAGGAATTTTAGCCGCTCCAAGCTGCCAGGAACTTGTTTTGGATAATACCGTCATTGAATATGGTGGTGCAATTACATCGGATGCGTCGACTTCTGTAAAAATGGGCTTGTATAAAAAAGTGTCTGGTGAAGCTTTGCCAGCTTTGTGGTTTTCAAATCCAGACGGAAAGCTAGTTGTTCAAAATAGTACTGTAAGTCATTTTCACGAAGACTGTACGTATATTGAAGGAGGAAAAATCATTTTCGCTAACAATCGTTTCTTTTCTAATGGGGTGACAGGTGGAGAAGCGATGAATTTCAAATCTGGATGTCTTGCAGATGTTGCTTATAACCTAGTGTATAGTGTAAATACCAATGCATTAAAACTGTCCAACTCGGGAGACCGTACACCCCAGGCTTATATTATTGTTTATAATAATACCATGCTCAATACAGGGTGGCGTAGACCGACTGCCAAAGGAGGTTCGATTTGGTTAGAAGCATCTGTCAGAGCCGAGATTTATAATAATCTTTTTGCCAATACACGGTTTGGAGTCAAGCGTGATCCAAAAAAACCAGAAGATAGCCGTTCTGTGTCAAGTAATAATTGGTATTATGGCTATGGTCAATTGACTGTAGATCAGTTTCAGGTCGGTAAAAATGATATTGTAGGCGGTAGTAATGATGTTAGAGGTAAAGTGGCAGGGGAGAATAATCCTAAATTTGTTTCTTATCCTTTAGAAACATCGGTTGACAATTACGTATTTGATTCAACCTGGGATTTTCATCTTCAGGGGAATTCACCTGCATTAAAGGCCGGTACTTTGGCTTTTAAACCCCATTTTACGAGTGGCCTGGTGATGTCAAACGGGCTAACATATAATTCCCCTCAGCCTGCAGCTTATGTTGGGGCATTTGGTTCCAAATTCTAATTTACTTCATATAATGACAAATTTAAAAACAATACTAACACTAACTTTGGGAGCATCAACCCTGCTTCAAATGGCTTGCGAAAACGCTCAAACAAGTAATATAGAATCAGTTAAGCCCGTTGTTGTGACTGATGTTGTACGTTATGATTCGGATGATCCCGCAATTTGGATCAATAAGAGCGATCCGAGCAAGAGTTTGATTATAGCAACGGATAAAGATGCCGATGGAGCTTTATTCGTGTACGATTTACAGGGTAAAACAGTCAAAGAAAAAGTGGTTTCCAATTTAAAACGGCCAAACAATGTCGATGTAGGGTACGGTTTGGTATTGGGGGGCAAACCTGTCGATATCGCTGTCACAACAGAGCGTATGACCCATAAATTGCGTGTCTTTTCACTACCCGATATGAAACCGATCGACCAGGGGGGATTAGATATGTTTGTTGGTGAAACCGAACCTGAATTTAGGGATCTGATGGGGATTGCCTTATATACTTCTCCAAAAGGAGAGATCTATGCTATTGTTGGGCGAAAAAATGGACCAAAAGAAGGCTATTTGGGTCAATATTTATTGGAGGATAATGGTTCCGGCAGCGTAAAGGCTACCTTGATTCGTAAGTTTGGTTCATTTAGTGGGAAAAAAGAGATTGAGGCGATAGCGGTGGACAATGAGCTTGGGTATATTTACTATTCGGACGAACAAGTTGGTGTAAAACAATACTATGCGGATCCAGCAAAGGGAAACCAACAGTTGGCATTATTTGCTACAGCAGGTTTTAAAGAAGATCATGAGGGTATTTCGATTTATAAAGTGACCGACAGTACTGGATATATCTTGGTGTCGGACCAAGGCGCAAATCGTTTTCAGGTTTTTAGTCGCGAAGGAACCAAAAACAATCCTTTCGAACATAAATATCTAAAGACTGTGCCGGTTATGGCAACACAAAGTGATGGTTCAGAAACGACCTCTTTTAGTTTAAATGAAACCTTCAAACATGGCTTGTTTGTTGCTATGAGTGACGATAAAACATTCCATTATTATCGATGGGAAGATATTGCCGGAGCCGATTTGAAAAAGAAATAGGTGATGAATTAATCTTTCAGCAACAGTTGTGATTTAATTACAGCTGTTGCTTTTTTTTGGTAATTGGAAAGTTTGGTTGAAAATACCTGACATAATGCTTTATACACCGACCGGAATTTTAAACCAAAAGGTTGACCCTTTGCCAATCTGGCTGTCGACACCGATTTCTCCTTGATGTTTTTGAATAATTTCTTTGCAAATAAACAGTCCTATGCCAAATCCAGACGCATAACGATCTGCATCATCATTTACACGATAGAATTTGTTGAATATTTGTTTCTGATCCTTATGATTGATGCCTTTTCCTTGGTCTTTGATCTCAACTTCAAAATAACCGGAATGTATGGCCACATGCATGGTAATTGACGAATTGTTGGGTGAATATTTAATCGCGTTATCCATGAAGTTGATTAACACTTGTTCGATTTTATCACGATCCGCGCTAATTTCCAGAGTCGAATGTATGGCTCCAGTATAATGAATGACGTGTTTTACAGACTTTAAGGAATAGATATTTTGAATATAATCAAGTAAAGAACAAATGCTAAATGTGTTTTTACGAAGCACTAATTTGCCTTCATTTAGTTGAGTGACATTTAAGAAACCGTCAATTAAACCACGCATACGCGTTGCTTGCTCATTCGATTGGTGGAGATACTGCATGCGCTTTTCGGTGCTCAGTGTTCCTTCTTTGGCTTGTAGCAATTGGATATAGGCGATCAGTGAGGTCAAAGGTGTTTTAAGTTCATGACTTGCGATGCTAATAAAGTCTAGTTTTTTTCTTTCCTCTTCCTTATCACTTGTACTGTCGATTATAGCACCGTAGATCATATGTTTTGTTGTGTCTGATTCCAATTGACTTCCGCCTATTGATCTTAACCATTTTACCTTGCCAGTTTTTTTATCTTTTATCTCACATTGACAATCAAAAGGGGATTGTTTGAGCGTTACTTCTTGAAAAACATGATGAATGATGTTTCTGTACTGAGGCAGAATTTGGGCGAAAAAGTCAGCTTCTTTTATGTTGTCATGCTGATTGAAGCCAAATAATTCACGGCAACGATCATTGAGTTCCATTTTCTTGGTTTCCATGTCAATAGAAAAGATACCGATACCGGCGGCTTCTACGATCATTCTAAACTGTTGATCTCTTTTCGCGATAAGTTGATTAATAGCTTCAAGTTTTTCATGCTCTTGATGCTGGGTGGTAATATCTATAGCGGTGCCTGCAAACCATTCGGGTTGTTGGTCTTGGTCAAAGTATACTCTTCCTTTACAGTGCAACCACCGTAATTGAAGATCTTGCGCTCCAATGGTTCTAAATTGCACGTCATAAACACCTTTGTTTTGGTAAGTCAGTGATTTTTTGACCTCTTGATCGATTCTATTCCTATCTTCTGGATGAATATACTTGAGTACCTCATTGTATGGAACATATTCACCTTTCGCAAAACCAAAAAGTTCTCGAGTCCGTTCATCCCAATTGACCATATAATTTTTACAGTTTAAATTCCATGTACCCATCTCAGCCGACTGTAAGGCAAAATGGTAATGTTCTTCACTTTCTATGATTTTCTTGAGTGCATTCTTAAGCTTTTCATTGAGATCTTCGGTATGTTTAGGTGATAAGGTGTAATTATTTGTGGGGATTTTGTAGTGGTTTCCCGCTACTGTATATTTTTGAGTTAATAAATCTTGTAGCAGTTTTCGTTCAATTGTATTTTTTTCCTGGATTTGTGGGATGTCGTCTGCGTTTTCAGGGATCCGTTTAATTTGGTTAAATATGCCATAAATTTCACCGTTTTCATTCATGATCGGATAATATTCAAAAGTATGCGTATGCCGCAGTGAAGACTGTTGTTCGGTTTTGAGTTTGATCTTTATCTTGTCGATAAGCTGTATGTTTTCATTTGCCCAGACGCTTTTCAAGAGGGGGATATATGGCATTAATTCTTCTTGTTCAATACAGTTTTCAAGATACTGCCCAATAGCACTTTGATCACAATTCCACAATTTTAACATGTTAGCGCTTGCATAAGAAATATGGAGATCTGCACTGTCATATATTGCACAAGCATCTAATGAAGAGGAGAGAACGGCTAAAATATCTTTATCTGAACGAATCATAAAATATCAAAAATTAAGTGTTGATTAAGCGATATCATGTATAGCTTGATTTAGTAGCGTACAAATATTGTTCCTTTTCTCATGAGTTTTCTCCTTGTCGAGATGACGCAGCAATTATTGGTTCGTAGGAAGATCAACTTTTCGTTCTGTTAGTCGTCCCAGGAGCTGTTTAATACGGAGTCATGATATCAATAGTACAGTGAATAGAAATTCGTATCTTTATTTTGTTTATGCAGTCTGTTTCTTTTTTATTCCAAATCGGAAAATACAATACACCATCATTGTCGTATATGTTTGGAAGAAAATAGAATTGAAAGTTTATATTTAAATGCTAAAGAAGATGAATACGGTTAAAATACTGTTAGTTGAAGATCACATGGTCGTACGGAATGGTATTAAACTACTGTTAGAATCCGATGGAGAATTTGCGGTGATAGGCGAGGCATCTGATGGTACGGAAGCCCTATCTAAATTGGCGAATGGTCTAGCTCCCGATATTGTCTTAACTGATATAAGTATGGAGCATATGGACGGGATGGAGCTCTTAAAAATCATCAGTCAAAAATATCCGCTGGTCAAAGTTGTGATATTATCCATGCTTAGTCAAATACATTATGTGGTTGAAGGGTTTGAGCATGGTCTTTCAGGCTACCTGTTGAAAAATGTAGGTTATAATGAATTACTTTTTGGATTAAAGCATGTCGCTGAGGGCGGGCGGTATATGAGTGAAGAAATTAGCTTAGCCTTACTTGAACAAGTTTCTTCTGGTCAAGTTTATACGGATGCTGGCTCGAATACCATCCTAGATTTGGAAATAAGCGAACGTGAGCTAGACGTATTGGAATTGATCGCGGACGGGTTTACAAATCTAGAAATTGCAGGTAAAATCTTTTTGAGTAAGCGTACTGTTGAAGGATATCGGCAGAGCTTGATAGATAAAACAAGGGTGAAGAATACCGCGGAATTAGTAAAATATGCTTTTCAACATGGCTTATTAAAAAAATCATGATAACTATTTCTGTATCTGGTGACCATGACGCAGCGGGCGATCATTGGAAGTACTACGCATCCCATTACTTTAATTTGGTATTCTTTTCCTGAAAACGGTTGAAGATAAATAGACCAGCTCCAATAAAAATAAAAGGTATACTAAGCAGCTGTCCCATATTGATGAATAAAGAGTCTTCAAAATGCTCTTGATTGATTTTTAAAAACTCATCTAAAAATCTGAACGAAAACAGCAAAACCAACAGCAAGGCGAAATAGTTTCCATTATTACGCCGCAGCTCTTTTTCTTTCCACAAACGGTATAACAATACGAATAATAGGAGACAAAATAAGGCTTCATAAAGCTGTGCCGGAAGCCGGGGTATTGTAGCGATATGGGTAAATACAAAAGCCCAAGGTAAGCTACTTGCTGTGCCAATCATTTCAGCGTTCATTAAGTTGCCCAGGCGAATGCAAGCTCCAGCTATAGGAACGACCAAAGCAATCCGATCTGCAACCCAAAGAAAAGGAAGCTGCTGTTTTTTTGCAAATAAATAGAGCGCAATTGGGATGCCTATACCTCCACCATGGCTTGCCAGCCCACCTTCCCATATTGCGAGGATTTTTAAGGGATGATTTAGGTAATAACCGGGTTCGTAAAACAATATGTGCCCCAATCTAGCACCAATAACAGTACCTAAGACGATGTAAATGGTTAGCTGATCTAAGAACTCGGTTGACCGACCTTCTTTCTTAAATAATGAAGCTAATATCTTATAGCACAATACAATGCCCAATAGCCAAAATAGTCCGTACCAGCGAATAGGGTGTTCTATAATTGGAATAACAAAGATATCACTATCTATATTCCAGTTTATGTAAGTAAAGATTAGATTATTGACCATATGACGTTTTAGCGTGATGCTCCATTGTATAGGTATGTGGTCGGCATATTTCGTTACACGTTTTGATGAAAAAACACGAAATTCTCTTTATTGATGCAAATATTGAGTCATATATTGCGATTATTAAATAGGAAGTTTTCATTGTTTGACCAATTTGTATGTTTGTGTGGAATAAAAGGAAATTAACTATATCTGCGATCAATAATTGCATTCGGTGTTTTTACTGAAGAAGAATATTAACATAAGTATCAGCCGGGTTAAATACTTTTGAAAGTATATATTGTTTTTTTGATAATATTCCGATATTCGACAATTGATAACATAATATGGACAGCATCTTGCATATTTCTTTAATAGCTGTTTACATCTTGTGAAAGCTTATCATAGTTAATGAACGAGGTTATGGAAAAATATAGGCACCTTCATGTAAATTTAAACGGATAGTTATATTCTGATGATGCGAAATTTGACAAGATTTATTTTTTGTTTTTTATCTCTCGTGCTCATGGCACAGTTACTCTCATGTCATCAAAGTGGCCACCAGGCGTCTAAAAATAATACGCATATCGAAAATAACTCACTTGATTTAACCTATCAGGATACGTTATTAAAATTTCTCGCTTTACAAGATTTTAGAGATCAATCTATTATAGCAAAGAAGATAGCGGAGTTTTCTCAGGATAAGTATTTTAATAATTCTGGTTATAATTGGATTTTTTTGGCGTACAACTATTTGTTGGACGATAAAATAGATTCAATAGAAATTGCGCTGAAAAACCTTGATGGGAGAAAACTGTCGCCGGATTTGCTTGTTCTGAAGGATTACTTAAATATAAGAGCTAATTTTAGTTTTAATGATGTGACTACTATTGGCATCATGGAACAAATTATCGATGCGAAAGAATATGCATTAGCAAATAAAAGTAGGTTTAGTTTTCTTTTTTTTAATCTATTGGCCAATGCAAATTATCGTCGCGCTGATTATAACCAGGCGCTCAGAGATAACGAGTCGTGGTATCATTATCATCCCAACAGATCCGACCCACATGTTGCACAGGCCTATCAGGAGATTAAATTTATACAGTATATTGAATTGCATGATTTTGAGAAATTAAAATTAACACTGGATAGCTGCAAATATTATGCAAATAAAACGGCTGATTCTGCTATTATTATGCGCATGTATAATTTACAGGCGCAGTATTTTTTTAGCATAGGTAATAGTCGAAAAGCAGTAGAGGCATCCCAAAAGTACTTTAATTATTTATCTTCAAGCAAGGCGCTCAATGCCTATGCGTATGCGAATTTGGCAAAAAATTTTTTGAATAATCATCAAATTGACTCGGCGATCTACTATTTTAATGCTGGATTGCAGTTTATCAAAACACATAAAGGCAAGCAAAATAAATTATTCTATTACCAGAATCTACAAGTAGCACACGCATTAAAAGGAGATTATGAACGTGCTTATTTTACCTTGGATTCAGCCTATCAGGATTATAAAAATAGCACAAAAAGTATTGAAAATGATCGTATCAATGAGATCAATACACGATATGAAACTGAAAAAAAGGATCAGGCTATTAAGCTTTTAAAAACAACAAATGCATTCAACCATCAGATTATGGTCCAACAGCGCTGGATTTTTGTTATTTTATTTGCGCTGATCTTTAGTATTGCATTCTTCATTTATTACCGGAATAAACAAAAGCTGTTGAAAAATATTAATCAGCGTATTGTTGCCGAAAATAGACAATTAATTTTAGAGCAGAAGACACGACAAAACCAGCTTAATCCCCATTTTATTTATAATGCTATAGCTAATTTGCAAGGTCTGATCAGTAGTGAACAAAAGGCAAAAGCAAATCAGTACCTCATTCTGTTGTCCCGTCAAATTCGTGATATACTCGAATTAAATAGGGAAGAGTATATTTCTTTGGATCAAGAAATTAAATCATTAAATAATTATATACTTTTACAGCAGATGCGTTATCAAGATGTATTTGATTTTGAAATTGAGAGCGGTAACTTGGATGTCGACGATGTCATGATTCCCCCCATGTTGATTCAGCCTTTTGTTGAAAACGCTATTGAACATGCTTTCAAGAATTTAAATTATCGCGGGCAGTTACAAATTCTTTTTAATCAGCAAGCAGATCAATTGCATATTGTTATCAGTGATAATGGTTGGGGAATGCGCACAGATAAAAAGAATAATGCGCACAAGACATCTCTTTCACAGGTGATTACCAAAGAGCGTCTTGAACTTTTATTTACTGATCCGAAGCAAAAAGCAAGGATTGAAATAAAACCCAATTATAGAGAAGATAAAAGTGGATATCGTGTAGAAATCTATATCCCGCTTGTTTTATATTTTAATTAAATACGTGAAATTATGAAAGTTTATATTCTTGAAGATGAGCATAACATCTATCTGTATATTAAGTCTCTGTTAGATGCAATACCCTATGTTCAGATAGTAGGGTATAGTCCATCAATTGCTCAGGCAGAACGTGAATTGCTTGAATCTAATCCAGATCTTATTTTAGCCGATATTCAATTGAAAGACGGGTCCAGTTTATCCTTCCTTTCAGAACTGAAATTGGACATAAATACAATCTTTATAACTGCATTTAACCAATATGCTATAGAAGCCCTTAATATTGGCGCAATTGCCTATTTATTAAAGCCATTGGTTCCGGAACAATTTATAGAGGCTATTGAAAAATGCTATAAGAAAAATACAGAGTTTAGATTCAATAGCATGCAACTAAGTATGGCCGAAAGCTATCTGAAGTCACCAGTTAGACCAAAGAAAATAGCACTACGTACATTTGAATACACTCAGATTGTGAATATCGATGATATTCTTTATTGTCAAGGAGATAAGGGGTATACCACATTTTATATTAAAGACAATAAACCGATGATGGTTTCGAAAGTCCTCAAACATTTTGAAACTATGCTTCCTGAATCCGAATTTATTCGTTGTCATCAATCTTATTTAATCAATGCCAATTATATTAAAAAATATTTCAAGGATGGCCAAATAGAAATGTCCGATGGTAAAATGATCCCTGTGGCTACCAGAAAAAAAGATGTCATCCAACAATTCTTGAATGATATATAAGAATTGAAATAGTAAAGATTCTGTTTTTAGCGCTGTGTTTATTTACTAAAAAATATAGCTTTCGTCTTTAATACTAAAATATTTAGTATTACATTTGTATGTATTATTAAATAGGAGGGGCTATGATGTTAGATGATAAACAAGCTTTGATCAGCAAACTTAAAAAAGACTTACTGTCGTGGCAGGGAGTAGCTCAAAGTTTGAATGATGAATGCACTTTAGATTTGGGGCCTTTGGAAAAAGCTTTTCCAAATGGAATCTTTCCCAAAGGTGTTATACATGAATTTGTTAGCTTTAGCCGCATGGATAGTGCTGCTTCCTGTGGATTTATTGGTGCTTTGCTTGGAAAACTAATGCAAAATGATGGGATTTGTATTTGGATAGGCTCTATTCAAACAGTATTTCCTGCTGCTATCAAATCATTTGGAGTTGATCCGGCCTCGATTGTTTTTGTCTCCATGAAACGGGAAAGAGATGTTTTATGGGCAATGGAAGAAGCGTTGAAATGTCAGGGCATAACAGCCGTATTGGCCGAAATACATCAGCTGGATTTTATTCAGTCAAGGCGCCTTCAACTTGCCGTAGAAAAAAGCCGGGTTACGGGATTTATACTTCAACATAACCCCAAGATCTTATTGGCGACGAGTTGTGCAGCACGTTGGAAGGTCACTTCTTTACCTAGTCAATCAGATGATGGATTACCTGGTATTGGTTACCCCTGCTGGAATGTAGAGCTGCTTAAGGTAAGAAATGGTAGTCCAGCCAAAGGGCAAATTATCTGGTCTCCACAAGGATTTAAAACATTCCTCAAAAAAGATGTGCAGGTCACAGATTGGACCTATAATTATCAAAATTTAGGATAGCCATGAAAAAAAGATTTGGGTCCCTTTGGTTTCGTTACTTAAAAACAGATTGGCTTACTGTCTGTAAGCCACATTTGCAAGATGTTCCTGTTGTTTTGTCTGTCGCTGTGCATGGAAAATTAATCGTCAGTGCGTGTAACGCATTTGCGGAGCAAGCGGGGATACATGCAGGTATGGCTATAGCAGATGCACGGGCATTTATTCCATCACTTAAAATCATCAAAGAGCAAGCTGGATTGGCTGAAAAGTTACTCCATTCGATAGCAGAGTGGTGCATAAGGTATACACCATGGGTTTCATTGGATGAGCCCGATGGAATTATGCTCGATATAAGTGGTTGCGCACATCTTTGGGGTGGAGAGGCAACCTACTTAACAAGTATTGTTTCTCAATTTAAACAACATGGTTATACTGCGCGCATGGGGATTGCTGATACCATTGGGGCTGCATGGGCTATAGCACATTTTGGTTCTGAAAATACGATCATAAATGAACAGGCGCAGTCGGAGGCACTTTTTCCCTTACACCCTGCAGCACTACGATTGGAAGAGGTCCAATTGAAAAGGTTGCAATCGCTTGGACTACAGTCAATAGGAAGTTTTGCAAAAATGCCGCGTTCAGTCTTGCGTAGAAGATTTGGTGACAGCCTATTACTTCGACTGGATCAGGCCATGGGATTGGAAGATGAATTTGTTCTTCCTATAAAAGCTAGTTTACCGTATGAAGAGCGATTACCTTGTCTCGAACCCATCTGTACAGCAAATGGTATTGAACTGGCGCTGGAAGAGTTATTAAACAAGTTGTGTAAACGTTTGTCGGGAGAAGGGAAAGGATTACGTGCAGCTGAATTGAATTGCCAGCGCGTGGATGGGAAATTAGAGACAATCAGCATTGAGACTAATCGTGCTACTGCCCAGGTCAAGCATATCCTTCAATTATTTGCCATAAAGATTCCACAGATTGAACCGGCATTGGGGATTGAATTATTTACTTTGGTGGTCTCTAAAGTTGAAATCGCAGATCCTATTCAGGAAAATCTTTGGAACAATAGAATTAGCCTCAAAAACCCGACAGTTACTGAACTGTTAGATCGCTTGAAAAGTAGGGACGCCAATTGTGAGATTTCACGCTATGTTCCGTCTGCGCATTACTGGCCCGAACGATCCATGAAAATAGCGACTACACTAGATGAGGTTGCAACTGTTGACTGGCAAATGGCAAGACCACGTCCGACGCGATTATTGAAGGTTCCGGAACGTATTATAGTTACAGCTCCTATACCCGATTATCCCCCCATCTTGTTCCGTTATAAGGGAGATACCTATACGATCAGAAAAGCAGATGGCCCCGAACGTATTGAGCGTGAGTGGTGGATTGATCCAGGCGAACATAGGGATTACTATGCGGTAGAAGATCTGCAAGGCCGGCGTTTTTGGCTGTATCGTTCGGGACATTATGACGGGCATACGGATCAATGGTTTATACACGGTTTTTTTGCTTAAGCATGGGCTATTGTGAATTACAGATAACAAGTAATTTTAGTTTTCTCGAAGGTGCTTCACACCCTGAGGAACTGATCGAAAGGGCTGCTCAATTGGGGTATAATGCTGTTGCAGTAACCGACCGTAATAGCCTTGCTGGGATCGTTCGTGCGCATATGGCGGCTAAAAAAGTAGGTATACGACTTATTCCTGCCTGTCGTTTAGATTTACAGGATGGCCCAAGTTTATTGGCCTACCCAACAGATAAAGAGGCTTATGGCCGACTCTCAACATTGTTAACTGTTGGGAATTTAAGGACCGAAAAAGGAAAATGCGAGTTATATAAAAATGATGTATTTCAATACGCTGAAGGGATTATATTCATTATTTGTCCACCTGAAAAATTGGTCGTGGGGTTTGAGCTTGAACATTCATTTATTGAGTTTGTTCAGGAATGTCAACAGCATCTCCAAGGCTATCTTAATCTAGGAATAAAAAAACTCTACCGCGGGGATGATGCTAAATTATTGTTTCGGATAAATCAGCTGGGTGAGCACCTGGATATCCCACTTGTTGTACTTGGTGATGTATATTATCATGTACCCGAAAGACGTGAATTGCAGGATATTTTAACCTGTATTCGTGAAAAATGTACGATACATACGGCTGGATTTCATTTACATCCTAATGCGGAGCGTTATCTCAAATCAATACCTGAAGTTGAACGCTTGTTTAGGTTATATCCTGAGGCCGTAGCACAGAGTGTAAAAATAGCCAATGCTTGTCGTTTTGCCCTAGATGATTTGAAATACATCTATCCAGATGAATTATCATCTCACGGCCGGACTACACAGGAAGAATTAAGTTATTTAACTTGGGAAGGAGCTAAGGAACGATTTGAAGGTGATATTCCAGCTACAGTTCGTGAAACGATTCAAATGGAACTTGATTTTATCGAACGCAAAAATTATGCTTCTTATTTTTTAACGGTATACGATTATGTTCGGTTTGCAAAGGAAAAAGGAATTTTATGCCAGGGACGTGGATCGGCAGCAAATTCTACGGTCTGTTACTGTTTGGGCATTACTTCTGTTGACCCATCAAAATACAGGCTTTTATTTGCACGATTTATGTCCGATGCACGCGATGAACCGCCAGACATAGACGTCGACTTTGAACATGAACGTCGTGAAGAAGTCATCCAGTATATTTATGAAAAATATGGTCGAAATCGTGCTGCTATTGTAGCAACTGTCACACAGGTACGCTCCAAAGGCGCAATACGTGATGTTGGCAAGGCGATGGGACTTTCCGTGGATGCTGTAGGGCGTTTAGCAGGGGTAGTGAGTAGCCATTGGGACGATGATATCAATTTGGAACGTTTGGTTGAACAGGGCTTTAATCCCGAAGATCAACATTTGCGAAAAGTTCTCGAATTGACGCATCAATATATTGGCTTTCCACGTCAATTGGGGCAGCATACGGGCGGGTTTGTTATTACACAAGGTAATTTGCATGAGCTTTGTCCCTTAATAAATGCCCGCATGGATAATCGGACAAATCTTGAATGGAATAAAGATGATCTTGAAGCACTGGGTTTTCTAAAGGTTGATGTACTTGCTTTGGGGATGTTGACCTGTATTCGCAAAGCTTTTGATCTCGCTAAAAAACATTATGGAAAAGAGCTTACCCTGGCTGATATTGGGGCAGAAGACGATCCAAAGGTTTACGATATGATCTGTCATGCGGATACCTTAGGTGTGTTCCAGATCGAAAGCCGCGCCCAGATGTCGATGTTGCCGCGATTAAAACCGCGCGAATTTTATGATCTGGTTATTGAGGTGGCTATCGTACGGCCTGGACCAATACAAGGTGATATGGTGCATCCTTATTTGCGTCGGCGAAATAAAGAGGAAGATGTCGATTATCCAAGCACAGAGATCCAAACCATTCTTGAAAAAACCTTGGGTGTCCCTCTTTTTCAGGAGCAGGCCATGGAAATTGCCATAGTCGCTGCCGGATTTACACCTGCGGAAGCCGACGAATTGCGCCGAAGCATGGCTACATTCAAAGCCAAAGGGCAGGTGTCGACTTTTCACCAAAAGATGGTCGATGGTATGGTGAAGAAAAACTATACAGAAGAATTTGCAAATCGAGTTTTTAAGCAATTGGAAGGGTTCGGGAGTTATGGTTTCCCCGAGAGCCATGCGGCATCTTTTGCATTACTGGTATATGTATCCTCATGGCTCAAGTATTACTATCCCGATATTTTTGCGGCATCCTTACTCAATAGCCAACCTATGGGTTTTTATCAGCCCGCTCAAATTGTTATTGATGCACAGAAACATGGTGTAAAAGTACATCCTATTGATATCAATCATTCTTTCTGGGACAATACTTTAGAAGGAGAAATTGGAAAACCACATGACCTTCGATTAGGTTTACGTCAGATCAAAGGCTTTTCAATGGAAGATGCTGCTGTGCTGATACAAGGTCGGCAGTCCGCTTATGCATCCATTACTGGTATGATGGATGTTGGACTATCTCTTACTGCGTTGGAGAAGTTAGCTGATGCAGATGCCTTTACATCATTAGGTATTGATCGTCGGCAAGCACTTTGGGAAATTACAGCATTGGGGGATCGTCCGATTGCATTATTTGAAGGTCAACCTTCTGAAAGTATAGTAGAGGGACAGATCGAACTGCCATTGCTCACGAAAAGCCAACATGTAGTGGCCGACTATGCAAGAACCTCGCTATCCATTAAAGCACATCCCGTGAGTTTCTTGCGAGGTAAGCTTGATCTACTCCATGTCGTGCCCACAGCAAAATTAGGCCTGATCAAAAATAATATACCCGTGAAAATATGTGGATTGATTACGGTTAGACAACGCCCAGGAACCTCTAAAGGTGTTTTATTTATCACCATTGAAGATGATACTGGTTTTGCAAATATTGTCGTTTGGAGTACTGTATTTGAAAAATATCGAAAAGAAATTCTTCGCGCAAAACTCCTGATGGTCGCGGGTAAAATTCAAGTTGAAGGAGAGGTTATTCATGTAATAGCAGAACGATGCTTTGATATGTCAGGTTTGTTAAAAGATTTGACAACAGATGGCGACAATGCTGCAGGTATTTTTCATAAGGGAAGAAATTTTCATTGATCTTTCATTTATTAATCTGATTTTTGATCTATAATGGTTCAGCGCTAATCGGTAGCGAAGCAATCCATAGGAACTAAACAGTATGACTAAAAATATTCTCGTAAATACAATCGAAATTGATAAAGCAACTATTCGTGAATTAATTAAACAGGGCGATGTCAATGCCGCAATTGATCTGGTTGCCACAGCGGCAAATGTAAAGTATAAAGCTGCACGGGATATAGTGCAGATGTTTCAAGAAGATCATATTGATCTTTTTGATGGTAAAGACTTATTTTTAGGTGATTATGACCGGATTGAACATCGTGAAGATGCTGACGGAGCAGATCACAAAACATCTACATTTTTGGAAGTGGAAACAAATGTGCATGGCCGGGCCAGTGTTTGGAAGGCACTTTTAATTTTTTCTGTCCTTGCACTATTGGCTTTTGTTATCTTGAATTACGTTGTGGGTTTTAATCAAATAGGACATCATATTTCAGAACTTACGCAGCTATTCGATAAAAATGAAAGCTCAGCTGCTGCAGATGCTGACACATCCAAACAAAATATCGCATTAAATGCTGGAGCCACCCAGGTGGGCGATGTTGAAGACCTCCATCCCGTAGATACAAATCTCTTACCAACGGATGTGAGGCAGGCCGAAATAGTACAAATATATCAGGCTCAGTTCGACCAATTGAAGCCTGCAAAACATTCTCCAACGGATGAAGATGCGCAGCTTGCTTTAATTCACCTCACCAATGGACGGTTGACGGACCTTATTATTCAACAAAAATTAAGTGTAAAAATAGGGAAGTGTTATGAAAACCTGGCCATGAAAGATAAGGGAACTTGCGTGAGTTGCATGATAATACTTTATAATAGAGGGCAGAAAAAATGGCAAGAAGCACCCGATGGGGAAAATTTCCTGCGTAATGCTTATGACTTTTATTTGTCCCCTGATGCAGATTTGTGGGAAGCTGGTCCCTTGAGTATGCGCATACCCTATGATTATGCTTTAGTGAACAAATATAAGGCAGCAAATTAGCGGCCTTAACCCTTATATAAAATAGGATAAATCAGCTAAACCCTATACAAATTACCTGCTATTTTAACTTTTGTGAAGGTAAATAAGCTATCGAACCTAGGACAAATAAGAGCAATATGACCGATAGTGCGATCGAGTAGCCATAAGCTGATGAAATATGCTGCCAAATAAAAAATTTATTTTCTTTTTGATGTAGAAATACACCGACGATAAATGCGATTCCCAGGCATATTGATAATTGTTGTATCGTAAGATAGATGGCAGAGCCGACGGAAATTAATTTTTCATTGAGGTCTTTTAAGGCAAGTGTCATTAATGCGGGTAGTACGCTGCCGCAACCAATGCCGTAAAAAAAGAACAGTATATGTACTTGGTCGCTATTTACAAGCATCGTATTTAAGATGAAGAGATGCGCAAGCAATCCCAAAATCATAATGCCTAGTCCATAAAGCACCACAATTTTTCCATGATGCTGTATCAACCTGCTTACCGTAACGCTTGCCAATACGTAACCAATACCTTGATAAACAAAGGCAATTCCGGTCATTGTCGCTGTATAATTCTTTTGATTTTGAAGGTAATTGGAATTTATGATAAAATAAGCGTCCTGTACCATATAGTAGGCTAATGCGGCTAGTAAGCCCAAATTGAAAACCCGATTATTGAATAAGGTGAAATTGAGTACGCTAGGATAGCCCATCTTTTCTAATTTGCGCTGTTTTTTTAGAAATAGCAGGACAAAAACAAGCGTTGTTCCCAGGACCAGCAGTGACCATAGCGGCCATTTCAAGTCAGGTCCCATGATTAATGGAAAAATTATTCCCATTAAAAGCATAAATAATGTTACCATTGGTTTAAAAGAAACAGAGGATTTAACGTAGACTTGATCCTTAGCTGTATAACGATAGACAGCAAAGCAGGCGACCGCCCCAATGGGAACATTAATTAAAAAGATAAGACGCCAGCTTTCATGTATCCAGGTCTGGTCGGGAAGTATTCCGCCTAATAATTGACCGATGACAGAAGCGATGCCTGCTATACTCCCATAAATACCCAATGCCATTGATCTCTTCTCGGGATTTTCAAAACGTAAGGTGATCAATGCGATGCCCTGTGGAACCATCAATCCAGAACTAATCCCTTGAATCAATCTTCCGACCAATAAAATGTAAAGATTATTGGCTAAGCCACATAAAAGAGAGGCTACCGTAAAACCAGCCATCCCAATTAAATATAATTTCTTCTTTCCATAATGATTTCCGGCATTCCCAGCATTGATTAGAAGACTTGCGTAACCAATAATATATAGTATTATGATCCATTGCGTATCACTATTGTGTAAATGTAGCGCATGTTGAACCGTGGGAAGAGAAACATTAATGATAAAAAGATCGATGACGAAAAGAAATATACCCGTTGAAAGGAGGAAAATATGAAGTAGATCTTTAATTTGAAAGCGCATATAGAAAGTTTTTAATAATTTTACGGTTAAAAATAGTTTGGATATTTTTTGAAATCAAGTAGTTATAAATGATGTACTTGGTATGTTTTTATGAACTAATGGTCAGTATGAGGAGATTATGAAGGAAAAAAAAAGTGAAAATTTTGGAGCCTGTTGTGATGTCAACGGAATTTTTAAGATAATTGGCGGAAAATGGAAAGTTTTGCTCATTAAGGCTGTTGCCAAACAATGCCCCAAAAGATTTGGAGAGCTAAGGCGGGAAATGGAAGATCTGGCGCAAACGACGTTGACGGTTCAACTCCGTGAGCTCGAACGTGATGGTATCTTATGTAGACAGATTTATGCTGAATCTCCACCACGTGTGGAGTATAAACTTAGCGAATTAGGTAAAACTTTACTGCCGGTCATTGAAAGACTTGATGAGTGGTGGTCAGATTACAAACGCGAAAGGGGATAGGCACTTAGCTTATATCCCCTTTCGCTACTCATTTTTACTGATGCCTAATGAGACAATTGTACCAATGATGCAACAGTTTGCATCCATTCTGTTTCTTTACAAGGTGCATTTAACCACAACCCAGCTAATTACAGTGCCCCGAAATAAATTTGATGGGAAGTCTTATTATAGCATGACCTCGGTATCAGTTATCCCTTTGGTTGATAGATCGGAGATGCTCCTTAGTGTTCTTTGCGAAATTTCGGTTAATGCTTCTGTGGTGAAAAAAGCTTGGTGGGCCGTCACTAAGACATTCGGATAACTCATCAATAATTGTATTGTTTCATCTTCAATAATTGTCGTCGATAAGTCTTTAAAAAACAACTTTTCCTCTTGTTCATAGACATCAATACCCAGTAAACCAATTTTCCGCTCTTTGAGTGCTTTAATGACATCTTGGGTGTTGATCAGATTGCCTCTGCTTGTATTAATAATGGTAACGCCGTCTTTCATTTTATCCAATGACTCGCTATTGATGAGGTAGTGATTCTCGGAGGTTAGGGGACAATGAAGTGAAATGATATCTGATTCTTTAAAGAGCTCATCCAATGATTTGTAATTGACACCCTGTATTGTAAGCTGCTGATCGGGATATAAGTCATAGGCAAGTATCTCTGCCCCAAATCCCAATGCTATTTTGATAAAGGCCTTGCCAATTTTCCCCGTACCAATAACGCCAATTTTTTTCTGATGAAGATTAAATCCTAAAAGGCCATTCAATGCAAAATTTTGCTCTCGTACGCGATTATAGGCTTTATGGGTTTTACGATTCAATGTCAATAACATTGCCATTGTATGCTCTGCAACTGCTTCTGGGGAATAGGCAGGGACACGACATACCCTAATACCAAACTCCTTAGCCGCCTCCAGGTCAACATTGTTAAAACCAGCACAGCGTAATGCAATCAGTTCGACACCTTTTTGAGCAAGTACTTCAATCACTTGTCGGTTTAGTTTATCATTGACAAATGCGCAGACCACTTTCTCATCTTCGATAGCATTGACAATATGTGGACCTAAATGTGTTTCAAAAAAATTAAACTGAAATCCGTAAGCGCTGTTTTCCTGTTCAAAAAATAATTTGTCGTATGGTTTAGTCGAAAAGAAGGCAATTTTCATAAAATTGTTTGTTACGTAATAGAATACCATAAATATACAGTATAAATAGCTTATTTGGAACTTCCGTTGTACGATGTTTCCCAATATTTATCGCATCATTTGACAAAAAATAAGCTAAATTAGACTCATTACATCGATCGTTATACAAATTTTAAGACTATTAAATTGTTCTGAGATGCAGTGGTCAAATCTACTCACAAAATCAATAGGTATTGAATATCCGATTATCCAAGCCCCAATGTTTGGTGTTACGACACCAGAAATGGTCATTGCAGCCTCGCGTACTGGAGCCCTCGGTTCGTTATCTTTGGGTGATCTGCCGGCAGAACGTTGCAGTGAACTTATTTGTTTGACTACCGAAAATCTAAAGCGGCCTTTCGCGGTCAACATTTTTGTCAATAATATTCCCGAGGTCTCAGTCGATTTAAGGAAACGATATAATGAAACAAAAACTTTCGTGGAGCAACTAGCCGCGCAACACGACTTGAAAGTAACCTTACCCGAGCTTGATAGTATCCATTTGACCGATTACAGGGAACAGATTGACGTAATCATCGCCCATCGGTGTAAAGCTGTGAGTTTTACGTTTGGAAATTTGGATACAGAAAGTATAAAACGATTGAAAGACAATGGTGTTACTCTTATTGGTACATGCACCTCGGTGGCAGAAGCAATCGCTTTGGAAGAATCTGGCATTGACATCATCTGTGTGCAGGGACTCGAAGCAGGGGGACATCGCGGAAGTTTTGACGAGACTCCAATACCGGCGATTGGCGGACTTTCACTGCTACCGCAGGTAAAAGAGCATGTCCATGTTCCCCTTATTTATGCCGGTGGATTATACAACGCCAGGACGTTGCATGCTGCAAAGCTCTTAGGTGCCAGTGGCTTCCAGGTAGGTAGTTTATTGCTCAAATCTAAAGAGAGTGCACTCTTGGACTTTGAAAAAGCGCGTCTTTCACGCGCGAAGGAATCAGACATCGTGTTGACGAGGAGCTTTTCAGGGCGCTACGCAAGAGGTATAAAAAATAAATTCATTGAAGTTTTAGACGCCGCTCAAAAGATTTTGCCCTATCCTTATCAAAATAAACTCACAGGCGAATTAAGAAAAGTAGCAAGGGCAAATAAAAATGCTGATTTTGTCAACATTTGGGCCGGGCAATCGATTCATTCGTATAGTGAACTTTCTACAGCAGACATTATTAGTTCCTTGATCAAAGAAGTTGAAATTTTACATACTAGTTTAGTTGTTTAACAATAAACACGGAACAAGCTATGTCAATACATTGTCATTTTAATGGCAAAGAATCCTTAAAACCTACGTTTAAATTATTTAAATCCACCTGTAGTTGTTAATCTACAAGGCATTTTCTTTTTTTTTCGAAACTTTGTCTCACCGTGAAAAACTAAAAATCTACCGCTATGGAGAACGAAAAAAAGAGAATCCTTGTTATCGAAGATAATGAAATTCTATTGAGCACAATGCAGTTTGTTCTTGTAAGAGAGGGGTACGACCTCTTGCTGGCAAAGTCCGGTAAAGAAGCCCTTTCGTTGGTTTCGGATGAAACCATTGATTTGGTCATAACAGACCTGGCATTGCCCTTTGCTAATGGTTACGAAATAATCGATCGCATTCGGAAAAGCAGTACGAATAACCAGGTGCCCGTTATTATTATTTCAGGCTATCGAGATGACAACAGCATTGTTGAAGGTTTTGAAGTAGGAGCCAACGATTATATTAAAAAACCTATTTCGCCGTCTGAACTGATATCCCGTGTACGATTAAGAATAGGTCATGCTTAGTAAAATAGAACATACGATTCATACCATCCGATCCTTTTTTGAAGGTGAGGGTTGGCCTATTTTGGTTACGATAGCGCTTGTATTGAGCTTTCTATTTTGGGTAAGCTGTCTTGTCGGTATCGCTATCTTTTATTATCGCGACTATCGGTACCGCCTATATCATGCTAAAATATATCCTGTATTGCGAGATTTTATCTATGAACACATTTTGATTGATAACAGGAATAGCCATTATCCGGTGGATAAACTAGCGTTGGATCTTCATAAGCCGATCATTCAGAAAGTGGTTCGTCAAATATTACATGAATATATTTTTACTATCGGTGGAGAGAAAGGAAAAAATATGCGGAGTTTATTTAATGAATTGGGCTTCGATAGAGAAGCGCAATACGAAATAAGACACGAGAGCCACCATGTGGCAGCCACGGTAAGATCCTTGGCCGATTTAGCATTGATGAAGGTCGAGATCCAAGATGCGGTTTTGATGCAGCTGATGAGTAGCCCTCGCATTGAAATTCGTGTAGCGGCCTTTAAATATCTTTTGCAGGTGCGGGGTGAAAAATCCTTCGATCAGGTTTTTTCTGGTATTGCAGGAATTACTGACCTGGATGCACTTGATATCTATCAAACAATTGTCTCAACCGATTATGTGGGATCTTACGTGTTCTCTCAATGGCTGGACGGCGCTCAATCTTTTTCAATCAATAGCCTTATGATGGACCTCATGGTCTATTACCAACAATTGGATGAAGAAAAATTATGGCAGCTCATCGTTTCAGCCCAGGATGCTAAAACGCTACACAAAGCGATCAACTCATTGGGCAAACTCCTGGCGAGAGATAGTGAAAGTCGGTTAGTTGATTTTTACTCCATCCAGCAGCCCTTAAATGTCAAGATAGAGATTGTAAAAGCATTGGGGCGTCTTGGTCAAGGAAAATCGATCGATCTTTTAGAAAACATCTTCAACGATAAAAGTACAGTATTGGCACTACGAAAACACGCTTATCGTTCCCTGCTCGCGCAAAAGCCTTACAGTGCATCAAGTTTGCGTAAAATTGAAACTGCTGAAAATTCGGACGATTATAAGCTTATACGTTATGTTAGTCACCCTATGGTTCACTATATATAGATTGCTAGGTATTGGTTCTATAGCACAAAAGTATTGCATATGAAACATTTTATATTTTCAATAGAATTTGTTTTCGGATTTTATTGTCTCTTGCTGTTGATTGTATACGTCATGTTATTTCGGATGTCGTCCATATCGATCCGGAAGAATCTTCGGAAGAGAAATTCCCGACGTGTGCAGACATTAATGGAGTCTGAAATTGCTCCAGGAGTAAGTATTGTCGCACCAGCATATAATGAATCGGTTACAATCGTGAACAATGTACGTTCGCTGATGACACTGTTTTACTCCAGATACGAGGTCGTTATCGTGAATGACGGCAGTAAAGATGATACATTGGAGAAGCTCATTAAAGAGTTTGATCTGGTCCAGGTAGACTTTTTGGTTGACTATTTGGTGCCATGTAAGGAGATTAAAGCAATCTACAAATCCAGGGACATCTCTCATAAACGACTAACGATCGTTGATAAAATAAACGGGGGCAGTAAGGCCGATGCAGTAAATGCTGGAATTAATGTAGCTTCCTTTCCTTATATTTTAAATACCGATGTAGATTGTGTGCTCGCCAATGATACCCTGGTTCAATTAATCGAAGCTGTACTGGATTCGACGGAACGTGTAATCGCTGTGGGCGCAACACTACGGATGTCAAACTCCAGTTATGTGGATTCCGGTATGTTGGTGGAAGCTGCATTACCCAAACCTATATTGGCGCGTTTTCAGGAAATGGAATACATTCGATCATACCTGTTGGGTAAAATGGGCTGGAATTACCTCAACTGTATTCCCAATGTTTCTGGGGGATTGGGATTGTTTGACAAGGAGATTCTCATTGCTGCGGGCGGATATGATTCTAACTCCTTGGGCGAGGATATGGAAATGGTAACCAGAATGTGTATGACCATGTGTGACAATAACCAAAAATACGAGGTCAAGTATATTCCGCAGACGCTCTGTTGGACTGAGGGGCCTGACAGCCTCAAGATGTTAACGCGTCAACGTATACGCTGGGCGCGGGGGGTGATGCAAATTATGCGCACACATCGTAAAGCCTTTTTTAATCCAAAGTACAAAAGGTTTGGACTCATCGTTTTTCCATACAATGCCATTTTCGAATTTTTTGCCCCCATTATGGAGATTTTAGGTATTTTCTTTTATATCTACCTCATCCTAACACATGGCATTAATTGGCCAATGGCTATCCTTTTATTGATCTTCGTCTATATGTTTTCGGTCTTTCTGACAAGTTTTTCCATTCTACTGGACAATTATGTCTATAAATATTACAAACGGCGAAAAGATATTATAAGGTTATGCCTCACTGCATTTATAGAACCATTTGTATATCATCCTATTATTGTTTATAGCTCGATTAAGGGCTATGTCCAAGAACTTTTTGGGAAAAAGCATGCCTGGGGGGAAATGACGCGAAAAGGCACCTTAACTCCTTTGCCCTCTGATCACATTAAAAAGTAGAAAAATGAAAAAATTACTCCTATCTGCGCTAATTTTTTGTTTGCTATTTTTGTCGCAAGTTATACATGCGCAGGTTAACTGGCAAAATAAAATATACGATGTTGACAGCTTGGTTCCGAAAGCTGCTGGCTACCTGCGAGCAGGAAGAGTGGAGGAATCTATCGCATTGAGCCAAACCGTATTATCAAGATATCCTAAATACACGGATTTTAGGTATATCCTAGGATTGAGCTATCAGAAGATGGGGCGTGCCGACTGGGCGATTCCCTACTTTGAAGCAGTGGTTTCGAGCGAGCCCAGCTACAGAGATGCGTACCTTTCATTAGCTGCACTATATGAGTCTTCTAATCAGCCTGAAAAAGCAACAATTACCTGGCAATCCGCACGTAAACGGTTTCCGATGGACGCTGAAATCATCAGGTTGTACAGCGAATTTGGATATCGGAAGTTAACACGTGACCGTGATGCGTGCATCGATATCTGGTATAAAAAGGGACGGGATTTTGTCGAACAGGGAGATATACTTCAAGCATTGGCTTATTCGGACAGCATACAACATGCTGATCCTACAGACAATCGTTTCTTATACCTGCGATCAAGTGCTTTTATGACCAATAAAGAATACGGGAAAGCGAAAACAGATTTCGAAACTTTATGGAGCAGAGGTGATAGTTCGGTTTTTGTTACCGAACAATTAGCAAACATTGCCGCGCTAAACAAAGATTATTCGACGGCATTGGTTTATATGAATCAGCTGATAGCGAAGATGCCGGAAAATGCCCAATACCAGCATTTAACCAAAGTATATCGCGAGAATGTGCCTTATAAGTTTTATATTGGAGCAAATCATATGCAAAGTTCGCAAGATCGGCCAAATGGACATTTCTTTATTTCAGGCCTGGAATATGGCCAAAGGTTAGGGGAGAAAAATACGCTTATCGGACAGTTTAATTACGGGAATAGACGTGGTGAGAAAGGTTATCAGGTCGGTTTGGATGCTTGGCTTAACTACAGTAAAAATATATATGCCTATCATCAGATAGCTTGGGCTGATGGTAGTGTTTTTCCATCATGGCGCGCATCTTATAGCCTATATCGGGAAGCGGGATTGTGGCTCTTCGATTTCGGAGGAAGGTATGTTCGTGCAAATGACAATACAAATAATTACGGACTTGTTGCTTCAGCGGGCCGATATTTTGGGCCAACTTTTGTCTATTTAAGGGGATTTTTGTTACGTGATGAACAGCGATGGAATCAAGCCTACTCCCTCGCGATCCGACATTATTATAACAGTGAAAAACCGGATTCCTATGTTACATTAATCGGTAATGTGGGTACTTCGCCAGATGATCCATCGCGTTATCAATTCCTAAACAACCGTTTCAATTTTTTATCCCGATCAATTAATGCAGGCTGGCAACATCGCATAGATACTTGGGGTTTTACGCTCATGGGCGGTTGGAGCTATTACAAAGTTGCTGAAAATAGATTTATGAACCAGTATGATCTAAATCTATCATTAAGGAGATATTTTTAATATGATGTGGAAGTTTATGTTATGTCTATTGTCTTTGGTAACGATAGTTCAGGGTAAGGAAAGAATGGTATTGGTGGAGAATGGGAAAACGGATTATGTCATCCAGGCGGATGCAAATGATCCTGTTGTACAAAAAGCTGCTGTGGTGATAAATACCTTTACAAAAGAAAGCACAGGTGTAGATTTTGCAATACAAGCTAAAGTTGATGGTACACATGCCCTTATTTTGGAAAGAAGCCCAATAACAAATGCGTCCCCTGAAGACAGTTATTCGATTGAAGCTGTAGGAAAAAATATTTACATCAAGGGAAGTGGTAAAGGCGTATTATTTGCGGCGTACCGTTATGTCCGGGATGTTATTGGTGGACGAAAGTGGTATACAGGTAAAGAAAATACCGATGTTCCAAAGTGTACTGCGTTATATGTGGATGCCGATTTAAAAATCTTTTCAAAACCTAATTTTCAGTTTAGGGAAGTTTATTTCCCTGTGGAACTAGATCAGGAGTACATGGACTGGTATGGCCTACATAATTTGGAAGATAGATGGGGTGACTGGGGCCATACCTTCAGTAAAATATTGCCACCATCGATTTATTTTAAAGATCATCCGGAATATTACGCGCTGTATGATGGGAAGCGCCAACCGATTCAGCTCTGTCTTTCCAATGAAGAAGTTTTTAATCATACAGTCGCTTACTTTAAGAAAAGGATGCTTGAAAATCCAACGGCTATCTATTGGTCCATAGCAGCCAATGATGACATTGGAAGCTGTACTTGCGATCTTTGCCAGGCCATTGATAAGCGCGAAGGAGGAGCACAGGGCTCCTTGATTCACTTTGTGAATAGGGTGGCCGGAAAATTTCCAGACAAGAAATTTACGACGCTGGCTTATCTCGAATCGGCTAATGCTCCGGCGCATCTTCGCGTCGCAGATAATGTTTCGGTTATATTAAGTAATATCGATGCTTTTCGGAAAAATGATATCAGTAGTGAGTATTCGGCAGCAACTTTCCGTAGGCAATTGGGCGCTTGGAAATCGAAAGCGAAGCATGTGTTTGTTTGGGATTATCTGACTCAGTTTACCAATTATCTCGCCCCATTCCCCATTCAAGGAACGATGCAGAAAAGCATGCAATATTTGAAAGGACAAGGGGTAGAAGGGGTATTCTTACAAGGGGGCGGAGCGACCTATAGTGATATGGCGGAGCTTAATGCTTATATTTTGGCTAACCTTGCCTGGGATACAGATGATCGTTCAGAAGAGCAATTGACAGATGAATTTATTGAGGGCTATTATGGTAAGGCAGCGCCATTTATGAAAACATACCTCAATCAGCGAAGAAATCACTTACCTGGGCCGTCGTCGGCTTTGTCGATTTATGGAAATCCAATTGATAATAGAAAGGATTTTTTGAGCCCCGAAGCTATGGATCAATACAGTACATTGTTAGAAAAAGCTGAAATTGCCAATGAAGGAAATCCCTTATTAGAATCGCGTATTAGACGTGTCGGTTTAGGCTTGGATTACACCTACTTGCAACAAGCACGATTCTATGGCCCCCATCAGCATGGTATCTTTGAGCAAGACGGCGACCATTGGGTTGTAAGACCTAATGTAAGTCGTAAAGTGACTCAATTTATTAAAGATGCCAAAAGGCTAGGAGTAATAGAGCTTGCCGAAGGGGGGGCGTCACCCGATGTTTACGCAAAAGAATGGAGCGAAATATTCAATGCTGGAGTCAGAACGAACAAAGCTTCACAAGCAAGTATAAAACTAAAAAATCCATTCGATCCTTCTTTCCCTGCCAATGGTCTGGAAACCCTCACCGATAGCGTCCCAGGATACATGGATTATAGCTATAACTGGTTGCTATGGAATGGGGAGCCGATGGATATTACTTTTGATTTTGAACAGGAAAAGCACATCGATACAATAGAGTTTAATTTTCTAAAGGATGCCCGACATTGGATATTTTCACCAAAGGAAGTCCGCATTTCGGTATCCAAAAATGGAGAAGATTTTCAAGATGTGCTGCTGAGCAAACTTGAATCCCTGGAAGAAGATTATACAGTGGAGAAGGTACGCTATCGAGCTTTGATAAACGACCGTGTTAAGATCATCCGAGTCTATGCTGAGCCCTTGGCAAAATTACCTGAATGGAGGTATCATCCGAAACGGAAAGCGCTTATAGCCTGTGATGAAATTTGGATAAACTGATTTTGAAGATCCATATATAGAACTGATTTTAATGGTGTGTAGATATTGTTCTACAATAAATTTTTTATTACTTTAATTTAATACGGAAAATGATTAAATTAGAGTTAACTAAGTTATAAACAGATTCATATGGAAATTAAAACATCTTCAAAATTTGTTGCCGAACTAATTGGAACATTTGGTTTGGTACTTTTTGGTTGTGGAGCTGCCGCTATTGCAGGGGCCAATACCACAGCTGGACTTTCTGGCCTTGGGCTGTTGGGTATTGCAGTCGCCTTCGGCCTTTCGGTCGTGGTTTTTGCTTATGCGATCGGAGGAATCTCTGGTTGTCATATCAATCCTGCCGTTACGGTTGGTGTATTATTGGCAGGAAAAATGTCTGCCAAGGACGCAATTGTGTATATCATCGCTCAATTTATTGGCGCACTTTTGGGAGCATTTGTCCTCCAGCAGGTTTTGAGTGGGCAGCTGGCTGGCTTTACTGCAGGTGAATGGGCCTATGGTTCCAACGGATGGGGAAAAGGTTATCAAAACGAGTATGGTACTGCTTCTGCCTTTCTGATCGAAGCAGTGTTAACGTTTCTTTTTCTATTTGTGATATTAGCGACAACCTCTAAAGTTGGTAATAGTACAATGGCTGGACTTGCAATCGGTTTTACACTGCTATTGATCCACCTGGTCGCTATTCCGGTAACGGGTACATCCGTTAACCCAGCACGTTCATTTGGTCCTGCCATTTTAGCGGGGGGGCAAGCTTTGTCTCAGCTGTGGTTATTCATTGTTGCACCGCTCGTGGGTGCTGCAGTTGCAGCGGTTGTTTGGAAAGCGTTGGAACCTAAAGACTAATTTTTTTCATTTTATCGGATGCGTCCAATGGGTACAGTATACCTATTGGACGCTTTCATTTAGGAGCGATTGATAAGCCTAGAGACAGGATCACTAAGATTTCAATATGGCCTCCATAAAACTTGCAACCTGCTCCTCGTCGGTTGCCCAGGAGGTAATCAGGCGAATAGCAGCATAATCATTATCTATTTCTTTCCAAATATAAAACTGATATTTTTGACTCAATGTCTGTATGACAGATTTGGGTAAAATCGGGAAAATTTGATTTGTGGTCGAGTCTGTCAAAAATGAATAGCCTTTTTCTTTGATCACCTGAGCGATCCGCATAGCATAGGAGTTTGCTTTTTGCGCTAGCTCAAAATATAAATCATCTTTAAAGAGTTCGAGAAACTGAATGGATAAAACCCGGCCCTTGGCAAGCAAAGCGCCCTTCTGCTTGATTGCATAGTCAAAATCCAGTGCCAATTCGGGTTTATTAAACACTACGGCTTCACCTAAAAGTGCACCGTTTTTTGTCCCGCCAATATAGAATACGTCGGCATACCTTCCAATATCTTTTAGTGTTAGATCGTTGTTTTTGGCCATCAAAGCATGCCCCAACCGAGCTCCATCCAGATAAAGTAAAAGATGATTTTCTTGACAACATACATAAAGTGCTTCCAGTTCTGTCAGCGTGTAGATCGTGCCAATTTCAGTCGAATTGGAAATATACACTATTCTTGGCTTTACGACATGCGGTGCCAGCGCATGTTCCTTTAACGTTTTTGTAATGTCATTCGGCGTTAGTTTTCCATCAAGTGTTTCGACAGTAATGACTTTGTGTCCAGTTGCTTCGATAGCGCCAGTTTCATTGGCAGATATGTGCCCCGTTTTGGCGCTAATTACGGCTTCATGGATACGTAAGAGAAAGGATAGCACAAGTAGATTGGTCTGTGTTCCGCCAGATAAAAAATAAACAACAGCTTGTTCGTTCGCTATCTTTTTCTTCAAAATGCTTTTTGCTGCTTTAGCATATTCATCTTCACCATAGCCGGCTTGCTGTATCAGATTTGTTTCAATAAGTTTATCTAAAATGCGGGGGTGCGCCCCTTCGGAATAATCGTTTTTAAAATTATACATAACGCTGTTTTTTACTTCAGATGCTCTTTACTAAGTATGTCAAACGCATTACCAGGATGATAAATGAATCTTGACCGAGTCAAATGTATAAATACAATATCGTTTTTTAACAATCTGAGCAGGAAAAAAATTGGATAAAAGCTGCGATTTAACATTCTAAGCGTATAAAAAAGAATATGTTGTTTTGCACTGTAAATGTTTTTTCAAAACTTATGATTAAATTTGGGAGAGGAGGTAGAAATAAATATCTATCCTTATTAAATTATGAAAAGAGTCATATTTGTTGCGAGTATTTCACTGGCATTTGGAATGGGGTACGCATTTAATACCATGAGCCATTTGAACCGACCTGTCGAGTTAAAAAGAGTAACTGGTATAGGCGGGATTTTCTTCAAGTGCAAAGATCCTAAAAAATTAAGAGCCTGGTATGCCGATCATTTGGGACTGGCAACAAATTCTTACGGCGCTGTATTTGAGTGGTATCAGGGTGCTGATAGTACGAAAAAAGGATTTACGCAATGGAGCCCTTTTAAAGAGAGTACAAGCTATTTTGGCCCCTCGGAAAAAGACTTTATGATCAATTATCGGGTTTCCAATATTGAACTCCTTATCGATGAATTGAAGAAGGAGGGAGTTACGGTACTTGATAACATCGAGTCCTTTGACTATGGCAAATTTGTTCATATCATGGACATTGAAGGAAATAAAATAGAGCTTTGGCAGCCTAATGATCTTGCTTATGAAAAGATGGGCATTGATATGGGGGCGAAAACGACAAAATAGGTTATTTAGTTCATAACGCGGAGCCTGTTTTTAACAAATGATCTTTAAGATAATCAAGAAATGCAGCTCCAAGGGCTCCCAGGCAATAAGCCCCTAGATCAGACCAGAGAAATCCTTGTCCAAATACGAGGCGCAACAGTGAATTGCTCCTTATCCATAAAAATAGCGGCAATTGGACAAGTTGTAAAAATTCGATGGTAAAACAGAATAGAAGGGTAATGATACAGGATAACAACAATGATTTTTTAATAAAGATAAAGCGTGATAACCAATACACCATCATGGCATAAAGCACATCGCCACATATAGGCGGTATGAAGGATATTTTACGTGAGATTAACCCCAAGAGTACAGTTGTCACCATTAGGACCAAATACTGAATTTTTGCAGCACTTTTCATCTCGTATTTCAATGCGAAATTTATTGTCTGGAATAGGAAACTGTTTCAACAGGATTTCCAAAAATCTTTTTGTTCCCTTTTGTCTTCACAAATCTGCCCTGTTGTGCTATTGTACTGGCGATGGAGAAAATGACATTTGTGTCGTTTTGGGGGTGTATTATAGCGATTAGCTGTCTATTTTGATCGAATAGCTTAAGCTGGTTGACCAACGAATGGTTTATTTCCATGATGTGGATCTCTTTCAGGGGAATAATTCTATCCTCTTTTTTCGGCTGTCTGATGGATAGGTTCGCACTGTCAACATGTACTTCAATCTTAGGATTGATCAATTGCAAGATGACGACGAGTGGACCAATGATAACAACCGCAACCAATATCCCCAACCCCTTCGCCGAACCAAAATTATTTGCCGCATCGGCCATCCCATTTATACCACCGAAGATCATATAACATAGAATAAATACAACAACTAAATAAATTAATCCAAAGATTAAGCCCTTTTTAACCTGATGTGATTTAAATTGAAAAGTCTTCATACGATACGCTTTGATTTTTTACGTCTATATTGATTAAAGATATTTATATTTATGCAATCAGAGAGATATTATGATAAACATTTTTTTATTTTGTTCGCGCAGGTAGTGGAAGACAGCATTGAAATTAAGAGAACCAACTTTCAACGGAAATCAGATTATTTTCATCTGCTGATGTATATGTTATGCTCCGTGTTCGGTGTTGTCAGTATATTTTGGGATTGGAAAGCAAGTATCCCCGCTGTAGTTTGTACGATTTCTATGTTAATAGTAGGACGTAAAATAGACATTTTATCCCATGTGATCTGGTTTATTCTTGGATTTATTGGTGGCGCATTGCTTTTGTCCTGGGTTTTTCAGTTGTCTTTCTGGATATTTGTGCTTCAGTGTGCTTTATTTGCAACCGTTAAACTTACGGTCTCAAAATTTAGAGAAATTGGCCAAGATCACACTGATATTATCTTCTCTTTGAATGCCGTTGAGTTTTGCTGTCTATGCCCCGAAAATAGCGATTATAAGGGCTATGCATTAAATCCCATGGGCTATAAAAAGCGTTTTCAAATGGCAGATATTTGCTCTGTACAACGTGATCGGAAAGACTTACTTATCGTATTAAAAGAACAGATCGTCCGCCCCCGAGAACTTCGACAGGGAGAAATAGAGCGCATTCTTGCATATTTTAGAAAAAATAGGGCCGATCTTATTCATGCGGTAGACACAGAAAGAATTCGTCAGGAAGAGGACCGTGTCTATTGGATCAAGCTGATTGTTGTTGCTTTGCCCTGTCTGTTGGCAGGATGCGCAATCTATATTTTTGCCGATAACGGGCGAAATTCATTGATCAGCGTATGTATCATTATTACGGCAATACTTCTAGCGGTAATTTTATTAAAAATTACGAATTTGATTTATCGTCATGGTGAGAAAAAGTGATTTTTTTATTTTAAGAAGTCTGCATACCAATGCCCAGAGGATTTGATGATACGTTGTTGATTTTTGAAATCCACATAAACTAGTCCAAATCTCGGTCGATATCCCTCAGCCCATTCGAAGTTGTCAAGGAAAGTCCATACAAAATAACCCTTGACATTTACACCTTCCTGTTTGGCGCGATAAACTTGCTGCAACGCTTCCTGTAAATAGGAAACTCTTTTTGGATCATGTACTATACCATTCTCGGCTTGATCCGGAAACGCGGCACCATTTTCGGTAACAATTAAAGGTGGCATGTTTCGGTAGGCACTAAATTTTTTGAGCATATGATAGATGGACGCTGGGTAAATCTCCCAGTTCATTTCGGTCATTTCAACTTTACGGGCTTTCGCCGATACTATTTTTGCTTGGAGATAAGGAACGAACATCGCGTATCGTATAACTTCCCGAGTATAATTCTGTACCCCTATGAAATCCATGTCAAATTTCAAGTCTCTTTCATCATTCAATTTAATATACTTTTCAATTCTATTCAGAATTTTAATCTCCTGAGTAGGATAGCCCATTCCTAAGAGAGGTTCTATAAACAGACGATTGAGTAATACATCTGCTTTTTTTGCCGCTTTAATGTCCCTGTCTCTCGATGTAAATGGTTCGACATGAGAACATGAAAATGTAGTTCCAACTTGACTGTCGGGCTGGATGGATTTGATGATTCGACCGCCCTGTGCTTGTGCCAATGCCGCATGATGCGCAGCGGCCAAGAAATTTCCCAAACCTTTTCGTTCCGGAGCATGCACGCCAAAAAAATAACCTGCGGCAGTGAATACAGTAGGTTCATTGAGAACCATCCAGTTTTTAACACGATCACCGTAGGTATGCACACATTTGGAAACAAATTCGCCAAACCAATCTTTCACATCACGGTTCACCCAGCCCCCCTTTTTTTCTAATGCATGGGGAAGATCCCAATGGTATAAGGTAACCCAAGGGGTGATTCCTAGTTCGAGCGATAGGTCGATCAATCGATCATAAAAGTCTAGACCTGATTGATTTATTTCACTGATTCCACTCGGGAAAATACGACTCCATGATAAGGAGAATCTATAATTGGGAATATGCATTCCCTTCATTAGATGGAGATCCTGGACATAGCGATTGTAAAAATCGCAAGCCTCATTGCCATGTTGATTTTGAAATATACGGTTCCTTTTTTGTACAAAGATATCCCAAATAGAAGGACCCTTCCCATGTAAATCATGCGCGCCCTCGATCTGATAGGCAGCTGTAGATACTCCCCAAATAAAATCTTTGCCAAAAGCATCTTTGGTTAAAAGCATTTATAAAATAAAATTATCGGACCTCAATGCCGTTTAAAAACAATTAGGTCTTGTGGAATCTTAAAGGTGAATAGAATGAACTGAATCGACCTAGAAAGATCCTAAATATAATTCGCTGGAAAAAATAGTTTATCGTTTTCATAATAGATACATTACTGCGTTGATTACATGAACTATTGTATCATAAAGTAACGAAACGCAAATGAACTGTATATAAACTATATGTTAAATATACAAAAAAAACGCCGTGGCGGATCATGGTATTTTGCTTAGACGTACATTAATTCTAAGCAAGTTTTATCCGTACGTATTATCTTACCAGACTGCCTACGTTACGTAGATTCTTAACCGTACTTTTTGAGCTATTTAATTTCAAATTCCGTATATATAGTCTTTTTAAATTCTAAAACTTCGGGAGCTATTTTAAATCCTTCGCCGCCATAACCCTTATTGAATGTTTCTAACGCCATCCCTGTTCTATACTGCGTCGATTGATTGGATGCACTTCCGTTGTTCGACAAAAACAGCAGTTTGCCAATTTCGACATCAGCCCGCGATGCAAGCTTTTTTGCAGATTTTAATGCATCATCATAAGCAATAAGATCCGCCTCTCTTAAAATACTGTCTGCTTTGGAGTGATCGAATGAGATGGAGCCGATTCCGCTTATTTTAGTCTCTAACAACTTGCCTGTTAATTCTGTAAATTTGGATAAATCATGTAAAACAAAATCGATTGTTTGTTGTGCTTGATACCCTATAAATTTATTGGTATTTCCGATGTATTGATAATCCTTATTTGCTGATACGCTGCTTGTTTTAATGTCTTCTTTTTTATTGCCGTATTTTTGGAGCAATGCGATTACCGTGTCGACAGTTGCTTGAGTCTCTCTAACCGCGTCTACCATCCTTGGTTTTGTGAATGCCGTATTGATCGTCAAAGTGACTTGATCGGGCATTATCCTAATCTTTCCTTCACCACTGACACGAATTCTATTTTCACCTTCTTTTGCTGCCCGATCACAGGACAATAGTACCATAATGCCACTCAAGCATATAAAAAATAGAGTGATTGACTGTTTTTTCATACTGTTTGATATTCAATCTGATATTAAATGAGTAAGTTATTCCCTAAATATAATGAATAACAAGGATATCCGCTAGGGAAAAAATGCAGTTGAAGTAGCGTTACGTTTAAGTAATTGGAAATAAAATAATAAAGCAGGATAATTACCTGCTTTATTATCTTGAAAAGAGACCATTTTTTAATCGATACTTTTTGAATAAATCTTCAGCTGTTTTTGCAATGCTTTCCTGGCCATATGTATACGTGTTTTGACCGTACCCTCCGGGATTTGCAGATGCTCTGCAATTTCATAATATTTAAATCCTTCCAAAAACATTGCAAAGGCGTTATAGTAATCTTTTGATAAACTATTGAGTGCGTGTTGTATATCAGAGGCTATAAAATTGTTTTCACCGCGATTGGTTGTTATTTCATTATGATAACCTATACTTACATATTCATTGCGGTAATTCTCCAATCTTTTATTTCGAGTATATTGGTTAATATATGTATTTTTCATGATGATATAGAGCCAAGACATCAACTTTGGATGCTTCAGGAATTTTTCAATAGATCCCAATGACCTTACCATGGTCTCCTGAACCAGATCCTCTCGTTCATCCGGATCGTTTGTAAATTGCGCTGCCAAATATTTTAATGTAGGTCTTTTTTCCTTAAACAGTTGATCGATTGTTAAATTTTCCATATTATCAAGTTTTAAGTGTCTATCTTGCCTATATCCCTACAATTAGGGTGCTAGAAAATATCTAAGAGGGGAGACGTTGACGCGGAATAGATCAAACCGATTTATTACTGGTTTTATTTTAATAGTCAGTTAGTCAATGTTTTATATGGGTTATCTGTTCAGCTGTCGGGCTGATACTAAGCGTTATGCTGCATTAATAACAAGTGTTTTCCTGTTTCATTTACCCCTTTTTTCTTTTTGTCGTACGTATTTATACGTAGTGTTTTAATTGTACATTTTTAATGATTAAATAGATGTGAATATTTAAAACTGTTGATACGTTTAAATGGTTATTAGTTATGACATGTAATGAAAAACAATATGGGGGACGAAAACAAAAAACTATATTTTGATCTATCAGAAGAGCCTGGAGGACGATTGGAGAACCTCAGGGAGCCATCGGAATTAAAGCAGGTATGGGATGGTAGTCAAGAAGATTTTTATAAATCGATTATTAGGAATCAACAAGATGATATTGGGAAAATAGGACGATATTTCCGCGATGAATTGGCTCAGGAACTTTACGGAATGCGTATATCTCTTCAAAATTTTACAAATCGCTATGGTGATTTTGAAGAATTACGCTGCTTACGTGATTCATTAAGCACTTTGGTTATGGAGATTCGTAATAAGGCGGTGTTGCTTCACAATCCGATACTGAATGATCTCGGTATTTTTCATGCGGTTGATGAGGCTGTGGCGAGTTATAGAAAACAATCCGGTTTTACAATTGACACCTTGCTAGATCCGCATTTAAGAGAATTGCATCAGGAGGCACAAGTTCAGCTGTTTAAGTTACTTACTGCTATATTTCAGTATTTAAATAATGAGATTCCTTCACAGGCCATTTCAGTTTCGGTGCAGGTGATTGAATTTGAAATTTTAGTTAAAGTATCACCTTTTTTTAACCAGGGGAAACCTCTATCAACAATAAAACATGAACATAGTCCAATGCGTTTGTCGAAAATTGCTGAACTCTATAATGCACGGATTATGAATCATACCCCGGGAACAGATATTTTACTTAAATTAACTATTTAAAAAAAGAATAATGATAAAAATCCTTTTGGTTGAAGACCACATGGTTGTACGTAACGGAATAAAATTGCTATTAGAATCGCAAGATGGATTTGAAGTTGTTGGAGAGGCGTCAAATGGAAAGGAGGCCCTTCAGTTCTTAAATTCTAATCCTGTTCCTGATATTGTCTTAACAGACATCAGTATGGAAGAAATGGATGGTATTGAACTATTACATGAATTAAATAAACAGTATCCGTCCATTAAAGTAGTGATATTGTCCATGTTGAATCAGATCAATTATGTTATTGAAGCATTTGAATCTGGTCTTGCCGGGTATTTGGTTAAAAACGTTGGCTATAGCGAATTGCTTTTTGGATTAAATCATATCGCAAATGGGGGACGATACATGAGCGAGGAAATCGCAATGATACTATTGGAGCAAGTTCGTTCTGGACAAAGCTATGCCCAGGTATCAGGAGAGCTACAGACAGATTTCGATATCTCTGATAGAGAACTTGAAGTGCTCAAATTAATTGCAGAGGGGTACACAAATATAGAAATTGCCGATAAGATATTTTTAAGCAAGCGTACAGTTGAAGGACACCGCCAAAACTTAATCGATAAAGCGGGCGTAAAAAATACCGCTCATTTGGTCAAATTTGCATTTGAAAGAGGTATTTTGAATTAAAAATTTCCTGATAGGACTATCAGGAAATTTGAAATCTGTACCAATATATTTTATGCAGTTAGTTTGTTGCACGCAATCGCGCAACGTTCACATAATTTAGCGCAGTGTTGACAATGTTCATGGGGATGCATAAAGCACTCCTCTGCACAGATTGTGCATATTTCAGCGCAAGTCTTGATAAGTTGCTGGCTATAGTAGCTTTCCATAGCAAGAAGCTCAGCGACAGTTCTACAAATGACTGCACATTCGATATCCAATGCAATACATTTTGCCATGGCTTGAATGTCACTTTCTTTTGTACAAGCATTCGCACAGGTATGGCAAGCAGTAACACATTGCCAACAGGCTTCTATACACGATTGTTTGATTGAATTTATCATAAGTTCGTCGTTTTGTCTCGTTGATTGTACCTTACATAACTGACTTGGTCGCTTTGATGCTATCTTCTAAATAGGCCATTATACCGTCATGATCGGCTTGCGTAATTTTGCCATTCTTTAAATTTTCCAATACATCTTCTTTAATTCGAGCGATGGCCTGTTCTTCCTCCATCGCTTCTACTGCTGTCTTTGCATTGATTCGATCGACAATGATTTTGCCGAGTTTAATGTATATCCTTTCAGCTTCCTTATTGGACAACGCTGGTGCTGGAATGCCAGCAACAGCTTCGTTAGCAGCAGCGATATTTGCATAAATGACCGCTTCGGTATTCTTTGCTGCCGCTGCTTCGGCTGTCGATATGGCCTGTTCACTAGCTGCCGCTGCTTTATTTTCGGCCTCCTCCATATGAAGGGCAGCTTTTTCCTGAGGAGTTTGATGATTACAGGATATCAACAGCAGACCTGTTATTAAGAAAAAGAAGTTATTACATATCATGACCTACGCTATTAAATGAGTATTTGATTATTTTAAATAGAACGGGTCTCAAAAGTAAATGGTTTGTCAATTAAATGAAACAGCTGCAGTTAACAAAACTTGGTTAGAAAATGGTTTTATGATACAAAATGATGTTCAATTGATACAATATTGCCGGTAATTGAGCGATTATTTATTGAATTTTAGATATTTGTATACCAAATAGCTATTCAATTCAATGAACAAAATATACCTCTTTATTAGTGCCCTTTTTCTGTCTTTTTTCCAGACAACAATCGCACAACACACGACGACAGTATCGAAAGGAAAGGCGGATATTCCAATAGACGGGATTTTTCAGGCTGATCCAACCGTATTCTATTATGGGGGATATTATTATCTGTACGGCACCAATGGTGATTCTGAACAACAGCAGGGGTTTAAAGTGTATCAGTCTACAGATTTGAAACACTGGAAGATCCCTGCAGGCACAACTTCAGGTTTTGCTCTTTTAAAGGGAGATGCTTTTGGATCAACAGGATTTTGGGCACCACAGGTATGGTTTGAAAAGGGTAAATTTTATATGGCTTATACAGCAGATGAGCATATAGCAATTGCAGTTAGTGACAGCCCTATAGGTCCTTTTAAGCAAACTTCCAAAGCACCACTTGAAGTCGGGCAAAAGCAGATAGATCCTTTTGTCTTTAGCGATCGTAATGGGAGAAAATACCTATTTCATGTCAGATTAACGCAAGGAAATAGGATTTTTGTCGCTGAATTAAAGTCCGATTATTCGGGAATAAAAGCAGAGACACTAAAAGAATGTATCCATGCGGAATTACCCTGGGAAAATACAGCAAATGCGGAGTGGACGGTTACCGAAGGTCCCACTGTTATTCGGGAAGGCCGGTATTATTATATGTTTTATTCGGCAAATGATTTTCGAAATAAAGACTATGCTGTTGGCGTGGCAATCGCGGATAATGTCTATGGGCCGTGGAAAAAACTGGAAGGTCAGCCGGCATTAAGCCGAAAAAATAGCGGTTTTGCCGGAACTGGACATGGCGACGTTTTCAAAAAAGGAAAACAATGGTATTACGTCTGTCACGCACACTTTTCAGATGAAAAAGTGGCACCTCGGAGAACCGCTATCATACCGTTTAATTTTGCATCAACTAATGCCGGTATACCGGTCCCTCGTTTTGATACCGCAAATTTTCGCTTCCTGGCCACAGATCGGGGATTGACTCGGATCGGAAAATCCTATCAAACGGATGTAGCCTTTGGCGATCCATTTATTGTATTTGATCCGCCTACGGATCGATACTATTTATATGGCACAGGTGGTACTGAAAATGGCTTTATTGCTTATAGTTCCAAAGATCTGAAAACATGGACAAAGGAAAGGAAAGTGTATGATGCCAACCAGCCTAATGGCTGGGGAGAAAAAGATTTTTGGGCGCCTGAAGTTTACCGGGTTAATAACAAATATCACATGTATTATAGCGCCCATTGGAAAGATAATCCAAAACGACATATTGAAAACTATCGTATCGGGGTAGCTGTGGCGGATAGTCCTTTAGGGCCATTCAAAGACCTTACTGGAAAACCTATTTTTGATCCGGGATATCCTATTATTGATGCGAATGTTTTTAGAGATACCGACAATAGGAATTATCTGTTTTATTCGCGTTGTTGCTATGAGCATCCGGTGGAGTCGGAGGTTGCGGATTGGGCGAAGCAGAAGTATGGCTATAGCAGGATCGAGGAGAGCTGGGTGTATGGTGTTCAATTGGACAGCAGTATGACTAAAACGATCGGGAGTCCAGTCCTTTTAATGCGACCTCCAGTTTCGATGAATGACCCACAGTCTGAATGGGAGAGTAGGTCAGTCACTTCGGGTGAGATAAATAGACGATGGACAGAAGGTTCTTTTTTAATGAAAAAAAACGGAAAATATTATATGATGTATTCCGCCAACTATTTTGCTGGAGCCAATTATGCGGTAGGCTATGCAACGGCAACTTCCCCTTTGGGCAGCTATGAAAAGTCACCTACTAACCCAATCATTGAAAAAAATACCCATAGCGGGGGCGTAATTTCGGGTACCGGACACAATAGCCTATTTGGCGATAGAGAAGGAAAGCTCCGCTGTGTGTATCACGGACGTACAATAAAAACGGGTGATAAACGCATCGTGTTTATCAGCGACGTTTTTTTTAATGAAAATGGCCAATTGCATATCGTTACAGATTGACCCCCGGGTCAATCTGTCTTTTTGGGTATTGCCGGATTTTTGACATTTTCATCCCAAGTAGTGGACGAGGCCTTCCTAGCACTTGTTCCGTCGTTTGTTTGTGTCTTTTTATGGGCATAGTTGACATTTTCTTCTTCTTCAGGATCGGTTTCATCCAAGTCCGGTTCAGGACGCTCAATTGGATCAGTATCATTGGGATCCGGAATAGTATGTTGCCCGAATAATCCTTTACGATACCATATGTTACTAAAGTAATAGGCAATAATCAAACCTCGTTTTACTACTGCGTGTTGCAATATCTCTTCCATGTTTTCGATTTCTTTTAAGTGGTACAACTCTCTTTATTAGCGTTGTATTCTCTCGAATAATGAACAATATCAGCTAGGAAATAGTTTGCGAGATTTAAGAATGCTGCATCAGGCTAATTGAGCAACATTTGTTCGGGGAATGGCTTGACAATTGGAAAGTAAAGATGAACTGTTGTGCCCAAACCGACTTCCGATTCAATTGTTATATTTCCTCCCAACCGCTCCATGATGCGCTTTACGAGTGAAAGACCAATGCCCGTACCGGGTATGGAGCCCACGTTGTCTGCCCTTGTAAACATTTCGTATATGTGCGGTAGCTGTTCACTGGGTATGCCAATCCCATTATCCTTGATTTGATAATGGGTATAATCATCTTCATGCGAACTATCTATGGATACCACAGGGCTGTCCGACTGGGCTGAATATTTTATAGCGTTGATAATTAAATTGGAAAAAATTTGGTAAGCGGCACTTTTCTCGCCCCAAATAGGCAATAATGTACCAAAAGTGGGTTGACAATTGTTGACATTGTATAGAATACTGTTTTCTTGAAATATACGCTGGATCGTGTAGGCCATTGGAAGTGGCTCTTTGTCTAAAATGCTGGACCGGTGCTGACTTAATTGTACCATATTGTTGATAATATCCTCAATGTTAGTGACACTTCGGCTGAAATTCTGATACCATTTATTGATTTTTTTTAAATCGATATTGTCGGGGTGTTGCTGAAGAAATTGTATGCCCATTTTTAAGATGGACAGGGGGTTTTTCAAATCGTGGGAAAGCGTATGGGTAAACATCTCCAATTCATTGTTTAAGCTGAGAAGTTCCTCGTTGAGGAGCTGGCGTTCTTTCAATTTCGCAAAGATGGATTCTTTGATGATTTGATTTAAACGAAGCACAAAATTGATTTCAGCATCATTCCATGGCTTGGCAACATCATAACGCGTATCCTCCCAGATTTTGAGCTGCTTTTTACCATGCTGTTCTTCTTTTAACTCCATTTGCATAACCTGACTGCGGTTTTCTTTTCTAAACCAAACGATGTAATAATCGTTCTCCAAGCCTACCTTTAGATACATTAGACCCGCAAAACCTAGCTTATCTTTAAAGTTTTCTTGATGATTTAGACGAAAGTTGTAGTCTTTAAAGAGGGCTTTGTCGGTATGTTTCTGCAGGAATTGGATGAGTTCATAAAACTGTGCTTTAGGAGGAGACTGGCCATAGTTAAAAACGTCGCCCTGATTGAAAATTGCCAAACCATCTGCATCCACAAGCTGAGTTAGAATGTCCATATGTTGTATCAAGGCACAATTTACCATCTTATTTTCAGAGAGACTTTTCTTTAACTCTTCTTCTGCAAGCTTAAGAAGCTCTGTTCTTTCCAGCAGATTCTGTTTGACATGACTTTCATATTTGCTGGTTGCCGCCTGGATGGCAAACGTGCATAATTTTCGTTGTTGTAGATCGACTACACGCCTTTCGTCATTCTGCGCAACCACAAGTCCCCAAAAATCATCATCAATACAGATTCGAAAAAAAAGGGCACTTTGAACATTTATTTCTTTTAAAAAAAGCTGATGGAGTTCAGGTAGAGGAGATAATAAGCTCGAAAGGGGATCGATGGCTTCATCTTTATAATAGAATTCTTGTCCCTGATCGTCTATGTTTGGAGCGTATCGATACGAATAACCACGATAGTAAGACAAAACATCCTCGGGCATAAAATCTTTGGAGAATTCCTTGCCTTTGAAAGAAGACCGTCCATTTGCCGTATGCTCAGCAATCACCGAACTATACCCTGTTTCTTGAATTTGCAAGACGAAAACACGATCATAATTCAATATCTTGTTAATGGCCGAACAAACGCGATTCCAATTATTTGGCTGAATGGTATCCAATAAAAAATTGAGTTCGTTTATTTTTTTAGCGGCAATATATTTTTTATGCTGTTGTTCCCATTCAATGTAAAGATATTCATCATGTCTACGTAATTTTACATAAACACGTTCGTTTTTAATTTTAATCGGTAAAATGTGGCGCGACTGTCCGTTTTCAAGAAGTTCTAGTACAGCATTCCTCACTTTCAACAGGGCTTCGCCGAAGGTATGGCCAAAGCTATGAAAAAAATGAGTTCCTAATAGAGCCTCACTAGTATAATGTTCATTTACGACAGACTCCGTTACTCCGACGATAGTAAAGTGCTGATCTAAAATGACCAGGCTGCCAAAAGATTGAAGCTTAATAACGGTTTGATTGCTCGATTGGATTGTATGATTCATAGTACCCCAAAACTCCTAATGTATACATAAATATACGAAAAAAAATTACGACAACATAGATCGAATCTTTAATATTAGAACGTTGGAAAGTAGATAAAGTTGCCTTATTGGCTTCTTTTTACTTTGGAATTAAAAATGATGCAAATTTCTCACATGTAACATACTATAAACGCGCATTGAATTCTTTAGCGACGGCATGCGCCATTCCTTTGATTAATGATTTCCACTGTGGATAGGAGGCTCCAATTTTCGCCGCCAAACCGACGAGATAGTTCCGAACATTATCACTGAAATTTTCATTGTCAACGTTTATGATCTCGTTTCTGCCAGCATATTGAAACAATATACTGTTTCTACGCTGTTCGATCAGGAAAGTTGAAGACGAAATTCCTTCGAAAAAATGAGCTGTATTTTTATCGCCGGGATGGCTTGGATCCGGACAAGGCTTTAAGGTTAGGGCAAAAACTTTATAATCATCGGTTTTGTCTAATGTGAGGGTAACGACATGCACCCAGTCATAACCACCGCTACTTGGAAGTCCCGGTCCGGGGATATCCAGTCTGATATAGTCATGTAATTCGAGTAAGCGATTTATCGGTGTACCATAACCGCCTGTCAATTGGAACGTGGTCGCAGGCAATTGGGCTAACGTGTACCAATGGTTGACCTTTCTCAGGTTCTCTACGCCCAATTCAAACGCTAAGTTAGCGATTTTTTCACTTGCAAATTCAAGTGATTCAAAACAATCAAGTCTTTTCCCCTCTTTCTGTTCCGGTATGATATTTTTCATCGTTTTTCTATTTATGCGTCTTAACCCAAGCTCGCTTTAAGTTTGGCAAGTAGATCGTCTGCTTTTGTATGCTCAACTTTCATTTTTCGGATGGTTGGGCGCTTTCCCTTGTCTTTTTGCTTGATAATTTTTAGAAGCTCGTCCATGTATTCATTTTTATATTTACTTATATCAAAGGACTTACTGTGCTGCTCAATCAGCTGTGTCGCCATATCCATTTCCACCTTTTGAATTTTTATTGTAGTGGGCAATTTAAGGTCATCTAAGGCCCTAATTTCCTGCTGATAGCGAATTTTATTCAATACCAATGCATTATGATAGGGTTTTATAAGGGCCAGATGTTCGACATTTCGCATCACAAATGCTCCTAAACCCGCCATTTTTGTTTTTTCTAAAGCTTTGACAAGCAGCTGATAAGCTTTTTCACCGCCCTTCTGTGGCTCTAGGTAATAAGGTGTTTCAAAATAAATACTGTCAACATCCATCAGTTTTACAAATGCATGCAGATTGATTAGTTTTGATTTCTCTGGGCTTGCATCTTCAAAATCAGCGTCTTCCAAAACTACATAGTGGTCTTTCATAAAGTATCCTTTAACAATATTGTCCCACTTTACCTCTTTTCCAGTCTGTTCATTTACCCGCTTGAATTTGATATTGGATAAATCTTTGCGATCAAGCATGTCCAAATCGAGGCTTGAATTTTCAGTTGCACTATATAATTTTATGGGAATATTAACTAAGCCAAAACCAATAGCCCCTGTCCAAATTGCACGCATATGTTCTCTATTTATTGCTAATACGATAACCTTCGCTATGGTGGAATGGTTTGAAATTTAATAAAATAGCTGGCAAACTATTCCTAAAGCAATCGGTTATATAGTGTAAAGCTGCTATTATTATCATGGATTTAAAATCAAATGAGCCATTTTGGTTGGTGAAGAATGGTCTCTTAAATACCTATCCTTCCTTACAAAAAGATGTAAGCTGCGATGTCCTTATTGTAGGAGGGGGGATCACCGGAGCTTTGATTGCGCATCAATGTATGGTTGACGGAAAGAGATGTGTTCTTATTGATAAACGGGAAATTGTGAATGGGAGTTCGGCAGCAACAACTTCCATGTTGCAATATGAGATTGATATTCCCTTATATCGATTAAAGGAATTAATTGGTATTCAAGGTGCATTAGCGAGCTATCGAGCCTGTGGAGAAGCTATTGATAAATTAGGTAAACTTGCCAAGAAAATCCGTTCGAAAGCTGGTTTTAGAAGCAAACAATCACTCTACTATGCAGCAAGGAAAAAGGATATAGTTTGGTTGAAGCAGGAGTTTGAAGCAAGGGAAGAAGCTGGCTTCGACGTCAAGTGGCTAACAGAGCAACAGATCAGGGAACGTTATGCAATGACCGGAGCTTATGCGGGCATACTTTCGGATCTAGGGGCAAGCATTGACGCCTTTTGTTTCACACACGAGCTATTAGCATATAATGTTAACCGGGGGCTATCGATTTATGACAAAACAGCTTTAGAAAAAGTGTTTTATAAGTCTGATTATAATTCGGCGATCACTTCGACAGGGGCTAAGATCAAAGCGGAAAAGATCATCTATTGTACAGGATACGAAACGACAAATCTCATTCCCGAAGAATTTGTTGATTTACTAAGCACATTTGCTATTGTATCTGAAGTTGATAAAGAACATTATCAGCTATATCGCGACCTTCTCATCTGGAATACGGCCACGCCCTATTTGTATATGCGAACAACAGACGACAATAGGTTTCTGATTGGAGGAGAAGATGAGGCCTTTAGAGATCCCATCAAGCGAGATGAGCTCATTGCAAAGAAGTCACATAAGTTAGCGCAGTCATTTAATAAAATTTTTGTCGATAAAACTTTCCGCACTGATTTTACTTGGGCAGGTACATTTGGGACAACCAAAGATGGATTACCTTATATCGGAGAGCACAAAAAGTTTAAAAATTCATACTTTGTATGTGGCTTCGGTGGAAATGGTATCACCTTTTCTGTTGCAGCAATGGATATGGTTGCGAGCTGGCTTCATAATCTAAGTCATCCATTGGATAAATGGTTTAAATTTGGCCGGTAGTTTCCTACTTAGCCATGCTTATGTAGAAATCGGAATACTCTCTCTTCAAGCTTCGCTAGCGGTAATTTATCTTTTATAAAGGGGAACTTTCCTTCCATAAATACCTGTTGTATGGCGGGATGAATATAATAAGTCTGCGAAACAGACTTCGTATTACCAAGTTGCTCTGCAACCTTCTTGATGACGTTATTTAATTGTCTTTTTCGTGCACTGAGTGATTCCTCCTGTTTTGTTTGCGCAAGCTGATAAAAGGCTTCACGACTGGCGCCCCAAATACGAATACTCTTGCAGCTGATCTGCCCCGTACAATTCTTCCGCAAATACTGATTAAAAGCGGATCCACAGAACGTGCTTTCGCAACTTGCACTATCCATTTGGAATATCCTTTTGCCTTTCATTTTTAGTAGTTCTTCCAAAAGTTTAGCTTGTTGTTTATTGGTCCAGGATTTTTGCTGGAAAACCCCCTTTTTACCTTTATAGGCTAGCGATATCCGATTGCCTTCAATGCTGACGTGTCTTTTTTCCAAGGTACTCAGTCCATACGATTTATTTGTCAGTGTATAACGCTTATTGCCTATACGAATCAATGTACTATCCATTATTTTAAAAGCTACTGCACAAAGTTTATCCATATCCCAAAATTCGTGTTTGAGATGTTTGGAGCTGATGTTTCTCAACTCTTGTAAGTATTTACCCATATAGAGGATATTACTAAACTTTGCAGCTTGCCGTTGGCCGACAAATTTGGAATGATAGATATATTGTTTGCGTCCTTTTTGGTCGAAGCCAAAAGCCTGTAAATCGCTTTTTGAACTTTTAGCGATCCAAACATCTGTCCAATTTGGTGGAATAACGAGTTTTCCGATTCGCTCTAAAATCTTTTTATCGGACACCTCCTTTTCCGAAGCGTCGAAATATTTAAAAGACTTACCTACTTTTATTCTTGTATACCCCGTTCTTGCTTTCATATTGCATTTTCCATTGTAAAATATGTTGATAATAGGTTAAGACGTAGTGGCCTTGTCTCGTAATGTTTTGATATATTCGTGAGCTTCGAGCTGTATACCAAGTTGTTTTTCGATCAGCAAAAGCAGATCATGGCTGATTTCCCAGCCTTCATGATCAACAACATCCTTATAGGTATGTGTAAAGGCATCTTCACCTTGCTCACAGCTGCATAGTAGACTCCTTTCATCATTTCCTGAAATGGTGGATTTTATCTCCATCCAGATTCTGAATAGTTTGCCACTGATCATCGTTACTCCGATTGACTGGTCTTCCTGCGGAGCTACGTAAGGCTTTAGTTCTTCAATAAATACCTCAGATTGGTTCATAAACTCAACAAAGGTGTTGTTTAAATGTTTAATATGGAGTTGTGTGGCTATCTCTACAGCTTTCTGATAGCCTGCAATCCGATCATTGTTGATCCGTATAAGGTCGCTGATTAATGTACTATCATTTATCGTATTGTTTTCCATTTAATGTCGGCTTTGTGAATTTCTATTTTTCACTTAAGAACGCCTAAAGTAGTCCTGCAGTTTTGTGAAAGAACAGGATAGGTATAATTTCATCTATTAAGGCGATTTTATACAGCGTACCATCAGTATATCGTTGCACGATAGATGGGGGCAAAACAAAAAAAAGGCTGCTTTAGCAATCTAAAGCAGCCTTTTGACGGTAATTGCTATCTTTATTTTTTATTCAAATAAGAAGTCTTTTTACCTTTTTCCGTATCGGCGTTAATCTGTTTTTTGTCTACTGTCTCCAAAACTTTTGGTTGAACAATGGTTTTGCTATTTCCTTTTCCTATCGGACCGCCGCAGATAATTAGCGCAATGACCATAGCATGCTGAGTCTTTATTTTAACTTCTGATTTCATATGTTTATCATTTAACGAATTGTTGTGATGTCGGTTAGCTGCTTCTAGATAGATAACCTTGAAACCACCTTTTTGTTTTTATTTGAGCCTGTAAATTTTAAGTTGCTTTTGAAGCTTCTTTCTTGTCATGTGGATCCTGGTTTTTATAGTGCCTTCGGGCATGTCAAAATAAGAGGCTATCTCGTGATACTTGTATCCTTCGAGAAATAATTGAAACACTTGATAATTTTCTTCAGATAAACTGCACATCGCTTTTTCAATATCATCCGCGATGAATTTATTGTCACTTTTATTTGTTTCTATTGTGTTGGTACTTTCGAGACCGATGTAGGTTTCGTGGATATCATTCGTACGTTTAGCTTTGCGATATTGATTGATGTAGACATTTTTCATAATAACGTAAAGCCAGGACATTAACTTCGGGTGACGGATAAAATCATCGATCGATTTTAATGCACGGATAAGTGTTTCTTGAATCAAATCCTCTTTTTCATCAGGATCATTGGTGAATTTTCCCGCGAAATGTTTCAAAAGACTTCTTTTTTCTTCGACTAACAAATTTAAATTGGAATTGTTCATAGTACCTTTTGTTAAATTGATTGATGTGTATTCGATAAACAGAGGTACAATTAAAGTGCTAGTTTTGCGATTTAGAGGTGATCCAAACCTTGTTTAAACAGCTATATGGGAAAAATACGTAATGCTGCGTATCCTTGATTTTGTAGTACAAACGCTACAAAAAAGCAAGATTAAATGTGTCGCAATAAAATTTACTGGCATGGATAGTTTTTTTAAATGGGTATTTGTTCCTTAAAAAAATGTCTTAATTACGGGTATTACCTGTTTTAATGCCGTATACTAGTGTCCATTTTTTCAAGCAAGTTTTAAATTTCTTGTTTTTATCAGCTTTTATTGAACTAATAAGCTTTGAATGTGGTTCTTATCGAAAAGATTAACGCAAAATAAAATAGACTATGAAAAAGAACAAAAGATTCACCTTAACTTTAGGAACATTATTATGTTGCGCTGCACTATCCTTTTCGTGCCAAAATTCGACCAAAAATCAAACTGAAGGAAAAGGTCAGTCAGATAACATTGCACCTACTGATGCCGACGAAACCCGGTATAATTTAAGCGAACAGCAAAAAATGAGCATGCAGAAAGATACGAGTTTAGCAGACACACTTAGGAAAGACAGTATCAATAATAGCAAATCAAAACCGTAACCATTTCTTCGAACTCTCGATATATCTGATAAAAAAACTCCCTTAATTAAGGGAGTTTTTTTTCTCTTTCTTTTGATCCGGATCAGCACCATAAATATCTTCTTCGGAATGGTCCGGTTGCTCTTTCTTTTGATCCTCTTCAGTATTAATCTTTTCTTTATTACTACGATCACGTTGTTCTTCTTCGCTTGGATCAGGCCCCTCTGCACTTTCAGGATAGTACAGATCAGGAGTTACGTCTTCTTGTGAAGGGACTTGAGGCTGCTTCCGTACAGAAGTGCCATCGTCGGTACTTGGATCGTTGTCCAAAGGGTCTATTTCGTTCATGTACATGGAGTTTCTCCAAGAGGACTGTGAAATAGAATCACCAAATTGAATTGCTGTATTCATCATCTTTTTAATAAAGAACAGTAATTAAAACTGAATGGTTGTTTTTTTTATTAAAAGGTGATACCCACATTTTAATGATAAATTTAAAACTTTTCATTTATCGACCTTGTTATTAAATTAAAGTAATTTAGAACATACACAGATATGAAAAAATCGACACTTCTTTTATTAATAACAGCAGGTATTGGGTATCAGGCCCATGCGCAGAAAATTGAGACCACGCCACAGATGTCATCGGAGGTAGGCATCGAACCTATAAAGCAAGGAAACTGGATGGTCGGTGGATCGATCGGTAATCTAGGCTACAACTTTGAAGCAAAGTCATTTAACATTGCACTTCAACCGAGAGCGGGCTATTTTGTTTCGGATGGTTTGGCCATCGGAGCTCAAGCCAACTTAGGCTTGGCCACGGTAAAGGATGCTGATAATGAATGGACATATGGCGTTGCACCTTTTGTGCGCTATTACTTCCCCAATGCAGGTTCAACTACAGGGAGATTCTTTGGGCAGGGAGACATCGGGATTTCGGGTAGCTCGAAAGGGAAAGATGTTGCGCTGGCAGTAGGAGCGAATGTGGGGTATGCACATTTTATTACCAGGACAGTAGCTTTGGAGGCTACCTTCGGTTATAACTACAGTAAAGCCAATATCAATACGGGGAGTGGAGCGAGTGGTCTGGGTGTAGGTTTGGGTTTTCAGATCTATCTGCCCGGCAAAAGATAAATTAATCTAGTACAGACTTAATGAAAGCATGTTTTCAAACGATAAGGTTGAAAACATGCTTTTTTATATAACGTGTTTATACCTGATACTGTGTATAAAAGACGCGTTTTTGCTTTAATCGGCAAATAACTCAAACATTTGGACGATTAGCGATGTTCCCTTTTTAAGAAAGGAGCAAATTACGATGACTGGAACAAAAAATATTGGATTGGTGCTAAAAGATAAAATGGGGAAATGGTCTTCTTATGATATACCATTGCTTAAGGAATGTCATCTAAATAACAAACTTGTCAAAAGCAACGAACTGGAAGGTATTTTTGTGGTAGGGAGCTTGGCGACAGGATTATATATCTTCTCATTGTATAAGAACCGTTTTATAGATTTAATGGGTAAACAAATTGGGGTGGAAGAAATTTGTGAGCATTTTGATCGATACAAACAGACCTTAATATAAGCTCCCGTAAATATAGGCACCGATAGCGCTTTCGAATGTTCAAACCGAAGGTGTTAACCTGACTTTTTAACACCTTCATGCTTGTTTCATGTTAATGAAAAATTGGTTTATCCAATTTTATCGCCAGGCGGTAAACAGCATTCATCAATCCAACGTGACTATAGGCTTGAGGGAAATTACCCCATTGGCTGCCGTTATCTTCCGTAACATCTTCACTGAACAGACCTAAGTGATTGCTGTAGGTCAGCAAGCGTTCGAGGATCTCTTTCGCTTCTTCCACACGCCCCACACAGGCCAACGCTTCTACATACCAAAATGCACATACCAAGAACGTGGATTTGGGGCGGCCAAAATCATCCTGATGCTTATACCGATAAAAAAGTCCATTTTCACCTTTTAATTCTTTTTCCAGCATTTCGAGGTGATGACGAGCACGGTCCGATTTTGGGTCAAGATAATCCATAACAATGAGCTGTAAGGTGCTTGCATCTAAATTTCGGCTGTCTAATGCGTTTTGATAGACTTTTCGCTCCTTGTCATAACAAGCTTCAATGTAAGCTTCTGCCTTTTTTAGGAGAACATTCGCGCGATCCTCTATATCCTGATAACCATTTTGGCGCGCAATTAATAGGGCCGCTTTGCATCCAACCCATTGGAAAAGATTCGAATAGCAGTGATGGTTAGCAAAGTTCCGGAACTCCCAAATGCCGGCATCTTTTTCCTCGATTGTGGCTTCAATTTTTTCAAGAATAAAATTCACCCAACCTAAGACATTTTTGTTTTCATGGATTTTAAAACGCTGATCAGTGAAAAGAGGCAACAATGCAATCATGGCCTGACCATATACGTCATTTTGGATATGTTCAAATGCCTGGTTCCCGATTCGCACTGGACCGCTTTCCTGATACCCTTTTAGATAGGGTAAAATATGTTCTGTAAGCTCGGAGTTGCCGAGAATACCGTACAATGGTTGAAGCCTTCCCGGATTACGATGTGTGATACCAGCAATATAATTTGCAAAGCTTTCCATTTCTTCAAATTGACCGATATGTGTCAGTGCCGTTAATACATAGTAGCTATCCCGTACCCAGCAATAGCGGTAATCCCAATTTCTGCCAGAACCAGGGTACTCAGGCAAGCTTGTTGTCGAAGCTGCAATAATTGCTCCCGTGTCCTCATATTGATGGAGCTTTAGCACCAAAGCGGATCGAATAACTTCTGTTTGATAGATGTTGGGAATACTACATCTTTTAATCCATCGCTGCCAATAGCTAATTGTCTTATGGAGGAAATCTTCGCAGGTACTTGCAATAGCTGATTCGAAAGCAGCATCGTAGGTCAATACAAGGTATTTATTCTCACTGATGATGGTCCAACTCTCCTCTTGAAAGAAATGAGAAATGGGCAGATCTGTAGTAAGGCGAATTCGTTCCCCGATCTGGTCGTTACTATACAGGATATGATTGCTTCCACGGGTAGGTTTAAGCGCCAATCGGCCATAGTCGCCAGTAGGCTGACACCTAACGTTTACACTGGGAGCCCCATATAAGGGTTCGATCTTCCGGACCAACATCAAAGGTTTAAAATATCGTCCGAATTGTTCAAAACGAGGAGCGAAATCGGTAATACGGTAGGCGTAGGACGCTGTATGGATTTCCGTGCAGAGCACATTGGAGTTTTTGATGTAATATTGCTTGGTTTCGACAATAGGTTCCTCTGAGCTAATCTCGAAGCGCCCACCTTGCTGTTTGTCGAGCATACTGCCAAATACAAAGCTATCTTCGAAGGAGGGCCAGCACAGCCAAGATATATTGGTATCAATACCGACATGCGCTATGTAGGAACAATTGCCAATGATTCCAGATTGATAGGTATGTCTTTTTTCCATTGTATTTTCGTTCATTATTTTATGATAAGTTGATTCAAAAATTGAAGAACATCTTCTTGTTCATCCAGATAATATTTTGCTGCAGATTTATTGCTACCCACTTTGATACTTATCGTCGATTGAGGAAGATAGCGGAATAGGTCTTCATCGGTAATGTCGTCGCCAATGGCCAACATAAAATCTGCTTTTATATGACCTGCGATTTCCAATGCAGCCTTACCTTTGTTAACTTCCGTGTTTTTAACCTCAATGACGGCATTTCCGTCAAGTAACTGTAAGCCATAATCATTCAGCATCGGGTTTAAAATCTCTTTTAATTCAGTGGCTTTAAGTTCGCCCAAGCCTAATTCCACTTTTCTATAATGCCAGGCCAACGAATAAGGCTTGACCTCAATAAATGCTCCGGGAGTTTGGTCGGCCAATTTTTCCATCAATTTTTTTACTTCGGGCATCCAGTGAAGTGCCAGTCCTTTTTTATATGACCAGTTGAAATTTGGGAAATTTGACCAAATGCCATGTTCGGCAACCAAATAATAAGATCTACCGTCAAACCAAGACGATAAGCTTTCTTGCGAGCGCCCGCTTATGATGACCAAAGTATTAAGTGGGTCTGAAATAATATTATCCAAGAGGTTGTACAATAAGGTCGTCGGAGTTGCTTTTTGGGCATGGTTCTGGAATTTGACCAAAGTGCCGTCATAATCGAGGAAAAAGAGCCTATTGCTGCTTTTACTGTATCGTTCCGAAATACTACTAAATACTTTATCTGAAATCCTCCTTGCCCATTCATCACGCTGGATGGCTTTGGTTTCAGCCAGACGATTGGTAAATAGCTGTACCCAATGCTGTACATTAAACTTCTGTATAATCTGAATATTGGCATCAGTACGTTCCTGAATTTCTTCGGACGGCATTTTAAGCGCTTGGTAAATAGTATCAGCAGTTTCCGTTCGATTATAAGGGTTAATAATCAAGGCGTCAACAAGTTCTTTGGAAGCGCCCGCAAACTCACTTAAAATCAACACACCTTTTGATAAAGTTTTACTGGCGATGTATTCTTTACTGACAAGATTCATCCCATCGCGCGTGGATGTAATCATACAGATATCAGATGCAACATATAATCCGACCAGCTCTTCGAATGGAAGTGATTTGTAAAAATATAATACTGGTGTCCAGCTTAAATTTCCATAAATGGAATTGATTTCACTCACCTTTCGGTTAATTTCATCTTTCAGCTTCTTATATTGCGACACTTTATCCCTGGAGGGTACAATAAGCATATATAGGACAACTTTTGTATGCCATTCGGGGTATTTTTCAAGGAAGGTGAGAAAAGCACGTAATCGCTCTAATATCCCTTTGCTATAATCGAGCCTGTCGACCGATATAATAATCTTCTGGTCGGGAAAGTGGCTTCGAAATTGGCTTGCAATGGATTGAATTTTTGGCTGATGGCTGACTTCGACGAATTTATCAAAATCAATGCCCATCGGAAAGGATTCCACAAAGATATGGCGATCTTTATATTTCAGCTGATTATAACCAGATGATACATGCAGTATTTTTTTGCAGGCGTTTAGAAAGTTCTGGCTATCAGCGAACGTATGAAATCCGATAAGATCCGCACCCAGTAAACCTTCGACCAATTCTTTACGTTGTGGAATGTTCATAAAGAGCTCTTCAGAAGGAAAGGGGATATGGTGAAAATAGCCGATGTTGAGCGCTTGGTTTTCGGAACGCAGCAGAAGCGGGAGCAGCATAAGCTGATAGTCCTGCACCCAGATAAAATCAGAAAGTTGATCGATGGAAAGAGCGGCTTCACAAAACTTTTTATTCACTGTTACATACGTAGACCAATATTCGCGATCAAAATGAATGTAGCTCGGCTGATAGTGACAGATAGGCCAGAGGACCTCATTGGAATAACCTTCATAGAAATTGCGGATTTCATCTTTTGATAAGAAAACAGGAAGTAGGCTCATCGGTTTGAGAAGCTCAACAATCTTTTCTTTTTCCTCTTCATCTTTGGGAACGATCCCCGGCCAGCCAACCCAGAGTATTTCATCGGTATCAAAAGCGGAATTTAACCCAGTTGCAAGTCCGCCCGCACTCGGCTTGATGATTAATTTTTCTTTTTTTCGTTCTATTTGTATCGGCAGTCTATTTGAAATTATTATTTTCTTCTTTTTCTTCATAAGAATATTAGATCGATTTATTTGCAGTGTGGAAGAGTTATATTGACTATAACGATGGGCTTGTCATCCACTATCTGAACAACCTCGGGGAAGAATAGTTTCGATAAATTCAAATTAGAAGGAGGGTAGTAGCAGCTGTTGAAGAAAGAACGAGCTAGTTTATTGTAATAGGACTGGGGAATTTTAGCAGCAGTACACCCCAAATAGCAACAAAAAAGACCTCTATTTCTACAGGTCTTTTTGTTATCTCATTAACTTACGCTATAGGGACAGCAGGAGCTTTTTCGTGATTCAATTTTTTCATAAATTGATCGAGGATGTCTCCTAATCTCCCCGAAATTTCCCCTAAAATGCTTTCCCAATCTTTAACCGTACCATCACAATTGTCTGAAACAATTTTAATACTATGAAAGGTGAGATTTTTTTGAAAACAGAAATTCGCTAGGGCATAGGATTCCATATCAAATGCCAAAGGATTAAAATGTTTGATATCCTGATAAAAAGCCGTATTTACATTGATAAAACGATCCGATGTCAAAAGTGCATCTTCGTAACGAAATTCATCGCGTGAAATGGATTCCAAGACCCCTTGCCCTTTAAAAAATAAGGTGTTTTCCAGAAAAAATCCATCCGTATATGCGTCTCCTTGCGCATAGTATGCCGGATAAAGGACATGTCCTATCGGATGTCTTGTACAGCCCACAGTGCCCACATTGAGAAGAACAGGATTAATCCCTAATGCTTTGATGTCTTCGTAAATTGTAGCGACGGCTAGGAGCGCATTTACTTTACCTACACCAATTTCGTAGACAAAAGTCGATTCACTGGTCGGATTAAAAGATAGCTCATTTTTATTTGCTACCAAGATAATCGTTTCAATATCTTTATTCAGGATCATTTAGTTTTCTTCAATGTATGGATACTCAAAAGCCAATTCTCCGGCAGTTATTAGATTTAAGAAATTAACACAAGCCTGTTTCGAGGTAGGAAAATCCATGAAAGTATAGTTTCCGCAACTAATCGGATTTTGGAAAGGTACCTCGTATCCTTCTGTAAGGATCGTTTCGAGTACTTCTTTCATCAAGTCGGCTACGTTCTCAGGAGTTTTCGCAGTTCCAGCCAATACAACATAAAATCCCGTGCAACAGCCCATCGGTCCAACATAAATAACCTCATCACCTAAGATGGTTCTAATTTCTGTTGCAAAACAATGCTCTAAGGTATGCATGACTTCAGGTGATAGCATACGCTCAGGAGAATTCGGTCTGATCATGCGAATGTCGTAAGTTGTGTAACTTTCAACATTGCTGTTATTGGTGGTAGAAGCTTTAGCGTAGATCCCTTGTTTTAATTTGGTATGATCTACCGTAAAACTATTTACTTTTGCTTTTTCTTTTGTGTACATCTTGTTCTGTTCAAAGCTGTAACGCTTGCGACGTTACAGGGGTTAAAAGTTGAATATCAAAAAATTTCTACAAAGATACTAGATTATTATAGAAAAAGGTTGACAAAACTACTATTTTAACACTTCATAATGTTCGACTGTTGGAAATGGATCGTAGTAATGATGTAAAAGTTTTTCCCATTCCTTAAATAATGCCGACTTTCTAAAACCGATGGTATGGTCTTCCAACGTTTCCCATTCAACCAATAGAATGTACTGGTTGTCTTTTTCAATACATTTACGTAGAGAATGTGTTATATAGCCTCTACTCGCGCTAATATACTGGCAAGCTGTTTTATAATCTCTTTCAAAATTGGATTGTTGTCCCTCAATAATTTGCAATACAGCTACTTCTAAAATCATAATTTGTTTTTTTATCAAGTTTAGTAAATAACTCAAACTTAGAAAATTTGTTTCTGATATGCAATACACGGACAAGCTTATCCGAACAATTTATTTATCATTCTTTTAACGGGAACTTATGCCTTATTACCCGCTTTGACATTACCTCGCTTTGACATAGTATAACCGTTTTTCACCTGCGAAGTGATGATCTGGGTAACCAATGGAATACCCGGGTTGCGATTTTGGGCATTCCAAACTAGAGAGAGCGTTGTTCGTTGTGGTAAACCGTTCAATTCAAGGAAGGTGACATTAACATGGTATCCGTTCTTTAAAGAAGAAGGAACAATGGCAACACCCAGTCCCTGAGCCACCATATTGAAAATGGTCAAAGCATTCACTGTACGTAAAGTAACTTTGGGGATAAACTTATGATCGCTAAAAATACTCATGACGAGATCATAATAAGAGTGGCTATAGTTTTTGGAAAATAAGATAAATGATTCATCTTTTAAGGCGTCAAGGCTTGGTTTCGGCGAATTCAATAGGGGATGATCGTTGGGTAAAACGAGACTAAAATGCTCGGTATGTATAGGCAGGCTACATAACCCCGGTGGAGTTTCAGAAAGACGAACAAAGCCTAAGTCCAATTCTTTTTTCTCCAGCAGATCCAGCTGCGTTTCATTCGCTAATTCGTGCAGTGCTAACTCGATATCTGGCTGCTGCTGTTTTAAATTGACAAGTAGTTCCGGCAGGATGGTTTGAACAGCCGACCCGATAAACCCCAGCTTTAAGGTGCTTATTTTACCGTTGGCAAAACTTTGAAGTTGAGTTTCAATCTGATCCAAGTGCCTAAAGAGTTCTTTCACCTCCTGAAAGAGATAGATCCCAGCTTCCGTCATTTGAACATTTCGTTTATTACGCTCAAAAAGTGCTACGCCATAGGATTCCTCCAGCTGCTTAATTTGTCTGCTCAAGCCCGGCTGCGCAATAAACAATTTTTCGGCAGTCCTTCTAAAATGCAGCTCTTCTGCCAATACTTTAAAATACAGTAAGTGTCTTAGTTCTATTTGATAATTCATGGTTATCAATTGATGATAAAAATGGTATTTCTAATTATCAAATATAGCAAGTACATTTGAGTAAAGCAGATAGGAAGATGGAAAAATTTTTATACGGCAGTGGGCAACTAACATGCGCTACAGCCTTAGCAATAGCAAAAGGAACGGTTACCGGGGAGATATCACCTGAAGTCAAGGGTAAGATCGAACAGAGCGCCAGTCATGTCAGGAAAATAGTGGAGCGTGGTGAGGTTGTCTATGGCATTAATACCGGTTTTGGTCCCTTGTGTACCACACTTATTGACGCAAGTCAAACGCAGCTGTTACAGGAAAATATTCTGAAAAGCCATGCCGTCGGCATGGGAGGACCTATCGCCAATGATTTGGCCAAATTGATGCTTATTCTTAAAGTTCACGCGCTTTCTCAAGGATTTTCGGGTGTTCAGTATGCGACAATCGAGCGGATTATTTGGCATATTGAAAACCATATCATTCCTGTGGTACCTAAGCAAGGCTCTGTCGGCGCGTCGGGTGATTTGGCGCCATTGTCACATTTATTTTTACCCTTGATTGGCTTAGGAAAAGTCAACGTAGAAGGGGAAATTGTGGAGACAGCTACCATTTTGGAAAAATATGGTATGTCACCGGTTCAGTTGGGCGCAAAAGAAGGCTTAGCCCTGATCAATGGAACTCAATTTATGGCAGCACATGCTGTAATGGCTGTAGCTGAGTTCAATCGTGTACTTCAGAATGCTGATATTATTGCCACCTTAATGATTGAAGGCTTAAATGGCTCCATAAAACCGTTCTTTACTGAATTACATCAATTACGCCCACATGCCGGAAACCGTTATGTCGCTAAAAGCATTTTTAACATGCTTCATGGTTCGGCTATTTTGGAAAGCCATAAAGACTGTTCCCGCGTACAAGATCCTTATTCGCTGCGCTGTATCCCGCAGGTCCACGGAGCATCACGCAATGCCTGGTTTCATCTGAAGGAAACGATAGAAATCGAAATAAACGCAGTGACCGATAATCCTGTGATCATTAATGATGAACTAACCATTAGTGGCGGTAGCTTTCACGGACAGTCAATCGCTTTGCCTTTGGATTATGCCACATTGGCTGCATCGGAAATTGGCAATATTTCGGATCGAAGGGTGTACTTGTCTTTAGAAGGCCAAACCAACGGTGTCCCAAAATTGTTAATGAAATCAACCGGTCTCAATTCAGGATTTATGATCTTACAATATAGTACTGCCGCGATTGCAAGTGAGAATAAAGGCCTTTGTTTTCCTGCAAGTGCAGATAGTATTCCCACCTCTTTAGGTCAAGAAGACCATGTCAGTATGGGATCTATTTCCGGCCGAAAATTACTACAGGTCATTGACAATGTCGATAAAATATTAAGTATTGAACTGTTATGTGCAGCACAGGCCAAGGATTACCATCAGCCATTAAAATCGACTGCAGCATTGGAAGCTATTCATGCGAGAATTCGCCAGTCTATTCCGCATATTGAATCCGATCAACCAATGGAAGAGCTGTTGACTGAGGCGCTAAAGCTCGTAAAATCGGGCGAACTGATTACTTTGCATCGTCAATATGCGACGGGCGAAATTGCTGCGGATTTGAAACAAAGATTTGAAGAGTTTTAGACGAAGAAGGATGGAAAAAGAGCTAAAATTAGTTGGACCCTTTAGGCAGATATTGACGATGTCAAATATGCCCGTTAATGGGGCGCTCCATGATAAACAATTAGTTATTATTAAAGAAGGAGGTATTTTAATAGCAGGTAACGACATCATAGAAGTGGCGGACTTTGAGCGATTACAACTGCAATGGGGAAAGCAAGCGGCACTTGTACATGTAGAGGAAGATCAGGTCGCCTTGCCAGGCTTTATTGATTGCCATACGCATATTGCTTTTGCCGGTAATCGAGCGAATGATTTCGCCCTTAGAAATGCAGGCTCAAGCTATCTTGAGATTGCGGCAGCTGGAGGAGGGATTTGGAGTACGGTAGCACACACGAGGGATTGTGACACAGCAGAACTGATTGATCTCACGATCCAGCGTGCAAATTTTCTGTTAAGGCAAGGAATCACAACAATTGAAGTTAAAAGTGGTTACGGTCTTAATGTTGAAGAAGAACTGAAGATATTACGTGTCATTCAAGAGTCGAATCGTCTTACGGCATCAGACCTTGTTCCAACTTGTTTGGCGGCACATATGCTCCCGCGGGACTTCAGCGGATCGGCAAAGGATTATCTTCATCTGATCACAGCAGATCTTTTTCCTATATTGAAATCAGAACGGCTGTCGAATCGGATTGATGCATTTATCGAAAAAACAGCTTTTCAAGGGGAAGACATTGTCGCTTATTTACGGAAAGCAAAAGCAATGGGTTTTGACCTGACTATTCATGCCGATCAGTTCACAACTTCGGGAAGTCAGATTGCTGTAGAACTCGGTGCTCAATCTGCGGATCATCTTGAAGCATCAACTGCAATTGAAATTGAACTTATTGCACATTCAGATACTGTTGCTGTGGCTTTACCTGCAGCTTCCATCGGGCTTGGATGTGGTTTTACACCGGCAAGAAAACTGTTGGATGCAGGTGCATGTTTGGCAATAGGTAGTGATTGGAATCCGGGTTCTGCACCCATGGGACAGTTATTGACGAGTGCGAGTATTTTGGCAACAGCAGAAAAGTTGACCAACGCTGAGCTGCTTGCGGCATTAACCTACCGTGCAGCCAAAGCTTTAAACCTGTCGGACCGGGGCGTGTTGACCAAGGGCATGAAAGCCGATTTCAGTTTGTTTAAAACAGCTAATTATCAGGATATTACTTACTACCAAGGAAGCTTGCAGCCTACAGCAGTATGGAAAAATGGTCAGGAAGTATTTTCAATATAACAACATGGAAGATACATTTAAGAGTGAGGTTGCGGAAGGTATTCCGACCGTATTACCTCCAAAAGTAGAACGAGATCATACAATAAGTCATGCCCCCAGACGAAAGGATATTCTCTCCAAGTCGGAAGAGAAGCTGGCTCTACGGAATGCATTACGTTATTTTCCCAAACAATGGCATACGGTTTTAGCACCTGAATTTTTAGAGGAGCTCCGTAATTACGGCCGAATCTACATGTACCGCTTTAGACCCCAATATGCAATGCACGCTCGACCGATAGCTGATTACCCAGCAGGGAGTAAGCAAGCGGCAGCGATTATGCTGATGATTCAGAACAACCTTGATCCAGCTGTAGCACAACATCCCCATGAACTGATTACTTATGGTGGGAATGGAGCTGTTTTCCAAAATTGGGCTCAATATCGCCTCACCATGCAATATCTTTCACAGATGACAGATGAACAAACTTTACATCTCTACAGTGGTCATCCCATGGGTCTTTTCCCGTCGTCACAACATGCACCACGTGTTGTTGTAACGAATGGCATGATGATTCCAAACTATTCGAAACCGGATGACTGGGAGCGTTTTAATGCTTTAGGGGTTACGCAATATGGACAGATGACCGCAGGTTCCTATATGTATATTGGTCCGCAGGGTATTGTGCATGGTACCACAATTACGGTCATGAATGCTTTCCGAAAACATTTAACGGCAAATGATACAATTCAAGGTAAAGTATTTTTAACTTCTGGTTTGGGGGGAATGAGTGGCGCACAACCCAAAGCAGGTAATATTGCCGGATGTATCACCGTATGTGCTGAAATAAATCCCGCTGCAGCAAAAAAGCGGCATGAACAAGGTTGGGTAGACCGATTGATCGAAAACATCGATGAGCTCGTTGAACAGGTACAGTCGGCGATGGATCAAAAAGAAACGATATCTTTTGCCTATATCGGTAATATTGTCGAAGTGTGGGAGGCTTTTGATAGCGAAAATATCCACGTCACTGTAGGATCTGATCAGACATCTCTACATAATCCTTGGTCTGGGGGCTATTATCCGATGGGGCTGACCTTTGCAGAATCCAATGCTTTGTTGGCGACTGATCCCGATCGATTTAAGCAATGTGTACAAGAAAGCCTGGTACGGCATGTCGACGCCATCAATAAGCATGTATCGAAGGGAACCTATTTCTTTGATTACGGTAATGCATTTCTATTGGAAAGCAGTCGCGCTGGTGCGGCAGTATGGAATGACGATAAGGATCAATTCCGCTACCCATCTTACGTACAGGATATTCTTGGCCCAATGTGTTTCGACTATGGTTTCGGGCCCTTTCGCTGGGTTTGTACCTCTGGAAAGGCTTCGGATCTTCAAAAATCGGACGAAATAGCCATGACAGTTTTAGAAGAGCTCCGAAAAGAAGCCCCTGTGGAGATTCAGCAGCAGATGCAAGATAATATACAATGGATTAAAGAAGCTGGAAAAAATAGACTTGTGGTAGGCTCTCAGGCGCGTATCCTTTATGCAGATTCCAATGGACGCATTGCGATAGCAAAGGCTTTTAATGACGCTGTAAAAAGTGGCTTGTTTGAAGCACCTATTGTTTTGGGAAGAGACCATCATGATGTGAGCGGTACCGATTCACCTTATCGGGAGACCAGTAATATTTATGATGGAAGTCAATATACCGCCGATATGGCAATTCATAATGTCATCGGAGACAGTTTCCGCGGGGCCACCTGGGTTTCTATCCACAATGGCGGTGGAGTCGGTTGGGGTGAGGTCATCAACGGAGGCTTTGGTCTACTATTAGATGGTTCAGGAGAAGCAGCTGTTAAATTGGAAAAGATGTTGTATTTTGATGTCAATAATGGGGTTGCTAGGCGCGCTTGGGCTAGAAATAAGGAGGCTAATCAGGCGCTAGATCGTGCAATGGAGAGAAATGTGGCATTGCAAGTTACCCGCGCGCAACTTGTAGATGACGATATTATTGAACAATTATTTGATCTGAGCGAATGAACTTTTTGTTGAATAATCCCAAAATATATAGTAAAGGTGACCAAGCGGTATGGAAGGGGCGTACCGATGGCCAGGATCGTGAATGGATGCGTTGGCATCAATTAATGGATTGTGTTGATCTTCTCGAACAGCCCGATTTAAGACAGTCCGTCGCTTTTCTGGGATTCTGTAGCGATGAGGGTGTTGGACGCAATCAAGGTCGTGTAGGGGCCAAGGACGGACCCACAGCACTTCGGAATGTCTTAACAAATCTTCCTGTATATTTTTCAGATAAACTAAAACTTAAAGATTGTGGTGATATACTGATAAAGGACAGTGATTTAGAGTTGTCACAGCAGGGTTTAGGTTCTGCCTTAAATTGTATTCTCGAACAAGGAGGATTTCCAGTCATCTTGGGTGGTGGCCATGAAGTAACCTATGGCCATTATTTGGGGGTTAAAGAATTTTTAAAGAGCCGTAATCAATCTATTGGCATTGTTAATTTGGATGCCCATTTAGATATCCGTCCATTGCAGGACGGCAAAGGGAATTCGGGAACAGGCTTCTATCAAATCGAGCAGGATCAGTCTAAAGTAGATCTGCCGTTTCATTACTTAGCAATTGGTATTCAGGAAATTAGTAATACCAAAGGATTACTAGCCTATGCCAAAGAAAAGAATGTGCAGATTATTGAGCGAGAGAGTTTGGTCGCTGAAAAACTTGATCTCATTCGCGACAAAATTGTAAGTTTTGCCAAATCAGTAGATTATGTGTATTTGACGGTTGATCTTGATGCTTTCGCTGCAGCCTATGCGCCTGGAGTAAGTGCATTGGCATTTAACGGCATAGTCCCTGATCATTTGTTTTTTACAATCTATGATATTCTACTGGATCTGCCTAATGTAAAATCTATCGATTTTGCTGAATTTAATCCCCATTTTGATATCGATTCCAGAACGGCCAAGCTAACAGCTGATCTGATTTTTAAGTTGATAAACAAACTAGCTATTAAACTTGATTAGCAACCGCCCATCAGGTAAACAGGGCGCAAAAAAGATGGTTTGCGTGCAACAGCATGCTAACCATCTTTCTTCATATTGGTCGTGGCCTTAAAAAAGCACATCGGCTAATGTCGGATCCTTATCAAAAACTGATTTTGCAAAAGGACATAAGGGCATAATTTTTAAATTTTCTTGACGTGCATAAGTCACTGCCGCCATCAATAGCTGTTTACCTAGCCCTTTTCCTGCATGTTCAGAACTTACTTCCGTATGGTCTACAATGAATTTTGTGGGGCCAGCCCAGGTATAAGTCATTTGTGCAACTGACTTTCCCTGATCGACAACCTCAAAGCTACCATGTTTATCGTCATTTTTTTGTATTACTTCCATGAGCATGATTTAATGAATGAAAAGTACAAAATAAACAAAATCCTGCAATATATAACATGAACAGTAGTTTAGAAAAACAGCTGTTTTATCAGTTAGATTGCATAATTGGCTTTTGTGTTTTGTAAAATTGCGGTGATCCTTTTAAATGGCTAATATTTTTAGTATGTTTGCTTTGCGTTATGAGTGTAAATCAAAGCAAAAGACAAGAATTTGCCATTGTGGACA
>JBMAAL010000018.1:0-64689 GCA_050281725.1 Sphingobacterium sp. | reverse complement strand
CCACGCGTAATTTCTATGCTTGATCGTTTGGCAAAGAAAAATGTGATCCACAAGAAAAAAGCTTCTAACAACAAATCGAAGTTAACAAAATTTGTTAACGGTTTAGCGTAAGCTTTTCGTATAGATATAGAGGGGTACAGCTCGCTGTATCCCTTTTCTTTATGTTATATACTTTGGATTTCTCTTTCCAAGCGAATAGTAAAAAAAAAAAGCATCGAATACCGATGCTTTTTTTTTTAAAACTGAATTGCAGTGTATTTATTGCTGTAAATTTGGAAGTAGCTCTGCGATGACCTTTTTCAATTTGTTAGGATCTTTCATGTAAGGTTCTAAATCGTAAAGTTCCACCTTTTTGAAATCAATGGGATGGCTCTCACTTTGAAGTGAAATAGTACCCTTGCTTAAAAGCTGTCCATCTTTCTTCACTTTAGGATCGAAACCACTTACATTGCCGCCACCAATTTGGGGTTTATTATACTGTAGTACGACCTTGTTGTCAAGGATATGCTGCACAAGAGAGTCTCCCAATACCAAAAAATCAGCAGTTACCCATTGATCTCCAGCATAGGTTTTTGATGTTGAGCTGATGCAATGTGGTGTGAATAGCTTATTGTCGATCACAACGTTTGTACCTGGTGTACACAGGTTACTTGTGGTCCGTTCGTCCTTGCCGTTTCCACCCAGCAGTTGCCCTTCGATAGATATTGGAAAGTCTTGATCCACACCCATGGTATTCGGATCCTGTCCATGTAGCATGGCTCCGCTATTACGCCAAGCCCAACCTTCTCCACCATTTACCTGTTCACCGACAAATCTGTAAGTGACACGCAACAAATAAGCTGAGAACTCTTTATTGTAGAACAGATGGCCATACTGAAAATTGAAATTATCATAACCATCATATCTTACCTTGAGTAAACCGTCTTCTACACGAAATGTATTTTTGTAATTATCCCCAACTTTGTGGTTTCTGATTTTTGGGGTCCAGTTCTTCAAATCTTTCCCATTGAATAACTGAATGGGTTTGGGTTTCTTATCTTGAGATTTGGCAAATAAAGAAGTGCTAAGCAATAAAATTCCAGCACTATAAATGATATGTTTGAATTTCATCCTGAATTAGGTTTATTGACCTAAATTAGGTAAACATTTTTAAATAAGCAATTCTTTTTGTTTGACATATTCGCTTGGGCGGATGCCCACAACCTTATTGAATGTGTTACTAAACGTAGGAAGGCTATTGTATCCAACTTTGAGCGCAACTTCATTTACACTTAGTTTTTCGTCCAAAAGGAGCTTAAGGGCGGTCAACATTCTGAGAATCGTGTAGTACTGGATAAAGGACATATTTAATTCTTTTTGAAATAGTCTGGCCAATGTGCGTTCACTAATGTTAAATAATCCGGCAAGTTTTTTAAAGCTGACATTTTCTTCGATATTCTCTTCGAGGTAAGTGACGATATCCTTTAATTTCTGATGACTAGGGTAGGGCAAGGCCAATGGAAGCTCATGCAGCGATAGTTCCGGCAGGATAAGCTTAAATGCTGTAGCGATACTATATTTAGGTTCTTCGACCGGAAAGATATTGCCATTCCAGCGGTTGGTAAACATAATCAGCTCTATCAAAAGATCATTTACTGGATAAATCCCCATTTTACTGTAGAAGGGTGCATCATTATTGGCTTTGGGAAAGTACAGATTACGCATAACGACCTCAGGGGTACTTGGATGAATACTATGTTTTATGCCAGCAGGAATCCACAAATAATGACGGGCAGGTAGAAAATATGATTTTTCCTCTGTTTTAACAAATACGACACCACCTTCTGTATATAAAAATTGGTCCTTATCGTGGCAGTGTTCGGAAATATGATTCTCTGCAATAATAGCGTGGTGACAGTAAATGCTATCTTCAAATGAGTCTACTTCCGTCATATAATAGCGGTTGACATATTTAGCATCTGTCGTTATATCTTGTGTATTCATTTTAACCTATAATACTATACCACAAAGGTAAGACTTTTTTACTATACCCCACCTTTACTTCTTGAAAGTGAGTGTATGCTTACGTTAAAATGGCAATTAATCGACCGGAGAGTTAGTCTTTACTTACTTTAGTTTTACCTTTATTATTGTAAGTCGTTTGTTATCAGGGTGATATATATTATCGATCAGTGTGATATAAACTATTTTTTTATTATGATTTGTTGTATATTTTTGATTTGTAGTGAGTTGTGGCTTTTTAGTCTCGTTTGGATAATTTTGTGTCGAATGGTAATAAATATGCAGTTGAAAAAAATGCTAAAATTGTTTGGTTAAGAGGTTGGGAAATATAATAAAGAACTTTTCAACTAAGGGAAATATATAGGTTTCAATTTCTTAAGTTTACAATAATGGAATAAAATCAAACTATAACAATATGGCTTACGAAAGAATAAAAGTTCAAAGCTTACATAATAAAGTGATTACAGCGGAAGAAGCTGCTAAACTATTTCAAAACGGAATGGTCGTTGGGTCGAGTGGTTTTACTAAGGCTGGAGACAGTAAGGTTGTGTTACCTGCCTTGGCTGAACGTGCAAAAGTGGATCCATTGAAAATAACCTTGATTACCGGGGCTTCGTTGGGACATGGAACGGATGGTAAATTGGCGGAAGCGGGAGCACTATCTAAGCGGATGCCTTTTCAGGTAGACCGTATTTTACGTAATAAAATTAATGCTGGAGATGTGCTGTTTATTGATCAGCATCTAAGCGAAACAGCCGAATTGCTGCACAATAAGAATTTGCCTCAGGTGGATATTGCTGTTTTAGAAGTAGCAGCAATAGAATCAGACGGAAGTATTGTTCCAACGACTTCTGTGGGAAATTCGGCAACTTTTGCTGCATTGGCTAAGCAGGTTATTTTGGAAGTCAATACTGCGATACCGGTGACTATTAAAGGAATACATGATATTTACCAAGCCGAAGATTATCCTCGGCGTAATGTTATTCCAATCGTAGCTCCCGAAAATAAAATTGGGCGTAAAACTATTCCTTTGGACGCGAACAAGGTGGTGGGAATTGTGTTTACGAATGAGCTTGATAGTCCTGCCGATATTGCTGAGCCGGATACCAAAACAACAGCGATAGCGGAGCATATTTTACAGTTTTTCGAAAATGAAGTAGCGTTAGGCCATTTGTCAGAGAGCTTGATGCCACTTCAAGCGGGTATTGGAAAAGTAGCTAACGCTGTTCTGACGGGATTTATACATAGTAAGTTCCGTAATCTAACGATGTTTTCTGAAGTATTGCAAGATAGTACCTTTGACCTTATCGATGCCGGAAAACTGGATTTTGCTTCTGCTTCTTCAATTACTGTTTCGGAAGAGTGCTATTCAAGAGTGTTCGATCATTTGGATCGATATCGCGATAAAATTGTATTGCGCCCACAGAATATTTCCAATACACCTGGACTGATCAAACGTTTGGGGATTATAGCAATTAATACAGCTATAGAGTTTGATATTTATGGAAACGTAAATTCTACCCATACTTCGGGAACAAATATCATGAACGGTATCGGTGGATCGGGTGACTTTGCACGCAATGCTTATTTGAGCATCTTTGTCACACAGGCGGCCTCTAAAGGAGATGCAATTTCTCATATTGTTCCTATGGTTTCCCATGTGGATCATACCGAACATGATGTCGATATTTTGGTAACAGATTATGGCTTGGCAGATTTACGTGGTTTAGCGCCTCGCGAGCGAGCGAAAGTAATTATAGCGAACTGCGTACATCCCGATTATAAAGAGCAGCTATTAGACTATTATAACCGCGCTTGTGAGAGAGGGGGGCATACACCACATTTGTTAGAAGAGGCTTTTAGCTGGCATATTAATCTTCGTGAAAAAGGAACAATGAAAAAAGACCAATAACCGAGGGCGCGGTTACATCTGGAATAAAGGTTTAAAGAAGGGCGAGGTTTAATTATAGACTTCGCCTTTCTTGATGTATAGTTCTTTCTTGATGAATAATTATCACAAAGAAAATCACGCATTCATTTATTGGTTACGATGAATCGTCGTATCCTCCTGCTGATTCTGTTTAGTCCCCAATTTGTGGCGATTGAGACCAATCGTAATTTTTACCCTGAACCATTGTACTCAAATCCCTAGTGTTGATCTTTATAAATATTCCAATAATTAAAGTCTGTCATTGGGGCATCTGTTATTCCAATAGCTCGACCCATTGTAACGATCTGTCCCCTGTGATATGTTCCGTGGAGGATCAGCTGTTGTATGTATTCATACTTGGTGAAGTCGCATTGAAACCATGGTGATTCCACTTTGATATTTTTTTCAAGATCTAACTCCGATAGCTTGTGTATATAATCGACAAGTTGAACTGAACTTCTTCTTAGTGCTTCAAATATTTCTTCTTTTGTGGTTCGATTTTTCTCAAAATCAAAATCATTGCTTTCTGCAATGTGGCTCCACCAATATTCCTGTGTCTGCAAGATGTGGTTCAAGGTTTTCAAAATGGTCGGGAAGCTTGAGGGTACTTCCTGGTTAAGTTGGTCGTCCGATTTATCAGCTAGCCAATTGATGTATTTATTGACGACCCAGTTGTTATATTCGGCACTTTTTGTAATTAAGGTTTTTAAACTCATAATTTCAATCTATAGTATGGTGTTTAATGAAATATTTACTAAATATAAATCCTTTTTGGAAAGAATTTATATTAAATTTCTTAGCAGATAGACTGTTTGATAAGTTGCTTTGGAAGTATTTGTTTTTTATAAAATTGTGACCGGTATAAACCTGTTCACTAAGCGTAACTTATTTGAAATAAATAAAAAGTATTGTTCATATTTTTTATATTTATTTTGCAATAGCAGAATGGTTTAGCATTTTGCAGAATGCGCGTGAGATACCAACAGAAGATTCGACAGCTGCTTAAGCTTGTTGGATTAACCAATTAAAATAAATATGATAAAAGCAACACATTGTATTCTTTCTCTATTAGCCATGTTGTTTATGAACATGGGAAACGCCCAAGTTAATTATTTGCAGGAATCCAAAAAGGATTTTGATGAACGGATGCATTGGTTTAGGGAGGCAAAGTACGGAATGTTTATTCATTTTGGGCTTTATAGTCAACTTGGAGGGATGTATAAAGGAAATTCAACTAAAGGATATGCCGAATGGATACAATCGGAAATGAATATTCCGAAGGCAGCCTATTCGGAACTGCTCAACAGCTGGAATCCTAAGGACTTCAATGCGGATCGTATTGTCCAATTGGCTAAGGATGCTGGAATGAAATATATTGTCCTGACGACCAAACACCATGAGGGGTTTTGTCTGTGGGATTCCCCCTATACAGATTATGATATAGCTTCGACGCCAATGAAAGGAAGAGATCTCGTGCGGGAGCTGTCCACAGCTTGTAGGAAAGCTGGGATTAGATTTGGTACCTACTACAGTATTATCGATTGGCATCACGATTCGCAATATGTCGATCCCAATGGTAAAGGAGATTGGGGCCAGATCCTCATTAAGCCAGAACAGAAAGCCGCTTATATTCAATACATGAAAAATCAATTGAAAGAATTGGTTGTTAAGTATGATACTGACATCCTGTGGTTTGATGGGGACTGGGTGAATTGGTGGGATATGGCCGCAGGAGAAGATCTTTATCAATATCTACGCAAATTGAAGCCCTCTCTTATCATTAATAACCGCGTAGCAAAGCGTGATCAATTTAAGCGAGATTTTGGAACGCCTGAACAAGAACATCCTGGAGCGTTACTGGATTACGATTGGGAAGCCTGCTATACACTGAACAATTCTTGGGGATATAAAAAATCAGATAATAATTGGAAATCTCCTACAGAAGTAAATACTAAGCTGCGCGAGATAAATGAAAAGGGTGGAAATTTGCTGCTCAATATTGGACCTGATGCTAACGGAAATGTACCGGTTGCCAGTAAAGAAATTTTGTTGAAAGCAGCCGCAGAGCGCAAAAAGAACTAATCTGAGCCAATTTGCTGTTTATTGACTCTTGACAAATGTCTTGGAAAAAAAAGAGTGTTATTTAATCTTACTTATCAACAAATATGGTATGATCTATTGAAAGAAAATCTATTTAAACACGAACTAAAAAAGTCGTTTGTGCATAGCAAACGACTTTATTTTTATTGACTTATAGACCTTACTATATAGCTGTTTTATAGTTGAAGTGATCTAGCTAAAACTATACGACGATTAAAATTATAAAGATATCTTGCATGCTAATTCCAAAATTATTATTTATTACCCTTATCGGTGTCGCTTCGCTTAGCGTGCATGGGCAACAGTCTGGATCGGTCAAACGTATTTATATCAGTACGAAAGGAAGTGATAGAAATCAAGGAACTATGGGCAGTCCCTATGCCACAGCTGAAGCCGCGCTGCGATCGGTAGAAAAACAGAAACAAGGGAAAAATACATCGCGCATCGAAATCATCTTTATGGCTGGTACCTACCAACTGGACAAACCGATTGAATTGTCTGCTGGGGTATCGGGCACAAGAAGGCACCCCCTGCGGATCAGAGCTGAGGATGGAGCACAGGTTACGCTGAGTGGTGCCAAATTGCTTAACCTCAAATGGGAACAGGGTGATCACGGTATTTGGGTGGCTAAGGTCACAAGAGGAGTAAACTTCCAAAGTCTATATGCTAATGATAAGCATCTTGTCCGGGCACGTTATCCAAACTATGATCCCACTGTCTTGCCATTTCAAGGCTATGCCGCCGATGCTTTAAGTCCCGAACGTGTGGTGACCTGGAAAAACCCTACGGGCGGAATTGTACATGCTTTGCATGCCGGTCGCTGGGGAGGGTTCCATTATCAGATTACAGGAAAAGATGGTCTGAGTAAAGTTACGCTTGAAGGCGGGCAACAAAATAATCGCCCAAGCAAAATGCACGAGACTTATCGTTTTGTAGAAAACATCGTTGAAGAACTCGATACCTTTCAGGAGTGGTATTTGGATGAGGAGAAAGCACTATTATATTATATGCCAGCGAAAGGAGTTGATCCCAACAAGCTGAAGTTTGTAGCACCACAATTGGAAAATCTAATCTATCTTTCAGGTTCGTCTTCCAACCCAGTGCATGATATTGAGGTTAGTGGCCTTCGCTTCATGTATACTGCTCCCACTTTTATGAAAACGAGCGAGCCGCTCTTACGTAGTGATTGGACAATCTATCGACAAGGAGCCATAAAGATTGAAGGTGCAGAAAACTGTATCTTCCGCGCGAATGATTTTATCGCATTGGGCGGGAATGCAGTCTTTGTTAACAATTACAATCGAGCAATCAAGATCGAAGGCAACAGGATGGAACAGATCGGTGCTGGAGCGATCAATTTTGTAGGTGATCCAGCGGCAGTACGCTCACCAGAATTTCGATATGAAAAATTTGTTCCGTTTGACCAAATGGATACCATCAAAGGGCCAAAAAACAATAATTACCCCATGGACTGTGAGGCAAGTGACAATCTGATCCATGACATTGGATTGATCGAAAAACAAGTGGCAGGTGTACAGGTCTCCATGGCTGAATCTCTACGAATTTTGCATAATACCATTTACAATGTGCCTCGAGCAGGTATTAATGTAGGTGATGGGACTTGGGGCGGTCATGAGATAGCTTACAATGATGTTTTTAATACAGTCCTGGAAACCAGCGATCATGGAGCCTTCAACTCATGGGGGCGCGACCGTTTTTGGCATCCCAATCGAAAGGAGATGGATGAACTGACGGGGAAACATCCCAATTTAATATTGTTGGATGCAGTCAAAACAACCAAAATTCATGATAATAGATTTCGCTGTGATCACGGTTGGGATATTGATCTGGACGACGGATCTTCCAACTATGAAATTTACAACAATCTTTGTTTAAGTGGGGGATTAAAACTAAGAGAAGGATTTTATCGCAAAGTGTATAACAATGTGATGATCAACAATGGTTTCCATCCACATGTTTGGTTTCAGCATAGTCACGATGTATTCCGTAATAATATCGTGATGGAATCCCATCAGGATATACAGGTCAAGTATTGGGGGGAAGAGGTAGACCATAACCTCTACGGACGGCAGGGTGACCTCGACAAAGATCGGGCGAAAGGCATAGAAGAACATGGTCGGGTTATTCAATTGAACTTTACGAATCCTGCACATGGTGACTTCCGGTTGAAAAACTGGAAGGATCAGGATTTTAAAAATTTTGACATGCTGCATTTTGGAGTTACCAGTAAAAGACTTAAAACTCTAGCAGCTAGTCCTGAAATACCTCAGTTGATCCAATCCGAAGCAAAGGAGCAGGGGGGCAGATGGGCCTGGAAGTCGGGGGTATTTAAATCAGTAGAGACTTTGGGAGAGCAGTCGGCTGCGGGCCTCCCCTCGATAAATGGCGTGCTGCTACTTCAGTTGGATGAAAAAGGCAATCTTTATAAAAGCGGTTTGCGTATCGGTGATGTTGTGCTAAATTACCAGGGTGAGAAAATAGGTCAATTAATAGACTTGCAACAAGCGATTAAAAAGCATGTGCACGCAGACCAGCCGAAGGTGTTAATTTTTAGAAACCAACAGCAGCAGGAATTAACTCTGCAGCTGTAGCAAATTTTCTATAGGCAGATTGAAATATAGTATTGTACTTTGGCTTGTTGACACGCGATATCACTATTGTGAGGATTTAGCAGCAAACCGAGGCAGCTTTGATAGATCGATCATCTTATGACGATACTTAGTTTTTGTTTATAATTTTTATTTCCATTGGGACTATTGTGCATCTTGGTCGTCATTATAACAGTGTGTTATTAGACACATGATATTAAATTCTTATTCGTATTAATTGATGTATAAGGCTGTACAGCACCCATGTGCTTGCAGCCTTATTGATTTAACTGTGCAATGAATTTAACCACAGGTGATCGCCGAAAGATGGAGATGGAAGTGAAGGGACAGCACCGGTACGACAATAAGGAGTGTCTTAGTCGGTATAGAATGGTTGAAACAAGTTTCTTAAACTGGTTTAAGTTCGGACTGTTTTTGTTCTCTTATATTTGATTTATATTGTTTATACCCTATTTATATAATTTATACCATGTATAATCAACTTTTTGTACGTATAGCTGTATCGACAGCATTTTTGTCTGCTGTTGCAGATCGTTTGGGGCTGTGGGGGGCACCGGGGGCATCACATGTTTCCTGGGGAAATTGGGCCAATTTTGTAGCCTACTCAAATACCCTTAATTTTTTTGTGCCCGAATCTTTCGGCAATATACTTGCTATCGGTGCAACATTATTAGAGGTTGTTTTAGCAATCCTACTGCTGATCGGCTATAAGCTGCGTTTTACTGCATTTGTTGCCGGGATTCTACTGATCAGCTTTGCGATAGTGATGACCCTCTCGTTAGGAATTAAATCGACGTTCGATTATTCAGTCTGGGTAGGAGCAGCGGCCTGTTTTCTACTACGTACTGGCGACAACTTTCCCATTAGCATAGACCGATATATTGAACTTCGAAAAAAGTAAATGGATAGGTGAATGAGAAACAGATGGTTTTCTCGTCTTAGAAATACATTTTAAAAAGCATAAAAAATGCCGTTAAACAAGGAGCTTAACGGCATTTTTTTTGATTACATTTCCTTTAAATTTACCTCTTTCTTTTCACCATCTTTGTCGATGGTGACGTGCTTTTCAACATTGGCTTTGTCGACATAAGATGATCTTGCCGTACCATAATTTGTCGTGGAACCTGTATAACCCCAATAGTTATAATAATTGGTGTAGCCTGATACATAGGAATAGTTGTAAGAATTGGTGAAATCGAAGCTCGCCATAATCACGTATGCACCTGGCATGAGGTCTGCAAATTCGAAATGGCCCTCATCATCATATACTTTTGCTTTTTTAATAGCATAGCCAAAATCGGGATCTAATGGAACTTCCTGGACCTTTTTCTGTTTTCGGATCTTTTTATTGACTTCCAGCCATTCTTCGTAATAGGCGGAGTTGGCGAAGAGCGTAATTTCTGTACCTTTTGGGGCATATTGCTTTTTGGCGGTATTCACGAGTCCGCCAAGTTTTTTTCCGGAGCTAGATCGGGCGTAAGCCGTCCCGATAATAACGCTGTTCCCCTGGGAAATCTGTTGGGCAGCCTGTTCTTTGTTAAATCTATTTTTAATAGGTTGATAGTCCAGTTCTTCGTTTACGGTAATTTCCCACTTGCCGTTTCCCATAGACATTTCCCTTTGCCATAATCGGCGATCTTTCTTATCGATGACATAATTATAGATGGCTCCGGTACTTTCTTCTAAAAGTGTAACCAGCCAACTGTCGTGCTTACCTGTTTTTGGGGAGCCATAACTGTAGCTTTTTACTTCCTTGATGGTATAGTCTTCGACAAAAATGTCCGAATCACTATTGTAATAAAATTGCGGGATGCGCGCTTTATACCCTAGATTTAAAGGGAGAGTTGAAATCAGGTGATCTGTCCAGTTAAAATCCACAAAAGGTCTAGTTGGCTGTAAGTTGATCTTTTTTTCCTTTTTAGTTTTCTTCGAATAATAATTACCTGTAATTGTTTCTCCAAAGTTGAGGTTTACTTTTGTTTCCTTGCCATCGCTAGAATAGCTGATAGACCGAAGTGTTTTTGCGTCGGCAGTCGTCGTGCGGATCGAAGTCCAGGCATTGTCTTTCGGAACATAGGTATTGGTTAAGGTCAGCTGATTGTTGGCCGCTACAATATCGTAGGTCAATGATCCTTGCTTGTCCCAATTGTTATCTTTAACATAATAGACCGTATACAGTGATTTTTCTGGTTTTATATAGTTGGTATTTATATCGCTGCTCCCAGGGGTGACGGTCTTTTGACAAAATCCTACGGCTGGAAGTAAACCTACTCCCAAAACAAAGGCATATAATTTCATATATGTGAACTATAGATAATGAAAAAACAAGTTGTTTTCTTGTTCGATTTATTTATCTAAGGTAATAAAAAAGTTTTTTATTTTTTTGCTGGGGATCGCTTCTTTGCATAGGCTGATGCTATAGCGAGAATTGGACCTAGTACCCTTTTGAGGTTTATAGGTGTGTAATCGAGAGAAGTGGACATATCGCAATAAGAGGAATTGGATTCCTCTTATTGTATTCCGAAGAGTTCTGCTAGCTATTTTTTATTCACAGATTTTACCTCCACTTCGGGTTTCACTTTTAGGGAAATCCTTATAGGCTTTTCCTCCTTAACTTGAATGTCTTTTTGATCTTGATTTGAACTGACATTGGCATTGGCAGAAAGATTGATCCGCTTTGGTTGACGCGGTTGAATATCTTCGACCCATACTTCCTCAATTTTAGGTGCTACCCGTACTTCTTCAATTATTGCTGAAGTTTTTTTTGATGGAGTAGACTCTTTTTGAGGCTCCGCAAATTTGATTCGCTCAATATGTACCTCATCGATTATTTTTGGGGATTCTTGAGGTGGAGCAGTTTTTTTTCGAGGTTCCGGGAAACGTACATTACCTTCCTGTTGAGAAGAAGACCTCCGCTGGGATATTGTTGGCGGAGCCATTTCCTTTGTTGGTGATTTAGGAATTCTTCCACTAGTTTTAGGAGCCTCCGATTGCCTTGATGCAGGCGGCGTTATTGCGGTGTTGGCAGTCGCTGCTTTTTTTGTTGTGGTCGGCGTTGTTTTCTGTGCCTCCACATGTGTTGAAAACAACGTGGATATCGCTACTGTCAGTAATAAAGTAAGCCCAGGCATTAACAAGAGTTTACTTCGTGTTGTTCTTTTTTGTAACATAATTAATCGTTTTTTTGTTGTTAAGAAATTAAAATTACTGGCCGGTAATGTGTTTATATCAGGGGTGGACATGCTCCACTCGATAATTAAATGTTGGTATCTTAACTTTTCATGAATCTTGATTACTGCATCATCTGCAAGGTATTCATGCGTTTGTCGGATCGATTTTTGAATGAGATAAATAAAGGGATTGAACCAAAAAAGTATGCCCAAGAGCTGTATAAAAAGTACATCCATTGAATGGCGTTGATTGGCATGGGCCCGTTCGTGCGTTATAATTGACTGATCAATATCGCCCTGTTGATAGGCCTCTTTGGGAACATAAATTTTTTGAAAAAAGGAAAAAGGTGTTTTTAAACCACGTATACAATAAATAGACTGTTCATGAGTCGGTGTGGCACTTCTAATATAATACAGGAATTTGCGGTACAACCAAACCTGTTTCAGGAGTAATGCAATGGAGACAATTCCATAAACCAGCAGAGCGAGGTTGTACCAATCAACGTGATAATTATTGAAGAGCGCTGAATCCGTTGCAGGTTGTGTAATGATCGGTCCGACGGGGATAGCATCACTGTTTCTGTCCTTCAATAAGTTGAAAACATCAAATGGGACAGCGATCTGCACCATTGGAATGATAAGAGATAAGGGGATAATCCCAAGTAAATAACAGCGGTTGAATAGCAGTAACTTTTGGTTTCGTAGTACTGACCAATAAATAAGATACAGTAAACCCGAACAGGCTATCAGTTTTCCAATATATAGCATCATGTCTCTTTGTTTTTAATTTCGGAATCAATTATATTTTTCAGTTCCTCTAATTGCTCTTTGCTCAGCTGAGATTGTTTAGTGAAAAAAGAAGCAAATTTTAATGCTGAATTGTCGAAATAGGTTTCTACAATATCATTTACATGTGCTAAGTAATAGTTGTCTTTATCGATTAATGGATAATACTCTCTCGAATTTCCATAAAGCACATAAGATATTGCTCCCTTTTCAGTCATTCTCTTCAATAATGTAGCAACAGTTGTTGGCGCCGGTTTAGGTTCAGAATACGCTTCCATAAGATCTTTCATAAAAGCTTTTTTCATGTCCCATATGTAGCCCATCAATTGTTCTTCCGTAGCTGATAATTTATTCATACTACAAATATAGAATATATTCTACATTATGTAGAATTAAAATATGTTAAATAATTTCATTTTTTTTTATTTAGTTGATTTATAGTGGTTTAAAGTGTTTTTCTTTGGAGATAAGAATAATTTTTGCCATAAAATAGTTGTCGGCCCGTATATCAATGATAAGTGTATACAAATAAAGCGTAGCTGAATATATGCGTGTAGTTTTTCAGCTAAAGGATATGTCATAGCCTATTGAAGTACTTCGATCTTAAGTTTAGATAGTTAGACAATAATGAAATGGGGTAAATAAAACAAAATGGAATGTATCGTTATTATATATGACGTTGGGCCTGTGGTGGGCGACAGTTTTAGAAAAACTTAGGATAACTAATGGCAAAACTTTTTTTAGTACGGCATGGACAATCGCAATGGAATTTGGAAAATCGCTTTACGGGCTGGCAAGATATTGATATTACCGAATTGGGACAACAGGAAGCTCGGCAGGCGGGATTGGCTCTGGCAAATGAACCAATTGATATAGCTTATACCTCAACGCTTATAAGAGCGCAGCATACTTTAGAAATTATTTTGCATGAAATGGGCAATCCTTCCGTCCCCATTGTTATAAATGCTGCTTTGAATGAACGTGGTTATGGACAACTTGAGGGTTTGAATAAGGCCGAAACGGCCAAAAAATATGGTGCCGAACAAGTGTATATCTGGCGTAGATCTTTTGATGTTCCGCCGCCGGGAGGGGAGAGTCTTAAAGATACATACGAACGTGTTATTCCATATTATGAACGTTTTATAGCACCCAAACTGAAAGAAGGCAAAAATGTACTTGTTGTTGCGCATGGCAATAGCCTAAGGGCGCTGATTATGTTTTTGGAACATCTTTCTCCGGAACAAATATTGGAACGGGAGATTGCAACCGGACAACCGATCGAGTATCAGGTTGATGGATAGCGCTATACTGATTTCAAGGCTAGTCTAAGCATTCACGAAATGGTGGAATTACAGTTGTGAAACAAAAAATCCTGCCATACCGATGATGAGCAGGATTTTTGTTTTTGTATTTGCGTTATCCTATTTCAAAACGAATTTAAATCCTAAAGAAAAACGTGATGGTTCAAAATTAGAACCATGAGAAAGATTCCACCAAGGTTTCCAGTCGAAATGCATGGCCAATGGTGCAGAAGGTATTTTGAACTCTAGACCCAACGCTGGACGGATCGCAAAGTCAGTATGTGTTTTCCCATCTTTCCAGTGGTAGTCGTCATACCAGTCGTCGTGCCATTTACCATAATCAATAAATGAAACTTGTGGACCAACACCAATGTACCATGAAAGACCCCGAGATCCAGGAATACGTTTGTTGTATGAATAATCCACGCCGATGACAGTAATATTGTCGCCAAATAATACTTGTGCATTTCCCGCGTCATTTCCACCAAAATTGTGTTTTATCTGTGGACCGAATAGAGTTTGACCATCGCCAACATCTATTCCAAGACCAATGGCTGTCCGATAAGGAGTTTGTGCGTTTGCTTGCTGATGAGCAGCAAATAGTAGCGTAAAAAGTGTTAGAAAAGGTAGAATTACTTTTTTCATGATAATTTAAAAAAATATTAGTTGTTCGTTTTCGATTAGAAAACTTTCGCTGTTCAAACAAATAGTTTGCCAAAGATTTTTTTAATATTTTGACAAACAATAAACGATCTGTAACTGCTTCTTTTTTAATGCTTTTTTTTACGGATAATCTAAAAATAAATTCAACCGTTTGTACTAGCATATTGTTCTAATCGCGGAGAGCCTGCTTTTTTTCAGGATATAAATAGTATTTGGACTATTTTTTATCGACGAACTATTACAAGGTGTTATAAAATACAGCATGTAAGATGCTACAAAATACAGAAGATGGAGAAACTACAAATCAATAAGGAAAAGATCGAAGAATGGATTGCAGCTGGCTATGATGTTCTTCAGGATGGAAAATTAATTAAAGTCGAAGGTGATCTGCAAGAATTTCTAGAACAGTTTGCTGATGATACAGCAGATGGGGGACCAAAAACATATTTGTTGAAGGAGCTGCTTACCTGGCCAGAGGAGGATTTTAAAAAAGTAGAAATGGGTTATAGAACAGATGAAAATAGCTGAAGATAAAATTGTACCACTGGATTTTGATTCGGAAGAATTACCTTTTGAAATTCGTGAGCTACGACCTGTTGTATTTAGAGAAGAAACGTCGTATTGGTGTTTACTGGGGCCCGATCCGCATCGAGGCATTTTCGGAAACGGTGAAACAGTTTTAGATGCTTTGGCTGACTGGCTAGAGAATTTACGTCTGCGCTTAAAGACTGTAGACGAGAATGATGATGTAGCGAATTATGCTCGGGAAAGCCTTAAGACATCAAATCGTGACGTCTGGTAGTATCCCGTATTTATATTAAAAGTCACATAGTACCTATTGGAAAAAGATTTAGGCCGGCCAACTATAAAAATAGGCTGATTTCTCCTTATTATAGAGCTTCTACTGTGTCCTAGAGCTAAATTAACAGATGCAGCGTTGATTTAATTGCAACCATACGCGCTCGAAACCTAAAAACGAGAGATATGTTGATGCAAAAGAAAAGTGAAGCCTTAAAAACTACAGTAAAGGCAGTTTTATAGCGAATATCCTGAATAAGATCGCATACTTCTTTTATTTAAAAATCAATTTATCTATGTTTGGAGTAACACGTTAAGTCTGCATGTGTTTGACTTTTAACAGTGTTAGGTTTACATCGCGATCTGTTTTTCAATTTTCAAACATTTAAATAAAATGTTTGAAAATTGAAAAATATATTACTAACTTTATTTTAGATGAACAAAAAGGAACAGGTCAAAGAAAGAATTGGACAGGCGGCCATGGAATGTTTCGAGCGTTATGGATTGGAAAAAACAACCTTGGAAGACATTGCTAAAACTGTGGGATTGAACAAAACGTCTCTTTATTATTATTACAAGAACAAAGAGGATATTTTTATTGAAGTAGCAATACGAGAAGGACAATCTTTTATCGATACATTACAAAAAAGTACATTGAAAAAGAAGGGAGTGGAGAATCAGATTTCTTTTTATTTAGAATCGAGATTGAACTATTATACCAATGTGCTAAATATGAATAGGGTGTCTGTCGAGTCACTTGATAAGATTTTACCTCGTTTTTTTGAACTATATGATGCAATGATGGTGCAAGAGAAAGCTTTTCTTACTAAGCTTCTCACGCAGGCCATTGCACATGAAAAATTGGATCTAACAGATCCTGAAAATATAGCTTCTGTACTTATAAATTTTGCTAATGCATTGAAACATAGTACAGAGCAGCAGGCGATACTGAAGCGGCAGGTTGAAATTGACTATGCACAAAGTCTTCGGGATACCAAATTTCTAGTCAGCCTAATTTTTAGAGGGCTCAGAATATAATTCTCGATTGTCCATTTTTGGAGAATCATGGCGGGTAAGGTGAAGCATTGAAGCGATAATAATACGCTAACCAATATAAACATGAAAAAAATTGCCTTATTAATCCAGATTCTCTGTATCTGTGTGCCATTTAGCCTGTTTGCACAACAGATCATCAATGGGCAGGTCAGTAATAGCTCGACATCCGAGCCGGCCTATGCCGTTTCGATCCATGTAAAAAACGGAAAGGAAGGTACTTTTACGGATGATCGAGGGCGTTTTCAGCTGAAAACAAACAAACCACTACCCATTACGCTCTATATTTCCGCTATTGGGTATGAATCGAAAGAAATTTTGGTGAATAACCTGTCATCGCCTTTGCGTATTTCGTTGAATTTATCCCCCATTTTGGGACAGGAGGTTGTAGTTTCTGCAAGTAGAACCGTACAGAGTAAACTATCAGCGCCAGTAACAATTGAGCAGATGAGCAGTAAAGACATTCGTAATGCTGCACAATTAAATTACATGGATATGCTTCAGGGCTTGAGGGGAGTCGATGTTACCGTATCCAGTATTGGCTTTACCAGTGTTACAACGCGGGGATTTAATACGAGTGGGAACACCAACTTTACGCAGATCGTAGATGGGATGGATAATCAGGCGCCCGGTCTGAATTTTCCGCTCGGATCAGTCATCGGGCTAACCCAGCTTGATGTCGATAATATTGAGGTGCTGTCTGGAGCATCTTCGGCCTTGTATGGGTCAAGGGGATTGAATGGTACGATGGTTGCCACAGGCAAAAATCCTTTTAAATATCAAGGATTAAGTGTACTGGTAACTCAAGGTGTAAACCATATTAATCCTAAAAAGAACAATGATCCGGTGCCTACGTCACCTTACTATGATTGGGCTATCCGCTATGCAAAACAAATGGGGAATAAAATTGCTTTCAAGCTCAATGGCCAGTATACACAGGCAAAAGATTGGGTAGCCAACGATGAAACCAACAAAAACGGTGCGGGGACAGCGCTGACAGATCCAAACTATAATGGGGTTAACCTGTATGGTGGAGCGACTTCGACCGATATCAATCCCTTTTTGGAAGGTGCACTGCAGGGAAATCCGGAATTGGCCCCCTTAATCGAACCCTTACTGAAAAATCCAAATTATGTTGCCCGGACTGGATATCCTGAATATGGCTATCTTGATAATAGAGCCAAGCTCTTTAAAATCAATGGTGAATTCCGTTACAAGGTTTCCACCACTATTGAAGCCATAGCTTCAGCCACTTTTGGTACAGGTAATATAGTGTATACCAACGATACGCGTTATCAGCTGAAAGGATTTAAAGTAGGGCAATATCGACTGGAACTTCGTGGGGATAAATGGTTTTTCAGAACGTATACAACCCAGGAAAATTCAGGGAGGACATTGGTTGCAGGGCCGACAGCACAATATATCAATGAATCTTGGAAAACAAGTTACGACGGAGGAACAGGTGGCTGGTATCCTGAATATACTGCTGGCCTTTTAAATGCACTAGCTTCAGGTACTTCGCTCAATGACGCTCATCTAGCGGCGCGCATGCTAGCGGATCAAGGACGCGCCGAACTCGGGACACCGCTGTTCAATAGACTCAAAGATAGTATCAGCAATACACCAATATCGCAGGGTGGAACGTTGTTCTTGGATCGCAGCAAATTATACAATGCCGAAGCACAATATAATTTTTCAGATATCGTCAAATTTATGCAGGTGATTGCAGGTGTCAATTGGCGTTTGTACAATCTAAATTCAAAAAATACATTATTCCCAGATAAGGATAAGCCAATTCATGTAAAAGAGTACAGTGCGTATCTGCAACTCGCCAAAAAAGTATTCGACGATCGCCTTAATATTGCTACCTCATTCCGTTACGATAAGAATACGTTGTTTGCTCAACCAAAATTAACTTCACGGGCATCACTGGTTTTTGATCTGTTTCATCAGAATTATTTACGCCTTTCTTATCAGAATGCGTATAGTTTCCCCTCCAATATACAAGCCTTACAAAATACCTTAAATGGTTATAATAGCTATTCCTCCGGTGGTTCATCGCTGTTGTTGATCGATAATTATCAGTTTGACCGCTATCCTCCTTACACCTTGGAAAGTGTACAGAAGTTTCAGCAATCGAACGATCCAACCGTACTTCAGAAATTTAAATTTGATGACATTAAACCGCAGTCGGTCAATGCTTTCGAACTGGGCTATGCAGCTATGTTGGGCAAGCGGGTGATGATCGATGTGTTGGGCTATTTTTCAACTTGGAAGAATTTTATTGGTTATGCCAACGTTGCCAATACTCCTGGAAGCAACGATTACAATGCTTTTAAAGATCATGCAACCTATGTGCAGTATAATATCGCTTTTAATGGTGGAGAGACCGTAAATACCTACGGATACGCCGCGAGTCTTAGTTTGGATCTAGGTCGTAATTTTGTGACCAAGGCCAATTATTATTCTGACTATCTAAAAAATAAGAACAATAGTCAAATCAACAATTTCAATACGCCACACTATCACTTTAATTTTGAGTTTGCGAATAATGGCTTTGGAAAAAAACAGGTTTGGTCGTTCAGCACTTCTTTACGCTATAAACCGGGCTACTATTATGTCGTGTCTGGAGGGCTTGCCGCAGGCCAAGTGCCAAGCTCAGCGGTGATCGATGCACAAGTGAGCTATAAATTTGTTAAGGCTCGATCCGGAATTCGTATTGGCGGGACCAATATCACAAACAAATACTATTCTACAGGAATTGCTAATCCACGTATAGGGGCAGTATATTATGTCACTTATGCTTATAATATTTTCTAATCAAAAACTAAATAAATCAGACCATGAAAAGATATTTAAAACAATTGATCGGTATTGCGGTCACAGCTTTCTTCCTATACAGCTGTGCCGACCGATCGAAAGACAGTTACAAAGTCCTAACGTTTACTCCTGGACAGGAAGAGGCTATTGAGGAAGCTTTCCTATCCATTAAAGACAGCACCAATATCGTGCTAAAAGCCGGGAAATACTCCTTTGATAATTTGAGTATCGCACAAGTAAATCATATTAAGATTGAAGGGGAGGGCTATGATAAGACAATTATTGATTTTTCCAGCCAGACACAGGGGGGAGAGGGAATACGGATTACCGATGTGAAAGGTTTAACGATCGGGAATATGACCATTCGTGATTCAAAAGGAGATTTATTGAAGATAAACAATAGCCAAGACGTTGTCATTTCAAATCTTCATAGTATATGGAGCTTGGCCGATTCTACAAGTGGCGGATATGGGATTTATCCTGTGCTCTGTAAGAATGTGCTTGTCGAGAATTGTTATGCCGAAGGGGCTTCAGATGCAGGTATTTATGTTGGACAGACAAAAGGTGTCATTGTGCGTAAATGCAAAGCAACGAAAAATGTGGCTGGATGTGAAATTGAAAATACAACAGATGCTGAAGTTTACGATAATGAATTCTATGGAAATACAGCCGGATTTCTGATTTTTGATCTGCCCGAACTTTCACAGCGGGGTGGAAGGGTGAAGGCGTACCACAATAAAATCTATGCTAATAATTTTAAAAATTTTGCCAAAGGTGGGAGCTTCGGAACTTTCTGGGGGGTAGGGAATGCATCACCGGGAAGTGGTATCATTATCCTCTCGACATCAAATATCGAAATTTACGATAATGTTATCGAACAGAACAATACCTCTGCGATTACGATTGCTTCAGGTTTTGCTGTCGATGAAAAAGCTGGGGAACGGATCAATGCAAATTACTCCCCAATACCCACACATGTTAAAATTTATAGAAACACCATTAAGATGGGAGATAAATTCCCGCAAGCAGCTTATGAGCATCGTATCGGTCAATTGATTATTGCTACCGAAGCCCAGTTAAATAGCGTTGAGCCGGATCGAAAAAATAAGCGGATTCCAGCCATATTGTATGATGGTATCACAAGTAATGTGATCACGAATGGTCGCACTCAAAATCCGGATTCCATCTGTATCAATCAGCCGGGTGAGAATATGTTTGTAGCGGCAGATTTTAGTCACGCAGGTCAACCAGCGAAGTGGAAACCTTCAAGTAATGTACAACCTTTTCAATGCAATTAACCGTGAAACCAACAAAATTTGCCCTCGTCTGTACCGGAATATTGAGTGTGATCCTGCTTGTGCTGCAACAGAGCTGTCGGCAGGGGCAAAAGAAATCATCAGACCCTAGGGCTGTCTCTTTTGAATTTAAAGAACGACTGTCCGAATATGGCTTTTTTACTGGAAAACTAAATCAATTAGTCGCAAGAGCTGATATCTTGGGCTACGATCTGAGTACGCCTCTATTTTCTGATTATGCCATTAAAGACCGCTTTATTGTGGTACCAAAAGGAGGGAAAATGGGCTATACAGAACATGGTCCGTTAGATTTTCCCGACTCAACAATTATTATAAAGAATTTCTCCTACATAAATGAACAAAAGCAAAAAGTGTTGATAGAGACGCGCTTATTGGTAAAGGATCCAGCTGATCATGCCTGGAAAGTGATGAATTATCTGTGGAATGATGCGCAGACCGATGCTAGGAAACACATTCGTGGTGCTAAACTACCGATCACATTGATCGATAATGCTGGCAACAAGCATACGACAAACTATATGGTACCGAACACCAACGATTGCAAGCGCTGCCATAACAATAGCTCTAAGCTGATGCCGATAGGTCCAAAAGCCCGAAACCTCAACTTTGTGCGATTAGGTGATTCGATCAATCAACTCGCCAAATGGGTTTCCCTTGGTCGGATGGTCAATATGCCCGACCTAAAGAATGTACCACAATTGCCCGTATGGACCGATGAAAACAAATTCAGTTTGGAACAACGGGCACGAGCCTATTTAGATGTGAACTGCGCGCATTGCCACACCAAAGGGGGAGACGCTTATAATACAGGGCTTTTCCTGGATTACGATGTGAAAATTCCTTCCCACCTTGGTATTGGTAAAGCTCCTGTTTCAGCTGGAGGTGGAGCAGGTGGCTTAGATTTTGATGTGGTTCCAGGAGATGCCAAGCATTCTATCCTGCTTTATCGGATGAATAGTGTGGAACCAGGTACAGCAATGCCGGAGTTGGCCAGAAGTATAATACATAAAGAAGGTGTGGATCTGATTCGTCAATGGATCGATAATATGCCATCAAAAAAATAATAATATTGATCTTCAATTGGTATGAACAAAGAGACGTCAACCGATCAGATCGGTTTAATATTTGAACAGCAGCAGCTTTTTAAATATAAATTACGGTCTAGCAGTGCACAGGAACGGATAAAGAAACTCTACAAGCTAAGGGCGCTTATTGAAAGTCATGAGGATTTAATCTATGCGGCGCTCGAAAAAGATTTACGGAAGTCACGAAGTGAAGCCGCCATAAGCGAAGTATTGTTTATTTACGGTGAAATAGCATTTGCAATACGACATTTACGAAAATGGATGAAGCCTAGAAAGGTTGGTCGTTCAATGACCAATTTTCTTGCTAAAAGCACAATTACCTACCAGCCTAAGGGTACGGCGCTTATTATATCACCTTGGAACTACCCATTTCAGCTCACCATGAGCCCCTTGATTTCAGCTATTGCAGCGGGCAATTGTGTGATTTTAAAGCCCTCAGAACATAGCCCATTCACGTCGGCCGTTATTGGGGAGATCTTGACCAAAGGATTTGACCAACGGGAATTGGCCTGTATTGAAGGTGAACAGCATGTTTCCGAATCACTATTAGCGCTTCCTTTTGATCATATTTTCTTCACCGGGAGTCCGGCGGTAGGTAAACTGGTTATGCAGGCTGCCTCCCGCAACCTCAGTTCTGTGACCCTGGAACTTGGCGGAAAATCTCCCGTTATACTAGATGAGACTGCAGATTTGGAGCCGACTGCCCATAAAGTTGCTTGGGGGAAATTAATCAATGCCGGGCAAACCTGCATTGCACCAGATTATGTTCTTTTGCCTAAAGATAAGCAGGATGAATTTGTAAACTATTATCTAAAGGCGGTTAAAAGTATGTTTTTCACCGAGGATGGGCAGCTGGATCGAACAGTTTACGCGAAGATCATTAATCAAAAGCACGCTAGTCGTCTTGTTTCATTAGTCGCCAATGCAATAGCATGTGGGGCAAAACTGCGCGAAGGCGGACAATTAGCCGATGATCTGACATTAAGCCCTGCGTTGTTGATCGATGTGAAGGCCGACAACAGCATTATGCAGGAAGAAATATTTGGTCCCATACTTCCCATAGTGACCTATGAAGACCAAGAAGAGGCTCTAGCACTGATTAATCGTGCTGAAAAGCCTTTGGCTTTGTATATATTTAGCAATAACAAGTCTAATATTCAATATATCCTCCAGCAGGTGTCCTCAGGAGGTGCTTGTGTGAATGACGTTTTGATTCATGTTTCCAACCCTCATTTGCCTTTTGGTGGTGTCAATGGCAGTGGCTTAGGCAGTTGTCATGGGCAGTTTGGCTTTAAGGCATTTTCACATGAAAGAGCTGTCATGTTTCAATCTAAATTTTCAGTTTCTACGTTGATTTATCCACCCTATGCCAAAAAGAACAAAGTTTTTAAATTATTGAAGAAATGGATTTAGTCAATTGCAACCGTGTTTCAATAAAGACTGCTACCCGCCCTTTTGAACCGGCTATCCGAGAAGGATTTAGTTGCGATTGTAGCTCGTCAATCGATTGACCCGCAACAGGAGTTCTTCCGGGCTAAACGGCTTCACCATAAAATCTGAAGCGCCAAGATCAAAAGCTTCAATGACGACTTCTTCTTGTCCCATGTTGGAAAGTACAATGACGGGGATTTTTTTCTCGAGCTTTTTTATGGAAGAAAGTACTTCTATTCCTGAAGCAAACGGCATCATAATGTCGGTAATGATCAAATCTAGATCCATTGTATTGAGCTTTTCAATTGCATCTTTTCCATTGGTGGTAGTGATAACCTCATGACCTGCCTTGATCAGTTTGTATTGAACTGTCCGTAATATCAACTCATTATCTTCTGCAATTAAGATGACCATCTTATTTTTATTATTAATATACTACTATGGAGGCCATAACAAGTTTAGATCCTATTCCATATCTGGCGATAGGTACAGAAATATTTTACAATATGTTTAGTTTTCAGCTTCAGTTTGTGTTTTATACGATCTGAAAACATAGGTAGCAAAGAAGGACTTCAATAGCAAGAAGCTGTCTTGGCATTATTGGAAAATAATCGTAAAATTGCTTTCGGCTAATATGAAATTCAATGTCCCCAAGTGAATTTCTGCGCAAATATAGGATTGTAATGGAAATATCCAATACAAGAAAAGTAGTAGAAGGTATATTTTATGCTAATCTGTTGCTGATGAGTTTTGTATCCTTTCTTTTTTACAAAAAGTAAAGGCTGAAAATAAAAGATTGTAACACGATGTTACGGATAAAGGAGACGATAGCTGACAGATGTTTTAATCCCTGTATACCAGAATTATTCATTATATTTAATCAACCTAGTTCATTCGATATGTCATATAATATTCCCGATAATCTGAAAGGTCTTTCCGCAACTGAGGTGAATGCCTCCCGAGCTAAATATGGTTGGAATCAATTGAGCGATAGCCACAAGAATACATGGTTTGAATTGCTTGTGGATATTTTGAAGGAGCCTATGCTGATTCTATTGATTATCATCTCGATGATTTATGTTTTTGTGGGGAACTACGGAGAGGCCGTATTTATGTTTGTCGCTATTGTTGCCGTTACGGCAATTTCTTTTTATCAGGACAATCGTAGCAAAAAAGCCCTGGAGGAACTGGAAAAGCTGAATGAACCATTAAGTACTGTGATTCGAAATGGGAAGGTTAGTGAAATTCCAACACATGAGATTGTTGTGGGGGATCTCTGTATTACAGAGGAGGGTCGAATTATAAACGCCGATGGTCGTATTTTACATAGTAACGATTTTTCTGTCAATGAATCTTCGCTGACGGGGGAAAGTTTTTCTGTCTTTAAGGACAGTAAGTCCGAGGATAATCTGGTCTACAGTGGGACAGTTACGGTCTCGGGCCTGGCCGTGTTTGAAGTTACTGAAATCGGTAAAGAGACACGTGTTGGGAAAATCGGTGAATCGATAAAGAATATCAAAGCAGAAATTTCGCCATTGCAGCTGCAAATCCAAAAGTTTGTAAAAGCAATGGCCATTGTCGGTATCCTAATTTTTTTATTCGTATGTATATACAGTTTTATTGACAGTGGTAATTTGGTGGCGAGCTTGCTCAATGGACTTACGTTGGCCATGTCTGTATTGCCGGAAGAGATTCCTGTTGCGTTTACGACTTTTATGGCGCTTGGCGCGTGGAAGCTCATGCGTGAGGGAATTATCATCAAAAGAAGCAGTATTGTTGAGACTTTGGGCAGTACGACGGTGATTTGTACCGATAAGACCGGGACTATTACAGAGAATTCCATGCAATTGAAATACCTCTATAATTATGCTACGGATTCATCATATGATCAGGAAAGGTTTGATGAATCCGATTTAAGAGAGCTTGTCGATTATGCGATGTGGAGCAGTGAGCCTGTGCCCTTCGACCCCATGGAAATTACGTTGCATAAAATATATGAAAAAACGCAAAAGCAGGACCTCAGAAAGGAATATGCACTATTTCATGAATATCCTTTAGAAGGTAAACCGCCGATGATGACCCATCTTTTCGAAAATACAGGAAAAGATCGGATTATTGCTGCCAAAGGGGCGCCGGAGGCTATACTTAGCGTATCCAAGTTGTCCGATAAGGAAAAAGATAAAATTAGGGCTATTGTTAAATCTTATGGAGCGCAGGGCTTTCGCTTATTAGGTGTGGGGAAAGCGACATTCGAAGGCAATAATTTCCCTGCAAAGCAACAGGATTTTGAGTTCCAATTTTTAGGGTTGACCGTATTTTATGATCCACCCAAAAAAGGTATTCAGGACGTGTTTCAAGATATTTATGCTGCGGGGATTAAAGTCAAGGTAATTACGGGCGACAATGCCGATACGACTAAAGCAATAGCAGCTCAGGCCGGAATTCATATTTTGTCTGCGCCGGTCAATGGCAGTGAAATCGTAAACAAGTCCGAAGCTGAAATTATGGCGATAGCAGAGCAAACAACACTATTTACCAGAATGTTTCCGGATGCTAAACTGGCCATTGTAAATGCCCTGAAAAAGAAAGGCGAGGTCGTGGCGATGCTTGGCGATGGGGTAAACGATGGCCCAGCATTAAAAGCAGCCCATATCGGCGTGGCAATGGGCAATAAAGGTACTGAAATAGCAAAATCAGCCGCGGCATTGATTATCACAAATGACGATCTGCAAAAGTTAATCATCGGTATAGCCGCCGGAAGGAGGATTTATGCAAACATCAAGAAGGCGGTTCAATACATTATTTCTATTCATATCCCCATTATTTTGACCGTATCACTACCTCTGTTTTTAGGCTGGGTATTTCCACAGATTTTTAGCCCAGTGCATGTGATCTTCCTCGAATTGGTCATGGGCCCTACTTGCTCGATTGTATATGAAAATGAACCTATTGAAAAGGATACAATGAAGAGACCTCCTAGGGCTATGAGCGACACTTTTTTGAGTATAAATGAGCTTGGAATCAGCATTGTTCAAGGCCTGATAATCACCATAGGAATTCTTTTTGTTTATCAGTTTGCTGTTCAGCAGGGGGGAACTGAGGAAAAAACAAGGGCTATGGTTTTTGCTACTTTAATCTTTGCCAATATTTTGCTGAGTTATACCAATCGATCTTTCCATTATAGTATCCTTGAAAGTTTTAAAAACCGAAACTTGCTGCTCGTTGGGATTTCGATCGCTGTGCTTCTCTTTTTAGCGGTAATATTATATGTTGCTCCGGTTGCCCAATTTTTTGCTGTAACAGCCCTGAGTGGATATGAATTGGGAATAGTGCTTTCCGTGGCTGCAGTATCCGTTTTATGGTTTGAGGTTTATAAATTGGTCAGGAGAATTTCAGTTCAAAAAAAATCTGATAAATCTTAATTTAAGATTAGGATTTGAAATTTATACTAACAGCGATTAGCTTAAAGGAAGCCCAACCTCATGATGCGATACAGTGTCAAGTGCGATATTTGATGGCGAAATGATTTCTGTAGTGGTTTGAGGTGGAAAAATGATGTTAGCAGTCTTACTGAATAAATTTCGAGGTAATTCCTCTTTTCTTGATGTAGAAATTCAGTGCTCGCCCTGCTTCAGTAGGTCGATCTGTACTTAATATGTCGGCGCCGCGATCAATAAATCCAGCATAAACTTGAAAGCCTTTTTTGTCGGCCTGTTTGTCCAAGTTCCCCAGTGTACCCAATATGCACATGATGCCATGGTCATGTAGTATTTTGGTCAATGCTGGATCTGCTTCACGTGTTCCGACGAAGGCTAACAAGCGATTGTCGGGTATATCTTTTTCATTTAGACGAGCAAGGTCCTCAATGTTATTGACCGAAGCCGAAATCATGATGTCGCTCGCCAGACTGTGCACTTTGGCCGCTTGGTTGGCACTATACGTGATGATGACTACGCTGGATTCTGCCCTTTGTTTGCGAATAGCATTGATAACGGCTTCATAAGGGACATCATTCTTAATGTCTAAGGTGAAGATTACCTTTCCTTTTCCCCAAGAAAGTGCTTCTTCCAATGTGGGGATCCTATAGGGCGTTATCTTTTTGTTATTGTCCAATAGACGAAGACTTTTGAGCTCAGCCAAGGTGCTGGCGTTCACAGGCCCTCTACCTGTGGTTGTTCGGTTTAGCGTTTTGTCATGCATTAATATCAATGCTGAGTCTTTACTAATGCGAACATCACATTCAACAAGGACTGGCTGCAAGCTCGCGTTATAGGAAAAAGTTTCGATTGCATTCTCCGGGTATCCAGATGCGGGGCCCCCACGATGCAAACTGACCAATGGATAACGATTATCATCATAGGTCAAAAACTGATATAATTCCTCAACATTTTGGAGCTGTATACGTTTACCCACCGGCAAGCCATCCGTATTGGCTCCATTACGAAAGCAACTGCTTACGATAAAGCAGATCAATAAAAGGAAGTAGTGGGGGGTACGTATATTCATTGTCTATCTATTGTACTGATTAATCAGATCGGCCAGTGTCTCGACACTCGTGTTTAATTGGTCAATCGTCAGATGTGCCTGTGTATAATAAGGCTCTCTTTCGATCAACTTTTCTTCAATAAATAGCCGTAGTTCCTCCGGTGATTTTCCGATCAGAATGGGCCTTTTGTGTAACTTAGATTGAGAAAGACGGTCAAAAAGTGCTTTGGGCGACATCTGTAAATAGACGGCATAACCATTCGCCTTGATCCATTCCATGTTGTCAAAGAAACAGGGGGCGCCACCACCCGTAGATATTACGGCAGCATTCTCCGCAAATTTACGCAATTGCTCGCGTTCTAATGCCCGGAATGCGTCTTCACCATGTTGACTAAAATATTCGGTAATGCTCATGCCAATTTGTTTTACGATCTCCTCATCTGTGTCGATAAAAGGGAGTTCGAGTTTGGTGGCAAGTTTCTTACCCAGGGTAGTTTTTCCACTTCCCATATAACCAATCAAAAATATAGGTTTAGGCATAGGTACTATTTGTCTTTACTTAGAAATTTATCTTCAATGGTCTTGGCATCCGGAAAATTATTATAGTGCCATTTTCCGACGACGTTGCCTCCTTTTAGGAGTAGTACACCAGGATTTGCTCTCACCATGCTTTTTAGAGGAATGAGATCGGCATAGAATATCTCCGCAATTAATTGCATTTTATCACTCAGATATTGGGCATCTTTAGATGCTGAAGCAGTCAATAGGACAACGCGCAGTCCATTATAATCTTTCGTCAATTGGATGGCTGTCTGATTGATCTTTTGGATAGCATCAATATTGGTTGAAGAGAGATCTTTTGCAACGATCACAAGATTATAATAAGGGTTGGCAATGATTTCCTGTGTATGATCTGCACCATCAGCGTCTGTAATTAAGAGATCAGGAATAGGGATATCATATCCTTTTTTTACTAATCTACTCTCAGGTTCACCTATAATTTCCCATGATTCATCTTCCCATAGTTTATCAGCCATATAGACTTTGTCATTGACTTTCTTTGTCTCGCCCGTCTTTTTATTCTTCATGGTATAGATTTGCTCAAACACATCGCCTTGTTTGCCTTCAGGCAGTACCATTAATGAAGGTAAGTTGTTGCCAACTTTGTAGGGTAAGAAATCAATAAACGGGAGGTAATTTACGGTATAGACACCAATACCTAAAGAGATGATAGCTGTAATCACAGTAGCAACGAATTGGTTGCCTGATCCTTTGATAATTGATCTTATCTGCTTTCGGTTAAAAAATAGCATAAGGATCAAGGCCAAGAGCACCAGATCTTTAGAAAATGATTGCCAAGGTGTGAGTGGGATGGCATCTCCAAAACAGCCACATGAGGTCACGACCTCAAAAAATGCCGAATAGAAGGTTAGAAAGGTGAAAAATAGAATCAAAAGCAGTAGGCCCCAGGCAACGGTATTTGCATAGACTCCCAGTAATAAAAGTGCGCCTAACAAAATTTCAAAACTACAGATCACCACAGCGATGGCAGTAGCGTATTCATTAAAAGCTGTGAGATGAAAGACCTCAAAGTATTCCTGAAGCTTATAGCCAAACCCTGTCGGGTCATTTGCTTTAATAAAACCTGAGAATATGAACAGAAGTCCCGTAAAAATCCGGCAAAATCCTAAAAGATAATTTGTTTTGGTACGCTGCTGTGTCGCTGTCATAATCCGATTATTGTTGTGCGATTCCTAATTTAATTAATGCGAAAACTGCGTAATTGAGCATATCTTGATAGTTGGCATGGATGCCTTCTGAGACAAGGGTCTGCCCATCATTATCTTCAATTTGTTTAACGCGGTGTATTTTCATCAAGATCAGATCTGTCATGGAAGAAACACGCATATCGCGCCATGCTTCACCATAATCGTGGTTTTTGGCAAGCATGAGATCTCTGGTCTCGGTAACTTTTTCAGTATATTGCTGATTCACAAAGGTTGGATCCAGATTTTCTTCGCCATCTTCACCCAAATCAATCTGAATCATGGCCATGACACAGTAATTGATAATACCGATATATTCGTCGACAATCCCTTCGCCAACTTTGGAAACCTTTTTGATTTCTAGCGTGCGTATACGTTGTGCTTTAATGTAAATCTGGTCTGTAATGGAAGATAGGCGCATAATCCGCCAGGCCGTTCCATAATCTTTTGTTTTTTTAATAAATAAATCCTGACAATGTTTGATAACACTGTTATATTCCTGAATGGTATCCATATCGTTGATTGAAGAAACTTGATGAGACAAGTTGTGATTACACTACAAATATAATTAGAAAATAATACTTCCAACGGTCAAATGAATGTACAATTTGTGCTTTATTGCTAAAATATAAGCAATAATTTTGGATATTACCACACTTAATAGTTCGCAGTGGAAAGGGACAGCTGTATTGTGCGTGTGCATGGCGTCAATTTCTCGTTTCCTATAGCTGCAAACGTTTAAATATAGGTAACTTTAGATAAGTTTGATCAGTTTGCAAGGTATTGCCAACTTTGAAGATCGTAAAAATATAAATTCATGGATTTTAAACAACCTGTTATAAGAGAAGTCGAGATCATCCGATATGTTCAGCCCTTTCGGGAAGGAGGGTCTTTACCCGCATTAGTCGATGCCGATGACGGCTTTAGTTATGTTATAAAATTTAGGGGGGCAGGTCAGGGACGAAAAGCATTGATCGCAGAACTGATTGGTGGAGAGCTGGCAAGATTGCTAAAATTGAGGGTTCCCGAAATTGTATTTGCGGAGTTGGACGAATCCTTTGGCCGTACAGAACCTGATGAAGAAATTCAGGACCTGCTCAAATTTAGTGTAGGCAAAAACCTGGGGCTTCATTTTCTGAGCGGAGCCATCACTTTTGATGCGAATGTTGATGCTATCGGCGCGGAGGAAGCATCGAAAATTGTCTGGTTGGATTCACTTTTGATGAATGTTGACCGCACCGTTCGGAATACAAATATGCTGATATGGCATAAAGAACTTTGGTTGATAGACTATGGCGCTTCCCTATATTTTCATCACAGTTGGGATAACTGGGAAGAACAATCCCTAAAACCATTTGTTCAGATTAAAGATCACGTACTGCTCAAAAATGCAAGTATGGTGGAGAAAATAGATCAGGAATACCGTTCCGTTTTTACGGAGGCGGTATTTCGCGGAATATTGGCGGTGGTACCCGATGAATGGCTGGAAGATGCCGAACGTGAGCTCTCTGCAGCCGATGCGCGCGAAGTGTATGTTTCTTTCCTGAAACGGCGTATAGCCAATTCATCCATTTTTGTAAAACAAATAGAAGATGCCAGAAAAGACCGTATATGAGTATGCTGTGGTACGTTTGATACCACGGGTGGAGCGTGAGGAATTTATCAATGTAGGCGTAGCTCTTTATTGTCGTAAGTATCGCTTTGCGAAGATGGTTTATCTGGTCAATGAACAAAAGGTGCGTTCTCTTTGCCCGAATATCGAGTTGGAGTTGATCGAAAATCATCTGTCTTCCTTCCAGCGAATCTGCCACGGCGAAAAAGATGCCGGAAAACTTGCTGAGTTGGATATCACTGAACGGTTTCGTTGGCTGACAGCGAAGCGGAGTACCCTGATTCAATGCTCGGCATCACATCCCGGATTATGTGAGGATCCCGAAGCGACATTGAAAGAGCTGTTTGAACGCTTGGTTCGCTAAGCTAAAAGATGCTTTACTCATCAACGGACTTCAATGATGGGCAAAGGGGCTAAGTTTTGATAATAAGGCTTAATCTATCAATATTGTATAGTATATTTGTTTTAATAAACTAGTGAAGATGCATGATTTTTATCAACATATCTATCAACAGCAACTGGCTGTTTTAGAAATGCCTTCTAACAAGAAGATCTGCGGATGGGCTATCCGAATTGTGGATGTGCTCTTCCCCGAACGAAATTCTAGCGAGATGAAATCGGTCGATGATGTGAAGCTCGCTTTTGAACAATTTGAATTGGAGCTCGAACAGCTCCTGAGCAAATCCAAAGCCTGTCAAAGCTGCAATCACTCGGAAGTAGCGCACCAGTTTTTTGAACGGATTCCACAGCTTTATGAATTGATGTGCTGGGATGCAGATGCATTGATGGATGGGGATCCTGCAGCACAGAATAAAAGAGAAGTCGTACGTACTTATCCCGGTTTCTTTGCGATCTGTATTTTCCGGATGGCGAATGAACTGCATCGCCTGGGCGTTCCTTTAATACCGCGCATATTGACGGAACATGCCCATTCCAAAACAGGAATTGATATCCATCCCGGAGCAACGATAGGCCATCATCTGCATATTGACCATGGCACCGGGTTGGTCATTGGTGAAACCTGCACCATTGGTAATCATGTAAAACTTTATCAGGGTGTAACCCTGGGAGCACTGAGTGTAGATAAGGTGTTTTCCAATGTAAAACGCCATCCGACAATCGGCGATCATGTTATTATCTATTCTGGAGCCACAATCCTGGGCGGCGAAACACACATCGGCCATCATTCGGTTATTGGCGGGAATGTTTGGTTGACAAGTTCTGTCGAGCCTTACACCACCGTATACCATCAGGCTACATCAAAATTTATAGATTCGAAACCAATAATATAGACATCATGGGAAATATCATAGATACCATAGGAAATACGCCTTTAGTCGAGATTACACAATTTCATACAAATCCCAAGGTGCGAATCTTTGCGAAAATGGAGGGCAATAATCCTGCGGGCTCGGTTAAAGATCGTGCAGCACTCAATATGATCCGTTCGGCAATGGAGCGGGGCGATATTACAAAAGATAGTAAATTGATTGAGGCAACGAGCGGTAATACGGGTATCGCACTTGCTATGATCGCCGGTATATATGGACTTAACCTCGAGCTGGTGATGCCAGCTTCTTCAACGCGGGAGCGAACGCTTACGATGGAGGCTTATGGAGCGAAAGTTACTTTGCTGGAATCCATGGAAATATGTCGCGATTATGCGGAGGAAAAAGCTGAAAAAGAAGGCTATTTTATATTGAATCAATTTGCAAATCCTGATAATTACGAAGCGCACATCAAGACGACAGGACCCGAAATCTGGCGTGATACTGCGGGGAAGATTACACATTTTGTAAGCGCCATGGGGACTACTGGGACAATTATGGGAAACTCCATCTACCTGAAGGAAAAAAATGCAGCCATTCAGATCGTAGGCTGTCAGCCCACTCCTGAATCCTCCATACCTGGCATACGGCGTTGGCCCGAGGCCTATCTGCCTAAGATTTTTGATCCGAGCAGGGTAGATCGCGTTATCGATATATCCCAGCAGGAGGCAACCGAACTTGCCCGGGAGCTTGTTAAGCGCGAAGGTGTTTTTGCCGGAATGAGTACCGGTGGAGCTTTTGCCGGAGCACTTAAAATTGCAAATGAAATCGACGAAGGGCTTATCGTATTTATTGCCTGTGACCGAGGTGACCGCTATTTGAGTTCAGACCTTTTTGGCTAAGAACCCATACGAACAATACCAAGCTCACTACGGATTTTCGCTGATTATGCAATCTTTAGTGGGCTTTTCGCTATTTAAGCATCGGCGCCAAAGGTTAGTAGATTGCTGTCAGGATCTAAAATCGAAAACTCACGCTGACCCCAGGATTTGGTCTCAAGTTTACCATTGGGATGAATCTCAACGCTATTTTCTTGAAAAGATTGATATAGGTAATCAATATCGTCTGTACGTATATAAACCATACCATAATTTTCTTCGGGTGGAAGTTCTTGGAATTCAAAAAAATGAATTTCAATATGGTCTTTTTTGAGCATCAGGTAACCTTCATAGTCGACTGTTCCACATAATGAAAATCCAAGTTTATGTAGATAAAAATCTTTTGTGATGGTTTTGTTGCGCATGGGCAGTTTGGGATGAATGGCTGTCAGTGTCATCTGTATATAATTAATAAGTTGAGTTTAATCCATATGAATAACCTCGTTGAAATATAATCATTTATCGTAATACTTTAATGTTCTACCGGTAAAGATTATTTCGTTTTATAGGATATTCCTGAGCTGTTTGGCTAATTTGTAGATGTTTATTATAACTAATTGTTATGACTTATTTATAATTGTGTCTTTTAAAATAATTGATAGTTATTCAATTTTGTACCAAATCAATGTATCATTGTCATGGACAAAAAAATAAATACGACAATTCGTTATAAGCAGCTGCTCAATCATAAGGTCTCCGTTCGGGAAATCATTTTTATACTCTTATTTTTATGCTGTCTTACCCCATTTGTATCGGCTCCTCTTGCCTTACTTTTGGGTATTATTGTAGCGCAATGGATTGGTCATCCCTTTCTGGCAGTCAATCACAGGGCAACACAGATTTTGTTACAGATTTCTGTGGTTGGACTTGGCTTTGGAATGAATATCGATACAGCTATCCAAACGGGTAAGCAGGGATTTGTATTAACCGTTATTTCTATTCTCGGAACATTATCATTGGGCTATCTATTGGGTAGGTTACTCAAATTGGAAAAGGTGACCGCTTATTTGATTTCTGTCGGCACTGCCATTTGTGGAGGAAGTGCCATTGCTGCGGTTTCACCGACGATAAAAGCCAACGAAAAGCAGGTAAGTGTGGCGTTAGGGACCATATTCGTACTAAATGCCATTGCTTTATTTGTATTTCCTGTCGTCGGCCATTTGCTTGATCTCAGCCAGACGCAGTTTGGTTTATGGTGTGCGGTCGCCATACAGGATACCAGTTCTGTTGTTGGTGCGGCGAGTAAGTATGGTAATGAAGCACTACAGGTCGCGACAACCGTAAAATTGACCAGAGCTTTATGGATTATTCCAATTGCCTGTTTGAGTGCTGTAGCATTCAAGACCAAAGGGACGAGAATTAAAATACCGTATTTTATTGGTTTATTTGTATTGGTGGTTATCTTAACAAGTTATATCCCTTTTTTTCAGTATATAGGAGGCTATGTCGTTCCTATTTCAAAGATGGGGCTTACCTTAACTTTGTTTTTAATAGGAGCAAGTTTGTCGAGGGAGGTCTTGTTGGCAGTAGGTTTTAAAGCAATACTACAGGGCGTAGTGCTATGGTTGGGATTATCAATACCGGTTCTCCTCTATATCTATTTTTGTCTCTAGGCATTTAAAGTATACCTCAGCATAACCATATCTTTCAACAACTGGCCATTTTCATAAATAGGCAGTTCATAATTTTCGATGAAAAAATCTTTACGGATGCCATATTTAATAAAGCCATTTCGTTCATAAAAACGAATTTGAGCCAGACCACAATCTGCGGTACCCACAATCAGATTTGGGTATTGCTCGTAGTTCTCCTTGATAAAGTCAAGCAATTGACTTCCGAGCCCCATACCTTGAAACTCCGGTGATACGGCGATGTTTTTAATTTCTAATGTCTCCGTATTGACCGGATACAAACAGAAAACAGCGATCGGTTTTACCGTTTCATATACAACATAAACCATCGATTCATAGAGGTATTTGTCGATTGCGGCGACGGTTTCGTCTGCTAAAAGCAACAAATCATAAGGATAGTCCTTATGATTTGTTACAAGTTTTATTTGAAAGCTATTGCGCATGTATAAGAATTCGCTAACGGCCTATTGTCTAACATTGCAATTAATTGAAATGATATAAAAAAATGACATCACCCACATAAGCTGGTTTTGTACTCTCTTTAATTTTTAGAGTCGCTTCAATGGTAACCTTGATAACACCTCTCAAATTGACAACGGACTTTACTAGTGTATGTAACTGCACCGAATTGTCAACCAAAACGGGTTGTGCAAAACGTAGGTTTTCAATCCCATAATTGATTTCCATTTTGACATTTCTTACTTCAGCAATTTGTTTCCATAGATAAGGAATGAGGGACAAGGTCAGATAGCCATGGGCAATAGTTGATTTGAAAGGACTATCCGTTTTGGCCTTTTCGCTATCTAAATGAATCCATTGGTGGTCAAGGGTCGCATCCGCAAATTGATTAATTTGTTTTTGATCAATAACATGCCATTGGGATTCGCCTAATGATTTTCCTTCAAAGGCTTTGTACTCTTCATAATTGTTAATTATTGTCATATGTAATCTTTTTATCGCATTTTGTTGGTATCGGTCCCCTCTATTGACAGAGAAGGGAATCTGAATTAGTGGCTAAATATAACTATACTTTTAAGAATCCTAAGCATATCCTTTATTTAAAAGATGATCGCATGAAAAGACAAGCTAAGCTCGTTCGTCGTTAAGGTGATTACCCCAGTTGTGTCGTTGCATAGGTGTTTTCAACGTAGGATCTGAAATTTTCGAGAATGGCCTTCCATCCATCACGTTGCATATCAATAGGATTTTCGTTTTCTGCATCAAAAATTATCGTGATATCCGTGGCTGACTTTTTCGCATTGAAGTTGATTTCAACATGACGACCATCAGGCATAACGTAGGCTATTTTTTTAAAGGGTTCAAGCGCGGTATAGCTGCCTTCGAAATCAAAGCCCATAGACCCATCTTTTGCCTCCATGCGGTTTTTGAACTTTCCGCCAATGCGTAAATCATTGATTGAACTTGTACAGTGCCAATCATCTGAAGCATGGTTCCATTGCATGATATCCTCCGCCGAGTTATAGGCATTCCAGATCGTTTCTACGCGTACGTTGATATGGGTTTCAATCTTTATCCGTTCCATATAATGTAATGATGTTTTCTAAGTTAATAACAGGAAAATTTGTGTTTTGTTATATCTGTTGCCAGATAATTATCAATATATAATAAAAAGTGTAAAGTTGAAACTTATTTTAACTCAACCAAATGGTTTTGATTGAGTTTTGTTAACTTTAAGCTATTTAACACTTAAATACGATTTATATGTCCTCCAAATTGCTTGTTATCTTCTTTTTTCTGTTTTCACCGAGTTTGATTTTTGCGCAGCAATATAAAACGACAACCGACGTTGCCTATTGCAGGCCAGATGAACCAGATTCTTATAAAAAAGAACGTTGTAAATTGGATATCTATATCCCGACAGATCGTAAAAATTTTGCTACCATCGTTTGGTTTCATGGCGGCGGACTAGAGGAGGGAAATAAATTTATTCCACTTGAACTTAAAGAGAGAGGTGTAGCGGTTATAGCCGTCAATTATCGGCTAAGCCCCAGAGCGAAAGCGCCGGGCTATATCGAAGATGCCGCAGAAGCTGTTGCATGGACATTTTCACACATTGCCAGCTATGGCGGAGACCCCTCAAAAATTTATGTATCGGGACATTCCGTAGGCGGGTATTTGGCTTTAATGGTTGGTTTGGATAAGCATTACCTTCAAAAATTTGGTGTTGATGCAAATAATATAAAAGGGCTGGCGCCGATTAGTGGGCAAACAAATACGCATTATACAATTAAAAAGGAACGTGGTCAATCTATGGTGATCCCCCAGATTGATCAGTTTGCACCGCTTTCGTTCGCACGGAAAGATGCGCCGCCAATTCTCCTGATTACGGGCGATCAACAATTGGAAATGGCCGCGCGGTTTGAAGAAAATGCACATTTGGCAGCGGTCTTAAAGCAGGTAGGGCATACCAAAACCTTGTTGTACCAACTACAGGGTTTTGATCATGGTGGTGTATATGCTCCTGGTTGCCTGTTGATGCTTAACTGGATCAAAGGACTCGAAAAATAGTTTATATGTGGTCTGGCCGATAATCGGTGATATAGCAAATCAAAATATTATAAATAAAATAAAAAATATTACAATTGTACATTGGGAAATTCTACCGAAATTTACCTCCAAAGTAGCACATCTCTACTTTTCAAATTAATTCGTTATGTGGGCAACACGCAATATCGTATTTATAATCTGTACACTGGTGCTTTTCTTAGCACCCAATAGGTTATTTGCCTGCCACGAACCGTCCGAAAAGCCAAAACAGGAAGAAAAATTATGTTGTTTTGATGAAAGACAACAGGTAAAGGACGTCGGAACAGAAGATTGTTGTAAAGATGAAAGAGCTGAATCATCAAAATCAGATCACCAAGCAGATGACTGTGGGAAACATTGTGGCGAAAAATCATGCCGTACCTCCCTGCAATGTAATCCTATTGTTTCAGTGATCGAAGCACAGCTTATTTTACCCGTATATGCTGATGCATTAAGCGCTTATGCGCGCTATAAACAACCTTATTGCGCAGATGCCTATTTTTCCATTTGGCAACCTCCTCAGATCGCTTAGTGTTAGACTGATAGCCCATGCTATGTCTTTTTGGATCGGTTTCTCTATCCAAAGCCCCATTTATTTAGCTTATGAAAATCCCTTTGGATCTATCGGATCCAACACGCAAATACAGTAAATTGCTGTAGAAGGGTTTTTCGTCGGTATTCTTTTATATAATACATATCATAATCATGAAATTAATTTCATTACTTGGTTTGGTAATCCCTGTATTACTATCCGCACAACATACACATGCACAAATAAAAAATGCAAAAACAGCGACTGTAAAGATTTTTGGAAATACACCCGCTGTTAAAACCATCATTGAAAAAGAGGGTCTGGACGGACAATTTGCTAAAGTTGACTGGAATCAGGCAACCAAGCTGGCGGTTGTTACCTACGACTCTTCAAAAACAAGCGCGGATGAGGTTCTTAAGCGTATTGCATTGGCTGGGTTCGACAATGAAAAATTTTTGGCTCCAGATGATGCTTATGTCCAATTGGCAAAAGCTGAACAATATGAACGAGTCCTAAAACCAGCAATAAAAAAAGGTACTGAACAGCAGGTCGATCATACGAATCATCGTCAGGGCGTACAAACAACAATTCAGCCTTCGGAGAACGCAAAATCAGCGGATCAAAAGACCGCATTTGCGCTGTTGGCAAATTCTTACTTTGTGCTAAAGGATGCTTTGGTGAAGACAGATGCAGTAGCGGCTGCAGCTCAGGCCGAGGCATTTCAAGCAGCAATCAAAGCTGTCGATATGAATAAACTTGGCCACGATGAACATACCGTATGGATGAAGGTGATGAATAAACTGGCAACCGATGCGACAGGTATAACAAAAAATAAAGATGTTGCTAAGCAACGTGTGGCTTTTGCATCTCTTTCAAATACTTTGTATGAGCTGCTGAAGGTGAGTAAATTGGACGGACCTATATATTATCAGCATTGCCCCATGTTTAATGAAGGCAAGGGAGCGCATTGGTTAAGTAAGGAGAATGCCGTGAAAAACCCGTTCTTTGGTGCGCAAATGATTAGTTGTGGAAGTACAGTAGAAACGTTAAACTAATCGCCTGTGTTATGAATTATTTTCTAGCTATCCTTTCGGTTGTTGTATTGTCTTTAACGGCTTGTAGCGGTTCACAAACAAATACCAAAGCTGAAGATCCAATAGCTTCGACTGATCCGGCGATCAGTTTGCCTGTACAGTCAGTTCAATATAAAGTGGGCGATCTCGTCCCTACAGCACAAGTTTGCATGGTCAATGATGCTTTTATGGGAAAAAAACAATTGCTGGTCAGACACGAGGGAAAGGATTATTATGGTTGCTGTGAAATGTGTAAAAAGCGCATACCTCAAGAAGCTGCGGTACGTGTAGCCATCGATCCTTTTTCAAAAAAAGAAGTGGATAAGGCGAGGGCTTCCATTGCAATTACAGGCGATCAGGGGGAAGTTTCCTATTTTGAAAACGAAACAAACTATCGAAATTATATTAAAAATCTAAACCTATAAATACACTTAATTATGAAAAAGTTTATGCTAATTGTGGCGATCGCATTGATATTCGTTGCATGCAACAATTCAACATCGAAAAATACACAAGCAGAACATACGGCCCCTGTTGTTGCAGATACCGCAACGATGGCTGTCGACAAAGGCGATACCGCTTTGACTAAAGAGACGGCCAGTGTAAATAATATGGCTGCAAAAATAGAACCATCGGCGGAGCAAGTTGATCTAACAACAGCTAGCAATCCTTTTACAGGCTTATACAGCGCCTATTTCGCGCTGAAAGATGCATTGGTTAAGGATAATGGAGCGGCTGCACAGACAGCAGCGAAAGGAATCCAGGCTGCCATTGAAAAAGTTAATAACGAACAATTGGATGCTGTTCAAGCAAAACTTTGGAAGGAATACCAACGGAAATTGGCTTTCGATACAGAGCATATTGCTGGGATTAAAGAAAATGAACATCAGCGAGAGCACTTTGTGACCCTTTCGAAAAATATGTATGTGTTGATGAAATCTGTCAAACCCAAAGTTGCAGTCTATTATCAACACTGCCCTATGTATCGTGATGGAAAAGGAGCAAATTGGTTGAGTACACAAAAGAAAATTGAAAATCCTTATTTAGGTCAATCAATGGCCACCTGTGGATCTATCGTAGAAACAATACATTAAGACAATGAAAAGCTTATTCGAAGGACTGCCCAGTTTACATCCACTATTGGTACATTTTCCGATTGTACTCTTGCTGATGGCCTTGATTAGTCATATAGGTGCCTTATTGTTAAAAAAATATCGACGTCCTTTCACTGTGCTAACTTTTGGATTGTTATTACTGGGAACGCTTGGAGCTCTTGCTGCAATTCAGACTGCAACCCATATTTCAGGCGATGCAGATGAAAAGGCCTTCGCGGTTTTTGAGATCCATCAACGTTTTGCCTGGATCAGCTTTTGGCTTGCAAGTAGTACTACAGTCCTGTATTTTGTTGGATTGCGAAAAGATACAGGTGCTTGGATAAACTATTTGATATTGATTTTGTTGATCAGTTTATCGGTGACACTATTTATCACGGGGCATCATGGCGCTAGACTGGTCTACCAATATGGCGTAGGACCGAAGGGAAATGGAATACTAATGAATTAAATGAATGAACATGTATAAAAAGAGTAATATATTAACGGTTGTCTTACTATTGATGACACAACTGACAGTGCTGGCCCAAAAAGTGGTTCGTCATGACCTTTATGTACGGGATACCATTGTCAATTATGCCGGCAAATCAAAACGGGCAATCGCTGTAAACGGACAGATTCCAATGCCTACCCTGACTTTTACTGAAGGAGATACGGCGGAAATCGTTGTTCACAATGAGTTAAAGGAGAGTACGTCGCTGCACTGGCATGGTATTTTTCTGCCGAATAAAGAAGACGGTGTGCCACACCTGACGCAGGAACCTATAAAGCCGAATTCGACTTATACCTATCGTTTTCCGATAATTCAACACGGTACACATTGGTATCATTCGCATTCAGGCCTGCAGGAACAAATCGGTATGTATGGTAGCCTTATTCTCAACAAGCGTGCAGATGATAAGACTTTCCGAAAAGGAATTGATGATTTACCCACGATTCCGGTCATATTGAGTGAATGGACAAATTATAATCCCGATAACATTCAGCGGATGCTACACACGGCCAATGATTGGGCCGCGATAAAAAAAGGGTCTACACAATCGTACGTCGAAGCAATTAAAGAAGGAAAGTTTAAGACGAAAGTCACGAATGAATGGAAACGTCAGCTGGCGATGGATGTCAGTGATGTGTATTATGATAAGGTGTTGATGAACGGTGCGCATTCCACGGATTTAAAGTCGGTGAATGGTAAAGCTTTGAAAGCAGGAGATAAAGTGCGTTTACGAATTTCCAATGGCGGTGCTTCGTCTTATTTTTGGCTGCGCTATGCAGGCGGAAAAATTACCGTTGTTGCCAATGATGGGAATGATGTGGTTCCGGTGGAGGTCGATCGATTAATGATTGCCGTATCGGAGACTTATGATGTCGTTGTAACGATACCAAATGAAGGTACAGCTTACGAATTCATGGCAACAACAGAAGATCGAACACAGTCTGCCAGTTATTTTGTCGGAAATGGCGTCAAACAGTTGATTTCCCCACTTCCCCGTCTTAAATATTTTGAGGGCATGAAGATGATGAACGATATGATGAAGATGAATGGGGATCTCAATGATATGGGCATGAAGATGAGTCTGAACCAGATGGATATGAATGTGGTAATGTATCCCGAAATTACAGGTGATGGAAAGAAAAAAGTAGATCACAGTAAACATAGCGGTATGAATCATGGACAAATGAACATGGAAGAAGATCCCAATCGTTATAATGCCAATGCATTGGGCGATATTGTCACGCTAAACTATGCGATGCTGGAGTCTCCTCAAGCGACTGAACTACCTAAAGAAGCGCCGATACGAGATCTCAAATTTACCCTTACGGGAAATATGAGCCGTTATGTATGGAGCATGGATAATAAAATTCTTTCTGAAACGGATAAGATACCTGTAAAAAAGGGCGAGGTATTGCGCATTACCATCTATAATAATTCAATGATGCGTCATCCAATACATCTGCATGGCTTTGACTTTAGATTGTTAAATGGAAAAGGAGCAAAAGCGCCGTTGAAAAATGTGGTCGATATCATGCCCATGGAGACGGATACGATTGAATTCTTGGCAAATGAAGAAGGAGATTGGTTTTTTCATTGCCACATCCTGTATCATATGATGGCCGGGATGAACCGCGTTTTTGCTGTGGACGATTATAAAAATCCCTATCTTCCAGACAAAGCTAAAGCCTATAAGGAATTACAGATGGAAAGTAATATGACTCATTTTATGGCGCAAAATGATTTCGCTACCAATGGAAATGACGGTCAGGCCATGTTTCAGAATGCACGCTGGCAGCTTGGTTCAGAATGGCGTTTGGGGTATAATGATATGCATGGTTACGAAGTGGAAACCCACTTGGGTAGATACTTTGGGAAAATGCAATGGTTTATGCCATTTGTAGGTTTTGATTATCGTTATCGTCGTATGGGGGAGGATGAACATGAGAAAAATATCTTTGGACAAACCAATAAAAAAGATAGTCGCAAAGCTTTAAGTCTGGGTTTTATGTATACCTTACCCATGTTGGTCAACTTTCAGGCGGAGGTGTATCACGATGGTATTGTGCGATTACAGCTTATGCGTGAGGATATTCCGATCGCTAGAAGGATCCGTGGCGATTTTATGGTCAACTCGGACCTCGAATATATGGCTGGACTAAATTATGTCATCACCAAAAATATGGCTTTTAGAACACATTATGATAGTGATATGGGCTTTGGTGTGGGTTTGTCATTAAATTATTAAAAACGTAGATTTTATATTGAATTTTTACAGGGGGCTTTGCATCGCAAAGCCCCCTTTTCTTGTGCTATAAAAAGAGCGGATAAGTGGAGGACAGTTTCTGAAATAATACTGATTTTATTGGTAGATTATTGGGAGATAAATCGGACTTTAGCCGCTTTCATCCGAATGAGGTCCCTATAAGGTCCGAATGAAGTCCCTATAAACTCCCTATTATTGGATATAAAAATAACTTGTTATTTAGGCCTTGTCTACAAGGTATTTTCATGTTTTGCCCTCCGGGTTCTCAGTTTCGCCCTCGTGTTATCATTATCGTATCTCTTTCTCGTTCACGGTGCTGCCTGTAAACAGTGGATAGGTTCAATTGTTCTTGAGCAATGGCTAACCTGTTTTTAGTAGAGGGAAATAAAGAAAAACCCCAGAAATCATTGATTACTGGGGTTTTATTTTAGTGTGAATTTATGACGACTAAAGTTTTTGATCGCTTAAATCATCCATTTAAATATGCTGGCTCCCCAAGAGAAACCTGCACCAAAGGCGGTTAACATGACTAAATCACCGGTATTTATTTTTTTGATATTCTGCCAGATACACAGCGGGATCGTGGCTGCAATGGTATTTCCTAAGTATTCGATATTACTCAACGCTCTGTCTTCAGGTATATTAAGACTACGTCCAACGGCATCAATGATGCGCTGATTAGCCTGATGTGGAATTAACCAGTTGATATCTTCAATCTGTAAGTTGTTGCGTTGCAAAACCGTATTACAGGCATCGCTCATCGACTGCACAGCATGTCTGAATACAGTTTTACCATCTTGTTTGAGGAATCTGTTGTCGTTAACAGGAAGATTACTGTCTATTGGGTACAAAGAACCGCCGGCTTCGATTTTTAAAAACTCTTTTCCCGCGCCATTGCTACATAGATAGGCATCCATAATTCCGCCCTCTAAAGAAGGCTCAAGCCATATCACACCAGCACCATCACCAAAAAGAATATTGGTCGAACGGTCTTTTAAATCGACATAAGTGCTGATATTGTCCGCTCCGACTACGAGGACATTTTTATAACGACCTGTCTCAACGAGAGCAGAAGCCATATCCAAGGCATATAAAAATCCAGAGCAAGCAGCATTGACATCAAAAGCCCAAACATTGGTCAGACCTAATTTTTCTAAAATGATATTTGCTGTTGCCGGCATAGGCATATCAGGTGTAGAAGTCGCTACAATTAGTGCATCTACATCGTTCAGATTTCTATGATATTGTGTTGCCAAATCTTGTATAGCTTTTACAGCCATGTCTGATGTGGCAAGATTTTCTTCTAAAATTCTCCGCTCCTTGATACCTGTACGTTTGATAATCCATTCATCGGATGTATCGCAAAACTGCTCCAAATCTGTATTCGATCTCTTATTCGGTGGAATATATCCGCCAATACCAGTTATTGCTGCATATGGCCTGCTGGGCACTCTCTCAGTCATAAATTAATGTACTCTATTCTCTCTTATTATATAGCGATCCTGTGAGGAATTACTAGTGTGTTTTTTGCGCCGTAAAACTACGGTTAATTTATGCGATTAATAAGCGAAAAAATTGATTTTTGGCAAAAAATTACGTTTTGCCAACACTTTTAACTGTTTTTTACATATTGTCTATACTAATCTTTTAATCGGTCTTTATGAGGCGGAATTAAATATTGAATCTGCTTGTTTTTTCGAAATTTTAATCTAATGAAGCCCGTCCAAATTGGAAAATAGTCTAGCTATTTTTGTGTTTCAAATCATTAGGAGGAAAGTTTTGCCTGTTCCAAAAGTTCAGCCAAAATGACTATTCCTTCTTCGATCAATTCCTCTGATAAGGATCCATAGCCAAGTCGTATTCCTCCAAAAATATTTTCTCTGCTGTAGTTTTCGGGATGCGGTATATGTACTGATCTTTCCTCTAATTTTTGGGATAAAAATGCCCAGTCGATTTGATGCTTAAAAGAAAGCCAAACCGCCAATCCCCCTTGTGGAGAAGTATAGTTCACATGATCCTGCAGATATTTGTCTACTTGGGCGATCATAAAATCGCGTTTCTTTTTGTAAAGCTGCGTTGCTTTTCGGATATGTCTACGAATTGTTCCATCCTGGATGAGTTCCAGTACAGCTTGCTCCATAATATTGTCACCTTGGATATCGATGATGTAGCGAAGTTCGGAAATCTGCTGGAGTAACTGCTCGTTTCCCGTCGCAAGATAACCGATACGGAGTGCTGGTGCAACAACTTTGCTCAGTGTACCAATGTAAACGGTATTGATCAGTTCCTGCTGTGAAGCGAGTGGGTAATAGGGCGCTTGTTCAAAATGAAATTCGTAATCGTAATCATCCTCAATGATCGTGAAGTTATATTGGTTGGATAATGCTATTAATTGTGATCTCCGTTCTTTGCTTAAGGTGACAGTGGTTGGATATTGTCGATGTGGGGTAAGGTATAGCGCCCTAATATTGCTTTTTTTTAATAAATGAGGGAGCAGTTCATCAACGATAAGACCATCGGTATCGACAGGGATAGGAATCAATCGCGCACCGGCTTTTTCAAAGATTTTCCAGGCTGAGTGGTATCCAGGGGATTCCACAAAGATATAATCATCGTACCGTAATAAGCATTGGGCGACCAGGTACATGGCCATCTGGCTTCCACGACTGATGCATAGCTTATTTTTATCAATGTGCATGTTGCGCTCGATGTTGAGCATATTGGCGATTTCTTCTCGAAAATCAAGATGTCCTCGTGGATCGGCATAGCCCATCATTTTCCAACGTGCGCTACGTTTAAAAATCTGACGATAGGCACGTCCGAGCTGTTCTACCGGGGCAATCTTACTGTCTGGATTCCCGTCATCGAATATAATGCGTAAGGGGGCTTGATGATCAGACAATTCGATCTGTTGTGCAACATATAGGTTAGAGCCATAAGGTAATTGAGCCGCAACAAATATACCTCTGCGTGCCTGACTAACCAGCCAGCCTTCGCTCAACAGCAACTGTATGGCATCGATTACCGTGTTTCGGTTTAATTTTAGTTGGGCTGCAAGAGATCTGCTACTCGGTAAGGCCGTTCCTTTCGCCAGTCGACCTGATTGTATATCAGCAGCAATGTTATCCGCTATTTGGATGTAAATCGCTTTTGAAGAGGATCTGTCAATATCTATCGTTAAATTCCAAGGTCTAAGCATGAGGCTATTGTATCGGGTAATTGTTCAAATATACAATTGTTCTGCAGGATTAAAATACATTGGATAGATGGCGCATGAGCAGTGCTGCGCTATTCTATTTAAGATGAGTTATTTTGTTTATTGCCTGTGTCGGCTGGACTAGTAATAAATAACCATCTTGGACTAGGAATGAAAGGGGATTTAAGTGGATTTTTGAGTTTTACTAATTCTAAGTCATTCATGAAACCATTTCCCGTTTTTGAGAAAGTTGATATTGCGATCGAACGAGCCCTTGGTTGCTTTGTCTATGATAAACAGCAGCAGGCCTATTTAGATCTATATGGTGGTCATGCCGTTATTTCTGTTGGGCATAGCCATCCGCATGTTGTTGAGGAAACTATACAACAGATGAACAAGATCGGATTTTATTCAAATGCAGTTACAAACGATCTTCAGGATCGTTTGGCCGAACGCTTGGGTAGCGCCTGTGGCTATCCGACATATGCTGTTTTTTACAGTAATTCGGGGGCTGAAGCAAATGAAAATGCACTGAAGTTAGCTTCGTTCCATACGGGAAGGAGGAAAGTATTGGCGATGTCAAAGGCGTTTCATGGGAGAACCTCAGCCGCGGTTTCGGTAACAGATATCCGGTCGATTCGTGCGCCATTAAATGACAGTGAACAATTTGTCTTTACACCCTTCAATGAGATCTCCAGTTTGAAAAAACAATTGGAAACCGAAGAATACTGTGCTGTCATTATTGAACCTATTCAAGGTGTCGGGGGGATTCATCGGGCAAGTCCTAGTTTCTTACAAGAAGTAAGAGCAATCTGCACGAAAACTGGGACTATGCTTATTTTGGATGAAATTCAATGCGGGTATGGGCGCACGGGACTTTTCTTTGCACATCAGCATGCTGGGATAGAAGCCGATCTAATTACGGTGGCCAAAGGGATTGCAAATGGCCTCCCGATGGGGGCGACAATTATTTCGCCTAAAATAAAGCCGGTCATGGGGCAATTAGGTACTACTTTTGGTGGTAGTCATGTGGTCTGCGCAGCGGCTCTGGCCGTACTTGATGTAATCCAAAAAGAGCAATTGATCGATAATGCCGCAGCAGTAGGTGAATTTCTGTTGACAGAATTAAGAAAAATTCATGGCGTGAGTGAAGTGAGGGGGCAAGGTTTGATGATTGGCGTTGAGTTTGAAAACGATATTCAACAACTGCGGGAAGAATTGCTGTTTTCTGAAAAGATTTTTACAGGATATGCAGGACGCTATACCCTCCGCCTATTACCGCCGCTCTGTTTTACCATGAATCACGCGGAGACATTTTTGAAGAGTCTACGGAGGCTTGTGCACAAAGAGAAGCTAGCCCAAGATGTTTCCTATATTGATTGATTGATTGATTGATTGATTGATTGATTGATTGATTGATTGATTGATTGATTGATTGATTGATTACGAAGTTTTAATGAAGGATTCTCCAGATTAGCTGTTGCGCTTTGATAAATGTCGTAAAAGAAGTAATTTCACATCCAGCGTGTTTAATCATTAAAAGCTTATAATGGATTTCAAGACAACAACAAAGTATTTGCCTACGGCGGGTTTAGTGAGTATTAAGGAAGATAAATTATTATTGGCGTATAGCAACAATAGAAAGGCATGGTATCTGCCAGGTGGGAAGATTGATGCGGGGGAGGAAGCTCTGCAGTCCCTTCGTCGCGAGATTTTGGAGGAGTTAAATATCAATCTGGATCCGGATAAAATCTCGTACTATTGTCATGTAACAGCCCCAGCGTACGGACTTGTGCCAGAGGTTATCATGGAACAGGATTGTTTTCTGTATCCATTAACAGAACAGATCGAACCCAGTAATGAGATTGGCGCCGTTCGTTATTTTTCACACCAAGAGTACCAGGAAGAACCTATCCAGGTCATTGGCGTTTTGCATGTGTTTGACAAGTTGAAGGCTGACGGATTGATTTAAAAAAATCCTGTCGCTGCTAGATGCCATAGCCTTCATTGAGGCAGCTGATACCTTTTGTGTCTTTTAAAGGTATAATTTTTTGGCTTTTGGTATCCATTCGCCATGCCTTGATGATTTTGTCGAAATATTCTTTGCTTTCATCGACCTGGCTAATGGCTATAATTTCGCTGTTTGGTTTGTCACCTTGCTTGCAGTTGCATAAGCTGAGTTGCTCGTTGGGCTTCAGTTTTTGGATATTGATGGTATCCAAAATCCTGTATTTGACTTTACCTTTGCTATCATCGGGTAACAATTCCTCCAAAATACAAACACCATTTTTGGCATTTGTAAAATAGCCGGCAGCAAAGCGATAGTCGCCCTGTGCATTCTTGTCGGTTTCAATAAGCGCGCCAGTTGTGTAGGTATAAGATTTTAATTCAGCAATTTCATTGATCTCACGGAATACTTTCCCATATAAGGGGTTTCTCTGGTCGTTAACGGTATTGAAACTGGACCAACTGCAGATGGATAGCATTGCAATGGGTATAATTAGTATATATCTCATAGCTTTCAGAAATTAAAAACGTTGTTTAAGTTAACAAATTTTTCTGTTATCTTAAAGAACGTTTTTAGTTCAGCACTATTGTGTCGACTGAATTTACTAGAACTAATTGCGGATTTATTTAGCCTGTGTTTCTTGCACCTTTTGAGATTCTTTATATACTTTATTGTCCTCGTCATCCATTTCCATGTCCAGATCCTCTTCTTTGTATTTTCCCATTTTTAAGTGAAAGTTATCTGGAGTGCCCGTAATTCGCATAGGTATCCCAAAGATTCCAAAAGGAGGTAAGCCCAGTCTAAAACCTAGGTTCATACGTCCGTCTAAGGTTACTTGACCTTCAAAGCGAGGCCTGAATCCCATCATTTTCATTTTCGTGCGTTCGATGGTCATCACATTATTTTTGATATGGGATTTAATAACAACTTTTTTCACTTCGCCATCTTTCAATTTTTCCTTGGAAGTAGATTGACTAATTCCATTAAGTAACTTGAAGCCCCTGAACTTAATCTGATTTAGTGTTAAGGATCCCTCGCCGACGATAGAGGGCATTACTGGTTGCATATTGCCATTCAATAGGCCACCCAATTTATAATCCAATGAAACCAGGCCATAAGCATTTTTGGCAGAGCTAACCATTTCTCTGAACAGCGGTATCTCTTTGTAAGCACGTTGAATATCAAAGCTGTCAGCTTTCACAGCATAATCAAAACTTGCTCTACGTGGATTTATGGGACGATAACTTCCGTTCATGTCTACTTTCAGTCCCGCTAGTTCAAAGTTTGTCTTATGAAGAATCATCTTACCGTCTTTTACCTGCAGATCACCTTTGAAGTCTTTGATATTCATTTTATTATATGCTATGGCATTGACAAGCCCCAAGACCTGAACGTCCAAATTTTTGGGGAGAAGAACCACACCGCTTTCGGATGTTCCTGCTGCTGTCGCGGAGGATGGCGATCCGAAAACCATGAAATCATCCACATTGATTTTCTTGCTGCTGAGCGTAAATTGACCCTTTAACGGTGCTTGACTACTTGTTGCATAATTAATAATATTGTTGAGATATCCTTTGATGGAAATATCATTCTTCGCATAGGCTACCAAAAATTTATCGAAATTCATTTTCTCCTGATTAAAACTGAAGTTCCCACTTCTAATTGCAATAGGCTGTGGAAGCATGTCGGACTGAACTTGGATATTTCCAATACTTAACCGGCCGCTATTTTGGAGTCGGTTATAATGACCATTGGTGGCATCGCTCTGTAAGCCTTTTAAACTGAAATCTGTATAGATAAAGCCATCGACATTGGTGCCGTCCAATGCAAAGAGTTTATAAATAGGGCCGAGATTGAGCTTACCCTTGGATTGTATGCTGTACTTAATATTATTAAAGTTCTTGAGGTCTGCATTCAAGAAAAAAGGTTCACCCGCAAATGTAAATGATACCGGTAGGATTTTGACATTCAGATCCCGAAGTGAGCCTTTTTCGCTATTGACAAAAGCTTCGACCTGAATATTTTCCATCGGGATAGGATAGTCATTTGACTTGATCAATCCATTCTTCATCACGATGGACGTATTGGTTTCGGGAAAAATGTTTCGTTTGAGATCCACATAGCCTTTTGCCATGAGGTTGACATCCACCAACCCCGCCAATTCAACTTGTTTAATTGGATAGAATTTTTTGATATCGGCTAAATTAAATGATGCCTTTAAATCCGAGTTGACCGCAATTTTATTAAAATCTGTTATTGAAATAAAGCCCCTTATATAGTTGCTAAGTGCTTGAACAGAAATATCATGGATTGCTATTGATGCACTTTTTAATTGGCCATCGGGATCCTTTGCTTCCAGACGATAGGCAATTTTGTCCAACCCCTGTGGGAGGTTTGCCAATTTAAATTTACCATCTACGAGTGTATTTTTGATATCAAAAGTAGGAATGGATGCAATGTATTCCTGTTCGCGTTTTTGAAGTCCTACCTTACGAATAGCTTTGGCGTATGTTCCGTCGATTTTTGCGTCAAGATTCCATTTTCCACCGAAAGAAAAATCGGGAAACTGTAGCGAGGCATGGAGTTTATCGAGATTAAGATCACTTTTTATGTTGGCATGCACGGTTACAGGGTGTAACCCCGCAATGTTGCCCTGTGCATTGAAATAGCCTGAAGCAACTTTAAAATCAAATTGTTTCAGATCGATTTGTAGCGAGTCTGGGTTCAGTGCCGGCAAGTCTATCCTTAATTTTGCGTTCCAGTCTGTTAGCGGATTAGTGGATTGTTTATAAGCGAGAAAGCCATTGCTAACCATGAGCCCCAGGGAAAGATTAGGCATTTTGTTGTTGTCGACAATATAATCACCTTCTAGATTAACAAAAACCTCCGATGTACCTTTCACGGAGAGGTCCTTGATCCAGGAAGCGTAGCTATTTGGGACTAATGAAAGTAATTCGGCCAGGGTACTTTCCTGAGATTTCAATTTAAAATCAAGGTGATATCCATGGGAGATAAAAGACAACAATCCACGGAAACGAACCGGTAATTGATTTATTTTAATATCATTTCGTTCGAAAACGAAAGATAAATTGTTGGTATTGATCCGTGTTAGCAAATTGGCATCGATCGACTTTTTGTCTACATACAATTCATTGTCAAAGGAAAATGAAAAGGATGCAATTTTCGCACGCGTGTTCAAGTCAAAGATATTTGACATGAGATCTCCCTTACCCTCATATTCCAGATCTTTTGCCTCTATCTGAAGCGGAATGGAGCGATCTTCATAATGGAGATTTGTTTTTTCAAGCTTAATCAGTTGGAAGGCTAAAGCACTGCTTTCGGAATTGTCTTGTGTTTTTGTAGAATCCGCGGGGCTAGATTTATAAATATTGTAATTGGCATTACCCAGGGAGTCTACCAGAATGTTGATCTTTCCGCTGTTCACGATAAATTTGTCGATTACAATTTTTGATTTGAGAAGACTCATGAGGTCCACGCCAAAACTGACTTTTTTTGCAGCGAGCAGTGTGTCGTTTTTGAAAGGTTCGGCCCCTTTTAGTAAGACATCATCCATCGATGCCGTAAGCAAAGGGAATTGATCAAAGAAGGTTAATCTTACTTTTGCATAATTTAATTCACCAGTAATGTGCTCGTTTACGAGTGATTTAACCTTGCTATTGACTTCATTTTCGAATATATAGGGGATGGATAATATGCTGATAAGGAGTAAGACAATGATGCTTGCAAAAACGATAGTCATACGTTTCACAACCTTTATAAATGTAGCTTTTGACACTTTGTAATTTTTTGTGGTTACAAAAGTCAGAAAATTATTATTAATCTCAGTTATATGATGCATTTATTTTGAAAAGGGCTTGGATTATGTCGTATTTCGTTGACAAGAGACTGTGTTAAAGCCTTTCTTATGAAGAGGTTTGCATACGCTTTTAAAAAAAATCATGTATTTTTGCGGCGTGAAATTTCGATTTAAAAATGCCGAACAGAAGAATAGTATCATCCTCATTGTTTGTTTGTTGGCGTTGTTGTTGATTGGGGGAGGCTTGCTCGGTATTATCCATCATAAGGTAGATCGTCTTAAGAAGAGGATACTGATCGATTTTGCAGATGAGAATATGTTGCTTGTCAAAAAGCAATTGGAATTGTTGCAGCAGGATCTATTCCTTACGGAAAAGAAGATCTTGGATCAGCCCGCTTTTGATCCAAAAGAAAGTGCTGACTCGCTGTTGGTCATTCTACCGGTTGGACAAATGGACCCTGTTAATCAGCGAATACTTACCTTGTTACGGACAAGGACAATAAATCACCGACTATACCACATTTATCTGGATGTAGAAAAGTTGAATGCCTATTTTGCGAAACTCAATTTCGGAAGACGGGCTTATTTTGAGATTTATGACGACCGCAGACTATGTGTGTACTCTCCAGATAATCGAAAGTGGGGTAAACGGGCCGGTACAGCAGTTGCAAAGCAAGGACAGATTGTGAAATCTGATTTTCTGCAGCTGGACGTTATGGTCAATTCCTATCCTTGTAACATTCTGTTTGTTGGTGGTGAAATCAAGGTGTATGTTCTCTTGTTGAGTATCGAAGAAGAAATTCAGGAATTGTTGACCTATAGTATCTTGCTTGGTGTGGGCTTGATGTTGGTGACGATGGTATTGATCTATTTCAATGTTATGGAGCGTCGCAAGATTCAACAACTGAAATTGCAGTCCCTGACGCAGGAGAATGAATATACGCAGATGCGACTGGTTCAGCTGCGGCAGCAGATCAATCCACATTTTTTATTCAATACATTTGGGTCGCTTCAATACCTGATTGGAAAGGACAATGACCTTGCTAAGTCTTTTATTGGCAAGATGACAAAAGTCTATCGGAAGATGCTCCGTACAGATGAAGCCGAATGGTCGTCATTGGGGGAGGAACTGGAATTAGCCAAAGCCTATTTCTTTTTGCATTAGGTGCGGTTTGGAGCGGCATTAAGTGATATGGAAATTCAGCTACCAGCAACATGTTTGGATCGGAAAATTCCACGTTTAGGCCTGCAGATGCTGGTAGAAAATGCGATTAAGCATACCCGTATTTCGATCGAACATCCGTTGAAGATTCAGATCATTTACCTTACTGAAGAACATGCGCTGCAGATTCGCAATAACTGGCAGCCCAGACAGGGGGCAGAGCTTGAAGGTGAGGGGTATGGACTTAATTATTTGGCATCCATCTATCGTTATTATGCGATGTCAGGCTTTCGGTACGGGACAGAATCGGGCTTTTTTTCGGTATACTTACCTCTCTCATCCAGTTGAAAATGAAGAATAAAAGATGGTCGGTTTACGTGTTCGTGTTTTTGTAGTGCGTGTTCATACCTTTAAACTGCGTGTTCGTCGCTTTGCATACTATTCTGTATAATATTTTTAACAAATTTGGCTCCTAATCTAGAAATATTAGTTCGTGGTTAGCCTAATCCTATCCGATCAAATAACATAAGTTTTAAGTATGAATGACTTGGGATTGACCTGCTTGGAATAGACAAAATTACTTTCTAATCGTTCTGCTTAAGCTAAAATTAGCTTATAGATAACACGAGCTAATAGCTTGATGATCCGTCATCACTTTTGAAAAACATATGGAGTGCAACGAGCTCATTTATCACCTTTGAAAACAGGGGCTCAAAATATTTATTTGATGAAAAACACTTACACTAAGCTAGCCATAGGTCTTTTATTTTCCGCTGGTCTAATGCAATCTTGTTCAATCTTGCAAACAGTAGGCTTGAGAAAAAAAGAAACGGTTACTTCCGCTAAAGATTCTATTGCCAAGAAAGATACGACAGCTGCGTACGACAAATTGTTTAAAGATGCCCGGGTTGATACTGGTATGTTTACGGTGATCCGTAAGGAAAATAATTACTATTTTGAAATTCCATTGAAAAAAATGGGGCAGGATATTCTGTTGATACAGAAGCTGTCTTCCGTTCCATTGGCTTTAAATGAGGCCGGGGTGAACAAAGGAATGAATTATGAAAATAAGGTCATCCGGTTTACCCTCCGCAAGGAAAAGAAAGAGGTGTGGGTTTCGGAGATTAAACCTCAGGTTGAAGTCCCTAAAGGTGACGCAATAGCCGCTTCGGTATATGATAATTACCGCCCTTCTTATATTGAATCTTTTAAAATTGAAAGTTATTCAAAAGATTCAAGTGCTGTTGTAATCAAAGTCAATAAGGTATTTGATGGTTCTGAAAAGAGCTTTACAGATATATTTACTTCTTTGGGTTTGGGAACTTCACCTAAAACCAGTATATCTACAGTTGAAGATATCAAATCCTATGCGAATAATATCGTTGTGAAGTCTGTATTCTCTACCAAGGTGACCGAAGGTAATGAATCTGTACCGGTTTCGTTAGAAATTACAAGTAACCTTTACGAACTGCCTGAAACGCCTATGGTCGCACGGTTTGCAGATCCAAGAGTAGGTTTCTTTACTTCACCGCGTTGGTATTTTAATGATAAACAACAAGAACTGGATAAGAAAAATTTGGTCAATCGCTGGCGTTTGGAACCGCGTGACGAAGATAAAGCGCGGTATCTAAAAGGGGAGTTGGTCGAACCAAAGAAACCGATTGTCTTTTATTTGGATCCGGCGACACCAAAACAGTGGCGTCAGGCTATTATTGATGGCGTACATGATTGGCAGGTCGCCTTTGAAGCTGCTGGTTTCAAAAATGCAATTCTGGCCAAACAGCAGCCTGATAGTGTCAAATTTGATCCGGACGACGCTAATGTTTCTTCTATTGTATACGCAGCATCTGCTCAGGCTAATGCCATGGGGCCATCCGTTGTTGATCCACGCTCAGGGGAGATATTGGAAGCTGACGTGATCTGGTGGCACAACGTCATGACTATTTTGAACAGCTGGATGCGTATACAGACTGGTATCGTCGATACATCAGTACGTGCTAATGTTTTTTCCGATGAGAAAATGGCGCATGCTATTCGCTTTGTTTCTTCCCATGAAATTGGGCACACGCTCGGATTAATGCACAATATGGGCTCTTCGGCAAGTTTTCCTGTTGATTCGTTGCGTAGCAAAAGCTTTACCGCTAAAATGGGGGGGACAGCTCCTTCCATTATGGATTACGCCCGTTTCAATTATGTAGCGCAACCTGAAGATGGTGTGGAACAGATCACTCCCGTGATCGGTGCTTACGACAAGTATGCCATTGGCTGGGCTTACCGTTGGTATGGCAAAACGCAACCTTGGGAAGAGATCCCTTTGCTGAGAAAGGAAATTGACAGCCATATACATGATCCTATGTATCATTACGGTGAACAGCAAGATGCTAAAAATATCGTTGATCCGCGGGCTCAATCGGAAGATCTTGGGGATGACGCCATGAAAGCTGGCGAATATGGTATGCTAAATCTGCGTCGCATGATGCCTAATATTATCAACTGGACGACTAATGTGGGTGATGATTACTACCGTGCCGGTAAATTATATATGGGTGTAGTCGGACAATGGTATGCTTATGCTGATCATGTTTTAAATAATATCGGTGGTATTTACCTCGAAAATGCTGTTTTGGGTGATCAAAAAGATGCCTATAGTCCAGTACCCAAAGAAAAGCAGGTACGTGCTTTGGAATATCTAAAGAAAAATGTCTTTTATATGCCTGAGTGGTTGTTCGTCCAAAAGCTGATGGCAAAAACTTTTCCATTGAAAGATTCTCCGATAGGACCATTTGAGTATGCTCCTTATAACTTACAACGTGAATTTCAATACGCTATGTTGTATAAACTGGTCAATGATGAACGTTTGTTGCGTATGGTTGAGATGGAAAATCTTTTCGGGAGTAAGAAAGCATGGAGTGCGCCTGAGTTTCTAACTGCTGTACGTCAGACGGTCTTTGCTAAAACCATCAGTGGACAATCGTTGGATCTTAAAACACGGATGCTGCAACAAAACTATGTCGATGTGCTGATGGTCTCTACCAACAAATCGATGGAGAAACTAAATGCGAAGAAACTGGCAGGTATTGAGCAGTTGATGGAAGGAACACAGCCAGATCTATGTTTACATCCGCAGCATGCATCCTCTTCACAAGCTGGACTGCGGAATGTACATGTCACCGGCATGATACGCACGTCCGATATGCTGACGTATAAACGAGCTGAATTATATGAGATTTACCAGTTGTTGAAACAAAAGCAACGGACTGGTGATGCGACGACGAAATCGCATTACATGGATCTTTTATTGCGTATTGCAAATACCTTAGAATTAAACTAATATATTAACATCTACCAAAATGAATAAGTTTTTAATACCGTTGACCTTCATGTGTGTGCACGTTGCGCATGCGCAGGAATCCAGGGAACTGAAAGGAAAGGTTTTGGATGCGGTCACGTTAAAACCGGTCGTGGGGGCGACGGTTGTCGTTGAAAGTTCGGCAGTAGCAGAAGATATCGGTGTACCTAATCAGGTGCAGCAGTCGGCATTGGGTTCATTGACCGATGCGACTGGAGAATTTCGCTTAAAAGTGCCTAGTAATTTAAAATATGTAACGATTAGTTATGTCGGGTATCAGCGTATTCAGGTGCCGGTATTTCAGGATCATAAGACAATCTTGCTTCAGCCAAGTGGTGAATCTTTGGATGAGGTGATCGTAACAGGTTATACGGATATCAAAAAACGTAAGAATACGACGGCTTACAATAAAATCAATGTCGCTGATATCAAACAAACCGGAGTTTCATCGATCGACGAAATGTTGGCCGGTCAGGTGGCAGGTTTGCAGTTGAGCAATTTTAGTGGCGGCCCCAATAGTGCTCCTCAGATTCGTATCCGTGGTACAGTATCACTCAATGGCACACAAGATCCATTATGGGTAATTGATGGATTGCCCATTGAAGGTACGGCAATGCCAAACCGAATAGAGAAAGATGATCTTAATAGTTTGACAAATCTTCCTATTGCAGGCATCAATCCTGATGATATCGCCGATATTACCGTTTTAAAAGATGCTGCGGCGACTTCAATTTATGGTGCCCGGGCCGCAAATGGGGTCATTGTGATTACCACAAAAAGAGGGAAATCTGGTCCTGCAAAATTGCAGGTGTCAGCAAATACCTTTGTGACGCAACGTCCGGATTTCGGTAAACTCAATCTGATGGATGCCAATGAAAAAGTGGATTTTGAGTTATTGATGGCCAATCGTACGGATCTCAATTATCGTACGGATAAGGGCGCTGTTATGCGGATCCTAAATAAAGCAAATGCATTGGATACTTATCGCACTGGTGGTTTAGCAGCTTTGTCACCGGAAGTACAGCAGTCGATTAGTCAATTGCGCACACAACAGACGGATTGGGGGAATGAATTATACCGTCAGGCGGTCAATCAACAGTATTCCGCGTCTATTTCAGGCGGTAATGATGGGCATCGCTATTATTTGTCAACAGGTTTGTACGATGAAAAAGGTGCTACAAAAGCGGTAGATCTTCGTCGTTATTCATTGACGCTAAATAACGATTTTACAATCAACGATCGGTTTAAAGCTGGTATTAATATATTAGGATCAGTTTCGAATAGACAAAATCCGATTCAGGATCGGGATGCTTTCACGAACCCAAGTTATTATGTGCGTTCGGTCAATCCATATCTTTCAGTTTATGATCAATCTGGGAAATTCAACTATGATCCAGATATCGAGGGCTTTGAAAGAGATACTTATATCCCATTTAACGCAATTGAAGAGCGTGATAATACCAAATACACGTTAACAAATAAAGCACTGAAAGCAATCAGTTATTTGGAATACGCTATTTTACCACAGTTATCCCTGAGAACAGAGCTTGGTTTGCAATTTGATGAAAATAAAACTGAAAAATTTGCAGATCAGGAAAGTTATAACACCCGAAAATTGCGTGCTGCTACCCGCTATTATGATGCCGCCAGCAAGACAAACAAGTATTTTTTGCCTACTGGTGGAACAATTGAAAATTCCAATAATAGCGTGTTTCAATACAATTGGAAAACTTATTTAAAGTACAACAAAACCTGGAACGATCGCCATGAGCTGGAATTGATGGGAGGAACGGAACTGAGACGGAGCAAGAGTGAAATCGTAACAACGAAGGGTTTCGGGTACAATCCGGCAACATTGACGACGCAAACACTTGTTTTTCCAAATAGTACCTACCAAAATGATTCAAGGTTTGTACAGTATAAAAAAGGATTTGTAGAAAGCTCATATGCCTCATTCTATGGGAATGCGACCTATACGTTTGATCGGAAATACAATGTATATGCAAGTATTCGACAAGATGGTTCTAATATGTTTGGTGTTGATCCCAAATATCGTTTTCTACCGATTTGGTCTGTTTCGGGATCGTGGAATGTGTTAGAGGAAGAGTTTATTAAAGGGAAAACCGCTTTGTCTGATCTCCGAGTGCGTGCGTCTTACGGTACGCAAGGAAATATTGATCGCAATACTTATCCTTTTATTGTTGGTTCTTATAATAACATTACAATGTTGCCAGGTAATAATGAAGGAACTGTATTTGTTGATATGCCTGCTAATGATAAACTTCGTTGGGAAAAGACGCAATCTTATAATGCTGGGATTGATTTAGGCCTATGGAAAAACAGATTAAATATTACGGTTGATTATTATAACAGAAAGAGTACCGACTTAATCGATTATAGCTCAATACCTTTGGAAAACGGTTTCCAAAACGTAAAAGTTAATTGGGCCTCGGCAAGAAACCAAGGCGTAGAATTGACGATATCAAGCCGTCAGATCCAAACGGATAAATTCTCCTGGTCAACGGACTTTAATATTGCCCACAATAGTAATAAATTATTAAAAGTACTCGCTGATCCAAAAGCTTATGCGCTTGAAACACAGGAAGGGCGTCCAATTAATGGCCTATACGTATTGGAAACGGCTGGTTTGGATAAAGATGGGGTAATGCAGTTTAGAAATCAGGATGGATCCGTTTCGAGCTTTGAGCAGTTTTTTGGATTATATGATCCATGGGCGGAGTTTTTGCCAGGTTATATTTCACAAACCGATATGACCGCTGCAGAATACCGTTCTAAATTTAAATACAAGGGTAGTAAAGATCCGAAGTTTATCGGCGGAATGACCAACCGTTTCCGTTATGCTAACTTTGATCTCGCAATTTCTGCTGTGTTTAATTTGGAGCGTTGGGTAAGTCGTACACCGACTTATAATCCGGCTCTGGTAGACCGTGGTCAGAATTATACAACAGATCTTTTGAAGGCACTGCAAGAGGGTGGTAATATGCCTGCTTTGGGAAGCATAAGTTCTGAATTCAATGATCGCTGGATGGCCTATGCTTGGTTGGAAAGCAATGATCCAATTAAATCATTCAATCTCTATGATATTTGGGCAAAGAAAATGAGCTATGTCCGCATCAATAGCATTCGTTTAGGTTATACACTCCCTGCTGCACTAAGTAAAAAAATTGGTACAAGCAATTTACGCGTGAATGTAGAAGGACGTAACCTATTTGTCTTTGGAGCAAATTATGACGGATATTTTGATCCTGAAACTTACGGTAATTATTATGCACAGCCGATCAGCAAGTCTTTTGCATTTGGTCTGTCAGCGAGTTTTTAATTCTTTTAATTGATTTATAACATGAAAAAGATAGTTTATTTTGGAATGATCATGGCAGCGAGTGCATTGACTTCCTGCGATAAATATTTAGATATAAAACCGGTAGGAACGGTTATTCCTACTTCGGAAAGTGATTTTAGAGGTTTAATGACAAGTAGTTATGCAAACTTTCCTGCACATAAGTCCTATTTGTCCTTGCGTACAGATGAGCTATTGTTGGATGAAAGTTCGACTGATGCCGCTAGAACCAAAGATATCTATCTTTGGAATGACCAAAATCCTGATCCGACAACAATTGCTTATCCCTATCTGACATTTTATAGTAGTATTTTTTATACCAATCAGGTCATTAGTACAATCGATGAAAAGTTGGCTAGCAATGCAGCAGTGGACCAAATCAAGGGTGAAGCTTATCTGATGCGTGCTTATGCTCATTTTGAGTTGTTAAATCTTTACAGTGAGGTCTATTCGGCGAGCAATGCAGGGCTTCGGGGCGTTCCTTTATCGACAAAGATTGATTTGGAGCAGCGTTTTGTTCCCGCGACCATTGGAGAGTCTTATTCGCAGATCATGGCTGACATGGAAAAAGGGACAACCTTACTGACCGTGGATGATCAGGTAAAAGGCGTTAATTATCGCTTTAGTAAACGCGCTGCTTTTGCCATGGCCTCACGCGTTCATTTATATCGCGGCGAGTGGCAGCAAGCAATTGATGCTGCTAAAAAAGCTTTGGCTATAAATGACAAATTGGTTGATCTGAATGTTGCTGGAAGCCTACTTCCGAATGATTTTGAATCCGCAGAGATGATTATGGCTTTGGAAAAAGTATCTGTTCCCGGAGTGCGTACAAGTTCCTTTATTTCACCGGCCTTATTAGACAGTTATTTAGCAGGCGATTTGAGAAAAGGTCGTTACTTCCAAAAAAGTGGGGGCGATTATGTATCCCTCAAAGGTGGAGACAACCGTTTTAATGTGAGTTTTAGAAATGCTGATCTTTATTTGACGATGGCCGAATGTTACGTTCGTCTGGGAAATACAACGGAAGCACTAAAATATCTGTCTGCTCTAAAGAAAAACAGATTTACAGCAGAGGCATATTCCAAAGAGACGAAGGCTGACGCAGGTTTGTCAAAGGACCAATTACTAGATGCGGTTATGCTGGAACGCAAGCGTGAACTAGCGCTGGAGGGATTACGCTGGTACGATCTAAAACGGACGACAAGACCGGCGATCACACACAGCAGTTTCGGTAGGACGGTAACCCTGCAACAGAACGATCCACGTTATGTGATTCGTTATCCACAGGAGGCAATCAATAATAATCCTGATCTGTTGAAATAATCGTTTTTTTTAAATCCTATATATATATTAATCCATTTTCTTTTTAGGAAATGGATTTTTTATTACATTCAACCCATGGGATGGAAAATACTGATTGTCGAAGACGAAGACTGGGCTTTTGTAGGCTTAAAGGAAATGTTGACTGCGCTCTATGGAGAAAGCGAACTGATCTTTACCAATGCAAAGGAGGTTCAGGAAGCGGTGACGACGATCAGTAGAAATCAATTCGACCTGATTTTTATGGATATTCACCTGATGGATGGGCTGAGCTTCGAAATTTTTAAGCAAGTATCTATCGATGTACCACTGATTTTTACGACTGCTTACGAACAATATGCATTGGAGGCCTTCCAAAATAGGGGTTATGCCTATCTGTTAAAACCTTTCGACAGCGAAGAGTTGGCGGAGATCATGAAACGTATCGAACCGCTACTACCCAAGGTAGAACCTCGGCTCAAACAGCGCTTTCTAGTGAAATACGGTAATTTTTTAAAGTCGCTGGCCATTGCTGATATTGCTTATTTTATGGCAGAAGACAAAGAGCTGTATGCCGTAGAAAAAGGATCGGGAATTGCATATATTATTGAAGATACCATCACACGTCTCGTTTCACAGGTGGATCCCACAGTTTTTTTTCAGATCAATCGGAAATTCCTTGTTCGGATAGATGCCATCCAGTCCATGTTAAAGATTAGTCGAAATCGAATCAAGTTAGAGCTAATGCCCTCAACTCCAGCAGGAATTGTGGTCATTGTTAGTGAGGAACGATCCCCGAAGTTTCAAAAATGGCTTGATCAATAATAGTGAGTTAGCTTACTAAATAATTTTTAAAACCTTATTTCTTAATTTTAAATACCTTATTTATAATTGTTTGTGTTTTTATATAATAAAATCTATTAATTCAATAGATTTTATTATATATTTGCATTCCAATAAAAACTACTTGATAGGTAGATTTTATTGGATGCAAGAAGCCACTGTGTTTTTTGTATTTAATCACACTTAACTTATTTAGTAAAGCATTCTTACGATGTACGCAAAACTTAAATACATTCCTATTGCTGCGATAGCATTATCAGGTGTCAATATGAACAGGTTGTATGCTCAGCAGCGGGCTATACAAGGAAAAGTTGTTGATGCCAATACCGGTCACCTACTTCCTGGAGTAAATGTTCGCATTTCGGGGCAAAATCAAGGAACCTTAACGAATTCAAAAGGAGAGTTTACAATCAATGTCACAGGTGACGTATTACCTGTATTGGAATTTTCCTTTGTAGGTTATGAATCTCAACAGCTAAAACCAACAAGTACAAACTTAACATTATCCTTGAAACCCTCCAGTACAGATCTGGAAGAGGTGGTGGTCGTGGCTTACGGTACTGCCAAACGTACAAACATAACGGGGTCGGTCAGTACAGTAAGCAGCAAAGCGATCGAAAATAGACAAGTGTCAAATATTACCAAAGCATTAGAAGGACAGGTACCGGGCTTACAGTCCGTGGCGTCCTCGGGACAGCCAGGTACTGAAGCAGCCATCCGTATTAGGGGTATCGGCTCTATCAATGCCTCCAGTGCACCTTTGATCGTGTTGGATGGTAGTCCCTATGCGGGAGATATTAACTCCATCAATCCGAATGACATTCAGTCCATCTCTGTTTTAAAAGATGCAGCATCAAGTGCACTTTATGGTTCAAGAGGGGCGAATGGGGTGATTATTATTACCACAAAGTCGGGAGTGACTTCCGACAACACCAAGATTAATCTCAATTTTACACAGGGCTATTCAACACGTGCAGTTCGTGACTATGATCAGGTGTCGACCGATGAATATTTTCAGCTCTATTGGGAAGCTTTAAGAAATAAAAACCTATCAAATGGCCTTACGGCAGAGCAAGCTGCGTCCAATGCAAGTAAGACCGTATTGACAGATTTAAATATCAATCCTTACGGCAGTCAATACCCACAGCCGGTCGGTGTAGATGGTAAATTAGTTGCTGGAGCGAAAACGCTTTGGAATGATCCATGGACCGACGTATTGCAACGTACTGGGGTGCGTACACAGGCAGACCTCGGGTTTAGCGGTGGTAGTGCGAAGAGTACCTACTACATTTCAGGAGGTTATCTCAATGATCAAGGAATTGCAATTGAATCGGGCTTTAAACGCTATAATCTGCGTGCGAATATTGATAGTAAAGTCAAGTCTTGGTTAAATGTAGGTCTGAATATAGGTGGTAGCAGTACACAACAAAAATATCCGCAGTCTGAAGACAGTAATACGGCTAACATCATCAATTTTACAAGATTAGTCCCTTCTTTTTATCCGTACTATGAGCGGAATGCGGATGGCTCATATGTCCTTGATGGAGCCGGAAACAAGATTTACGATTTTGGAGAATATCGTCCAAGTGGTGCGACTCCACGTAATAATTTGGCAGCATCTCTTCCTTTGGATCGAAATGATATCCGCCGCGAAAATCTATCTGCGCGAACCTATCTGGAAGTGTTGTTTTCTAAAAACTTAAAGTTTAAGTCGACTTATAGTCTTGATTATCTCAATGGAAATACGCACGACTACACTAATCCATTGTTGGGCGATGGTGTGAACACCGGAGGTTATGTATATCGCTCAAATGTACGTACTGTCGCACAGATCTGGAATAACTTACTGACTTATGAAAAGCAGTTTGGTTTACACTCCCTCAATGTTCTGGCCGGACAGGAATACTATGATTTTAACAGCAGTAATATAAATGGTAGCAGACAACAGTTTGTACTTCCTTATTTTGACGAACCTGCTGCTGCATCACAACTTAATAATTTTACAGGATCCAGTGTCGATTATAGGTTACTGAGTTTTTTGGGAAGAGCGGAGTATAACTATGATAACAAATACTATTTTTCAACTTCCTTACGGACCGACGGATCATCCCGTTTTTCTCCGGATAAGCGATGGGGGACATTCTGGTCTGTAGGTGGCTCCTGGAAGCTGAAACAGGAAGAATTTTTGAAGGATAACACCACGATTGATCAGCTGACGGTAAGAGCGAGTTATGGTGGGCAGGGAAATGATAATCTGGGAACCTATTATGCTTATAAAGGACTTTATACGATTGCCAACAGCTTAGGTAAGGGCGGTACCTATACCGGCAGGCTGGCTACTCCGGACCTGAAATGGGAGTCGAACCTTAATTTGAATGTTGGGGTTGACGTATCCGCTTTTGAGAACCGGGTGTCGTTAAGCGTGGAGTACTTTAACCGTCGAAGTAAAGATTTGCTATTTACAATGCCGATGGCTTATTCGACAGGGTATACAGGTTATGATGCGAATATTGGCGCGTTGAAAAATACAGGTATTGATGTGGATATCCGTACCGTCCCTGTCCGCAATGCTAATTTTAAATGGAATTTGGATATCAACCTTTCCCATTATAAAAATAAGATAACAGCATTGCCGAAAGACAATAAACCGATCATCACAGGTAATAAACTCCTGCGTGTAGGTGGAAGTATCTATGATTTTTATCTGCCGGAATGGGCTGGAGTAAATCCAGATAACGGTCTGCCGCAATGGTATACTGCTGATAAGGATGGTAATAAAACAGGTGAAAAAACTTCGGAATACAGTAAGGCCGGTAATTTTATTGCCGGGACTTCATTGCCAGATCTTGTCGG
>JBMAAL010000017.1:0-65037 GCA_050281725.1 Sphingobacterium sp. | reverse complement strand
AAAACAGGTGAAAAAACTTCGGAATACAGTAAGGCCGGTAATTTTATTGCCGGGACTTCATTGCCAGATCTTGTCGGCGGGATTCAAAACAGTTTCACCTACAAAAATTTTGATTTGTCTGCTTTATTGAGTTTTAGTTTGGGTGGACAGATATTGGATAACGATTATATTCAGCTTATGCATAGCGGTAATAATCCAGGACGTGCTTGGTCCAAGGAGATCCTTGAGCGCTGGACACCTGAGCATACGGAGACCGATGTGCCCAAGTTGACAACTGATAACTTGAATTGGACTTCTTCGTCCACACGCTTTCTTTACAGTGGCACTTATGCACGCCTTAAAAATGTAAGTTTAGGTTATAGATTACCTTCGGATTTATTGAAGAGGATAGGCGTAGAAAAACTTCGTGTTTTTGCAACCGCCGAAAATCTATTGACATTTTATGGTCATCAAGGAATGGATCCGGAGCAGACGGTAAATGGGGCGACCTATTTTCGCTATCCGGCGATGCGAACAATCTCTGGTGGTATTCAGCTTGTTTTTTAACGCCTTATTGTTAATCTGAGAATTTAAATGAAAATCATGAAACTAAAAATTGTATATATTATATTGGCGCTCTCCCTAGTAAATGCATCATGTAAGGATGCGCTTGAGTTAGATCCGACGACCGCTGTGCCGGAAGGCGAAGTGTTTAAAAATACCGACAATGTTGCTACGGTTATCAACGGAACCTGGAAGTACTTAAATGATACCTATTTTACTTATGCCAATCCAGGTTATACGGCGGTAATGCGTACAAGTGATGCCATGGGAAGTGATGTTGCGGTGACGACCAAATATGGTTATCGCGATGCGTATGCATTCACCGAATTAACAAACAATCGGTCTAATCGCGTTAATTCTTTTTGGATTATGCTGTATAAGGTGATCGATAACATGAACAATGTCATTGCAAAAGTAGATGGTGCTGAAGGACCTGCTGAAACCAAGAATGTATTGAAGGGAAGAGCGAAAGCATTGCGCGCGTTTTCTTATCTAAACCTGGCGACTTTTTACCAGTTCAGTTACCTCAAGGATAAAAATGCGAAATCTGTTCCAATTTATACCGAACCCAGTACACTATCGACTGAAGGAAAATCACGGTCAACACAAGCAGAAGTGTACGAACTTATATTGAAAGATCTCAAAGACAGTGAAAGCTTGTTGGCTTCTGCTGGCAGAGCGGATAAATACGAAATCAATGCGGATATCGTGTATGGTCTGCTTGCGAGAACCTATTTGCAGGTAGGTGAGTGGAAACTGGCCGCAGCGTATGCTGAAAAAGCAGCTCAGAAATATAACTTAATGACTCCGTCAGATTATCAGACAGGTTTTAATGATCTTGGAAATAGCGAGTGGATTTGGGGGCATCAACAGACAAACGAGCAAAATGTGGCAAGTTATACTTTTCATTATTTGGATGTATCGTCGGCAGGATCCTATTACTATAGTTTTATGGCAGATCCCTATTTTAAGGACCTATTTGATACTAGTGATGCGCGTTATGCCCTATTTGAATGGGATAATCTACCGGGGCGGGAAGGTTTTCTACGATATAAAAAGTTTAAGTTTAAATCGAATTTGATTGGTGACATTGTGTATATGCGTGCTTCGGAAATGGTTTTGATCGCTGCCGAGGGGTACGCCCGGGCTGGTGAAAAAGATAAAGCAGTAGCAGCCTTGAATAAGCTGCGTGCAGCGAGGAATGCAAAACTGTTTTCAGGAAATGATACGGATCAATTAATTGAAGCGGTCCTGATTGAAAGACGTAAAGAGCTTTGGGGTGAAGGATTTGCTCTGTCAGATATTCTTCGGACACAAGGAAAGGTTGTACGAAAATCTTATGTTGATGCAGACGGCAAGCCTATTCAAGTCGAAATTGTGGGTGCGGATGGCAAGCCGAAGCTAGTGAACGGGCAGGGTCACCGGGTTATTAAGTTTCCGAATGGTTCTAATTTTGTAGAAAACAGTCCTTATTATTTATTTGCTATACCATACGAAGAGACGGTTCGAAATCCGAATCTTTAGTATGTTAGTTGTTGGTTTGTTATTGAAGAAATCCGGTGCACTTCTGTGTATCGGATTTTCTTTTTTTCTTGCGCGACTTTCTTTTTTGGCTGTGTGCTTTGCTTCCTTCTGTTGAAGAATGCTTCCTTTTTTTAGTGTTGCGCTGTTTGCGCTGCTTGGCGTTGGGATCTTCTCGTTTTAAAGATTGTCGTCTTTTTGTCTTGTATGTTGTTTTTTTCAGATGGTGTATCGCATTCGTATAAATTGCACAAGAGATGGTGTCGGTAAATAGGGGAAAGGCTAGTTTTCCACATTATGTTAATAACGCTGTTGAAAACCTGTTTAAAAGAAAAATACAGTTATTAACAGTACTTATTAACATTATGTTGATAACCTTTTTTTTTCTTCTTTTTGCTTTTGTTCATCCAGATGATATATCCTGTGATGGGCAAGGAAGCACAAAAGATACTTAGCTAGGCAAGCGATAATTTTTGTTGTGAGTCCACCGATGCTACCGGTATGAATATCATAGTTAAGTGCACCGAGCTTATCCCCATACTGCAATTCGTTGCTGGATTTGACTGCTGTAAGACTGCTGTCTTTTTTAGTATAATAAAGCCAATCAAATACACCGCTCCGTTTTTCATGATGTCTCACCTGTATATCCATTTCTGTTTCGGTTTCTTTTTTTAGTCGGATCGACATCATTTCAGCATCCGGATAATTTGCCAGGGTATACCGCAGCGCATTGTCCTGGAACTTCTTTTCCACAGCGGGCAAGGGGATAGGTGTGTTGAGCGTGGAAGAAGTGATTGGAGGCTGCAATAAATTGAATGTTGCGATATAAGTCTTTTTAAAAACCGGAAAAGCAAAAGCGAGCCCTGTAATGGCAAAAATTAGTCCGATAAATAAACTATAAAATCCGATGACATTGTGGAGGTCGTGGTTTAGTCGCTTCCATTTGACTTTAGTATCGAGCCAAAAACTGCGCTTGAGATTCTTGCCCTTCCATTTTTTTGGCCACCAAAGAACGATACCACTAAGTAAGATTAGGGCAAAAATCGCCGTTGACCAGGCGACGATAGGGTGGCCATATTGTTTACCCAAGAGGAGATTTAGGTGAAGCTGAAGCACCAGCTGAAAGAACTCTGTTTTTGAATTCTCTACTTGCTGTACCTGACCTGTATATGGATTGATGAAAACGCGTTTGTAATAGCGGTAATAATTCCAATGGCCAAATGCTTTTTCATCCGTTTTTATAGCACGAAATACCCAGGTACGATTTTTGGAAGGATAGAGATCAACTCGCGTGATTTTTTGATTTTTTTGGAGACTTTTCTGTGCGCTGTAAAGAAGCGTGCTTAAAGGCAGTGGAGTCGTTGCTTGATTGGTTGTATCGGAGATAATATATTTTTCAGGATAAGCCCAGAGTTTGAGCTCATCCTGAAAGGTGTATATGCTGCCCGTCAGGCTTAGGATGAATACCACAACGCCAGTGATGATTCCGAGCCATTTATGCAACCAAAGAATGACGGTTTTAAACATATTAAAATTTGTAGTTGATGTTAAATGAGGCCAACATACCTTGTCCTTTGACGTATTCTTCATTTAAGGCACGATATTGACTGACAACAGGGTAATAGTTTTTATTGAATAAGTTTTCTATTCCCATCCCGATAGACCATTGTTTGTTTACCTGGTAATTGCTGTTTAAGTTAAATAGGTCGACAGTTTTAACGGGGCCTTCGCTGTTTTTATAGACGCCTTTATCGTTTGGAAGAAAGCGATCCCGGGACCCGGTATGCACCCAAAAAAGCTGAAAGGTTAAGGGTTTGATCGGAGTGTAATAGATGTATCCCGTTGCTTTGTCTGGCGAGATGCGTGAACCATTGAGGTAGGATTTGGAGCCATCGTCTTTTTTTGATTTTCCTTCCACATGGGCATAGGTTCCACCGATGGTCAATTGAGGCGAAATATGAGCGCTTAATGCAATTTCGTATCCATACACATCTTCTGGGAGGCGTTGTGGCATCAGGTACCCACCAATGTCCACCAGTTCAACCCCCATTTTGGAAGTACTGTAGTAATAAGATGCCGATAGCTGGAAGATACTGTAATTACTTGAGAATCCGATCTCGTAATTATTGGTGATAATAGGGTCAGTTTTTAGGCTATCTAAATCGTTGTCTGTTGCCCGACGTACAATACGGCCGAGTTCATTGATCGCGAAACCTTGTGAGAAACTAACAAAGGGATTGAAGATTGCGTATTTGTTGTAACGCAGACCTGCATTGAAGGTCGCTCCTTTGTAAGGGATGTTACCACCTTTTACGGCAATACTGCCTTCGTGGTTGGGACCTGTAGCGATGGTATGGAAATCCTTGATTTTGACTGTTGCATTTTCATAGCGTACACCACCTTTAAAGATTAAGTTTTCCAGGAAGTCAATTTTTACCTGGGCGTATGGAGCAACGTTTAACATGTTCATATAGGGAATATAGACCCTGCCGTCGGTCAGATTTTGATCCGTAACATCATTTAGTAAATCCACACCATAGGTGATATCCGCATTGGAACCCAATACCTGGAAAGGTGTGTTTAGGTTAACGCGTAGGCCTTTTTTCTCCGAGTTGATTTGTGTTTGTCCCGGACCATACCATGCAGAAGCTTTCTCGACGTAACGGTTCATGGATCGAAATGTATTGTAGTATGCAGAAGCAGTTAAAGATGTCGATGCGAATAGATTACTTTTCGTATAGGTCAACATGGCATTGTGGTTATACGGAGTTCCTGCAGGTTTACCTGGATCATCGCCTTTCACGCCTATCGTTGGCGTTTGACCATATACACCTGTTTGGCTGATGTATCTGTTGTGTTGGTTACTTCTGTAGAAGTTGTATACTGCTGTAATGTTGGAGCTACTATCGATACGATATCCAACCTTTAAAAACGCATTGTATTGATAGGTGTTCGAAAGACCGTCTGTCTGACCAAGGGGAACTCCGTCACCATCGCGCTGCAGGCCAGCGTAATCAGCCGAACCGCTGACAGTATAATTCCATCTGTTTTTTTGTCCGTATAATGTCTGTCCTACACGATATCCCATGGTGCCGGCGCTATGTACGGGATTAAATGTTGTTCGCAGACTGGTAATTCCTTGGATAAGTGCAGCGTCTTTTGAAGGATTGCGTGTAATGTAATTGATAATACCGCCTGCAGATCCATTTCCATAGATGGATGTGGCGCCTTTGATAACCTCCACGCGCTCGATGACACTCGGGTCAATGGTCCGGAGATCACGTTGTCCATTCATCAAAGGTGTAGATTGCGGAATTCCATCGATCAACACCAGTACAGATCGCCCACGCAGTGTTTGTCCAGAATTGGTCGCTTTGTTGGTCGATGTTCCCAAACCAGGGATGGTGTTCCCCAAAATTGTAGAAAGATTGGTACTTATTTGACTTTGAGCTTCGATTTCTTTTGTGGTTAAAATAGAAACTGAAGAAGGAACGGTTGAGATGCTTTCCGCTTTACGTCCAGCTGTTACGATAATTTCATCTAAAAGTTGGGTCGAATTGAGCTGAAATAATAGGGGCTGCTGAACGGTATCTAAATTGACCATTTTTTCAGCCGTTGAAAAGCCTGTATAAGACACACGCAATTGAATGGGATTATTCAACGTTTTTTTTGCAAAAATGAATTGCCCGGATTGATTGGAATAGCCGACGCTTTTTCCGTCAACTTTGATGTTAGCTTGACTTAATGGTTTATTGTCACTGTCCTTGACTATCAGGGATAATTCTTGTGCATTGAGTTGAGTGCTTAAAAGCAAAAGGATTCCGCTGCTGAACATAGTATAGCATGTCCTGTTTTTCATGGTAATTTATTTAGATCAAATATAAATTAATGCGCAAATATAGTTTATTTTATAGTTGTGCCAACAGCTATAGTTTATTTTTTTTGATTGTTATAGATGTTATGCCGTGATTTTCAGGTATATTATACCCTGCTCGACACGTATGATTTGCGAAGCTCATGTTTACAGACTAGCTTGTTTACATGAATTGAATACTTTATTAAAGATTTATTGATCTTGGATGATTAGTTTAGCATGCTGTTTTGTGTATCAAAGGCTTAAGAATTTTTAAATAATTATAAATCCATGAGAAGAACATTTTTCGCTTTTTTTCTTTTTGTTTCGTCATATTCAGCAGTCGTCGGACAAAAAATCCATTCACTTGAGTTTGCTTCTCCACAGGCGATGCGTGATTATTTTACCTATGCTAAAGACAAAAAAATTGTAAGTGGTCATCGGGGAACGATTGAGGCCGGACTTCCCGAAAATTCGATTGCGGCATTTGAGGCCGTACTGCGAAAAACATCGGCTATTTTTGAAATCGATCCGCGTTACACCAAGGATAGTGTTGCTATTTTGATGCATGATTCGACATTAGATCGAACCACAAATGGAAAAGGAAAAGTATCAGACTATACTTGGGATGAATTGCGTAAGCTGAAATTAAAAGATCAGGCGGGAAATATTACCCGGTTTGGTATTAATACACTTGATGAAGTTGTTAAATGGGCAAAGGGTAAAACCATCCTCAACTTAGATAAAAAAGACTTACCATTGGCGGCTACAGCAGCAATACTAAAAAAATACGATGCGTACAGTTGGGTGTGGGTTACGGTACATAATATTGAACAGGCAGCCTTTTATTTGGCGCAAAATCCAGAACAGTATATGTCCATGCATATCAAAGATCAGGCTGCATTGGAAAAATTTAAATCCTCTGGATTGCCCTACGACCGTATGATTGTCTATATCGGACCAGAATTAAAGGATTCCAATCAGGCGATGTATCAATTTTTCAACAACAAAGGCGTGATGTGCATGATTTCAGCAGCACCTACCTACGATAAATTGAAGACAAAGGCAGAACGTGCCGAAAAGTATAAGGCTGTATTTGCGGAGGGAGCCTCCATTCTTGAGTCTGATCTCCCTATGGAAGTTGGCGAAGTAATCGATTCGTTTTGACGGATTATTATCAATCCAAATCGATATTGTCATCTAAAAATTTAAGATATTTAGGTGATTCATCTTCAAAAATGTCTCTTCCTTCCATCATATAGGCGCGAAGAAGATATTCCTGGGCAGACTCGCTATTATTGTCTTCCAAATAGCACTGTCCTAAGCGCAGCATGATAAAAGGGTTTTCATAGGCATTTTCGATAATATTCTGTTTTGCCTTTTCAAAATGGGAGAGAGCGTTGCCAAAATCGTCCATTAAGAAAAAGGCATCTCCTATGGAAGCTTCGAGCCAAAGACTTTCCGCGTGAACATGCTGTGGGCTAGGAACTAAATCAAGCGCTTCGGTCCACACCTGGATCGCTGCCTGGTAATTGCCTTCATCACATTGGATGTTTCCTTCCTCGCTAAGTTGGTCTATTCTGTCTAATGTTTGATCGTCCATAGCATTTTATTCTTTAGAGTGCTATACGAAGATAAGAAATCTACAGAAAAAAAGCGGAAAAATTAACTTCTTCCGCTTTTTTGAAATTGTTTTAATCTACATTTATTCTACATCAAACCACAATTTAGTGAGTAATGTATTGCTGCCCTGGCGTGCGATAGCTTCCTGATAGCTCGTTCCGTTGAGTGATTGTTCGGTTCCGGGGTAGAGAAAACGCAAAGGAATTTTGCCATTTAAAGCACCAGCTTTTGCAGGTGTTAATTGCGGATAATCTAACCGACGCCATTCTGCAAAGGCTTCTAAACCCTGTCCATACAAGGCAATCCATTTTTGTTCACCAATGGATTTTTTGTAGCGGTTGGAATCGAACTTTATAGCTGCTTGGTTGAGGTAGTTAACGATCAGATCATTGCCAACGTTGTATTGCTCCAAAGAAGCACGGATCGCCTTCTGGTAATAATCTGCTGCGTTACCTGTAATAAATCCTCTGCTGACTGCTTCGGACAAACCAAAAAGTGTTTCCGAAAAGCTTAAGATTACAGCGGGAGCATGTGGGTCTCTAAAATAGATGCCTGGTCTTGAAGTACGGGCGAAGCCTAAGTTACTGGCGTCGCTTGCCGTTAAACCATTTGGTACTCCGATATATTTTTCTGGCGTTGAGGTAGTGGTTGTATCGGCATAAATACCTAAGCGCGGATCGTTAAGTGAACGCAATTTGTCGACAATTGTCTTACTGACTCTATAGTCCTCCCGTGCTTCAAACGATGCACTGACCGGATTACGATAGGGAGCGTCGCGATAGATGAGCTGTGCATTGTCTGCATTTGAGGTCAAATAGCCACTTCCTTCTGCAGCGATCTCCTGTAATGTTGTTTTGGAGAGGTTTGGTAATCGGTCTGCGATACGTAAAGCAATACGTAGACGAAGGGCATTTGTAAAACGCTTCCATTGCGCGATCTTACCGTTATAAATAATGTCTCCTTCAATATTTTTTCCACTCGGATTTAATAAAGCCTGAGCACTTTTCAGATCGTTTAATAAGCCTGTGTATACTTTTTCTTGCGTATCGTAATGTGGTGTAAGATAGACGTCAATATTTCCGGCTTCTGTGTAAGGTATTTCACCATAAGCGTCCGTAAGTAGCGAAAATACCCAGGATTGTAGAACGATTGCCACCCCCTTATAGTTGTCATTTCCTGTGCTTGCCGCCAGTTTTTGAATGATTTTCAATTGGCTAATGCTTTTCGAATACCAGGTAGACCAGCCCTCGTTAAAATCATTATTTGTAAAGATGTAACGATCGGGATCAGTATACTGTATTCTCGCCCAATGTTGAACAAATAACAGGCTAGACGCTAGGTTGTTACTTATACCCCAGTAGCTATCTGTTGTCGTCTTGATCGTACTGGTTAGCAGGTAGGCCGGCTGAGGAGTTTCTGCTTCATTCTGATTTTGGTTTACTTTCGCTAACTCGTCTTTACAGGACGTTGTTAGACCCAGTAAGAGAAAAAGTCCTGCTATATGTTTGTTATTTATTTTCATTTTCTATCGTTATTTGTTTATCAATTAGCTGTTATCAACTGTACTTGTACCTTTATTTGCTTTGTTGATTACTAGTTGCTTGTATAAATCCGTAAGTTTTGTTCTATTTTTAATCTGATTGTTTCATTTTCTTAAAACTTCAGGTTCAAATTGAAACCAAAGCTTCTTGTAGTAGGCAATTGTAAACTTTCCAAACCTTGTGCATTTCCTGTATTAAAAGCTGTTTCCGGATCAATATTGGGCACATTTTTATGAATAATCCACAAATTACGACCTACTAAAGAGAAAGATGCTCCTTGAAAACCAATTTTGGAAATCCAGCGATTGGGTAATTGGTAGCCTATTTTTACCTCGCGCAACTTGACATAGGAAGCATCGAATACATTTGATTCATTGGTTCTATATAACGTTTTATAATATTGTTGTGCCGAAACAACTTTCGTATTTTCTGAACCATCTGCATTAACGCCATCTGCAATAATACCGTCATCATAGGTAATACCGTTGACAGTATAGCTCAAGCCGCCATGTTCAGCATCTCTTCCAGGAAGAGTGGAGGCTAATACACCTGTACCTGTACCGGTAGCATTCGTGCCAGAATACAGCTTTCCACCATGTTTGATGTCGATCAAAAAGCTTAGATCAAAGTCTTTGTAACGGAATTGATTGGTAATGCCGCCTAACCAGTTTGGTGTAAATTTTCCAAAATAATGGTTGACAGGATCGGTAGCAGGAGTCCCATCTGCATTTACAATAATACGTCCGGCGTCATTTCGCAAAAAGCCGGTTCCGTAGAGAGTTCCATAGGGTTTTCCGACTGCAGCCAAGACCTGTACTGTTCCCGAAGAACCGATCGTATAGCTTTTTAATAATCCGGCATCATCTAATTCTACCACTTTACTTTTATTCGTCGCAAAGTTTACATTAATGTCCCATTGAAAATCCTGTTTTTTTATCGGGGTAACACCGAGTTGAATTTCCAATCCTTTATTATTGATTTTTCCGGCGTTGACTAGTTGTTTTTTGTAACCTGTTGAAGGGCTCACATCGACGCTTAGGATTTGATTGATACTATTGATATTATATAAACTTAGATCCAAACGTACCCGACTTTTGAGGAATGCCAACTCTGTACCTAATTCAGTAGAGGTTGTTGTTTCCGGTTTTAAATCTGGATTTTTCTTGATGTCATTGACCGATAATTGTGGACTATTTCCATAAGGAGCACTAAAAAGATAAGAATCGATCAAATTAAATGGATCGGTATCTTTACCTACTTTAGACCATCCCCCACGTAATTTCCAAAAAGAGAGTACATTGCTTTGAATGTCGAAAGCATCTGTCAGTACGATACTTGCGTTTGCTGATGGGTAGAAATAAGATAGATTGTCAACTGGTAGGGTTGAAGACCAATCATTACGTGCCGTCAAATTCAAAAAGGCATAATTTTTATAACCCAATTGCGCGGAAGAAAAAATGCTGTAAGCTTTCAAAGGACTATATTCACCTGTTGAAATTAAAGCATCTCTTGAGTTTGCCAGTGTATATACATCTGGTACCGCCAAACGCGGTGCCTTCTGGTTATTACGTTGTCGGGACTGGCTTCGTATATTTCCACCCCCTAGGATGTCCAATGTGAAATCATTGGAAAGGGGACGGTTATAATTTAAAGTAAACTCAGTATTATTTTCATTTACGGTGTATGCGTCCTCTTCGTAAGAGCCATAGGGCGTACCATTCGTGCCATATGCGATCCTAATTTTACGCCGATCCGTATAATAATCGTTACCCGTACGGAAGTTTGCCGTCAAATACTTATTGATTTTATAGTTCAAACCGACATTCCCGAAAATGCGGTCGCGTTGCTGCTGAACCGTATTCTCTTCCGCAATGAAATAAGGATTGCTATAATAACTATTGTTCCAATTGACTAGATTGCCATTAGCGTCCCGATAATTTTTTAGACGCGAAACATCCACTTGCCTTCCAAACCACGTAAATTGTAACATGTAACCATTAGAACGGAAACCACCTACACCAGGTAAATTACCAGAATTCGTACGTACATAGTTTGCATTAGCAGTAAGCGTTAGATCTTCTGTGATTTTATATCGGGTATTAATATTGAAATTATTTTTTTCAATGGAAGAATTGGGAACAATCCCTGTTTGATTGCTGTTATTATAGGAGAAACGGTAATCAATCTTTTCAGTCGCATCGGCAATTGAAATTCCATTGTTTAAGGTTCTTCCAGTGCCAAAGAAACTCCTGACATTATCCGGATGCGCTACGAATGGCACGGCTTCACCATTGGAATAAAACTGAGGAATCAGTCTGCCGTCCATTTTTGGACCCCAGCTTTCATCCACACCGTCATTGATACCGCCGCCCTTGCCATCTACATAGCTGAATTTTCCATCGGCACCTTGTCCAAAAACATTTTGATAATCGGGTAAAACGGCAAGTCGTTCGATTGTATTATTTGAATTGATGTTTATACCAAGTCCTTTGCGTTTTTTTCCGGATTTAGTTGTAATCAAAATTACACCTGCGGCGGCCCTTGAGCCATATAACGCAGCGGCATTAGGACCTTTTAGTACACTGATTGATTCAATATCTTCACTGTTGATATCAGAGATTGCATTGGCATAATCACGGTTACCACTCGTACCCAGCTGGGAATTATCAACTGGGGTTCCATCAATCACAAATAAAGGCTGATTGTTTCCGGCAATGGAAGTTTCTCCACGGATAATAATTCGGGAAGACCCCATATTACCTTGACTATTTGTTACCTGAACGCCAGCAACCTTTCCAGCTAGTGAATTAACTAGATTACTTTCTTTAGCTTCCGAAAGGTCCTTTCCTTTTAGCTCCTGAATAGAATATCCCAATGTCTTTTTTTCCTTCGAGATATTTAATGCCGTCACAACGACTTCGTCGAGTTGTGAAGTCGTTGGCAGAAGTTGAACAGTGGTGAAACCTGTAGGATTGGTTTGAACAGTCCTAGTTTCAAAGCCAATGTATTGAATGCTTATATTAAGTGAGCTTCCGTTCGAAGGGAACTCAAATAGGCCATTTGCATCTGTTTGAACCTGCTTTTTACTGATTGCTTCGGTAACTGTAGCCCCTTGAACAGGATTGTTGTTGTTGTCAACTACTTTTCCTTTTATAGTGGTTTGTGCGTATAGTGCGCCGGTACTAAGACAAAGCGCGGCCATTACGACAAAATTTATGTTATTTTTTGCCATATTAATTATAATAGTGAGTTTATTGTTTGAGTTGGGTTATAGGAGATATTTGAAATTTACCTGTAAAAACATCCCCTTAGGACATTCGTTTTTTAAGGATATTATCTGTATGTTGTTTCATGTGTTAAAAAATGTTAATGCAAATATATAAAATCTACCTGATAACTATACTTTGTTTTTTTGTTTTTTGTAATTTTTGAGTCAGAATGATGAGATGTGGTCGTTATAGGGGAGTGGTAGCTGACTAATCAATGTTGTTTCCTTGCCGTAATACCTTTGTATATTTTTTGTAATATGTTGCCTCTTAGAATATTGATTGATAGATACGAATCGTAAACGGAGACGTACGAATTGTAAATCTTCGTATTCTTGAATAGGAAAGGGCAGTATTCTTGTTCAGCGATTCCATGGAATTAAAACATATAACACAATGATTATTTTTGGCACAAGAATAAAGGTATTAGCTAACAAAACGCAATCGGCGATCGGCAACTGTGCATATTGTGGTACTGCTCAGTCTCTTTTTGCATACAGACAAATAAAGTACTTTCACATTTTTTGGATACCCGTATTTCCATATGCCTCGGAGGTTATTACCATATGTACCCATTGCAAAAAGTTGAGTTACCAACGCGAAATCGATCCGCAAACACTTCAGTCCATATCATCGGGAACTATTCGTAAAACACCTATTGGATATTTTGCGGGCTTAGTTCTGATTGGACTTTTTGTATTCGCTATTGTTATAGCAGGAATTTCCGGTGCAAAAAAGAAGGAAAAATACTTGAAAGATCCAAAGGTGGGCGATGTGTATGAGGTTTCTTATACAAAAGATGGAAAAACCATGCGTACACTTTATCGTATCGCCAATTTAACGAAAGACTCTGTTACCTTTGACCTAAACGATTATGAAGCGGATAGCCGAAAGGGCCTACGCAAATTGCGGGAGCAACATGCAGATAGCTATTCTGAAAAGCAACGTTTGTCACGTGATGAACTTGAAGCAATGAAAAGTAAGGTATCGAGCATTGAAAGATTGTAGTAATCTCTTTATTTTATAACCATGGAATAGCTTGTTTATACGATCAATTTGAAGAAGGGTATAGTATTAAAATGAGGGTATCCAGTAGATCGGATACCCTCATGGCATTATTGGTCGATGTTGATTTTGTAAATTGCTTCTGCTTCTTTGTCATCAAATTGGCGTATTTGCGTGATAAGTTTCTTTTTCATCCGTTTGACGACGCTTTGATAGGTAGGATCCTTGTAGACATTAAGGAGTTCATTGGGGTCCTTTTGAAGGTCAAAGAGTTCCCAATTTTCGATCCGTTTATAATAGCGGATCAATTTATAACGGTCATCACGAACACCAAAATGGGGGCTCACGGCATGTTCGCCATTTTCAAAATAATGATAGAACAGCTCTTTTCGATGTTCCTCGCTGTTATTTTTCAGGACATGCACAAAAGATTCACCTTGCATATCTTTCGGTTTTTTGATAGCAGCTAATTCCAATAGCGTGGGAGCGATATCGGCGTTGACAATTTTAGCATTTATAGCTGAGTTTGGGTGTAATAGGGCTGGGTACCGCATGACCATTGGTGTACGAAAAGACTCCTCATACATCCAACGTTTATCGAACCAACCGTGTTCACCCATATAAAAACCTTGGTCTGAAAGATAGATTACAATTGTATTTTCAGCGAGGGATTTTCGATCTAAATAATCCAATACTTTCCCGATGTTGCGGTCCATGGATTGGGCAGTATTGAGATAATCAATCATATATCGTCTAAATTTCCATTCGGCGAGCTGTTTTCCTGTCAAATTACTCTGTTTCAACTGTTCATAAATAGGACGGTAATAGGCGATGTAGCTATCTTTTTGAGCTTGATTCATCCACTTGAAATTCCCGTCGGCCATCATGTCTTCCAACGAATTGAACATTTTGAGATCGTAACCCATTTTCATGTCCTTGTCGATGGACATTTCTTGCAATGCCGCAGCAGGCCTACTTTGGTAATTGTCGTAAAAAGTAGTTGGCAAGGTAAAATTTACAGAATCATAGCTGCCAAAGTCCTTTGGATCAGGCATCCAGGTACGGTGTGTAGCTTTGTGACCGATGACTAGACAAAAGGGCCTATTCGCATCTACCGTATCTAGCCAATCAATCGCTTTTTCGGTTACAATATCAGATACATACCCTTCGCTGCGTTTGCGCCCCTCTTTGCTGATAAAATCTGGATTAAAATAGGTTCCCTGACCAACAAGAATATCATAATAGTTGAAGCCTTGCAGTTTGTCTCCTAAGTGAATTTTACCCACCCAAGCGGTATTGTAACCTACGTTTTGGAGCTGTTTGACAAAAAGATCTTGGCTAAAGTCGAATTCGGATGTCTCATTATCCTTAAATCCATTTTTATGACTGTACTTGCCCGTCAATAATGTAGCCCGGGATGGTCCGCAGATGGAATTGTTTACAAACGCATTTTTAAATAGAGCACCCTGAGCAGCGATGCGGTCTATCTGTGGTGTTTTTCCATATTTCGAACCATAGGCACTGATTGCTTGATAGGCATGATCATCGGAAATGATGATGATGATATTAGGCTTTTTTTGTGCAGAAGCATTTTTATAAAGAAGTGTTGCGAGTACGGTAAATAAAAAGATCCTGATTTTCATGGTGTTTTCGGTTTAAATTGAATGTATCAAGCTTTTTAAGCTATGCTATTTGAAAATAGTAGAGCTTTAGCGAGGCATTATAATGCTGACTAAGATAATGATTATTATGTATTACATAAAATAATTAAGTGATTGAATACACTTTTTCATATCATTGCCGCTATGTATTTTTGATGTGGATTAAAATGACAATAAGGAGTGTAGATCTATTTTTTATACTATAATTATGGGATTTAAGGCAATAGTTAAGTGTATACTCTTGGTAGCTTTAGTAGGTGCTTAAAGCCCAATCATATGATTGAGCCTTTTTATAGCATTGTGAATCAATCTTGTTAAACAGATTATCCAATAGATTTCTTATATAAAAAGAGGCGCTGATAATGATTATCAAGATGCTTGCGCATGGCATTTCGAAAAACTTCAGCATTGCCCACCTTCAATATATCTACTAGGCCTCGGTGTGAGATAAAGCTTTTTGATGGGCTGGAACTAGTCAGTAATCCACTGCTGTGCACATACTGAAAAACAGGTAAAAGCATATTCTGAAAGTCTTTGAGAATTGTATTTCCAGTTATTTCATAAAGCTTACCATGGAAGTCAATTTCAGTTTCGATGTCGAAAATAGTATTATCTGCATCTATAGGTTCTTTGGCAACGATCGCTTCCAGTTCCTCAATGTCTTTTTCTTGTATATGTTCAAAGAGGATATCCGCCATACCCACCTCCAGAACCATACGCATTTCAAAAAGATCCTGTAAGGTCTTGTTTTCCATGATGGTCGGATAAAGTGATTTGCGTAGGGGTTTTATAAGGTCTGGACTTGTTAAAATAGCTCCGCGATGTTTTTTTGACTCGATCAATCCGACCATACGCAACCGCAACATGGCTTCGCGAACTACTGTGCGACTTACACCAAGGGTTTCGGCCAATTCAATTTCCTTAGGTAAAGCATCTCCAACCTTTAAGCCTTGATTGACAAAAAGATTGATGATTTCTTTTTCTGCACGATCTACAAGAGAAGAAGTATCAATTGTATTCAGATGTTCTATCAACGAAGAATTCGGTTCCATATATATTACATATAGCGCGTTAGGCGCATTAAGGCAAAGATAATTAATAATAGTGACTAATATGTTATACATAATTTAATTAAAATTTGTTTTTTACATTTTGTAATTTATATATTTGCATATATGTAATACTTAATACAAACCAATATGTATTCAAATCTAAAATTACGAACCCTTCTCAGCCTGTCTATTTTGATGGGCAACATGCTCTTAGCGCAAGCACAAGACCATGCCGTGCGGGGAAAAATTACCGATGCAAAGACAGGGGAGTTGCTAGGCAATGTGACTGTAAAAGTCAAAGGATCCAGCCAATCTTTGCAGACAAATGCTGATGGCACATTCTCGATCAGTACGAATCCCAATACCGTTTTAATCATCACGTCTACGGGGTATAGGCCATATGAAGTAAAAGTTGGGCAACTAAATCAATTGGACATCAAACTTGAGTCCAAGGTTGAGCAAATGGATGAAGTTGTGGTGGTGGGATATGGAAAAATGAAAAAGTCGAATTTGACTGGGTCTGTAAGCAGCTTGGATAAAAAAGTGCTTGAAACTGGAGTTCGTTCTAACCCAGCTTCTGCTTTGGCGGGTACGATACCGGGTATTCGAGTGCAGCAAACTTCAGGAAGACCGGGAGCTGTACCCACGGTTGTGCTTCGAGGCGGGACTACGTATGGCGGCGGTGGCACACCATTGGTTATTGTTGACGGCTTGATTAGAAATGGATTTAATGACATTAATCAAAATGATATTGAATCGATAGATGTCTTAAAAGATGCTTCTGCTACAGCAATTTATGGTGCCAGAGCTGCAAACGGAGTGATATTGATAACTACAAAAAGAGGAAAAGAAGGTGTTTCCAATATTACATTGTCGTCTAAAGTTGGCGTCAATAAATTGAACAACCCTTTTGATTTCCTAAGTGCCAAAGATTACTTAAACTGGAGTAGAAAAGGTGTTCAGGTATCGGGGCAATATCAACCGTCCCAGTTGAATCAATTAACGAGTGTAGGGCCCTTTGGTACTGGAAATAAATATAAGGATGATAAAGGAAATATCCTAGATGGTAATCTTACCAGCAATGCCGTGTGGAGTACCATGTTGCTCGATGATACCAATCGTGAATTGTTGCAACAGGGATGGCAGACCATGATTGATCCTGTAACTGGAAAAGAACTAATTTTTAAAGATTTTGACTATGCTAAATATGCGCTTCGTGATGCTAGTTTGACACAAGATTATAATATCGCATTGCAAGGTGGGAACGACAAAGGTAAATATTATGGAAGCGTGGGGAAGTATAACGAGAAAGGGATGCCAATCAATACTTTTTATGATCGTACAACTTTTGTGTTAAATGGTGAATATAAAGTTAAGCCTTGGCTACATTCATTATCAGGGGTGAATTTCGCCTATACGAAATGGCGTGACGCTATTAACGGAGAAGGAAACTATATGACGCGGGCACTGGGGGCCCCTCCAACAATGCGTGGTACAAATGCCAATGGTGATCTGCTCGTTGGTCGTGATTATCAAGATGGGAACCCTGTGGTAAATGACGATAAGTTCATTCGTAAAAACCTAAATCAGAAGCTTACATTTACCCAAGCTTTTACAATTAATTTTTTAGAAAATCTTAGCTTACGTGTAAGTGGTAACTGGTTTTTTAACCAGTCCACTTCGGAGTCCTTTAATAGGGATTATCTAGCCAGCCCAGGAAATTATGTTCGCACAAGAAATTCCTCGGCTTCCTATGATAAAATATATAATCAAACCTATAATGCCGTTTTAAATTACAGAACTGAAATCGCGAGTTCGCATCATATCGACGCTATGTTGGGTTCTGAATTTTTTGATACTTATAACAATGGATTTACAGCGGCTGGAAGTGGGGCTCCCACAGACGACTTTATGGATCTTGGATTAACGAGTCCAGATGCCAATAAAAGAAGTATCGATTCATACCATGATCGACAACGTATCATGTCCTATTTTGGACGCGTAAACTATGACTATAAAGAAAAATACCTTTTGACATTGACTGCACGTAGAGATGGTTATTCGACATTGCTAAATAATCGATGGGGAACCTTTCCTGGAGTTTCAATCGGTTGGGCACTACATCATGAAGATTTCTTGAAGGATTATTTAGGGACTGATAAAATTGTAAATACGTTAAAATTACGCGCTAGTTATGGGGGAAATGGTAATGTCAGTGGAATCGGATCTTATACACTTCAAGGTTCATATGGCACAAACAAGTATGATGGGCAAGTGGGGTACACCATGTCTACGCTTTCAATTCCAAACCTCAAATGGGAGAGTTTGATTACAAAAGAAGTAGGACTTGAATCCAGAATCTTAAATAAGATTGATTTGAGTCTTGCCTATTATCATCGGACGACTAAAGATAAGATTGCAAGCTTATCTTTACCAGCTTCAGCCGGTTTTACCACAATTACGACCAACAATGGTGATATGCAGAATCAGGGCGTTGAAATTGGGGTGAATTATCAAATGCTAAGGAGGAATGACTGGGATCTAAGCTTTAATTGGAATACGGCGTATAATAAAAACAAGATCTTAAAATTGCCTTTTAATGGTGTTGAAAATAACAGACAAGGCGGTTTACAGGTTTATGATCCAAAATCCAAAGAACTAATTTGGGTAGGGGGCAATCAGGAGGGGCAAGACCCGAATGTCGCTTATGCTTATGAAGCCATCGGGATCATTCGGACAAAAGAACAGTTGGATAGCTATGCCTTGCAATTAAAGGATCTGATCGGTGCCCGTACATTGGTACATCCTGATGTCTATAATGCAATGTCCAGCAGTGAGAAGAATTTATACTACCCATTAGCTTTAGGCGATGTTATGTGGAAGGATGTAAATGGAGATGGCATAATCAATTCTTATGATAGGGTGTATATGGGAAATACAGTGCCGAGATGGACGGGCGGATTTGGGGCAGCTTTACGCTGGAAGAATATTAGCTTGAGTACCCGTTTTGATTACGCATTGGGCTATGTTGCTTATGATGGCCCGAGAGCCTGGTTTCTTGGAATGATGCAGGGAACATTCAATACGACAACAAGCGTATTTGATACATGGACTCCTGAAAATCCAAATGCAAAATATCCGACTTATTATTGGGCAGATCAGTTATTTAAAAATAATACCAGTCGGGAAAGTAGTATGTTTTATAATAAGGGGAATTATCTGGCATTTAGAGAGATTAATGTGTCTTATCGCTTGCCTAAATCCATTGCTAACCGATTAAAAATGGAAGATTTAAGCATCTCCGCCACAGGCCAAAATTTACACTATTGGTCAAAAAATACATTGTTCTCCCCTGAAAGTGGAAGTGTGGGACAAAATGGCGGCGGATACCCTCTTCCTAAAACATTTATACTTGGGCTTCAATTAACATTTTAATTCCAAATTATGAAAAAGATATTTATATATATAGGTCTTGCAGTTCTTCTGTTTTCTTCTTGCAAAGAAATTGACTTAGACCTTAGTCCCGAGGATTACTTTGCCAGTGGGAGTTTCTGGAAAAGCAACGAGCAGGTTGCTGGGGCTATGTTGGGACTTCACACCCAGTTGCGTGGACAACAGCAAAACTTATGGAATTTGGGTGAACTGCGTGGGGGAACCTTAAGAGATGGTACTAGTTTTACAGGAACAGCATCATTAAACTCAGCAGGGATAATTACACAGGATATTCGTGAAAGTTCTCCTGGCATATCGGGCTGGGCTGGATTGTACGCGCCAATTTTTCAAGTAAATAATTTTATTTATCAGGTTGAGAAAGCCGATTATTTGACTGATGTTCAAAAGGGCTACTATTTGGGGCAAGCCTACGGACTGCGTGCTTTTTATTATTTCTATTTGTTTAGAACTTATGGCCGGGTGCCTTTGGTGACAGAACCACAAGCAGCAATTAATACCCCGACCTCGGCAGAAGAAGCATATAAAGCGCGAACAGAAACGGAAAAAGAAACCTTAGACTTTATCAAATCGGAAGTTGATAAATCGGAAAAATCGTTTTCAGGAAACTACGAGACTAAAAATCAAAAAGCACAATGGTCTTTGGCGGCAACAAAAATGTTAAAAACGGAGGTATATTTATGGTCGGCCAAAGTTGATATGGATGGAAAGGCCCCAGAGAATAGCCTTGCGGAATTAAAACTTGCGAAAGCCGCCATAGAAGAAGTAATTCCTAAATATACGCTTGTCAGCAATTTTGCAGAAGCTTTTAAATCTGCCAGTGTACCAGCGATGAAAGGTAATGCTGAGATGATCTTTGTACTTCGTTACCTAAATGGAGAAGCGACTTCATTTTACAGTAATTTCATTTATGCGGCAAGTGATGATATTACAGGCTATGTAGATGATAATGGGCAGGCAATTCCAAAAGATCCTCTTCAGACCGGATCTACGGGGTTGATCCGTTATGAGTATAAAATGGATCTTTACAGATTATATGAAAAGGCTGATACGAGGGCAAATGCAACATTCCTTAATTTTAATAAAGGAAATACATCTGCGGTAGTATTTAGAAAATTCTTGGGAACTTTGATAGACGGTGTTCGTAACTATTCTGATGATTATCCTGTTTATCGCTTATCGGAAGCATATTTATTGTTGGCGGAAATTAAGAATAAATTGGGAGAGGATCCAACTGCTGAAATCATGGCTGTACGTAACCGTGCCTACGCTGGAAAGGCACCTTTGTTTATAAATAGCAGTTTTGAGGCAAACGAATTAGCGATCTTCTATGAACGTACAAAGGAATTTGTGTCCGAGGGCAAGCGATGGTTCGATTTGCGACGCATGCAGGATGCCGCTGGAAAACCATTGTTGTTTCGTAAAGATTTAAACTTGGTCGGCGTATTGAACAACATTGAAGGTCAGAAACATAAAATCTTATGGCCAATTGACTTGGGGACACTTACTGTAGATCCCAAATTAAATGATCAGCAAAATCCAGGTTACAAGGGAACCTAAAAACGAATAGCCTGTCTCGATCCCATGCGAAGGTCTGAGGCAGGATATTGTTAACTTTTTATATAAAATACCATATGCTAAATCAAAAAATCTCAGGATTAATTGCAGCGCCATTTACTCCTTTCGATGAAAACGGAGAATTGAATCTTGAGCTGATTCCGCAATACTATGCGATGTTAAAGCGCAACCGGGTAACGGGAGCCTTTATTTGTGGCTCTACCGGAGAAGGGGTGTCGCTGACTTTTGAGGAAAAAGTTGCAGTAATGACAGCTTGGGCCAGATTAACAAAAGAGGATGATGCATTTACACTCATGATGCTTCTGGGCGGAACGAATATAAAAGAATGCCAACAATTGGCTAGGCTGGCCGAGCAAGCAGGGGTCGATGTCGTGTCATTTACCGCACCGTCTTATTTCAAACCTGCTAATGTGGATCAATTGGCAAAATGTTGTATTGAAATAGCACGAGCGGCACCGAATACGGCTTTCTATTATTATCATATTCCTGTATTGACCGGCGGAAATTTCCAGATGATCGACCTCTTAAAGCAGATTGATGGGCTGATACCAAATTTTAAGGGAATCAAATATACGCACGAAGATTTTATGGATTTTCTAAGCTGTATGAATTACGCAGATCGCAAGTATGATATGTTATGGGGAAGAGATGAGAATATGCTGTCCGCTTTGGTATTGGGTAACAAAGGAGCTGTCGGAAGTACCTATAACTATGCAGCACCTTTATACCTTGCGCTTATGGAGGCTTATGATAAGGGAGAGCTTGAAAAAGCTAATGCTTTGCAGCAGCAGTCTATTGACATGATCACGTTGTTAGGAAAGTATGGTGGTATTTCAGTAGGGAAAGCGTATATGAAATTAATTGGGCTTGACTGCGGAGCATTTAGACTGCCCGTGAAAAATATGTCTGCTGAGCAGTTTGAACTGTTTACAGGCGATGTAGTGAAACTTGGATTTCAGGGTTTTTGCGCACATTAAGGCAGCTCGCTTGTTTCTTGTGAGGGCAACCTGTTTCCCTAAGGAAATGACTAAGAAGATCTTGGCGTATATGTTCAACAATAAATAGATATGACAAAACAACATTGGATGGGAGTTATCGTGGGAATACTGTTTACAGGTGCTGTTGATGCGCAAGTTGGTCAATTGGAATGGCATAAAGGCATTACGTTGCCATCTATGAAAAATGGAAAGACGCATATTGGTCTGGCAGGACCAATAGCTGGTGTCACAGGCGATTGCCTTCTGGTTGCTGGTGGAGCGAATTTCCCGCATTTACCACCTTGGGATGGTGGGGCGAAAGAGATCCAAAAAGAAGTATTTCTTTACAGAAAAGAAGGTGCAAGACTACGCTTAGCAGCGCAGGATAGTCTTTCTGTGGCGGTTGCTTATGCTGCCAGCCTGAGTCTACCCGATGGAGTGCTGGTTATCGGAGGGGAGACTCCTGAAGGAAAAACAGCCGCCTGTAGACTAATTAAATATGATGGCCCTAACAAGAAAATTACGGCGTCAGACTTTCCGGATCTCCCATTTCCGCTTGCCAATATGGGAGCGGTAGTTCATGGGAATAAACTCCTCGTCGCCGGTGGTGAAATGCAAGATGCGGTATCGGACCAAGTGTTGCAATTGGATCTGGCGCATATTGAAAAAGGATGGGGCTGTGTGGGAAAATTACCCTATGCCGTTTCCCATTTGCAATTGTTGTCTGATAGCCAACATAATCTTTATCTACTTGGTGGAAGAAAGGCTCATCCGGAGAGCCCTTCAACGCTATACCATGAACTATGGTGCTCCACCGATGATGGTAATACTTGGTCCAAACGGGCGGACATTCCTTTTCCTGCTGCGGCAGGAACAGCTTGTATATTGCCCGACCAAGGAATATGGTTGCTGAGCGCAGATCGGGGCGATACCTTCCATCGGGTGGAATCGCTGATCTTTGACGCTAAAAAGGAAGCAAATCCCTCAAAGAGACAGCAACTCATTGATGCTAAAAACGAATTGCAAATCAATCATCCTGGCTTCGGTAGAGCAATATGGCGTTATGATTTGAAATTGAAAAAATGGAACCGGATGGCGGATCTGCCATCGAATGGTCCGGTGACCACGACGGCGGTGGTCTGGGGTGATACGATCATTTTGCCTAGCGGTGAAATTAAAGCAGGCGTTCGTACTCCTGAGATTTTAGTAGCGACATTTTCTAACAAATAGCATTGAAAAAATAAGATATAAAAAATTCATATAACCCTGATAAAGCTTAAATTGATCTCTTCTTTACGACATAAATCTTTTTACCCATGGCTCGTTGTAGCACTCCTTTGGGGGGTAGCTCTGCTGAATTATATGGATCGGCAGATGCTATCAACTATGCGTGAAGCCATGCAGGTCGATATACCACAGTTGCAGCGCGCCGAGACTTTTGGTGTATTGATGGCCGTGTTTCTTTACATCTATGGTCTTATGAGTCCGATAGCGGGTATCGTTGCCGATCGTAGCAATAGAAAATGGCTTATCGTAGGCAGTCTTTTTGTTTGGTCAGCGGTAACTTATGGCATGGGGATGGCGCACGATTATTCAACACTATTGGTATTGCGGGCTATTATGGGATTTAGTGAAGCGCTGTATATCCCGACAGCCCTTTCCTTGATCGCCGATTACCATACTGGAAAAAATCGATCGCTGGCCATTGGGCTACATATGACAGGACTCTATACGGGGCAGGCTTTGGGCGGTTTTGGTGCAACATTGGCGGCTTCAAAAGGATGGCATACCGCTTTTCATTGGTTTGGAATTATCGGAATATGTTATGCCCTCCTACTTGCAGTCTTGCTCCTAGAGAAGAAACACGAACCGTCAACTGAAGAGAGCAATCCGGAAGATCAATTACCTCTTACTAGAAGCTTACTGCTGCTATTTTCCAATGTAGCATTCTGGATTCTATTGTTTTATTTCGCCGCTCCAAGCTTACCTGGTTGGGCCATCAAAAATTGGTTGCCAACATTGTTTGCAGATAGCCTAAATATTCCAATGGCCAGTGCAGGCCCATTGTCGACAATCACGATCGCGATCTCATCCTTTTTCGGGGTTATCGTCGGCGGAATACTCAGTGACCGATGGGTACAAAAGCATATCCGTGGTCGCATCTATACCAGTGCCATTGGCCTTGGACTGACCATACCGGCCTTATTGTTTTTGGGATTAGGTCAGACCCTATCTGCAGTTGTGGGGGCGGCAGTCTGTTTTGGAATTGGCTTTGGTATTTTCGATGCCAACAATATGCCTATTCTTTGTCAGGTTGTTCCTAAAAAATTGCGGGCAACTGCTTATGGATTTATGAATATGGTGGGTGTGTTTGCTGGAGCTGTCATCACACAATGGCTGGGAAGATTTAAGGATGAAGGCCATTTTGGGTTAGGCTTTGCATTATTGGGGGCTGCGGTACTGTTAGCACTTCTCTTGCAAATCCTATTTCTTAAACCGAAAACAATGGAGAAGTAATCGCAGCTATATTCTGAATGAATAGATCATGAAAATGAAACCCTTAATCGACATGATGCCTACCAATATTTCAAAAAAAGGAGGCCTACTTTTTTGTTTGATTCTCTCCATCTTAATTTCCTTGGGGCAGCCCCGGACAAAAGTAGCTTGTATCGGTAACTCCGTAACCTTTGGTTATGGCCTCGGCAATCCTAGGCTGGATTCTTATCCAGGGCAGCTTCAGTCATTACTTGGCCCGCGGTTTGAAGTACGGAATTTTGGCCATTCAGGGGCTACACTTTTACGTAAGGGGCATAGACCTTATTTTAAAACAGCGGAATACAGGAAGGCCTTGGATTTTAAACCCGATGTTGCCATTATACATTTGGGGCTCAATGATACCGATCCGAGAAACTGGCCAAATTATAAGAACTCCTTTGCATCAGATTACGCGGATTTGATTGATTCTATACGATCCGTTAATCCCAAAATGCAAATTTACATCTGTCGATTGACTCCTATTTTTAGCGGTCATCCGCGTTTTCTTTCTGGAACCCGCGATTGGTATGACCAGATTCAGGAATTGATTCCTCAGATTGCCCAAAATAATCAAGTCGGACTGATTGATCTCAACACCCCGCTTCGGTATCGAATAGATCTTTTTGATGATTACTTGCATCCAAATAAGCAGGGGGCAACAATGATCGCGAGACAGGTGGCTAATGCACTGGTATCCCTTAGCCAAAAACTACAAGTGGCCGAAACTATCGGTTCGGATATGGTGCTCCAGCGCAATTGGGTAAACAGCATTTTTGGTAGAGGTACTGCTGCCGCTGAGATCAACATTGTGTTCAATAAGAAAAGCTATAAGACTAAGGTCAATACCGATGGTTTCTGGGAAATAAAGTTGCCAAAAATGGAGGCAGGGGGACCTTATGACATCGTGGTAAGTTCGGGAAGAGAGAAAATAATGTTGAAAAATATTCTTTTTGGCGATGTATACCTCGCTTCTGGACAATCGAATATGGCTTTTCAACTTCGCCGTGCCAAAAACAGTGATCCGTTGATCAGAAATGCCGGTAGAATACAGAATCTGCGCCTTTTTAAGTGCCGCAACCTTGTGGAGACCAATGCCGTTGCATGGGATACCGTGACCTTAAGGGATGTAAACGATCTGGCCTATTTCAAGGGCAGCTGGAGGCAAGCGAATGGCGATGAAGCAGCGCAGTTCTCTGCAGTTGCTTATTCATTTGCCGAACAGATCGCCAACGAGCAGCATATTCCTGTTGGCATAATTGATCTGTCTGTAGGTGGGTCCAATACGGAGTCGTGGATTGACCGTAAATCATTGGAAAATAATGATTTGCTTGCTTCTTATATTTATAACTGGCAAAAATCTGATTTTGTACAGGAGTTTTGTCGTGAACGTGCGGGTCAGAATCTCGCTGTTTCGAACGTGAAAAATCAACGTCATCCTTATCAACCAGCTTATAATTTTGAGGCTGGCGTCAGCAAATGGTTGAATACAGGATTGAAAGGAATACTGTGGTATCAAGGTGAAAGCAATGCGCATAATATAGAACTTCACGAACTCCTTTTTAAAACATTGGTTTCTTCCTGGCGGAAGAGTTTTCACCAAGAATTACCTTTTTTCTTCGCCCAGCTCTCCAGTATAGACAGGCCATCATGGGGAGATTTTAGAAACGCACAACGCTTATTGGAAAAGGGCATTAAAGGTACATACATGGCGATAACGCTCGATGTAGGTGATTCGTTGGATGTACATCCACGTGAAAAGATTATAGTAGGCCAGCGCCTGGCAAATTTAGTGCAGAAACACTTGTATAACGTTGAACTGAATGCCGATCATCCTGATCCTGTCAATTGTGCCCTTCATGAGGATAAGCTGTTATTGATATTTGATCATTGTAAAAAATTAAAAACTCAGGAAAATACAGCGGTAAGAGGGTTTCAGCTGATGGACAATAAAGGAAGGATTTTCGATGTAAGCGCAAATATTCTATCGGATAATACCATCGAAATCATTAAGCCGAATTTCCAAATCGCCAAAATCCTGTATGGCTTCGAACCGTTCAGTAGAGCAAATCTTCAAAATGAAATTGGAACACCGGTATCCACTTTCGATTTGACGATTCAATAAATAGAAATGAATTGATGTAAATAGTAGAACAGATGAAACAGATAATTATAAAAGATACCGCAGAAATAATAGACAGGCATTATTTGAAGGAGTTGGAAGTATTTTATCGTGATCAGCTTTTAAAAGACACTGTACCATTTTGGTTTCCACGATCCATTGACCATGAATGTGGCGGATATTTGTTCATGCGCGATCAGGATGGGGCTTTGATAGATACAGATAAAGCCGTATGGATACAGGGAAGGGCATGCTGGTTGCTGGCTACACTTTACAACACGGTTGAGCAAAAAGAGGAATGGCTGGAAGGAGCCCGTATCGGCTATGAATTTTTGAAAAAGCATTGTTTTGACGCTAATGGAAAAATGTATTTTCATGTTGATCGTCTAGGCATGCCTATTCGTATGCGTCGTTATTTCTTTTCGGAAACTTTCGCGGCAATCGCCTTTGCAGCCTATGCAAAAGCTACTGGAGATGAGTCGATTGCAGATGAAGCACGAAATCTGTTGGGAATTTGCATCGCGTATGCAAATGGAGAAAAATTGATCGAACCAAAGTATGAAGCAACAAGACCAATGAAAGGAATCGGTGTGCCGATGATTATGATCAATACAGCACAGCAGATTCGTGAGACCATTGGGGATCCGCGTTGTGATCGTATCATTAGTGATTATATCGCACAGATTGAACGTGATTTTGTTAAGGATGATATCCGCTGCGTGATGGAACAAGTGGGATCTGAAGGTGAAATTATCGATCATATAGACGGTCGTACACTCAATCCGGGACATGCCATCGAAGGAGCTTGGTTTATCTTGCATGAAGCTAGATCCCGAGGAAACGACCTGCATTTGATTGACCTAGGCTGTCGCATGTTGGATTATATGTGGGAACGGGGCTGGGATAAAGAATATGGTGGTATCCTGTACTTTCGAGATGTCTATGGAAAGCCAGTACAAGAATATTGGCAAGATATGAAATTTTGGTGGCCTCAGAATGAAACGATTATCGCAACATTACTCGCTTACCTGATGACTGGGAATGAGAAATATAAAAGCTGGCATCAGCAGATCAATCAGTATGCCTATGATCATTTTCACGATAAAATCAATGGTGAGTGGTATGGTTACCTCCATCGTGATGGGAAGATTGCCCAAACCGCAAAAGGTAATTTGTTTAAAGGTCCTTTCCATCTCCCTCGGCAAGAATGGTATTGTATGCAAATTTTAAAGGAATTTAATTCCCTTAAGTAGAAGATTATGGAGCACCAAAAGTCCATTACATGTTCATTGCTATCCGGTCTGCTGGTTATTCTTATTTTAATCAGTCCTTTACGCTGTCTACCGGATCCAATCAAACCTCCTTTGCTTCCTATGCCCCATGCTGTGAGCTGGAAAACAGGGCGTTATTGTTTGCCAGATCTTGTCCATGTGCATATCAAAGGGGAGGTTGCAAATACAGATAGACAGATGTTAAGCCTTTTGTTGAAAGATTGGAATGTAACTCAGGTTATTTTCGACAACTTCAAGAATCAAAATATCACCATCGTTTGTGATCAGGAATTGGATCTACCTTCGGCATCATTGGAGGCTTATCGGATCGACGTGGATAAACGGGGAATACAGATCGAAGCCAGAACGAGTACCGGTGTTTTTTATGCCTTACATACTCTGGGTCAACTCAGAGGCAGTGATGGCAAGTTGTCCTATTGCTCCATTATCGATTATCCTTCCTTTCGCTGGCGCGGTTACTTGGTGGACGTCGGACGAAATTTTCAGTCAATGGATATGCTTAAGGAGCAGATCGATATCATGGCGCGCTATAAACTGAATATTTTTCACTTTCATTTCACCGAGGATATTGCTTGGCGACTGATCAGCAAAAAATATCCCGGTTTGACCGACTCGACGAATATGGAGCGTTGGAAGGGAAAGTATTATACCGTTGAGGAAATGCAAGAACTGATTCGCTATTGTCGTGATCGGCATATCCAACTTGTACCCGAAATTGATATGCCGGGACATTCAGCAGCATTTCGCCGTTATTTTAAAACCGACATGCAGAGCGATAGCGGCATAGCTATCCTCAAGGAACTGATTAAGGAATTTGCAACCACTTATCCGGGACTACCTTATCTGCATATTGGGGGGGATGAGGTGAAAATTCATAATAAAGAATTTTTACCGATGATGACAACATGGACGGAGGATTTGGGGCTAAAAACTATTGGCTGGGAACCCGGCGGTAATTTGCAGCCAAACACAATCCGGCAGCTTTGGATGGGTGGTCCAAAGGCTATTACCAATGATTCGCCTTTTGAAGTCATTGATTCAAAGCACTTGTACATCAATCATATGGATCCTTTAGAAACGGTGACGACTTTGTTCTATAGGCAGTTGGGCGGGCAGTCTTCAGAAAATGAAAAGTTAATGGGTGCGACGCTATGTTCATGGCCAGATCGCGCGGTGAAGAATGAAAACGATCTATTTCGTCAAAATGGAGTTTACCCCGCTTTATTGACATTTGCGGAGCGCAGCTGGCGCGGAGGAGGGGACTTTACATGGCGTAGTAATATCAAAACGGATGTGAAAGGATTGGCTGATTTTGTCGAATTTGAAAAGCGTTTACTTGCACATAAACAACTGTATTTTAATGGCCTTATCTTTCCTTACCACCAACAAAGTAGGCAAAAATGGATATTATACGGGCCTGTGGAAAATAAAGGCGATCTGGGTATGGCCTTAAAAAATGAAGCTACAGGAGATTTTAACGCTTTGAAAAAGATCGGCGAGTTTTACGGCGGTACCATTGTATTGCGCCATTGGTGGGCTGATGTTGTCAAAGGGGCGATTGATCGCCCCCTGGAAAATAGTACCGTGTATGCCCTGAGCAAAGTGTGGAGTGAAAAAGGGGGCAACCAAGGTTTTTGGATCGGTTTTAATGATCTCTCGCGTTCGTATGCCAGTGATTCACCCTATTTGGGGACCTGGGACGATCGAATGAGCACACTTTGGGTCAATGGACATGAAGTGCTTCCGCCAGATTGGCAACAGGCGGGCAAAAAAGGAGACTTGGAAATCCCCTTAATTGATGAGGGATACAGTTACCGAAGTCCTACGATGATTCAATTGCGCAAGGGCTGGAATACCATTGTAGTCAAACTGCCCGTGGGGAAATTACAAGGGAAAGACTGGCAAAATCCACTGAAATGGATGTTTACCTGTCTCCCGATTGAAAGGGAGCAGTAAATCGTATATCTAAATGCAAGAATGCAGATGAAATTTTTAAAGAAAAGTAACAATAAACTTATATAGATATGAAGAAATTAGGGACAATGGTGGTATTTGCAATGTTAGCCAGTATCTGCCATGCACAGGAAGTGAATGTGTTTGTTTCAGGCGAAGAAGGCTATAAAAGCTATCGTATACCTGCCATTGTAAAGGATAAAAATGGACAGTTAATTGCTTTTGCCGAAGGACGGGTGGATCATGCCGGCGATTTTGGTAATGTGGATATTGTTTATAAAACCAGTAAGGATAATGGAAAGACCTGGGGGCCATTGCAAGTCGCTGTTGACAACGATAATTTACAGGTCGGAAATCCAGCACCTGTAGTTGATCTATTGGATCCAGCATATCCTCAAGGGCGTCTCTTACTTTTTTACAATACGGGGAATAATCATGAGGGAGAAGTGCGCAAAGGGAATGGCTTGCGGGAATGTTGGTCAATTAGTTCATCCGATGGCGGTAAAACATGGTCCAAGCCACAGAATATTACGCTCGAGACACATCGCCCCAATCAACCGTCAGTAAATGCGCAATATACCTTTAAGGACGATTGGCGAACCTATGCGAATACACCCGGGCATGCTTTACAATTTGATTCTGGTCAGTATAAAGGACGTATTTATATTCCTGCCAACCATTCTGAAGGAAATCCGAAAGAAAATGGCAAGGACTACTTTGCGCATTCGTATTATTCGGACGATCATGGGAAGACCTTCAAGATAGGGGCGAGCGTGAAATTTGAAGGATCAAATGAAACCATGGCCGCGCAGATATCACATACAGGACTGTATATGAATTCCCGTAATCAACAAGGTAACGTAAAATCGAGAATTGTGTCCTATTCCAGTGATGGTGGTGTCAGTTGGGATACAACCTATTATGATAAAAATCTGGCCGATCCAGTCAACCAGGGGTCGGTACTTTCCTGGCAAAAGAAAGGGAAATATATATTGGCTGTTTGTAATGCTGCATCAACCCATAGAAGGGACAACCTAACCGTTCGTTTAAGTAAAGATCAGGGCAAAACATGGTATTTCAATCAGGTCGTTGCCAAAGCACCCGAGGGTATAAAAGGGGATTATGCTGCTTATTCAGATTTAGTACTTTTAAATAGAAATAAACTCGGCGTTCTATTTGAAAAAGAGAATTACAGTAAAATTGTCTTTTTGCCAGTAAATTTTAAATAATCAGGCACATCGTGTTATCGAAACAATACACATTTTCTTTCATTTCTTCCTTTTGGTTAAAACAGGAAGAAATGAAAGAAAAAATGAATCTTCGTTTCTAATGCAGCTTGCTCCACAGGCTGTCAAATAACGCTATAAACTTAAATAAAACCAATAATCCAAAACTAAATGAGAAAAACCAAATTTTGGCTAGTGCTGAGCCTAATCGCAACTAGCCTGTCTATTTTTGCCTGCAAAAAAGACTCTACAACAACAACAAAAACTCCGATTCCGGAAGTAAGTAAGGCGAAGGCCTCGACTAAGCTATTCAATGCTACTGCCGTAGCGACAACAGATTACGAATTGATCTGGTCGGATGAGTTTAATAGTAACGGGGGATTTGATTCCACAAAATGGTCTTATGCAGACAGGGGCACTGTCGCATGGAATAAGTATATGACCTCCTTGCCGGCTTATGCATCCCAAGACGGGAGCAATCTTGTATTGCGTATGGATAATGCTGTTGTAGCCGGAGATCCTGTTGCCTATCATGCGGGTGGAGTTAAGTCGATGGGAAAATTTAGTATGACTTATGGTAAAGTTGAAGTGAAGGCTAAATTTACACAGGGAAGAGGTTCTTGGCCTGCTATCTGGATGATGCCGGAACCGGCTACGGCGTATGGAGGCTGGCCAGCCTGTGGTGAAATTGATATTATGGAGCATGTCAACAACGAAAGTGTGATGTACCATACGATCCATAATAGCTCGGTTACCAATGCAAATGGTGGAAGCACCGCTTCAAAAGCGGCCACTTATAATACGACAGATTACAACTTATATACGATGATCTGGAGCCCGAACGACATTCGATTTTACGTCAACAGTGTATTGCAGTATACCTACGCAAGGGTTTCTGGTGGCGGAACGCAACAGTGGCCATTTGACGTACCTTTTTATCTGATTTTAAATCAGGCCGGTGGAGCTGGATGGCCAGGAGCGATCACAAATGCTGACCTGCCCTTTAGTATGCAGGTGGATTATGTACGTGTGTATAAGCTACCTTTATTTAGCAATGGCGATTTCGAAAGTGGTACCATCTATCCATGGACAACATGGGGTGGTGGATCATCGGTCGTTTCCACCGACGCCCGGACAGGAAGCAGATGCATCCGCGAAACGGGCGGAGAGACATCCATTGAACAATACCTGACCGGTTTAACGCCAAATACGACCTATCGGTTCGGTGGCTACGCCAAAGTGTCTGCAGCTGGTCAGTCTGTTAGTATCGGCGTCAAAAACTTTGGCGGAACTGCAGTTAATGCGACTATTGGTACGACCAGCTATTCCAATAATTCGGTTACTTTTACAACTGGAGCCAATAATACTACGGCTACGGTCTATTTCTATAAACCCCTGAGCGGCACGGTGTATGGTGATGATTTCTATTTGGAAAAACTGTAAAACACCTTAATTGAAAGAGCAGCGGTTTAGTTCAAGCACTGCTCTTTTAGCGATACTGCGTGATGACGAGGGTATCGGTCCGCATGGAGGATGTCGATATAACTTTATAACTACCTAATGAAAAATGTCAGATAGTGCCTAGTAATTTTTCTGGATGGGAGGCTGTTCACTTTTATATTCGCCAACGAGACTTGAAATTTCTCCCGCTGTCAATTGTATTTCCGTAAGGTCAGGAAGTGGAAACGGTCTTAAGCAAGTTATGCTGTATATTGTTCGTCGTCGTCGTACCGTTCAGTGAAAATTTTGGTCTGAAACTATTTTTGATGGTCGTCGCAATTGCTTGATTACAAATAGTTAATATAACCATTAATCTTGATACATACAAATACCACCTTATACCTAATCCCATTATTCAATCAGTATTTATACAGTAATTAATCATTGCTTATTCAGTCTACACTGAGTGATCACTGAACAAGCACTGAACAAGCACTGAATAAGCACTGAATAAGCACTGTGAAAACTACGAATTTGGTCACTCTTTGACACTAACTTGTTCCGACAGAAATTAATGAAAAAAAATGGAAGGAGTGACGCGGTACGACCCATAAAAAGGAGAAACGGTTCGTGAGTTTAAGATTGTAAGCATTGATTTAAAAAAAAACACTTGAAGTGGGGAACTTCAAGTGTTTAACCTAACCAATTATTAACCTAAATTTATGAAAAGTATACTTTCTCAAGTATAGTACACTATGTTCAATATCTGTGCCATTCTATTTGTTAGTTTTATACTATTTTTCTTTGTGTTATTTTTGTTACGTAATATCTCTTGATCTGGTTGATGTTATATCTTATTTGGTAATATTTTTATTTTTTAAGGCTATTGCGCAGCTTAAAGAAGGATTGAGTTAATTTTCTGTAAAATTTCGACTATTTTATTAGTCAAACTGTCCTCATTTGTATATAAAAGAGAACAGCTCCTGTCCGAAAATAGGGAAATTTTAATCACAGAACGTAACATTTGAAGAGGTCTTTCCACTCATCATCCAGATTACCTTTGTATACATTTTGTTTGGCGCGGCGATACCAATATTCTGCATTCCATTGATCACCTTCTTTGCGGTGTAAATAAGCATGAACATGTGCTGCGTCGGTTCCGCCCAATTGGTCGATGAGGTCATGCGCGGTTTTCCAATTTCCTTTCAGATCATACCAAAGTGACTTTTGTACCGCTGTCCAATGCCGAAGTGGACTTTCAAGTGATTGAAATTCTTCTATTGTCATATTTTTTTATTCTGTTATTTCTTTGCTCCAAATTTCATAAATATCGTCTCCTTTCGAGCTTTTTCCTTTATGCTGCCATTTGCCATCTACAATTTCACCATCAAAGGCTAGTTCTTGCCCAACTCGATTATTGTCTCTCGAAAAGAACTGTATTTTTTCAGTATACCGATTGTTATCGTATTGATAATTGCCTCCGCCAGTACCATAGAAACCTTTTTGAGCAGGATTAATCGCTATCCATTGAAAATAGCCATCAACCAATATTTTGATTGTTTTACGATCTGCTTTGGGAATATCCTGCATTTTTCCTCCTTGTTGGCGACCGGTGATGCGCCAAAGTGCGTCGAGGCGCTGCGGCACTTTTTTCTGCTTAATATAGAGATGGTAGCTATTGGCTATTTTTAGGCGAAGGGAGTCTGCTTCACTCCGATACGGCAATTGGATTGTTTTGCTAATGGCAGACGAATCCTGTGAATTATACTCGATGGCGATATTAATCAGATTAGGCTGCTTATCAAGTGCCCCACCCCAGGTATGCTGAAAACGTTTTCTGACATCATCGTAACTTATAAACGAGACATAATGATCTTTAACGAGCATTAAGTGTTTATTGATGCCATCCTGGTATAGATAGGCTCCGTCGTGAAGTTGCTGTGCCTGGATTTTAGAAAAATAAATTCCAAAAAATAGGAAGAATAGTAGGGTACAATTTTTCATAACGGGTCTAAACTTGTTTCCTCTAAAGATACAAAATAAAACAGCGACACGAATGACGGACATTGGATTTAATCGAATCAAAAAAAGCTGACCAGTCGCCGCAGTACCTCCAAAAATGTTAAGCACTTTTATGAGGGGCAGTCCAGCGAACGATCAGCTTTCCGATGCGAAGTTAAATTTATCTATTTGAACTTACTCGCCAATGCAGCGAGCTTGCTGGCCATATCCGTTTGTGGCTCGGCCTGCTTTTTAGGATCATTTTTTTTGCTTTTAGGTAGCGCGGGCTTTTCATCTGTTTTCATTGATAATGCGATGCGACTACGCTTTTCGTCTACTTCTGTTACTGTTACCATGACGTGTTGCTGTACTTTGACGACTTCATGGGGATCTGATATATAGCGATTCGATAATTGGCTTAGATGTACTAAGCCATCTTGATGTACGCCAATATCAACAAAGGCTCCGAAATTTGTAATATTCGTCACGATTCCTGGCAGCTTCATACCCACTCTTAAATCCCCAATGGTATTGACGCCTTCCGTGAATGAGAATGCTTCGAACTTTTCCCTTGGATCTAATCCGGGTTTCGCTAATTCATTGAGAATATCATTCAATGTCGGTAATCCAACTTCCTCTGAGATATAATTTTTTAAGGGAATAGATTTCCTTAAGTCAGCATCTGTCAATAGATCTTCTACTTTTTTGCCAAGGTCTTTGGCCATTTGTTCGACCAATGCATAACGCTCGGGGTGTACCGCCGACGAATCCAATGGGTTTGCGGCATGGCGGATGCGTAGAAAGCCTGCAGCTTGTTCAAAGGCTTTATCGCCAAGACGGGGTACTTTTTTCAGTTCGCGCCTGGAGGCAAAAGGACCGTTCTCATTCCGGTATTTGATGATCTGTTGTGCCAGGGATGGACCAAGACCGGAAACGTACGATAAAATTTGTTTGGAGGCCGTATTCAATTCGACGCCGACAGCATTTACGCAACTGATGACGGTATCATCCAATGAAGTCTGGAGTTTATTCTGATCCACATCATGCTGATATTGTCCGACACCGATCGATTTTGGATCGATTTTAACCAGCTCAGCCAATGGATCCATCAATCGTCTACCAATAGATACGGCACCGCGTACCGTAACATCTTGATCTGGAAATTCTTCACGGGCAGTTTCGGAAGCTGAATAAATAGAGGCTCCACTTTCATTGACCATTACGATGGTAACGTTATTTAATCCGAGTTTCCGTACAAATTCTTCCGTTTCACGGCCGGCGGTTCCATTGCCGATTGCGATGGCTTGGATATCGTATTTTGAGACTAAATACTGAATTGTCTTTTTTGCTTCTGCTAGTCCATTGGCACCTGTATGCGGAAAGATAGCCGTATTTTCTTTGAGCTGTCCTTGTTCGTCCAGAACAACCGTTTTACAACCTGTACGAAATCCGGGGTCGATCGCAAGCAGCCTTTTCTGCCCTAGTGGAGCGGCTAGAAGTAGTTGACGCACATTGTCGGCAAAAACTTTGATGGCTTCTTCATCGGCTTTTTGACGTGTCAATACACGAATTTCCGTCTCCATGGAAGGTTTTAACAGACGCTTGTAGCTATCGACCAAGGCGAGTTTTACCTGAGCTGCAGCATTGTTGGCACCCTTAATATAGATGGATTCGATACCTGGTAGAATTTCTTCTTCATTGATATCGATATCTAAATAGAGTAATTCCTCTTTTTCTCCGCGACGCATGGCCAGCACACGATGTGAAGGTGCATCTTTCAACGGTTCAGACCATTCGTAATAATCTTTATACTTTAGTGCAGCTTCTTCCTTTCCAGGAACTACCCTTGAAACAAATGTGCTTTTTTCGAGGAATATCGCCCTCGCTTTGGCTCTCACTGTCGCATCTTCCGCAATGACCTCTGCGATGATATCGCGGGCACCTGCTAGTGCCTCCTCTGTATTCTTTACACCTTTTTCTTCATCTATTAAACTGTCGGCAAGGGCGAGGAAATCTCCTGTTTTTTGCGCTAAAATAAGATCCGCTAAAGGTTGCAGACCTTTTTCACGTGCCACACTGGCGCGAGTTTTACGCTTGGGTTTGTAAGGCAAATAGATATCCTCGAGACTGGCCATGGTTTCGGCACCCAAAAGCTGCTGCTCAAGCTCCGGTGTCAATTTCCCCTGATCGTTGATCGATTTAAGAACAGCTTCTTTACGTTTATCTAAATCGCGCAGCTGCTGGAAACGATCTCTGATAGTGGTGATTTGAACTTCGTCCAAACTACCCGTCATTTCCTTACGGTAGCGTGAGATAAACGGAACAGTAGCACCTTCGTCTAATAGTGCTATAGTTGTGCGAATTTGTTTTTCGCTAATAGAAAGCTCGTTAGCAATGGTAATTTCGTGTGTTGATAAGCTCATTGTCGGTTTAATCTTAAAAAGTAGAGCTGTTGAATCACCATTCAACAGCTCTAAGTATATCTAATTATAAACTAAAGTAGTAAAATTAAGCAGGTTTATTGGTATTGTCCTGCTCAGGAACTTTTTTATCTTCTACCTCGTTGTTTTTAGTTTCAGCAAAATGATCGTTATACCCGTACGTGATGTGAGATGGCTCTTCGCCGTAATCGGGTTGTTTATGTGGATTATGTTCAACGACACCGGCAGGTGTTGTGAATTCATATTTTTTCTTGGGCTGCTCTGTTTCTGAACCTTCTACGGTTTCCTGTGGTTTAACCTCTTCTTCGTGTGCTGCTTGAGCCTTCTCTTCAGCTAAACGCACATCATTAGGAACAGCTTCTTCTTTTATTTCTGTTTTAACGTTTATGTCTTTCTCGAAATTATTGATTTGATCTGAAATTTCACGTTTGATACCTTCTGATGCATCTTTGAACTCACGTATTCCTCTTCCTAAACCTCTCGCCAATTCAGGAAGTTTTTTGCCTCCAAAAAGTAACAAGATTGCAAACACAATTAAGATCATCTCTTGTGTTCCGATGTTTAGAAATGCTATTACTGGATTGTACATACTCTTTTTCCTCTTCTTTTGATTACTAACTAGATGCTAAGGTACATTTATATTTCTATAGTTCTTAGACCCAAAAGTAAATTTAAGATAATTTTAAGGTATTTGAAACATAAAAATTACTTAACAAAGTGCGGTTATTTGATGGGTATAAATTGTTATATTTTTGCTAAATATTTTATAATATGACGATAGGGCGGAAATATCTTCGTATTTTTGTGGCTATTTTTTTGGGAAATCGATTATGTTGGGAAAATTTAAAACATTTAAACCGTATTACAAAAGTACGATGGTATTGGCGGGGCCAGTAGTGATCTCACAATTGGGACATACACTGGTGCATACCGCAGATAGTGTGATTGTTGGACATTTTGCAGGGACCATTCCATTGGCGGCAGTTTCGTTGGTACATGCTGTTTTTATGGTTGTTATGGTCATTGGTTTGGGGATTGCGTATGGCATCACGCCATTGATTGCGCAAGAGAATGGCCGTGATAATAAAAAAGAATGTGCCATTTTGTTGTCTAATAGCTTTTGGTTAAATATTATCGCAGGACTCTTGTTATTCGCTTTAGTCTACTTTGGTTCTATGTTGGCTATCGATCACCTCAACCAAGATCCGGCTGTGGTGAAGGAGGCAAAGCCTTATCTGCTTATTCTGAGTTTATCGATGCTTCCATTGATGGTATTTAGCACCTTTAAGCAATTTGCTGAAGGCCTGGGATTTACAAAGCAAGCGATGAATGTAACTATTTGGGGGAATGTATTGAATATTATTTTGGCGATCATCTTTGTCAAAGGGATGTTTGGCATCAGCCCAATGGGGGTCAAGGGAGTCGGATACAGTACATTGATCGACCGTGTGTTAATGATGTCTGTGATGATGACCTATGTCTTGCGATCGCAGAAATTTAAAGGATATATTCAATACTTTAAAGTGACATTGGTCGATCGGGAGCGATTGCTGAAGATCGTACGGATCGGGGCACCCGTGGCTATGCAATATGTCTTTGAAATTGGGGCTTTTGCAGGGGCATCCTTATTAGCGGGTACCATAAGTGCGACAGCGCAAGCTTCTCATCAAGTAGCCATACAGCTGGCCGCGATGACGTATATGATGGCGAGTGGTATCGCTGCTGCTGCAACAATCAAGGTGGGGAATAGTTATGGTAATCGAAATCTTTTTCGTCTTGAACGATTTGCCATCACTTCGTATCAATTGGTGTTGATCTTTATGGTGATTACAGCGTCTTTGTTCGCGCTGTTGAATAATTATCTGCCTTATATCTTTACCTCAGATCATGCTGTGGTGATTATTGCTTCCCAGCTGTTGATTATTGCGGGCCTTTTCCAATTGTTTGATGGTACGCAAGTTGTCGGTCTGGGGGTATTACGTGGAATGGGGGATGTGAATATTCCAACCCTAATCACATTTATTGCTTATTGGATTATAGGGCTACCAAGCGGCTATCTCATGGGCGTCGTGTTTAATTGGGGTATCAAGGGGATTTGGTATGGGTTAACGCTGGGCTTGCTAAGCTCTTCGCTTTTACTGTATCTGCGGTTTCAATTGGTGATTAAGAAAAAGAAAATACAGTTCGAACAAAGTATGTTTAAGTAACAAAAAGTATATAGTAAATAACAAAAAAAGGCTCTGTTAAGAGCCTTTTTTTGTTATTCTGATTGCTAGATTACTCTATTGCTATCCCAATTTTCCAGGTAGTCCGCCACACGTTTTAAGAAGGTACCTCCGAGGGCACCATCGATTGCACGGTGATCGTAAGAGAGTGACAGATACATCATATGTCTAATACCAATCATATCACCATACTCTGTTTCTATGACCGCTGGTTTTTTCGTAATTGTACCGACGGCCAAGATTGCAGCTTGCGGTTGGTTAATGATCGGTGTTCCCATAATATTACCGAAAGCGCCGATATTGGTGAATGTAAATGTACCATCTTGGGTATCGTCAGGCTTCAATTTATTCGCCCGTGACCGTTGTGCGAGGTCGTTGACACTTTTGCTCAACCCTACTAAGCTTAATTGATCAGCATTTTTGATCACCGGAACGATGAGATTCCCATTGGGCAATGCTGCCGCCATACCAATATTGATGTTTTTCTTCTTGATGATATTGTAACCGTCGATCGAGATATTGACCAATGGAAAATCTTTGAGTGCCTTGCTAATAGCCTCGATAAACAAAGGGGTAAACGTGATGTTTTCTCCCTCGCGTTTTTTATAGGCATCTTTAACCTTATTGCGCCACAAAACTAAATTGGTAACATCTGCCTCAACAAAAGAACATACATGGGGAGAGGTTTGTACGCTTTTGACCATATGGTCTGCAATCAACCTGCGCATACGGTCCATTTCAATGATTTCATCACTGCCATTGGCCACAGTGTGAACATGCGACGGAGCGGTGTAGGTTATTTTCGGAGATTCCGTACCCATGCCCGTGCTAGTGTTCGTCTGCTCTGCCGGAATGGCCTTTGTCGGTTTTGAGGATGAATCCCGATGCGATACATAAGTTAAAATATCTTCTTTAGTCACTCTTCCCTCTGCTCCCGTACCCTGGATACGGTCAAGTTCATCCTGGGACAATCCTTCGTGGCGTGCGATATTCTTCACTAAAGGTGAATAGAAACGAAGGGTATTTTCGTATGAAGAAGATGAAATTTCAGCCGCTACATTTGGTAGCTGGTCTACACCTGGGATGTTCAATTCTATGATCTCTTCGGGAGTTGCCGGTGAAGGGGCTATATTTTCTTGCGGTTGAATCGCAGGTTCTTCATTTTCGCCTTCAATTTCTATAATTGCAACGACTTCACCAACTTGGACAGTCTGGTCTACGGTATAGCAATGCTCTTTTAAAATACCTTTTACAGGGGAAGGTACCTCTGAATCAACTTTGTCAGTTGCAATTTCCAATAAAGTGTCATCTTCATCAATCAGGTCACCAGGTTGTTTTAACCATTTTGTGATTGTTGCCTCGGATACACTTTCTCCCATTTTTGGGAGCAAGAGTTTATATAAAGCCATATTTTTTAGCAATCTCGTTATAGAAAAACGAAGTTAAATAAATTGTGGTTTACTTTCAACAATTTAAAATATTATTCCTTAAATAACGTGTTTTTTAAAATATTATTTTACTTTATTATGTGTCCTGTTCTTTTTCTTTTACAAGCAACTTCCATAGAAGTAATAAAGCATTCATACGGGTACGTTCGATGTTGATCAGTCTGTCGTTATCAAATTGAAACTTCTTGGTTAAAATTTCTTTTTTTCCGGCAACAGCCACCCAAATAGTGCCAACTGGTTTCTCAGCTGTTCCACCACCTGGCCCCGCTATTCCAGTTGTCGCAATAGCATAGTCCGATGAAAATGCCTTTTTTGAACCGGAAGCCATTTCGATAGCAGTCTGCTCACTTACTGCTCCATATTGGATTAGTGTTTCTTCCTCGACGTTCAACAATTGTTGTTTTAACGCGTTGGAGTAGGGGATGGTACCACCAAGGAATATCGTGCTGCTTCCTGCTACAGCGGTTATTGAAGCGGCGAGGCTACCCCCGGTACAACTTTCTGCGGTAGTCAATGTAGCACCTCGGCGGCCAAGCTCTTTAATCAGATAGGGCTCGATGCTTGTGTCATAGTCCGCGATGACATAGTGTTGTAAACGACGGAGTAGCTTTGTTTTAAAAAGGGCAACCTGGAGCATAATGTCAGATTTATTCCTGCTTTTACCGGAGAGTCTCAATCGGATAAAGGCCAAGGTTGGTAGATAGGCCAATTTTATGCTTGAAGGAAGTTCTGCTTCGATATCCTTTATTTCTTCTGCCAAATAAGATTCTCCGATTCCGCCAACCAAAATGGTCTCGTGACAGATAAATAAGTCAGGATCCTGTTTGGCTAATAAGGGCAGCACATGTTTTTCCATCAGAAATTTCATCTCAAAGGGCACGCCAGGCATAAAAATAAACCTCTTTTGGTCCTGATGGACCAGCATGCCGGGCGCGGTGCCATAGTCGTTAAATAGAACCTTACAATTTGCCAAAACATCGGCCTGCTGTAGATTGATGTCGAGCATCTTTAGATTGCGCGATTCAAATATGTTGGTCACATGCCGAAGTACATGCTCATTGCGGATCAAGGTGGTTCCAAAATATGCTGCGGCCGTTTTTTTTGTCACATCATCTTTCGTCGGACCTAGCCCGCCTGTGATTAAAATAAGATCTGCCCGAGTTGAGGCCTCTTTCAATGTCGTTGAAATAGCCTCTTCTGTATCAGGGATCGATGTCATTTGAACGATATCGACTTCGAATTGGAGCAGTTGCTTGGCAATCCAGCCCGAATTGGTGTCAATGATCTGACCAATGAGGATCTCATCGCCTATGGTAATAATCTCTGCTTTCATCTTTAAAATAATTATGCGACACATCCCTACTTTGAAAAATACATATTTGGGTATGTATCGTGTTGAATTTTCTCAATCTTCTGGTGTTAAAATGTCCATGCGCTAGCGCCTAAAAAATGAAAATTCAATACCGGAAGATTCGGGATATAAACTTACATAAAATTGCGACTCAACGAAATGTTAAATCTGTATTTGATGAAAGAAGTTTTCTGAAAAGAAACTAAAGATTCTTTTTGACCACTATGAATATAGCATTTCAAAAAAAAAAGCAGTTATTTTAAAAATAACTGCCTCCTGAACTGGCTCTTTTGGTGAGCTTAAGATCTTGTAAGATCGATGCCTTGGCACGAATGGTAACGTTGTAGCTTCGGAACCGCCCAAAAGGCATCCAGCCAAATGACATATCCCAACAATGGAGATCGCGATAGATATTGAAAGAGGTCATGACCACTTCCTTCTGTTTGAAATCGTATCCCGATTGAAAGGTGACTTTCCATTTTGGTGTAACACTGAAGTCGCCATGTAAATTCAATGTGCTTGTGATCTGGCTCTGCATTCTTCGTGTACTGGAGTTGAACGATTTTGCCATATTGAAACTGAACGATGCCGCAAGGTTCCATGGGATATTAAAGTCCACAAATGCGTTTGGATCTGAGCTGATTCGAGCCAAGGCCTGTGCTTGCTCAGGAGTCATGCCTGCTCCAGACATTTCTTTTCTTAAAGAATCGATATTGTTATTACGTGATTTCGCAGCCTTAGGATTCAGACTATAGTCAAAGGAAAGACCAAAGTTTGTCAGACGAGCAAGGCTACCGTCTTTAATGGCATAGCGATTGACGCGGACACCATTTTCATTGACCGAATAGGGATCAAATGTACCGTTGAAGTTTACATTCATCTTTTGGTCGAAAAAAGCCGTACGGCCAGAGAAAGTAATAGGCGACAACTTCAGGGAGTCCGCAACAAAGTTGTAATTTCCGCTGAACGTCAGACCTTGAAGAATTGGGATTTTCTTCATACCGCCATCTGTGGTATCGGATTTACTTTTGACCTTTGCTTCGATGTTATTGTCAATGGAAAAACCTATCCCTGCAGATTTTCCTGCAGAAGGAGAACCGTAGACACCCTGACTAAAGATTGAGTATACATTTCTGTTTCCATATTGATCGTTATAATGCTGATAGAAACCATATCTTGGATCCGAAAAATCGGGTCTATAATTCAGGTTGATTGACGGTGTAACGACGTGTCTGATCTGCTTAAGGTTACCTATTTTAGGGAAATAATTACCATAAACCTTGGTCGAAAGTCCGGTCGAAACAGAATAATCGTACGCCCGATTGAATCCCTGAACAGTATCGATACGTTGTTTATAACCTGCCGCGGTATTGTCGATGCTTTGTCTAGTGCTTTGCAAATACCAACGCTCGGTATAATTTACACTGGTGTTGAACTGAAAATATTTAAAAGCATTCAGTGATAAACTGATTGGAATATTGTGTTGGAAACCATTTTGGAATTTTTTGAAACCTCCTGGTTTAAATAACAATGTATCAATAGTGCTGACCGAGTTTTGTGCTTGGAAACTATAACCGACATTGATTCGTTGATACCATTTTTGTTCACCGACACGGTCTTTGCTATCAAATGGATTGAAAGAGGATACGTTTAAGCTGATGTTGGGTAAGCTCATCTGTATACTACGCGTAGCCATATCCTGGTTATGCGTTAAGCTGGCCGTGAGGTTTACCTTACCATCGGCAAATACTTTTCCATAACTGATGGACGATCCCATACGGTTACGGGCAAGATTTTCATAGGTATTTTGTGTACTTCCGGTTCCGGTATTTTGAAAGAAAGAACTTGTACCAAAGTTAACACTTGCAGAGAAAGATGTTCCTGGATTGGCTTCCTGCCGTTGGGTATGGTTCCATGTGACGTTAAAATCCTTATTGGAGCCGTAATTGGATGTTCCTTCAATACCTGTTTTGGTATTGGCGTAACGGATATTAAAACCACCGTTAAATTTATAGTTGACGGTATAGCGCGTATTGATGGAAGCTTCCCACGAACCTTTTGAATACAAGGAACCTCTAATCTCACTGTCCCAGTAATCGTTGAAAGCCAAATACCAACCGATATCCCGCATGGAGAACCCTCTGGTGTAATCTTCCCCAAAAGATGGGAAGAGAAATCCGGATGCTCTTTTGTCTGGTTTTGGGAAAAACGCGAATGGAAATGCCACAGGCATCGGTACACCCATCACCACAAGATAGGCCGGACCAGAAATAATCTGGTTTTTAGTGACAATTCCTTTGGTGATATGAATACCAAAATGGGTATGTGGATAGGGCAGATTACAGGTACTATATAATCCCTTGTATATCGACATTTCGTCGTAGATATTCTTTCGAACAATATTGGCCTGGATAAATCCACCATCAACTTCGGTCATAATACCGTAGGTATTTCCCTCTTGCTTTTCGTAATCGTAGTAGAGTGAATCTACTGTTTTCGGTGATTCACCATTACCCATGATGACGATAGGGCGTCCTACATATTTACCCGTTTTGTCGTAGATCCCAGAAGCAAAAATCTTTTTCTTGTTTCGATCAAGACGGATATAATCGGCAGAAAGTTCAAAATCTTGGTACTTTACCTTTGCTCCGCGATAAAGGTGGCTTATATTCTTGGCAACTTCAGATTTCTGCGAGTCAACCGCAATAATACTCACTTCGGCCTGCAAGCCACTTCCTTTTTTCTTGGTTGTATCGTTTACAGATTTGGTCGTATCTGCAGTTTTCGATTTACTCGTATCGGGCAATTTATTGGTCGCCGAAATAGGATCTTTACCTTGAAGTCCGTTCTGTTTTAATGGAATATTACTTTGAGCAAAGCTAGCATTGCTCATTGCAAGAATGATAAATAGTGTTAAAATGTTGATTAACGACTTCAAAATTAAAGACAAATGTTATTTTTGTGAAATAATGTTAAACTTCGAGAGACAAAATTAGTCAAAAAAGCAATAGAAAATATGTTAAATATCGTTATCTATTAAAGAAATAATATAGACTCATTTTGATTCGTTTATAGTAGAGCAAATAATTATTCAATGAAATCAGATTTAAGAATTAGAAAATGGTGTAGCGTTGTGTTTGCTACTTTGGGATTTTTTTTATTGAATTCTTTCACATTAAACAATGGGCAAGCAGTGCCTCCGGACTATCAAATAAGAACGATTGTAATTGATGCGGGCCATGGAGGTAAAGATACCGGAGCACAAGGGCGGCGATCTTTGGAGAAAAATGTAGCCCTTGAAGTTGCGTTAAAATTGGGAAAGCAGATTCAGAAAGATATTCCAGGTATCAAGATTGTCTACACAAGAACGACAGATGAATTTGTTGAGCTTTACAAACGTATTCGCTTGGCGAATGCCAATAAAGCAGATTTATTTATTTCAATACACTGTAATTCCAGTGGTGCTAGTGCACATGGTACCGAAACATTGGTCTCTGGTTCGCATCGTTTGGGACAGCAAGATGCTGCAGTTCGCGAAAATGCATCCTTGTTACTGGAATCAAATTATAAAGAAAATTATCAGGGATTTGATCCAAAAGACCCTGAGAGCGCTATTATCTTCTCCTTGATGAAAAACCGATTCCGTGAAAAAAGTATTCGTTTGGCACAGATGATTGAAGGTGAGTATGTGAAGGCAGGGCGATATAGCAGAGGATTCTGGGAGAAAGGCTTAGCTGTGCTGGCTGAAGCAGGTATGCCGGCTGTGCTTACAGAAATTGGTTTCATTAGTAATAGAGAAGAAGAGAGTTACCTTTTGTCTGATGAGGGACAACAGGAGATTGTCAATAATTTGGTTTCGGCTCTGAAAATTTATAAAAATTCTGTAGAACGCTAAACAGATTTGCTTTTATGCTGTTTTAAACTTAAATTAATGATCACTACTAAATAGATTATTTGTGAAAATTTCAAACGAGACAAAAGTCGGCATATTAGCAACAGTTGCAATAGTTTTATTATTTATTGGATATAGCTTTCTAAAAGGAAATGATGTTTTTAGTAGCGACAACACGTATTACACAACTTACGAAACTGTAGATGGTCTGACTCCATCAAAACCTGTTTTAGTGAATGGTTATCAAATCGGACGTGTATCAAAAATGATTCTTCAACCTGATGGTAAAATTAAGACAGAGTTCAAAATACACTCCCATTATGACGTTCCAAAGAACACAGTTGCCCGGATCTCAAGCACAGATTTGTTGGGAAGTAAGGCCATTGTTTTCGAAATGGGCAACAGTACGGAATTGGCAAAGGATGGCGATTTTTTAGCTTCAGGTGTTCAACCGAATATTATGGATAAGGTTGAACCTATTCAAAAACGGATCGAAACAATTACCATTAAACTGGATTCAACGTTATCGGTTGTCAATAATGTCTTAGACAAACAGTTTCAGGATGACTTTAAAAGAAGTATTCATAGTATTTCCACTTCTTTGAAAAATGTAGAAGGCATCACCAAAGATGTCGAAGGTTTAGTTGGGGATGAAAGGGGGAGACTTAATCGGATCATGGCCAACCTCGAATCAATTACATCCAATTTTTCACAAAATGGCGAGAAAATCAATGCGATCATGTCTAATCTGAATAATATAACAGATAAGGCCGCCCGATTGGATTTTGAACATACCATGAACAAAGTAAATGCTGCAGTCAATGATTTTCAGGAGATCACCGGAAAAATCAATAGTGGTAAAGGATCTATTGGTTTATTGTTAAATGACGAAGCGTTATACAATAATCTGAATAATGCTTCTAAGGAAATGGATAATTTGATGAAGGACGTGAAAGAGAAACCTGGGAAATATATCAAACTTTCCATCTTTGGAAAAAAGGGCGAGAAATAGATTTCAGCAATCAGATCAAATAGTAGACATAAAAAGCCTGCATATAGCAGGCTTTTTTGTTTTCATATGTCCACTCCCTGAGTAACGCTTTTTGGAATTTCAACAGGTGAAGGTCGACTTTGTCAGTTGCGAAAATACATGATTTTGCAAGCGGATTTTGCACGCCTCGTTATAAAGTTTCTTTAAGCCAGGTAAAGAATTCTCTTTGCCAAACTTGTGCGTTTTGTCCTGACAGTACCCAGTGATTTTCATCCGGTAGGTAGACCAGGCGGCTCTTAATTTTTTTGAGTTGAGCCAATTGGAATGCAGCTAACCCTTGTCCGATTGGAACACGATAATCTTTTCCACCTTGAAAGATCAAAATTGGCGTGTGCCAATTATTTGCTTTTTCAATGGGGTTGAATGCTGTATAGGATTTCTCATTTTTGCTATCCCAGTACGCTCCGCCCAGTTCGTGATTGGCGAAAAAGAGTTCTTCTGTGGTGCCGTACCAGCTTCTCATATCGAACAAACCGTTGTGCGCAATGAATGTTTTGAAGCGGTTTTGATGCACGCCTGCTAATTGGTAAACGGAGTATCCTCCATAACTAGCTCCAATCGCCGCGCGACGAGTTGTATCTACATAGGATTCTTTGGAGATATCGTCTATGGCTGCCAAGTAATCCCGGATTGGCTGACCGCCCCAGTCCTGAGAAATAGCTTCATTCCATTTAACGCCCCAGCCAGGCATACCCCTGCGGTTTGGAGCGATGACAATATAACCTTGTGATGCGATCAATTGTAAATTCCAACGGAAGGAGTAAAATTGCGTCAGGGCAGATTGAGGGCCACCTTCACAGTAAAGTATGGTTGGGTATTTTTTTGCAGGGTCGAAGCTTGGTGGATAGATTACCCATGAAAACAGATCTGCTCCATCGGATGCCTTTGTGATACGTTTTTCAATTTTGTTTTCGCTGATGCTTGCGTATTTTGTATCGTTGACCTTCGTAACTGGAGTTAAAGATTTGGTTTTTAGATCAAAGCTGAAGATTTCTGTTGCACGGGTAAACTTTGTCGAGCTAACGATTAATTTGTCCGCTACTTGGCCTACAATACCGGTGATGTCAAAGTCACCTTCTGAAATTTGATGTATTTTTGGTAAACTTTTAGCTTTGATATTGGTCGGTACTTCAAGTTCAAATAATTGAACTGTGCCTTTCGTTGCAGCTGTAAAATAGATTTTTCGATTGTCATTGCTCCAGATAAAACTATTGATTGTACCATCCCAATGTGCTGTTAGGTTAAGTCGAATCGAGCTGCTTTTGTCAAATAGCATGATGTCATTTTTGTCCGATTCATAACCATCGGTCTTCATGCTGAGCCACGTTAGGCTTTTCCCATCGGGTGAATAGGTTGGGGCTGTATCATACCCATTCATTCCTTCTGTCAGGTTAGACGTCGTTCCGCTAGCGATATCATAACGATAAATATCGGTATTGGTACTGACAGCATAATCTGTTCCGAATTTCTTTTTACAGACATAGAGCACCGCCTTGCTATCAGGAGACCAGGCGAAATCTTCGGCGCCACCAAATGGTGCCTGAGGGCTATAGAAAGCTTGATCCTTTAATAGGTCTACCGGCTCGCCAACTTTACCATCAATATAACTCGCCACAAATGGATGACTGAACTTGCCATCATTGAAGGTATCCCAATGTCGGTAATCTAAGTTGTCATAGATATAAACGTCTGACTTTGGTAGTTCGGGATATTTATCCGTGCTGTGGTATTTTTTTACAAGAACGGACTGGCTGAAGAGTATTTGCTTACCATCTGGCGAAAATTTGACATTTTCTAAGGCGATATCGCCATTTGTTAATTGAAGTGCTTCCCCCTTAGTTAGGTTCTTCTTCCATAACTGCCCCTTTAACAAATAAATGACGTCGCCATTTGGTTCGATCTTAACGACTGTTTCACCACCTTTTTGGTCAGTGAACTGACTGCCAGTCCCGTTTGTGAGTGAAACAGTATAGAGATTTTTTTCACTTGAATTGCTCTCCAGATTATAATTGGAAACACCATATACCAATGTTTTGCCATCTGCAGAGAGTCCTTCGGCTGAAACACGACCAAGATCCCAAAGCGTACTTGGGTTGATTGGTTGTGGCGATTCCGACACTAATTTAAAATTGTTTTTTCCGTCTTTGCTTTCTTGCGCATTGCTCAGGTTACACGCCATAATCGCTAATGTAAGTATTGTAAGTTTTTTCATCTGTTTAAACATATCTATGCCGCTGAAAAATTTCTTCGCAAGTTACAGAATTTGGTCATAAATGCTAAGTCGAGTAAAAAAATAGCCATCTCTTTCATTTAGAAATGGCTTATTAGAATTGTAAATCCTTATTTTTTTAATAGTATCTGAATCAATAACCAATAAAGTCGAAGATGTTGTCTATTGATCCACATGGCTATTGTCAAATTGATACCAGTTTATTTTTGTTGAAACGCGCATCAAAATCGCCAAAATGATAAAGATGCCAATTGTTCCAGCGATAAGTGAATAATCCCGAAGTTGCATGAGGATATAGATAAAAAGATAAAATAAACCTAGAATTGAACTCAGTAGCAACGCCGATTTTTGGTCTTTGGTAATTGATTTAATGAAACTGCCAATCAACATAACTGTAGCGAAGGAAGCCGTTAAATAAGCTAGATTAAATCCAATATGCTCGGATAGCGCGAGTAGCAATGTATAGAAAAGAACCATTGCTGCTCCAATCAGAATATATTGGATGATATGGATCCGTTTTTTCTTGATCACCTCGGTGAATAGGAGCGAAGTAAAGGTCAGGATAATAACTAAAATACCATATTTGGCGACCCGTGTTGTTTTTTGATAGTTATTGATATCTGGTAGGAAGTTAATTGTAATCATGTCTGCGTTATCCAATAGGTTATTTGCAGAGGCAATTGTAGTGCTGACGGTTTGTGCTGACTTTTGCTCATTGCCCTCATTTCCATTTTCGAGGTTGTTATCGAACTGAAAGATCGAACGGGCATCGCCTGTCCATTGTTGTGGCAGCTTCCGACTGAAAGAAGGGATTTCCCAGGAAGCCGAAAAATTGGAGGTTTCGGTATTACGTTTGCCCGGTAAGAATGCACCTGTGAAACTTGGATTAGCCCAGTTGCCCTTAGCCTGGATGTTTGTCTGATCACCCAGCGGAAGAAAATTCAATGATTTGGATCCTTTTAGATTTAGTTTTATCTTAAAACGATTGTCCGTTTTCTGCGGATCCAAGGGTACAGGACAGACTAAATTTTGAGTAAATAATTTGAGATTATTAAAGTCTGGGTCGAAAGTCAATTCATTGCCATCCCAATTCAAGGACGGGCGCTTACCTAAGCCTTTAAAATCCTGGATGCCGAAAATAAGCTTACTGCCTTTCCAGTCAATTTGCTCATTTGGGATCTCGAGTTTTTCTAGGGATATTTTGTCAAAAGAACCATCTAATGTGATGTTGCTGTTGTAAACTACGGCATTATAAATACCTCGAGAGAGATGCTGTGGCGTTATATCGGTTGTGATATTGGATGTTTTGGGTAAGACAAATATCCATTTCAGCTCTTCTCTAAGGTTAGATTTTTCGGCTTTTTCGGCAGAAAGTGGTATAGTCTCGCGATAGGGGATAGCTAACACAGGACTGGAAATAACCTGCTCCTTTCCCCAGTTTAATGCAATACCGCCAGAAACTTCCTGTTCCCTATTTTTCCGTTCTTCGATTAAATCGCTTATTAACGAAAGTGGAATGAGCAATATCAGGGAAAGAAAGAAAATGACAAATAACTTTAGGACAGTGGAATTACTGATTTTCTCAAAAAATGAGGATTGCTCTATCGGTGATGAATTGTTGTAGTCCATGATTTTAGTTGTTTAAATCTATTTGAATATTTTTACTGTATAAGGCAATTTGAAGCTCCGTTAATTGCCAATGAAGGATTTCTTTAAATTCTAAATGATGAAAGTTTTGGAGCGATCGACCTTTCTGAAAATGTCTTTTGTAATAACCGAAATGCTCGGGAAATAAGATTCCGCCAATAAAAATCATTGCCATGAGATAGAGGCTGATCTTTCCATTACCAAGTAAGAGGAATTGCATGGCAATTTCATCTTGTATCTCTGTTCCGGTTTCAGTCAGGATATGAAATACATCGTGATTTTCCAGTTTGGGCATGACATCGAAACCTTTACTTTCATAAAAGAGCCCCAGATTATGGCCGATGCTTCCAACGGGGTAGGTCATAAAATCTGCCTTAGATATTCCCCAAGCTTTTTTGTTCCATTTAAAGATGTTTGCATATACTTTGGAAGACCAATTGTAGAGGTGCAGCATCAGTTTTAATCGAATTCCTTTCATTTAATCATGTTTTAAAAGTACTTTGGTTTTCAAAGTAAATGAATAAAAAAATTATTTGTATTGTTGTTTTATTAAATTTTCAAGTGCAATAAGGTGATTTTCAAAGGCTTTAAGTCCTTTTGCCGTTCTTTTGTATCGGGTGTTCGGCTTCCGGTCTACAAAGCTTTTTTCAACACTAATGTATTCCTCTTTCTCCAATGTTTTTAGGTTGGAAGCAAGGTTACCGTCGGTTACATCCAACAATTCTTTCAATGAATTAAAATCATATTCTTCATTGGCGGCGAGAACACTCATAATTTGGAGGCGAACTCTGTTTTCAAATATTTTGTCATATAAGGAAAGATCTAATTTCACGATTCGTACTTTTTGTAAACGATAAAACCATAGATGATGTGTAACACACCAAATCCCAATCCCCACAATAGTAATCCGTTTTCTGGAAAACATATGCCAATCAAACCCAAGCAGATTTCCAGTATTCCCAAGCCTTTTGCTTCGGCAAAGGTATAGATACTACCCGCAGTTAGTGCAAGTCCATAAAAAATCAGAAGCATAGCAGCAATGAGCTGGTAGTAGCCTTGGACAAAAAACAACGAGGATATCATGCCACCAGTTAGCAAGGGGATTGAAACTGCAAATAAAAGAGATTTGCTCGTAATGTTCCAAATCGACTGCTTATTTTTTCTAGCCTTTTTACGTGCCATTAGCCAGCCGGTCACCAGGGATGATAAGAGGACTATGAGCGCAATCATTAAAAACAGTAGGGGCCTATTCAGATTTTTGCCCAATAGTAGCGCGGTACTTTCGGTTTGATGTAGAATATAGTATCCCAATAGCGTTCCCAGTAAAGCATAACAGCCCATGAGTACACCTGATAATCCGCTTATTGAAACAAATTTGGACGATTTTTCCATTAATGATCTGATCTGTCCAAGTTCTCTAAATAAATCTTTCTGTTCCATAAAAGTACTTTGATATTCAAAGTAAATGAATAATAATGAATTATGCAAGGGGTTGGGAGAATATTGAAAAAAAATAAAAAAAAGAGTAGAAAATACTTGCAGGATATAGGTTTGGTTTCTATCTTTGTGGCATCAAAAGAAATCCTAATGCGGAAGTGGCGTAATTGGTAGCCGCACCAGACTTAGGATCTGGCGCCGCAAGGCGTGGGGGTTCGAGTCCCTTCTTCCGCACTTGATGTCCTCCCGAACTTAAAACCTCGGGAGGATTTTTTTATGAATGCGATATAGCTAAAAAGAGTATGAATATTTCACACGAGAATGTAGATGCAATCAATGCGGTAGTCAACGTCGCATTAGCACCTGAAGATTATAATCCTCAAGTCGACAAAGAGATTAAAGCGCAAGCTAAAAAAGCAAAATTACCAGGGTTCCGTCCAGGTCAAGTTCCTGTGGGACATATCAGACGTACTTATGGTAAATCTATTTTATTTGATGAGATCAATAAATTAGTGAATGAGAAAATCACCAATTATATTGCTGAAAATAAATTAGAAGTTTTAGGTCAACCACTTCCTTTGGAAGATGATGCACAATACAGCTGGGATTATAAAGACAATTTCAACTTCAAATATGAAATTGGTCTTGCTCCTGCTTTTGAATTACCTTTTACTGCTGAGACTGAATTTACTTCGTACGAAATCAAAGCTGATGAAGAGACATTGGCAGATCGTATCAAGAATTTGCGTCGTAGCTATGGAAAAATGACTAATCCAGAAGTATCTGAAGAAGGTGATGTATTGTATGCAACATTGAAACAAGATAAAGAGGAAGGTCTAGAAAAAACAACTTCTATCCGTACAGATATCGTAGAAGATGCTAAGATCAAAAAATCATTAGTTGGTCTTAAAAAGGACGATGTTGTTAAGATTGATGTTAAAAAAGCATTCAAAACTGAAGATTTAGCACGTATCTTAGGTATTACTGAAGAGGAGGCAACTGCTTTAGACGTCACTAAATTTGAATTGACTGTTAAGAATATCAACCGTTTAGAGGAAGCTGATCTTAACCAAGAATTTTTCGATAAATTATTCGCAGAAGGTGAAGTAACCGAAGAAGCTCAATTCACAGAAAAAGTGAAAGAAGAAGTTGAGAACTTATTCAAACAAAATTCAGATCAAAGATTACGTAATGATATGTATACTTTTGGTATGGAGAAAGTTGATGTATCTTTCCCTGAAGAATTCTTAAAAAGATGGTTGAAAGCAACTAACCCAAGCATTTCTGAAGAAGAATTGAACGAAGGCTTTGCTGACTTCTTGAACAACTTGAAATGGACGATCATCGAAAACCGCGTTGTTACTGAAAATGGTCTTGAAGTTAAATATGATGAAGTTATCAATTTAGCAAAAGAACGTATCTACGCGCAAATTAAGATGTACAACATCAACGAAGAGCCTTCTGATGAGCAGTTGAACCAATTTGCAATTCAATTGTTGCAAGATAGAGAACAAGGTAATCGTTTGTTCGAAGAAGCTAAAGCTTTAAAAGTATTTGATCACTTGAAAGGTTTAGTGAAATTGAATGCTACTGACATTGAATACAAAGAATTCGAGAAATTAGCATAAGCGAATTTTTTAAATAAAAAAAGAGTCCTTCCATTTATTTGGAGGGACTCTTTTTATTAAAGTGCAGTCTGGCAGCGGCTTAAACACTATTCGTTTATTGGTGTTCAGATCATCGACAGATCGCCTGTATAGGCAGATATATAACGCGGGAAAAGATCTACTGGTGGAATCGAGGCGGGCTTCTGGAATAAGGACAATGCGGTTGGGATAAGGAGTTTTACTGCCAGCATTGAAAGCGATCTGCTGGAGTTGGAAGTGACCTTTCGAGACAGCAACGGGATTATTCAGAAAGGTTAATTGACCTTGCTTTTCTTTGTTTCAGCAGGAGCTGTCGTTATATTCTTCTTGCCAAAAGGGAATAGCCTCTTCAAGAACTCTGAGAAGGTGTTAAATTCCTGCCGATAGAGTAACCCGAAAGCACTGATATATTCGCCGTCGTTGGGGCTAAGAAGAAAGTTGCGTGTATTTAATCGATTGGAAGCCCGGAGGACCAAACGTCCATCTTTTCTCAAATAAAACATAGCCTCGGCATCGGTTGAGACGCGATCTGAAAAAACATTCAAATCTGTTAGCGCCTGACTTCTACGGTCGGAGATACCTCCTGTCAAAACAAGTCGGTCGTTGAATAGACGCAGCGAGGCGGATGCGTCATTTAAAGATTTGATATTAATATCAAAGAAATTGATGTTTAGCGATTGGGCTATGATGTTGTTGATTTGGTTGAATGCTATTTCAGTTCCTGCAGATAGCAAGGTGTTATTGACTTCTTTACCAAAGTCTGTCTGTGTGCCAGGTGTGAAACTTCGTCTCACGATTAGACTAAGCGCCTGTTGATTGACATTGTTGGCATCTGAGAAGTATCCTTGCAGTTCATCCTTAACCCCGGGGTTTTGCGGAAAGTTGATGTCAAACGTGATTTCCGGCTGGCTTAACTGCCCTTTTAGGATCATGTCGGCCTGTGCCAATACACGTTCCGGATTTTCTTCCCGGCCTGCAGCATTATACAAAGGCGCTAAGCTTGTTCTTTGTTGGTAGATGGCATTGATATTAATATTCGCTTCGGTTGGGTTTCCTGCCCATCGTACTGTTCCGCCTTCTTTGAGATCAAAAATCTTGTTGATATAATCTTGAGCGGTGAAATTGAATTTTCCACTGTTTATGATAAAATCCCCAAACATTTCAAAATCTCCCAATGAAGATATCCGCATGTTGAGATTGCTATTTCCCCTTCCTGATAACTCGCCCATACTGGAGAATAGATTTATTTCTGCATTCGGGTTGATCAAGAGGTCCATATTCATCGTCAGACCGTTGAAATCTCGTTTCTTAACGTTTTTCTTTGTTTTGGTCGAGTCTTTCTCAATAAAGTAGATAAAGTCCGTATCTGAGATTGTACTGGCACTATTAAAGGGAATATTAATAATCGTGTTTTCTTCGGATTTAGCCCGTATATTGATGTTCATGGCAGAAGTTAGTCCTTTAAACTGAAAAGTGCCCGAAGCATAAGCTGTGCCATAATATACATTATTGTCCTTCATTGTGGTATTTAATACCAGGAAATTCTTCGCTTCTGCAGTTACATCGATATCGGGATCACTCAGTTTGTTGAGATCGACAACGCCATCAATGGTTGCTACATTGTTTTTGGGATCGTATACTTTTAGTCCTGTCAAAAAGATTCGGTTATTGGTAACTGCAATTTCGTCAGAAAGCCGGTATGGCGTTTTTAGGTAATTGATAACCATCGAAGCGTTATCCAATTTTCCAGAACCGGTAATTTTGGGATTCAGGATGTCTCCTTCAATAGCAAGATCTGCATTGATCTTGCCCTGAATATTAGATACCAGGCTTCTTAAAAATGGCTGAAAAACAAATACATCGGTATTTTCTAGTTTAGCTTTCAGATTAAGCTTATTGTTTTCGCTTAGGTGGTTATAGGAACCTTTCAACTGAATCAATTTGTTGCCTTCTTCTATCTTACTGTCTAGTTTAACCAATTGATTTTCGGGATCGTAATTTGCATTCAGTGCTAATGAGCCGATCGGAATATTGTTATAGAGGATAGGAGATGTTTTTATATTGGCCACAATAAAAGGAGCTTTGAATACGGAATTAACTTCAATATTTCCATTTAAATTTCCAGAGAGATTGATGCCATGGGGTTTGGTGATCCCATTTAAGGACGTCAGATTAAAGTCCTGAAATTTGAGATTGATCTGATCACTGACTTCGTTGGACAGGATGCCGTCGATATGAACTTTTTGTTCGTCATGACTCAGTGTCAGTTTTTCAAAGTACCATTTGCCTTTCGATATTTTCAATTGTGCATCATTATTGACAAGCCATCGCTCTCTATTGATTAAGATATTCGATGGATAGAAATTGATATAGGCAGGTTTGGCATGGGCAAAGCGTATAACACCATTCAGATCCAGACTATTGCTTGCTTCAAGTTCCGACATTTTGATGTTGAATTGTAAACTGTCGTTTGCCAAGGTGTTTGAAATATTGACGTTTTTAATATAGGTACTATCGGTAAAATTGATGCGATCGATGGAGGTCTGCAATTCCATATTTTTCAAATTGGCATTTTGATCCACAATCAGGTGAGTTAACCTAATACCATTATATTTGAATTCGGGTACGTAAAAATTAAAACTAGCCGTTTGCTTTTCACTTTCAAATTTTGCATTGAGCGTCGCACCGCTGTCTAAAGCAATGTCCTTTCGGAAGAATGTTGCGATTGGCTTAAAAGAAGTTATATTAATATTCAGGTCAAAGTCCTGGCGATTAAAAGTGTTGTTTTCAAACCCGATTGCCGGAGCGTAGCGCATGGCTAAAGCTTTAAAATAGGGAACAATTGTATTGAGGTCTATTCTTCCTTTGAGATCAATGTGTCCGATAGCCGACTGCAAGGTTAGGGAGCGTGCATTTTCATCCCCTTCGGCGAGGAAATTGATGTTGCGAATGACGAATTGACCCTTAGAGGAAGTGAAATTGACACTGTCTGATTTAAATTCACCGGTAATATTATTGATGTTGTCCCCAATTAAACTGGTGTGGAATTTCGTGTTAATAATATTGATGGAATCCCCCTGAAAGAAGTTGAGTTTTTTTAGATTAGCTTGTTGGATATCAGCATCCAGGTGATAGTTGGGTTTGACAGACCAATCGATATCTGTGGTAAACTGTAGTTTTAAATTTGGATCATAAATTTGTCCAGAAGCAAGAACTAACTGTTTATCTGTATTTCCTTCAATTTGTATATGTTGATAGCTGTAATTCTTGAAATTGAAATTATTGAGATCTCCTTTTATTTTTAAGCTCAGTTTCTTAGGGTCGGTACCTGTTCCGTCAACCTGTAGATTGAAGCCTGTAGTTCCCAGATCTTTTAATTTTGTTATCGTACCTACATCGAACTTTTTAGATTGAAAATTGCCTACATATTTTATTTCCTTCTGGATATCCAATAAGGCGTCCGCCTCAACATTACCGATCGCAGTCGTAAAAACTCCCTTGGTCTTAAATTTATTGTATAACCCATTTAGGCTACCTTTGAATGAAAATTTGTCGAATATCTGGACAATTTCAGGGAGTTTAAAATTTTTTAGATTTCCGAGATCGCTAATAACGGCATTTAAGTCTTTGTGCTCAGATGAAATTGCTACACTGGGAACAATAAATTTAGTTTTGTCAATATCTGGTAGACCGATAATCTGAAGCTCACCTGCCAAACTAGTTTTTTTTCCAATTGTTAAATCGACCTGTGATGCGTTTATAGAAGATACCGTTCCTTCTAAATTTGCGCGCTTGATATTGACGTCAAATTGGACTTGGTGCATAGGTGAAGAAAAGAAAGCAATATCCTCGGAGTGAATACGGGAGTCCCGAGCACGAAGTTTTACATGAACTTTATTGATGAAGTCCGAAAAATCGTCAAAACTGTTGTAGCTAAGCTTGATGTAATTTTTGAATGTAGAACGATTGGTGGCTAGCATAAACTCGCTGAGTTCGATGCTTGTCTTGCTTACCGTCGTTTGGCCAAGAAGGCCTTTGATCACTAGACCTTTCTTTTCGCGAAGATTGAACGTCTTGATGTTCGCAGAAATTTGATTGGAATCTATTTTTATCTTGTCAAAATGGGCGTTAAGTTTGGAAACTCCTAAATCTCCAAAATCGACCACTTTATTGTAATGCTTACGTCTATGGTTAACATAGCTAAATGCATTGTTCTTAATAATAAGCTCCTTTATATCGAAGATGATTTTTTTTGAACTTTTCTTTTTTTCTTTCTTAGGTGGGGCGAAATAACGAATTAAAAATGAGATATTTGAGCTGTCCTTGAATTGCTCAAAAGTAGCTTGGGTATCCTCAATGGTTAGTTTGTTGATCACAATCTTGTTCAGTTCAATGAACTGAGAAAGGTTGACGTTGGCTTCTAACCTTCCTGATTTTAATATTTCTTTTCCCTGTGGACTATAGAGTTGAAAATCTTCTACTACAATAGATTTAAAAGGTTTGAAATAGATACTTTTGAGGCTTATTTTGGTGTTTAGTTCGTTGGATAAATAGTCGACAGCTTTTTGGGCAACATAATTTTGTACCGGTTTCAACTGTAGGGATAACGCCAATGCAAGCAGTATAATGAATATACTACCAAGGACTATTGACACTATTTTAATTATTTTTTTGATACTTTTGTATTAAAATTTATTACCTCAAGCTATGGCTATTATTTTAGGGATTGAATCCTCTTGTGATGAAACCTCCGCTTCTATCTGTATTAACGGTGAAATTCGTTCAAATGTTATTGCAACTCAGGCAATCCACGCAAAATATGGTGGAGTGATTCCCGAGCTCGCTTCACGTGCTCATCAACAAAATATTATTCCAACAGTGGAAGAAGCCATTCGCCAAGCAAAAGTAAGCAAAAATCAAATAGATGCAGTGAGTTTTACGCGTGGGCCTGGATTATTAGGTGCACTTTTGGTAGGAACATCATTTGCAAAATCATTTGCACTTGCACAGAATATCCCTTTAATTGACATAAACCATATGCAGGCGCATATTCTGGCTCATTTTATTGAGGATCCGAAGCCGAATTTTCCGTTTTTATGTCTTACTGTTTCTGGTGGTCATACGCAAATTGTATTGGTGAAAGATTATTTTGAAATGGAACTTTTGGGAGAAACATTGGATGACGCGGCAGGAGAGGCTTTTGATAAAACAGCTAAAATCCTGAATCTACCTTATCCCGGTGGACCGCTTATCGATAAATTTGCAAGAGAAGGTAATTCAGCCGCTTATAAGCTACCCGAACCACAGATTCCAGGGCTTAATTTTAGTTTTTCAGGATTGAAAACCGCGATATTATATTTGGTTCAAGATCAATTGAAGCAGAACCCAGATTTTCTGACACATCATATGGCCGACTTATGTGCTAGTGTACAATCGCGTATTGTATCAATCCTGCTGAATAAACTAAAGAAAGCAGCAAAGGAAACAGGTGTAAAGGATATTGCCATTGCAGGTGGCGTTTCGGCTAATTCCGGCCTTAGACAAAGCTTAATTGAAATGGGGGAAAAATACAATTGGAGAGTGTTTATTCCAAAATTTGAATATTGTACTGATAATGCAGCGATGATTGCCATTGCCGGATATCATAAATTTTTAAAGAAAGATTTCGTAGGACAGGACGTTGCTCCTATGGCTAGGATGCATCTGTAGTTAAAACGGGTATATGAGTTTCCCCGAACACTATCCTTTGGTGCCGGGGAAACTTAAAATTGTTTATTTATTTATAAGGGGGAACTGTACCCATAGGCTTGTGCCGCAGAGATAAATAAATCTTTCTTTGGCTGGTAAAAGTTCAGTTCATACCCCTCAGCACCCCAAAAAATGCTGATAAAACTAATTCCTTGCTCAGAACGCAATACGGTTAGTATCTGAAAAGCCTCGTTGTCAAACTGACCGCCATCATCAACACGCCAAGTGCTGATATCATCGTATAGAGCCGGAAAATCCAAATTTATCAGCTGTTCATCCTTTGCGTAGGAAAATACAGCTAAAGCAGAGTCTTGCTGATTTTCAAACACGGTAAGATTAAACTCGGATTGATCACTGAGGATGGCAACTGTCGTACTTTTATTAATCTTCCTATTGTATTTCTTCTCAAGCTGTTCCTTAATCTCTGGAGAAGTTTCTTTTTGAACTTTTGTAAATTTTTCAATTTTATACTGATCTATAAAAGCTTTGTTGACAAGCATACCAAATTCGCCAGACTTGATCGCATCGCTAATTTTAAACAATGACCCTTCACTATTCGCAAAGTTCTGGGCGGTCTGTCTTCCGTTACTCTCTTTGTTGTCCATTTTATTCTGAACAAATTCAAGCGGGCTTACCTGATTTTCCACAATCACATAGTTGTATTTTTCGGGGCCTTCCATCGCTTGGTCCATAGGTAAAGCGATAAGTGAATCTTTTTGTTGGTTTAAAAAACCAAAATATGGCGAAATAGTCTTTTCCTTGTTTTCGTGCTTGATTGCAGTTTTGGATTGATTTTGATTATTACCGCAAGCATACAATGTAAGTAGAAAAATAGCTGAAAAAAGTGACTTCATAAGTATTTTGAATTTTTTTGTGAAATATAAGGCTTTCGCTCATCATAATGAAAAGATTTAAACTTTAATGTTATGATGAACTCTAAATTGAATATCTACCGCAAAGAATGGCTGGACGTTATTTTTGCTGGTCGCAACAAAATGTACGGTGCTTACGAGTTGCGAAATCTCTCTGATAGAGCAACAAATATGGGGTTAGGAATTGTTGTTTCTTTTGCAGTTTTGCTAATCGCTGGATCCTATACATATAATAAATATTTTAAGCAAACTGTTCCGGCCGTGATTTATGAAGTACAAGATATTGGACCCGACATGCTGGAAGAAATTCAAAAGAAGGTGGAGGAAAAAGAGGAGGTTCCTGAAGAGCCTATCATGATGCAGGAGAAAGCCCCGCAGCAGGTTGCCCAAGATGTATCCAAATTTGATCTAGTTAGGATGCCCGATATAAAAGTGACCGCAGCGAGTAGGGTTACGGAAGAGCTTGTGAGTCAGGATGAGTTGAAAAACCCCAATACAATGACCTCAAGGATCACATTGAAAGCAAGTCCATCAGGAACATATATTGCGCGCGGTGAATTTGGTTCTTCAAAAAGAGATGGTGATATTACTGGTACTAAAGATGGTTCATTATCGGGAGGTGGAACCGACGATAATTCTAACAATACATTTACATCTGTAGAAATTATGCCAACACCAGTAGGGGGACTGCCTGCCTTTATGAAGTGGATCGCCGAGAATTACAACTTTCCACAACAGGCTTTGGATCAGGGGGTATCTGGTGTTATAGAGGTTTCTTTTGTCGTTGAAAAAGATGGATCACTAACAGATATTGCTGTTAAACGTGATATGAAATTTGGTACGGGAGATGCTGCGATAAACTTATTGAAGAAAGCGAAAAAATGGAAACCTGGAGTACAAAATGGACTTAAAGTGCGTGTAGCGTATACTTTACCGATCCGTTTAAGTGCTGTCTCACAATAAATGCTTCTTAACTTTATTTAACAGATCATCAATTAAACTTTCGATAGCCGAGACGACTCTTACTGATAAATAAGTTGAAAAAGAGTACTTATTAAAATGAATGATTGTTGGTTTTATAAAAAATAAAGAAATGAAAAAGTTGGTGTTAAGTTTGGCGTTATCTGGATTGATGTTAGCCGGTTTCGCTCAAGAAAAAAAAGATGTTAAACCAGAAATGAACGAAGTGCAAACTTCGGTACATAAACATAAAATGGGAAGGGTGCACGATGGTTTTAAAAATAAAACTCCAGAGGAAGTTGCTATGATGAAAACTGATCGCATGGATCAAAAGTTGAAATTTACAGATAAACAGCGTAAAGATATCTATGCTTTTAATTTGAAGCAAGCAAAGGACCATCAGAAATTAGCTGCTGAACACAAAGAACATCGAGCAAAAATGAAAAAACAACGTGTGGCAGAACATGAAAAAATGATGGGAATGTTAACTCCAGAGCAACAAAAAACGTTAAAGGATTCCTACGCTGAAAATCGTAAAATGCATAAAGAACATTGGAAAAAAGACAGACAGCTGAAAAGAAAGGACTTTAGAAAAGAAGAAGTGAATAAAACAAATGACGCTGAAGTAAAAGCATCATAACAATTAAACAAGGATAGTTTTCATATTAAATAGTGGTGAGTGTTAGTAGAGGAGGGAACCATTGGTTCCCTCTTTCTTTTTTGTTATTCTTTATTTTTTTGATGTTCTTTCCATTGTTTGGAGAAGGATTTATCGGCCAATTTGGGTAACTCCCGTTGATCTCCCCAGGTTTTCTGAAAGAGTTTTTTGAGAAAGAAATTTTTGAATTTCCCACCAAAAAAATCGATTAGTTTTCTGCGCATTATCCCATAGGTGAACCATTGCCATACTTTTTGTTCCGTTTTTGTTGCCAGACCCTGATCAACTGAATCTTTTCTGTTGACGAGAAGCATGCGCTGTATGTCAATACCAACGGGGCAGACCTCTGTACATTTTCCACAGAGTGTGGAAGCGTAGCTTAGGTGTTTAAATTCCTTCATGCCATTCAAATGTGGCGATATGAGCGATCCAATTGGGCCTTGATATGTCGTTTCATAGGTATGTCCACCGATGTTCTGATAGATTGGACATACATTCAAACAGGCACCACAACGGATGCAGTATAAACCTTGACGTTGTTCTTTTTGCGCTAAGAGCTTGCTGCGGCCATTGTCAAGCAGTATAACATACATTTCTTCGGGGCCATCTGATTCATAAGGCTGTTTCGGCCCAGTGAGTAGTGTGTTGTATACCGTTAGATTTTGGCCCGTGCCATGTGTGGATAGGAGTGGCCAAAAGACTTCTAAATCTTGTAGGTTGGGAATGATTTTTTCTATTCCAACAACGGCAATATGTGTTTTGGGGAAGGTCGATGTCAATCGGGCGTTTCCTTCATTTTCGGTAATTGCTATACTTCCAGTTTCAGCAATTAAGAAATTGGCTCCAGTAATTCCAACTTCTGCCGATAGGTAGCGATCTCGAAGTAATTCACGGGCCTTCATTGTAAGCTGTTCCGCAGATGCATCTAGCGGTGTGTCAAATTTCTCGTGAAAAAGCTTGGCAATATCTTCCAGGCTCAAATGCATGGCCGGCGTAACAAAATGATAAGGTTTTTGATCCAGAAGCTGAATGATATACTCGCCAAGATCAGTTTCTATGGCTTCAATATTTTTGGAGGCCAGAAAATGATTAAGCTCGATCTCTTCCGTCGCCATCGATTTTGACTTTACTACAGATTTTGCTTTTTTACGTGCAATGATCGAATAGATTTCGTCCAAGGCTTCCGTCGCGTCATTGGCCCAGATTACTTTTCCGCCTCGAGCCGTGAAGTTTGCTTCAAATTGCAACAAATAGCGATCGAGATTTTCCATGACCTTCCATTTGATCAGGTTCGCTTTTATCTTGCTATTTTCAAGGTCCGCAAATTTGCTCTTGCCTTTTTCGAAAGCCATGCTGTATTTGTCGATATTGTAATTGATAATATCGCGGTGTTTGGTGTCAAATGCTTTTTGCGCACTTTCCTTAATAAACGTATTAGCGGTACTCTCTGCCATCTAATCTGCTAATTTTTCACAAAAAAAGTTGGTAAAAATTACCAACTTTTAAATATACTGTTAATAAATTGTTTCTCGAAAATCGAGTTAAATAATTTATGCTTTTATTGCAATATTCAAGCTTAGCTCGTCCAGCTGCTCTTGGTGAATGGTTGACGGTGCGTCAATCATAACATCTCTTCCCGAATTGTTTTTTGGGAATGCAATGACGTCGCGGATGGAATCTAAACCTGCCAATAAGGATACTAGTCGGTCAAAACCAAAAGCCAATCCGCCATGTGGAGGAGCACCGAAGGTGAAGGCCTCCATAAGGAACCCAAATTGTTTTTTTGCTTCTTCAGGGCTGAATCCTAAATGTTTGAACATGAGCGATTGAAGCTCTCTGTCATGGATACGGATTGATCCACCTCCTACTTCTACACCGTTTAAAACAAAGTCATACGCATTTGCTCTAACTTCTCCAGGATTGGTATCTAAAAGTGGGATATCTTCCGGTTTTGGTGAAGTGAATGGGTGGTGCATGGCATGGAAACGGCCATTTTCTTCGTCCCATTCCAATAATGGAAAATCAACGACCCATAATGGTGCAAAGGTTTCTTTGTTGCGGAAACCAAGTTGTGACGCAACTTCGAGGCGTAGTTCATTGAGCTGTTTGCGAACTTTGTCTGTTCCGCCAGCCATAATTAACAATAGGTCGCCAGGTTTCGCGTGGAACGCTACTGCAATTGCGGACAGTTGTTCTGGCGTGAAAAATTTATCAACGGACGACTTCACTGAACCGTCTTCATTAATGCGCGCATATACTAACCCTGTTGCACCAATCTGTGGACGTTTGATAAAATCTGTCAATGCATCCAGTTGTTTTCTTGTATAATGTGCACAATTTTCCGCGTTGATACCAACCACCAACTCCGCTGCATCAAATACAGGGAAACCTTTTCCTTTGGCAACGTCGTTTAGTTCAACAAACTGCATTCCGAAACGGATATCTGGTTTGTCTGATCCATAGAGGCGCATTGCATCTGCGTAAGTCATACGTGGAACAGTACCTAGGTCAATCCCCTTGATTGTTTTGAAGATATGTTTTGCAAGACCTTCAAAGATATTTAACACATCTTCCTGTTCTACAAATGACATTTCACAGTCTATCTGCGTGAATTCTGGTTGTCGGTCGGCACGCAAATCTTCATCACGAAAACATTTCACAATTTGAAAATAACGATCAAAACCTGAAACCATCAATAATTGTTTGAAGGTCTGTGGTGATTGTGGTAACGCATAAAATTCTCCAGGATTCATACGGGAAGGTACGACAAAGTCGCGTGCTCCCTCTGGAGTTGA
>JBMAAL010000016.1:0-65487 GCA_050281725.1 Sphingobacterium sp. | reverse complement strand
CAAGCGGTTGGTTAAACGGTTTTATTGGTGTGGTATTGTTTAGTGGTTCGTTGCCAGCAACACGAATGGCGGTTTTAACATTTGACCCCGTATTTGTGACGCTAGCCAGGGCTTCGATTGCAGGTATATTGGCACTGGCAACATTGATGGTTTTTAAGGAAAAGCGCCCAGAAAGAAAACAGTTAGGTTCGCTATGCATCGTGGCAATAGGATGTGTCGTTGGATTTCCCTTACTGAGCGCTTTGGCCCTTCAGCACATCACGTCCGCGCACTCCATCGTTTTTATCGGTATTTTGCCCGTATCGACAGCCATATTTGGTATTATACGCGGTGGCGAGCGCCCGAAGCCAATCTTTTGGCTGTTTTCTGCTTTAGGGAGTCTACTGGTGATCGGCTATGCGCTGGCACAAGGACTGACAGCCTCACCTTTAGGTGACGTTTTAATGATTTTATCGGTTATTCTCTGTGGTTTGGGCTATGCTGAAGGCGCTAAATTGACCAGGACGCTGGGTGGCTGGCAGGTCATTTCCTGGGCCCTGGTTTTGTCGTTGCCGTTGATGTTGCCACTTACGTTGATCTATCTTCCATCGTCTTTTGATGCTGTACCTATGGGCGCCTGGGCTAGTTTAGGCTATGTTTCCTTGTTCAGTATGTTTATTGGCTTTGTTTTTTGGTATAAAGGACTCGCCCAAGGTGGCACGGCGACCATCGGACAGTTACAGTTATTACAGCCATTCTTTGGTTTGGCCTTAGCCGCCGTGCTTCTTCATGAACAAGTCAGTGTTGGCATGTTGGCCGTAACAGTTGCTGTTATCCTTTGTGTCGTAGGAACGAAGAAATTTGCCCGATAAATGCATTAGAAAAAAGAAAACTGGTTTAGAGGTTCTCTCGGAAAACCATAAATTTATTAACTTTAGCTTTTAGGGCACCATTCGAGACTTATCTGATCGAATGATGTCTATTTATCTTGTAGTGGCAAAGACAGCATCGTATGATTTTACCGTTTGAACCTTATAATCCGATATGGAAAGCGAATTTCGACAGCATTCAACATGAACTTCTTACACTGTTGAAACCAATAAGGTCAAGGGTTGATCAAATAGGCAGTACAGCCGTTGAGGGATTGTCTGCCAAACCTATCATTGATATATTGATCGGTTTAGAGGAAGAAAAGGATCTTGATCGCATTCCGCTCCTGTTGCGAGACAAGTACTATGTATATTATGAAAAATACAATGAGGATATGCCTTACAGACGTTTTTTTGTCGCCCTGGTTGATCGTCCTGAAGTATTGGGGTTGCCAGAGCACATCGCACCTGGCGATGAAATTCCAGCACGATTGCATGACCATTCGTTACGAGTAGCACATATCCATACCATACCGTTGAATTCAAAACACTGGTTGCGCCATATAGCCTTTCGCGATTACCTGCGTGCACATGACGAAGTAAGAGATCAGTATCAGGCAATCAAAGGAAAGTTGGTACTCCAGCAATGGAAAGATGGTAACGAATATAATCATGCGAAAGATGAATTTTTGAAAGAGCATGAAGCAAAAGCTGTGGAATGGTACAATAAAGGTTGCGGAACAATAGAATCGTAGTACAATGAGAACCTTGGACAACGTAGCGTGGATGCATCGGATTAAATTGGTAAGAAATTAAGGTTATACTAGCTAGATTTAGGTATGAATACATTATTGGAAGAATTTGAGCATATTATCCAGGAGTTTTCTTCGCAAATTTTGGAAATAAATGAAGACGATTTTAATCAGAAATTAGAACCAGATAAATGGAACAAAAAAGAGATTCTAGGTCATCTAGTCGATAGCGCTTTTGTTAATTACCAACGGTTTATAAGAGCTCAATTTGAAGGAAATCCAAAAATATACTATGATCAGGTAGCCTACTGTGCATCTGCAGGTTACCAACATGCTGAGACCGAGAAATTATGCAATCTATGGCGATCGGTAAACGAACAATTGTTGTTTTTGTTTAAGCAGGTAATTGCGAACAAACTGACAAAAAGGACTTGTAATGACCAAAGCCTCGAATTTTTAATGCTTGACTATGTGGTGCATTTGAAGCATCACAGAAATCAGATTTTGTCCGAATGATGAAATTTAATTGATCGAGCAAATTTGATTGGAAAAGTGCATTTTGAGATTTATCCGAACGAATTCTGCATCTACCGGGGACAAAATTACACATCAATAAATCAAAGTGACAGGCCATTCGGATGGTCCTTATAGTATGCCATAGGGGGAATATGAACCCTTAAAATTGCCAATCCCTGACGAACGGTGTTCTTACTTCTCAAGCACCTTTTTCGATAATATCAATTAAAAATTAAAGTATTTCTTTTGTAATTAATAACTGCAAAACAATTGTCCGTGTAGACTTGTTTTTTAATAGGTGGTTGTATAGTTTTTGCGCTAAGACTACCCAAAATAGATCGATGTACCAGCATAATTTTTACCATCCACGAAAATAGAAAAGACTCTCCGCTACACTTCAAAAGGACACTAATATTTAGAACATATGAAATCGAAGTCATTTTTAATCGCAATTATCTCAAGCTTCCTATTGCTGGCTTGTAGTACCTCGACAAGGATAACAGATATCTATAAAAATAGAGATCTGACTCCAAAACAATACCAAACAATATTCATTATTGCAATGACAAACCATGCTAAAGCAAAGGAGGTTATTGAATCCAATTTGGCAGAAGCGGCTTCCATGCGTGGCTATAACGCTATTAAAAGTACTGAGGTTTTTAAACGCACGTTCACCAAAGACGAAAGTCAAAATAAAGATTTAGTGATGAAAGCAGTACGCGCTCTGAATGCGGATGCTATTTTTACAGTTACCCTGATCGACAAAACAAGCGAGACCCGATATGTACCAGGAAACGGACCTTATATGCCCTATCCAAGATTTGGTTGGTATGGTAATTTTTGGAGTTATTACTCCCATTGGTACCCAATTGCATACGATCCTGGTTATTACACGACGGATAAAATGTACTATCTGGAAATCAATCTATATGATGTTAGCTCCGAACAACTGCTTTGGAGTGTACAGTCTGAAACGATCAACCCTTCCAGCTTAGAAGATTTTTCTAAAAGTTATACGAAGGCGCTCGTAAAAGCATTAGAAAAGGATATTGCTGCTAAATAGCCAGCGATAAAAAGTATGCTTTAATAGCTAGCTTCAATTTATTAATAAGTGTATTGGTGTAAAAATATTCTTTATGTCGCCTACTTAGTACTCGTAAAGGTGTTTTATGATATAATAATAAACTAAATTACATTAATATTGTTATATTGGCAAGCAATAAAGTTAGCTCAAATTAGATGAGGTACAAATTATATAGAGAACAGCAATTGACCTGCGATTTGGCTACCGCATGGGCATTTTTTTCTTCACCCATGAATCTTTCAGAAATTACACCAAAAGAGATGGGTTTTGTTGTCACCTCAGACTGTGATCAACAAGAAATTTTTGAAGGAATGATTATCGATTATTTGGTATCTCCGATCCTTCGGTTTCCGCTGAAGTGGAAGACCAAAATAACGCAGGTGGAAAAGAATAAAAGTTTTACTGATTTCCAACTAAAAGGACCTTATGCCTATTGGAATCATTTTCATGAATTTATTCCAAATGAAAAGGGGGTGCTCATGAAAGACAGGGTTGATTATGAATTGCCTTTGGGGATTCTAGGCACAATTGCGCATAGAATTTTTGTTAAAAAGAAGTTGGAGCGAATCTTCGATTACCGTTATCAGGTTTTAGAAGAATTATTTAATCAAGCTAAGAATTAGTGGTAACGAATCTATTGCAGGTTACGTGACCGATGAGAAAGAGGTAGTATACAATGAAGAAAATTTATCAAATAACCAATGGAGTTGCTTTGGTCATCACTGTGATCATTAATTATCTATCCAATACGGGGATTTTTAATGGGGAGACCATGGCAACAATTTCTGCTAAATATCAAAATCTATTTACACCTGCGGGATATGCCTTTTCCATATGGGGTCTCATTTATTTGGGGTTGTTTGGATTTGTAATTTATTTTGGTCCTTTTGTCAGACAGACAAACGAAAAGGAAAAAGTAGTGTTAAAAGTCGGATGGTGGTTCTTGATTTCTTGTCTAGCGAATAGTCTATGGGTCATCACCTGGTTGTATGACTATACCTTTTTAACTATTTTATTGATAGTCTTACTTTTTGTGTCGCTATTAAAGATAATTCACCATACACAAACTATTGCGTTTCATGCTGCACGCAGCAAGCGTATCTTTCTTAAGATCCCTTTTCAACTTTATGCAGGGTGGATTTCTGTCGCTTTGATTGCCAATATTGCAGCCTATCTGACGAAGATAGGCTGGGGTGGTTTTGGATTATCAGCTACCATATGGGCTATTATCATGTTTGCAATTGCATTAATCATTCACTTATTGATGATCTGGCAACGTCATTTGCCGGTATTTGGACTTGTCGCCGTATGGGCTTTAATAGCGATTTCAGTTGCTAATAAATTAGTTAATAGCACTGTATACACAGCGGCTATAATAGCGGCTCTTATTGTTTTGCTAAATGTAATTGTATACTATGTTCAATATCGTAAGCGATTGACTGTCTAATGTTTACTTAGTATGATGCTAGGTCATGGTTTGACAATCGAAGTTTAAACTTTCCATAGTAATGCAGTGAAGCCAGCTATTATTTTATTGCTGATTCCGCAATCAATAGTTGTTGAAATTCTTTTCCGATAAATGGATTGATAAGGTGCTGAAATCCTTTTTGCAGTGTAAAGACAGTGATAGTCGCATCAGACTCCGGCGAATAGATCACATCTGTTCCCCACCAGCCGCCATGATAGTAAGCGTTGAATCCCATGTCAAAATGATAAATTCCCAAACAGTATTTAGATTTATCTGCCGGTAAAACGTAGGTATGCATCGCTTCCAGAATTTGTTTATCCTGAATGACTTTCCCGTCAAATAGATATTGGAAAAACAGGGATGTCTCTTTGGCTGTGGCTGCTATTCCACCGCCTCCGTACAGATCCCACGAAGGATCAATAGTATAAGAGTCCCAGTGGTACTTGCTTGCGTATTGATGGGCGAGCGGCAGGGTGTTTTCAGGATACTGTTCTAGGTTTATAAACCATGTCTTTGTTAGGTTTAATTCTTTGTATTTAAGTAAGCTCCGGATGGCAGTATAAAACGGCAGCTGCGTTTTTTGCTCAATAATTTCGGTGAGGAGCAAATAATTAATATCAGCGTAACTAAACTTTTCACCGACAGGCTGAGGGTGCCCGATATCGATGGATCTTTTGATCTGCTCGTCTTTTTTCCATCTATATTTGGGATTCTGATTGACAAATTCAAAATAAGCTTCATCTACATAATCCTGAATTCCCGAAGTATGTGACAGCAAGTTCTTTATCGTAATTGCTGCTAGATTATAACCATGGCTTTCAAATAAATGACCTGTTTTTTTCGACAATAAATTGGCAATCGGCTGATCGATAGAAAATTCACCTTTTTCTACCAATCTTAGAATTGCTGCAGCAACATAAGGTTTTGTGTTGCTTGCAATCAAAACAGGCTGTTGGTATTTTAGCGCTTGGTTCGTGCTGGTATCTGCTACTCCTCTTGCATAACTCCAGGAAATATTGTGTTTCGGTGCTTCTACATGAACAATAATCCCGATTGCATCCTTATTTTTATCATAAATAGAATCTACTTTATGCTTAAAAACGGGCTGTAATTGAGCCCATCCGATTAATGGAATAAACAAGGTATTTAATAATACGATTTTTTTCATATGTTCTTTTCTAAACGTATGTCTCAGACCCAGAAACTGTCTGAGCATTGCTAATATTTCTTTACTACTTCACTAACAGACGCCTCTGCACCTGCGAAAGCATTGACGCTACAGTAGGGGTAACGGATTTCGTTGCCTGTTGCGCTTGTGAAAATAAGAATTAAAATAATAATCTTGATGGAGAAATATGTAAAATAGCACATCAGGTTTATTTCTTGTCGTATGCAAAGTCTTTTCAATATATTAAATGTTAGATTTATGGTATAAAAGAAGCTTATTGGAAGGATATGGGAAAAGTAATTGCAGCATTCAATATGACCCTTGACGGGTTTTGTGATCATACAGCAGGCATTCCCGATGAGGAAATACATCTTCATTATACGCATCTATTAAATAACGCTGATGTCATTTTATATGGTAGGATTACCTATCAGCTTATGGAATATTGGCGGCCTTTTGTGAAAAGTCCCTCAGGTGAAAAATCAATGGATGACTTTGCAGTGGCTATCGATAAAATTCCAAAAGTTGTTTTTTCAAATAGCCTGAAAAATATAGACTGGGCGAGTGCAAAATTGGCCGATGGCATGCTTAAAGATGAAGTATTGAAATTGAAACAGCAATCCGGTAGGGATATTTTGGTCGGGAGTCGAAGTTTAATTGTACAGTTGTTGAATCTCAATTTGATCGACGAGTTTCAACTGTGCATTTATCCAGTTGTTGTAGGACAGGGGCTTTCACTTTTTGAAAATATAAGCGATAGAAAAGTTTTTAAACTATTAAAAACAAAGCTTTTTTCTGGCGGATCAGTCCTCTTGTACTATCAATACAGTCCAACACCTACTTCCCTATAAATTATTCCATCGGGAAATATCGGCAACACAGCGGGAAATCCAGATACCTACAGGTCCTCTAATGAAATTTACATTTGTAATGTAATTTAAAAAGAATTCATTATGAAATATAAACATTCAATTTTGTGGGCTATGTCAGCAATGCCCTTGCTAATTACCGCTTGCAAAAGAAACGATGCTATGCCATCGATGTCGGAGACGACCATCACGATAGAAAATGTATTGGATTCAAAACCATTGGTCGAGTCTGGTCGTTTTAAAAACAATGGTGCTTCGCCAGTGATTATGCCTGGTGAAGCAATTTCAATTAAGTTTTCTGCAGCCAAAGGACAAGCGCTTAGCTTTGCAACGATGTACGGTTGGTCGAATGATTTGTTTTTTGCTCCAGCAAATCCTGGCATAAAGCTGTATCAGGACAATGGAACTCCGATTGAGGGCGATGTTTCAACACAGATCAAATTATGGGATAACGGTACTCGTATTAATCAGATACCAGGCGCAGCTGTAATGCACCCTGGAACCACAGAAACTGCTCCAAAAGCTATTACCGAAGTAAATGGACCCGATGCACAGGGAAATACTTATGCTGCAGCTTCTACTTTAATGAAGGCAACACTTCATTATGAAGGGAATTCCAATTTTACACTTATAATTACTAATACCTCGGGCGGTACGACTAATCCGACCCCCTTCAGTCCCGGAGTTTGGGCGATTTCATATATCGCGGGAGGCAAGCTGTTAAATCCTAATCCATTATTTGAGGCAGGAAAACCAAGTGCAAATGGCTTGACAAATATCGCGGAAATGGGAGACAATAGCGTGTTGGGAAATTATATCAATACACAAACAGGCATTTTTACACCATTATCTCCAGTTTTGGTGGTGTTGTATAAAGGCATCGAAAACCCGATATATAAAATTGGTGAAAATGATCGTGGTAAAGGATTGAAAGATTTAGCGCAAAAAGGTGATGCATCAGGCCTGGCGACTTATCTTAAAACACTCTCAGGTATAAAAGCTGTTTATATTCTTCCGGCGGCTAGCTCAACGGTATTACTTCCTAAAATCGGAACGCAGGCAGGAAGCAGCGTTTCACAGCAGTTAAGTATAGCAAGTGGAGACCGAATTGCCATTGCAAGCATGTACGGACTTTCCAACGATTGGTTCTTTGCTACAAAAGATAATGGAATTGATGCAACAGTCAAAGGAGATGTATCCAATTCAATCGGATTGTTTGACAATGGGACAGCGATTAATCAGTTTCCTGGAGCCGGCAATGAACAAGCAGGATTAGGCGGCGCTCCAGTGACCGAACAGAAACCAATTGGAGAAGTGCCTAATCCAAATGGGTTCACCACACTGCCATCAATTTCCAGCATCATTAAAGTAACAATCAATTAATTTTTGAAGCCGGTTATACGAACGAAAATCTCATGGATATTATTGTCCTTATCTGAGACAGGACAATCAGCAACCTACTACATGCAGTGGCTAAAGTATCGATTGAGTTTCCACGGGCAAAAAGTATAGATTCAGTTTTTATTAAGTAATAAATGTGTTGTAAAATGAAAAATCCTATAAAAACAAAATTAGCTGCATTCGTTGCGCTGCTGTTGTTCTCGGCTTGCATTGTAAGCATAGCCAATGCGCAGGAGCGGTTCAGCATGAATAAAGCTGACGATATGAAATATAAAATGGATATGAAGGAAATCCCTTATCGTATTCCGCAAAATTCGGAAGATATTAGCCCGCTATTGTGTGGAGAAAAAATACCGGTTGCAGTATTGTGTGACGTTTCCGGTAAAAGATTTGATCTCAATAGGGCGATTTCTCGGAAACCGACCATCCTGGTGTTCTATCGCGGTGGCTGGTGTCCTTATTGTACCAGACAACTATCGGGCTTGCAAGAAGCCCTTCCTAGTTTGGAAAAAATGGGGTATCAGTTGATCGCCATAAGCACAGACGAATCTGAAGGATTAATGAAAGCTGCAGCAAAAGAAAAATTAAGTTATACACTTTTATCGGATTCAGATCTTGCGCTGTCGAAACAAATGGGGATTGCATATAAAGCTCCAAAAGACTATTGGGAGATGCTTCCGAAAACAACTGGAGGTAAGGACAGCGACTTATTGCTTCCGGTGCCATCAGTATTTATACTCGATCAAATGGGAACAATACATTTTGAATTTATCAATCCCGATTTTAAACAGCGATTGTCCTCCAATCTGCTGCTTGCAGCTGCAAGCAGCATTAAAGAAGACCTTTAAATTTTTAGTTTTTGGGTCGTAGACTCTTAAGAAAATGATTAAATTTAAGCGAATTGAAATGCTGTAAGTAAACGACAACATGATTAGGGAGTATAATGATAACGTGACCGCAGCACGGTTTGTGATGCATAGTGACAACGACCAGTTTTCAGGTAGGGGACTTCGTAATGCGGGTTCTCTGCCTATCAACACATTTATCTACAACAAGGGCGGCGAACAAAAAGTGACGATCGATGAGATCCGCTATACGATGCCAGCAAGGTCTATACTTCCTCTGGTTTCCAATCAGCATTTTGTATTTGAACAGCCCGATGCGCTGACTGCCTGGCAGTTTAATAGGGAGTTCTATTGTATCGTTGACCACGATGCTGAGGTCGGTTGTGTTGGCTTTTTGTTCTATGGTATTCGACATCCAATGTTCATTGTATTAAATGATACTGCTGTCGAAGAAATGTCTCATCTAGAGAATGTGTTTTCCAATGAGATGACGGTAAAAGATAATTTTCAGGGTGAAATGCTGCGCACCCTTCTTAAGAGAGTGATTATCAATACCACAAGAATTGCAAAGCTTCAAAGTGAAAGCTATCAGCTATTCCCCGACGAAAAAATGGATATTGTGAGAAAGTTTGCATTGCTACTGGAATGTCACTTTAAAGAGGAACATGAAGTTAGGTTCTATGCCGCTGCACTCAACAAATCACCAAAAACACTGAGCAATGTATTTGCGCTGTTGAAACAGTCAGCGCCATCTGTTCTTATCCGTAACAGAATAATTCTTGAGGCTAAAAGGTACCTCCATTATACCGAGAAGTCAGCGAAGGAAATAGCATACGAACTTGGTTTTGAAAGTCCTGCCCATTTTAGCCGGTTTTTCAAAATGTACTCTGGAACAAATGTTTCAGCTTTTAAGAACCTTTGATCATAATTCAAGGCGCGAGTTGCCGTTTAGAGAAAGACCGTATTGTATAGGAATTTGATTTTATACCTTTCAATGAATATTCGATTAAGGTTTCCTTATGAAAAACGGGTTAATTTGCTCTTACAATAAAAAATATGCCATTGGTAAACTGGCGTTAGAAAATTGAAGCGCAATATAACAAATTATTAATAGTCTGTAAATGAAATTATTAAAAGGATATTTTGTGTTGATAGGGATGATCATTGCATTGATTTTTATGTACATAGCAATTTCGCTTTATCCCGGTGGAACGTACCAGAATGAATCATCGATTGGATTTGATTGGTCAAAGAATTTTTTTAGTAACCTATTTGGAGAAAAAGCGTTAAGTGGAGCCGAAAACACCGCTAAATATTGGGCATTTATAGGTATGTTTTTCTATTCCATAAGCTGTGCTGTATTTTTCGTTCATATATCAAAAAAAATTCCTAATACAACAGCGTCAAATTTCATAAAGTATGTTGGAGTACTTACTATGCCCTTTACATTTTTTATAATTACACCCTTTCATGATTTGATGTTGGCTATTTCGAGTAATCTGTTTTATTCATGTGTGGTGTGTATTACCGTATACGTGCTTAAATCTAAACTCACTTTTTTTAAATATTATTGCGTGTTATGTTTATTCATCTTTTATTATGCAACCTATTTATATGTTACAGGACAGTGGGATTTGCTATCATTAATACAGAAAATAAATAACGGCAGCACCATTATATTAATTATTGGGCTTGAGTATTTTACGGATCAAAACGATTTTTCGAAAAAGATAGGATGACCTATATTTTCTCTCTACTGGTGAGAGGTAGAAGTCATCGTTGGACTCATTATTAGAGAATCGATAATCTTTAGGGATATTGACCTTTCCATTAAACCGGCATATCGGTTACATCGTAATATTTTACATGTTTTTAGGTGTTTTATACATTTCCGATTTAAATTATATTATTTCTTTTGTTTAAATATCAATTGTCAGGCGATTGTCAAGTGGCCGATGAAATTTTGCTGCTGCATTAATGCGTCAAGTACCTAGAAAAGCGGGTGTATTGAGAGTATAAACTATCTTCATGTACACAATAAAGCAATTGAAAAACCAAGGATTATTGAACTTCGAAAGAAAAAGAATTATGAATCTAGAGGACAACATGATATTGCTCCTACAATTGGCTGAAGGAAATCAAAAGGCATTTGAAATATTCTATTATAATCATAGGGCACGTTTATTCGGGCGGATATTAAAGCAGGTTCGTTCCGTGGAGTTTGCTCAGGATATCGTTCAGGATGTATTTGTTAAAGTCTGGCAGAATAGGGCACAGATCGATGTTTCGAAAAATTTCAAATCTTATCTCTATTCAATTGCACAGCGAACAGTTTACGACTATTTTAGAAAAATTGCTTCAGATGAAGTGAAGTGCGAACAGCTGATGATCCTTTCCAAGGGTAAACGTGCGAATGATATCGATGAAAGCCTTTCGTATAGAGAAATGGAGAAATACCTAAATGATATTCTGGATTTTGTTCCCGAACGATGCCGGGAAGTGTATGTTCTCTGTAAGCTTGAAGGCCGTAGCTATGATGAGGTATCCAAACTTTTAAATATTTCAACGGCGACAATCAATAATCATATCGTGAAAGCGACCGGTATTATCAAGTCGCATTGGAATTGGAACTGTTATTTTCTCCTGATGACGTTGATCGCAGAGTATCATTCGATGTTTTATTTTTAAGTATTGTCTCAGCCATATCTTTTGTTGATCGACAGGGCTTAAATCTGCCTGTCATTGTATTCCTAGATGCGCCGTTAGTCTGGATTGGCGTTATTAATAGGGATAGCGCGTTTTTCCGTAGATTTCGTGTAATCGTGAACATATGCATAGGCAGTATCTGTAGTGATATAAATAATCTAATTTTTTTTATTTGGCATAGTTGATTTTTTTTTTGCTTACGTATATAGTATAAAAGAAAGACCAATTACTGTGGAAGAAAACCAATTAATAAGCTTATATAAAAGATATCTTGCGGAAGAGTGCACAGACGAAGAAATTCATTTGTTGATGTATTACATGCGACAAAAGGAGCATGCAAAATTATTCAAGGAAGTGATTTTGGATAGTTTGGAAAACGAAGAGGATATTGCGTTAGATGACAATGCAAAGAAAACCATCCAACGGATGGACGAATACTTTGAACAAGAATATTTTTATCAGAATCGAAGGAAGCCCGGTAGGAAGTTACTTGGATGGATTCCAATAGCTGCCGCGGCTTTAGTTATCTGCACAATTTCAACGATATGGTATATAAAAAGGGTTGATGAGGCTACTCAAATTGCCATGACAAATTCCTACAATACCTTGATAACCAGTAACGGCGAGGAAATAGCGCTGGACGGTACTTCGAATGTGGAAATATTGAGACAGCATGGCACTATCATTCTACAGGATAGCTTAGGAGATATCCATGTTAACGTATTGGATAGCCTCTCAAATATGGATGCTACAACTATTTACCAGACTATTAGAACGGCAAAAGGCAAGCAGTCGCGAATATATCTTACAGACGGAAGTGTTGTGGCCCTAAATTCCGATTCTCAGCTTAAATTCCCGCTCCGTTACACCGCAAATCAACGGGAGGTTGAACTTCAAGGGGAAGGATTTTTTGATATTGAGACCAATAAACAAAAGCCATTTATAGTTAAAACAATAGATCAACGTATTAAAGTGTACGGGACCAAGTTCAATGTCAACAATTATGAAAACGAACAAACTACCAAAACCACGCTATTTCACGGCAGAGTTTCCGTGCAAAATCTAATAGGAACATCACCTCAAAAGGAATATATCCTACAGCCAGGAGAACAAATAGTCCTGGATAAGAAATCCAAGGTATTAAAACAGGATAAGACTGAAAACGAGGAGCAGGTATTAGGTTGGAAAAATGGTGTATTTATTTATGATAATGCGACATTAGGAGAAATTATGAAGGATTTTGCCAGGTGGTATAACATTGAGGTGGATATCGAAACCCTTCCTGCACTTACGTTTAGTGGAACTATACCAAGAAATTATGACCTAGACAGAGCACTAAGTGTTATCGCACGAACAGCGAATATCAAGATTAACAGAACGGGGACAACATTAAAATTCGAAAAATAGATGAAGAAAACAAACTAAACAAAAAAGCCGACAGTACTGGCATACCGTCGGCGAACATTAGGGTAATACAAAATTTTTCTAACTAACCTAACATCACAAAAGTATGAATTTAAAAGTTCAATACAAGCATTTGTATTGTTTATTACATCGCTTATCGTGGACTGTAATATGTTCTCACAAGCATCTAATCATAATGAAGCTAACATTTGTAATAACATTTTTATGTTCGATTTCAGCATTTGCGGAAGGCTATGGCCAACGTATTAATTTGGATCTGAAAAATGCGACTGTCGAGTCCCTGCTGAAAGAGGTCAAGAGACAGTCTGGCTACGATATGTTCTATAATATCGATTTGATCAGTCCTTTAAAAAGGAGCAATTTTAGATTTAAAGATGCTACACTTGATGAGGCTTTAACTGCAGTTACAGAGAACCTGGGGCTCGACTATGAGATCGAAGAACGAATGATTGTTATCTCCAAGAAAAGGGCGAATCGAGCCAGCCAAAATTTGATCAAAGGTCTTGTCTCCGGGGAAGACGGCAAAAAGCTATTGGGCGTTTCTGTCGTTGAAAAAGGTACAAGTAATGGTACTACAACCGATGGTGATGGTAATTATAGCATTAAAGTATCAAATCCCAAAGGTGTTCTTATTTTCTCTATTGTTGGTTATGGAAAAAAGGAAGTTCAGATTGACGGGCTTCAGCAAATTGATGTTCAGCTTGTGGTCGATAAAAGTGAACTGGATGAGGTTGTTGTTGTTGCCTATGGTCAGCAGAAAAAGGAGAGCATGGTCAGTTCGATTACAACGATCAATCCAAAAGAATTAAAGGGACCTACAAGTAACCTCACGACGATGCTTGCGGGAAGATTGTCTGGGGTAGTGGCTTTTCAGCGAAGTGGTGAACCAGGAGCTGACAATGCGCAGTTCTTTATTCGCGGGATCACTACATTTGGAAGCGGAAAAGTAGATCCCTTAATTTTGATTGATGGAATGGAATCCAATTCCGATGCCCTAGCCAGATTACAACCGGATGATATTTCAGGTTTCTCCGTATTAAAAGATGCCGCTGCATCTTCGCTGTATGGCGCAAGGGGCGCAAATGGTGTGGTATTGGTTACTACTAAATCAGGTATTTCCGGGAAAACAAAATTTAATGTCCGAATAGAAAATTCACTTTCTTCGAATACACAGAATTTCAAGTTAGCTGACAATATTACGTATATGAAGCTAGCAAATGAGTCCGTATTGACCCGGGATCGTATAGGAGAACTGCCGTATAGCCAAAATAAAATTGACCGTACAATAGCTGGTAATAACCCCTTGTTGTATCCGAATAATGACTGGATAGGCCTGTTGATCAAAGATTATACACTCAATCAACGATTCAACATGAATATGAACGGCGGTGGGAAAAACGCGCAATTTTATATTGCTGGAACTTATAACGTGGATAATGGCGTGTTAAAATCCGAACACGGGAATAAATTCGATAACAATATCAACTTGAAGAGCTATCAAATCCGTTCAAATGTGAATGTTAAGCTAACGCCGACGACAGAAGGAATTGTAAGAACTTCGGGCAGTTTTGATGATTACCAAGGACCGATAGGCGGTGGCGGCAATATTTTTCAGGGGGCTATTGCTGCAAATCCTGTCAATTTCCCCGCCATTTTTCCGGCATCCGATATGCCCTATGCACAGCATCCGTTATTTGGAAATGCTAAAATTAGTGAAAGAGGAGAGGCTCTATATTTTAACCCCTATGCGGAAATGGTCTCCGGATTTCAACAGTACAATCGCTCAACATTAAATGTGCAGTTGGAAGTCAAACAAGATTTCAACTTTATCACTCCAGGCCTCAGTGCAAGGTTAATGGCTTATACACAACGCTATTCTTATTTTGATTTAAGCCGGAGATACAACCCATTCTATTATCGGGCTAATGCAATTGATGCTGATGAAGATAAATATACGTTAGAACTGCTAAATGAGAAAAATGCAACAGAATACCTGGATTATAATAAAGGGAGCAAAGTTTCAAATACTGTTGGCTATATGGAAGCCGCAGTGAATTATAATCGAGTTTTCTCCGAAAAACACAGTGTCGGAGGATTGTTGGTGACTCAGCTGCGGAGCTATCTTACCGGCAATGCCGATGATCTTCAGGCTTCTCTTCCTTTTCGAAATCAAGGTTTATCGGGGCGATTTACGTATGGTTATGACAACAAGTATTTACTCGAAGCAAATTTTGGTCTGAATGGCTCCGAACGTTTTGCAAAAAATCACCGTTATGGTTTTTTTCCATCAATAGGTGTTGCTTGGAATACCTCAAATGAAGAATTTTTCAAGCCACTAAGAGAGACAATAACAAAACTAAAATTTAGAGCAACCTACGGATTGATCGGTAACGATCAGATCGGTAACACAGATGATCGTTTCTTTTACCTGTCAAAAGTCAATTTGAGGGATGGCGGACATGGATCGGCCTTTGGTACAAATTATATCTATAGCAAAGATGGGGTGTCAATTTCGAGATATGCCAATGAAACGATCACCTGGGAACAGGCAACAACGGTCAATTTGGGAATGGATCTGAATCTATTTAATAGTGTGAATATTATTGTAGATGCATACAAAACACGTCGAAATAATATCCTAATGAATCGAACATTTATTCCTACGACAATGGGACTATCTGCTCCTATACAGGCCAATGTAGGCGAGGCAGAAGGGAAAGGTGTCGACATTTCGGTAGATTACAATAAGAATTTTGGTGATATGTGGATACAAGCAAGGGGAACATTTACCTATGCAAAGAGCAAATTGCTGGTGAACGAGGAGCCTAATTATCCAGCCAATTTATCCTATCTGTCCAAAGTCGGCCATTCACTTAACCAGTATTATGGCTTGATTGCCGAAAGACTGTTCGTCGATAATGAGGAGGTGAAAAACTCTCCAGTGCAGAGCTTTGGTGAAGTTATGGGGGGGGATATCAAATATCGGGATATCAACGGTGATGGCATAATCTCCTCCTTAGACTATGTACCCTTAGGTTTACCTACAGTGCCTGAAATTATTTATGGTTTTGGCTTATCAGTGGGTTATAAGAAATTCGATCTTAGTGGATTTTTTCAGGGTTCAGCGAGATCTTCTTTCTGGATCGATCCCGATAAAACCAGTCCTTTTGTGATGAATGGTCCCTATCAGCATGGACTCTTACAAGCTATTGCTGACGATCACTGGTCTGAGGAAAACGGCAACATCTATGCCTTTTGGCCTCGTTTGAGTCCAACGCTAAACCAAAATAACCTCAAACCTTCCAGCTGGTGGATGCGTAATGGCTCATTTTTGAGATTAAAGACCGTTGAGTTGGGGTACAATTTGTCGAGCAAGATGCTTGACAAAATGGGCGTGGGGCCAATTAGGCTCTATTTAAATGCGAGCAACCTCTTCGTAAAAAGTAGTTTTGATCTTTGGGATCCCGAAATGGGCGGCAATGGTCTAAGATATCCACTTCAAAAAGTATACAATTTTGGTCTAAATGTCCAGTTCTAACAAAAAAAGAAATTTAATATGAAAAGATATGCGATTCATTTGACTTTTTCAGCAGTATTGCTGCTCTTGACGATGAACTCCTGTAAAAAGAATTTTTTGGATGTTGTCCCTGATAATGTCTCCACAATAGATCATGCTTTTTCCAACCGTAATGAAGCAGAAAAGTTCTTATTTACCTGTTATGATGGTTTACCCAGAGAAGGCCATCCTGAAATGAATGCCGGTTTAAATACGGGAGATGAGCTGTGGATTTATTGGCCCATGCCGACAGGAGAGGATTATTCCAGTTTGTCCCCCTATAATATTGCTCGGGGGCTACAAAACAACGATGAACCGGAATTGAACTATTGGGACGGTTTTGATGGGCGGTCTATGTGGAATGGGATTCGAAACTGTAATATATTTCTTGAAAATATTGATCGCGTCAAAGATGTCGAGCCTTATATCAAAAGCCGATGGATTGCTGAGACTAAATTTTTGAAAGCCTATTTTCACTGGTATTTATTCCGAATGTATGGGCCGATACCCATTGTTGATAAAAACTTGCCAATATATGCCAGTCCCGAAGAGGTCAAAGTAAGCCGACAGCCTGTAGATGCCGTGGTCAACTATATTGTCAATTTATTGGATGAGGCTGTCGGGGGAGAGGCAAATGTCGGATTGCCCGATAAGATTTTGAATCAGGCTACCGAGCTTGGGAGAATTACCAAACCTATTGCATTAGCCATAAAAGCTAGGCTGCTTGTGACAGCGGCAAGTCCGTTGTTTAATGGAAATATGGACTTCGCTAGTTTAAAGAATCCGGATGGCACAGCTTTATTTAATCCGACTTACGATCAGAAAAAATGGGAAAGAGCAGCAGAGGCCTGTAAACTCGCTATTTTGGCAGCAAAAAATGCTGGTATCGATTTATATCGTTTTACTTCACCAACAAATTCAGTAGATGATTTTACAAAAACGGAAATGAGCATCCGCAATGCTGTATGTGAAAAGTGGAATTCGGAATTGATTTGGGGAACGACCACAAAGCCCGATGATACTTGGACGTTACAGCTCTATGCAAGTCCACAGCTGGATCCGAATGTTCCTAATTCTGGCTTAAAGGGGCAGTTGGCACCTACTATGAAAATGGCGGAGCTATTCTATACAGAAAATGGTGTGCCTATTACTGAAGATAAAACCTGGGATTATGCCAATAGATTTCAATTAAGGACAGCGACCTCGGGCGATTTAGGTATACAAAATGGTTATCAGTCGGTAGGGCTGCATTTTGACAGAGAGCCCCGTTTTTACGCTGATATGGCTTTCGATGGTTCCAAATGGTATATGGAAAATGGAAACTTCAACATCCAAGCCAAATCTGGACAACATTCCGGCAAAAAGCAAAGCCGGATCTATTCGGTAACGGGCTATTATACGAAGAAACTGGTGAATTGGAAAATGGTTGCAAGTGCGACCAACATCACGGTGGAGCGTTATCCTTGGCCGGTTGTACGGCTAGGGGATCTATACCTGCTTTATGCTGAGGCATTAAATGAAACAGACAGCAGGGCACTTGCACTGGAATACGTCAACTTGATTAGGGATCGTGCAGGACTAAAGACAGTTGAATCTTCCTGGACCAACTTTGCTAAAAATCCCAATAAATATAACGATAAGAATGGTTTACGGGAGATTATATATCAAGAGCGTTTAATTGAAATGGCTTTTGAGGGAAGCCGATTCTGGGATCTGAGACGCTGGAAAAAAGCAGGTGAATTCCTGAACCAACCGATTTATGGTTGGGATGTTATCCAGACAAGCTATACGGATTATAATCGTAGGGTTTTATTGTTTAATCAAAGTTTCAATAGCCCAAGGGATTATTTTTGGCCGATCAAAGACTATAGTATTTTAGTCAATCCAAGCTTGGTTCAAAATGGAGGCTGGTAATCTTAGCCACAGCAAAATTTAGTATGAACGACTAATCAATAAGAAAAAAATGAAACGAATAATATTTGTGTTATTTGCCGGACTACTAATCGTGGGAGCGATTGGAGCCTGTCGGAAAACTGAGGTGGGCACAATGGATAAAAGCGATAAGCAAGCCCCAGGGCCTGTTAGCAACGTCGAAGTTGAAAATTTAAATGGTGGGGCTAAAATAACATATAGCTTACCAACTGATGATGATCTGCTTTACATAAAGGCCGAATATACAACGAAGCAAGGTGTGGTCCGTACGACGAAAGTGAGTAGATACCTGGACAGTGTGGTCCTTGAAGGCTTCGCTGATACCGATGCTTATGAAGCTAGACTATATGCCGTGGATAAAAGTGAGAATGTATCCGTACCATTGGTCGTAAAAGTTCAACCCAAAACACCACCTTTTGAGCTTGTAAAAGAAAAGCTCCTCGCTAGTAAGGCATTCGGTGGGATTGATGTTACCTATCAGAATGACACCGAATCTGATGTGGCTATTGTTGTTTTAACAAATGATAAACTTGGCAATTTTGTGCCAGTGAAAACACTGAGCACCAAAGCAAAAAAAGGAAGTTTTGGTCCAAGAGGCCTTCCTTCAGTGCAAACTCGATTTGGACTGATGGTACGAGACCGTTGGGGGAACCTTTCGGATACAACATATGTGACCTTAACACCGATCTTTGAGGAGAGACTGGATCGAACAAAAATGAAGGGACTGAATATTAATGGTACTGATGCAAAAAATTATCCTGGCAATGAGGTGGAATATCTTTTTGATGGTGACGTGAGTAACAATCATGCTTACCATACAATTGATCCTGTAAAAATGCCACAGTGGTTTACATTCGATATCGGACAAACTGCTAAGTTGAGCCGTTTAGTCTGGTTTATGCGACCAGGATGGTTTTATGACCTACACAATCCAAGAAAAGTGGAGATATGGGGTTCTAATAACCCTAGCCCCGATGGTAGTTTTACAAATTGGGTTTTATTGGCTGAACATGAGCAGATTAAACCTTCAGGTTTGCCTCCGAAACAAAATTCCAATGCTGATATTGAGGCAGCGCTCGAGGGCGAAACGGTTAATATCCCAATCGATGCTCCAGCTGTAAGGTATATCCGATTTAAAACATTACGGAATTGGTCCGATGGTGTATATGTGAACTTTACCGAACTGGCCCTATTTGGCAATTCAAATCCTTAGTCGATGCAATGCTAACTTAAAGTGAAAATATGAAAATGGTAAAATATATAATCTGCTTTTTCTTCATCTCGGTGGGAATATTTATGACCTCGTGCACCAGGGAAGATGCGTATAAGGAAATTACAAAAGATGGTGAAATTTACTACCCTGGTCGAGCGGATACTGTAGAGGCCAATGGTGGAAGAAATCGGATCCAATTGCGGGTTCACCTCGGTAACGATCCATTGGTCAACAAGGTAAAGGTGTATTGGAAAAATTATACCGATTCGGTAGAAGCAAATGTTGTAAAGACTACCGGAAAGGATGTCGTTGATTTTATGTTCGATAATATTCCTCAGGGGGCCTATTCTTTTGATGTATATACTTACAACGCTAAAAATGCAAGATCAATTGTGAAGAAAGTTAATGGTATGGCCTACGGTGATAATTATCAACGTGCCTTGTCCAATCGTACAGTTAAATCAATTGGTTTTTCTCCGGATGGGAATCGCCTTATAGTAAATTGGAATGCAGCACTAGACGGTGAAAAATTCATTGAACTCAAATATATAGATGAAAACGGCTTGGCCAAAATGACTATTGTTCCTGGGGGAAGTACAACGACGGTATTACCAGGGTATAAGGAACAGTCTAAACTTTCCTACAGGTCCATTTATCTCCCTGAACCTCATGCAATAGATGAATTTACTGTAGACCCGATGGAATCAAGTATTCCACTGTTTGAGCGGCAACTCGATAAGTCGAAATTCAAAGAACTTGTTTTGCCAACAGATGTCACGGACAACTGGGGGTGGCTTTTACGTTTTCTATGGGATGAAAATTATGGAACACCAGGATTTGCCTCTACATACAGTAACTCGCCGTGGTTTACTTTTGATATGGGCGAATCTGTTTCCATTAGCAAATTTAAAACCTGGCAAGCCTCAGATCGGATTTTTAGAGCTGAAAGCATTAAACGTTTTGAAATATGGGGAAGTAATAATCCTGCTTTGGACGGATCTTGGGGAAGCTGGACAAAATTGGCCGATTGTAAATCCTTAAAACCTTCCGGTTTGCCAGGCGAGGAGTCAACAGCTGGAGATATTGAATATGCAAAAGCGGGTGAGGAATTTAAATTACCACAGGGTTCTCCTAAAGTGAGATATCTTCGGATCAAAGTTTTAGAAACTTGGGGCAATGGTTCATTTATCACGATGGGCGAACTCGGTGTATGGACCAGCGATAAAATGGATAAATAATAACGATTTTTTAAAAAAAATGTATGTTTAAGAACACGATTACAACACTTTATTTCGCTCTTGCGGTCAGCGCTGCATTAGGACAAACGAATGCGACAGCATCAAAAACGATTAAAATAGATGGAAATGGAACTGGAAGACTTTTTGATGGAATAGGTGCGGTGAGTGCGGGATCTTCATCAAGACTATTGATAGATTATGCGAACAAATCCAGAAGTGATATTTTAGATTATCTTTTTAAGCCAAATTTTGGTGCTGGTTTTACCTACCTGAAGACCGAAATTGGGGGTGATGGCAATACCACCTGTGGATCGGAGCCGAGTTTTGCTCGAACAAGAGCGGAAATGGAGAAACCGCATTATAACCGCGGATTCGAATATTGGTTAATGCGTGAAGCGGTAAATAGAAATCCAACCATTGAGCTTGATGCATTAGAATGGAGTATGCCGGGCTGGTTTAAAGGGGTATGGTCGCAGGATAATGCCGATTACCTGGTCAAATTCATCGATGGAGCTAAGCACTGGGGGCTTAAAATGAAGTATATTTCGGGGTGTTGGAATGAACGCGACTATAATCGAGATTGGATAGTCAATGTTCTAAGACCTACCCTTGATAGAAATGGTTTTAAGGATATAAAGATCAATGCACCGGAAGGTGCAGGGAAGGCATGGGAAATCAGTGATTTGCTGGTTAAAGATTCCGTATTCAGAAACACCCTATCTTCGATCAGCTATCATTATCCCGATTCCTATATGTGGGGAAATCGGGGTGAGGAGCCAAATCCAAACTCGGTTTTAACCGAGTTGCCATTGTGGTCAGGTGAAGACTTTTCATTACCTGGAGCATCCTGGAGAAATACGACATATTTGGCAAAGAATATCTTAAGATGTTACATCAAATGGAAAATTGTCAAAGTGAATATGTGGTGTCCAATTGCTTCCATGCCCGATATCTCCTGTTTTTCGAATGTTGGCTTGATGAAGGGAGTGATGCCGTGGGCAGGGTATTATGAAGTGTGGCCCACGATTTGGGCCGTTGCTCATTTCAATCAGTTTGCCAAACCTGGATGGAAATATTTGGATAGCGGCTGCGGTGAATTGAGTGGCGATGGTGCATACTGTACCTATAAAAATATGGATGGTAGTAATGATTACAGTATTGTGATCGTCAGCGGTTCAGAAGCTCAGCAATTAAAATTTAATATTTCCGATCTTCAAAAAAACAAATTACACGTATGGAAGTCGGATAGTAAAAGCCAATTCCAACAAGTAGAAGATGTGATAGTTGTAGACGGACAGATTACACTGTCTGTTGATCCGGAATGTATTTATACGATCACAACGACGACAGGCCAACAAAAAGGCATGCACAGCATTCCTAAAGAGAAAATTTTCCCAACTAAATATGCTGATAATTTTGATAACTACGCTTTAGATCGGGCACCACTTTCACCTCAATATTTTTATGACAATTCGGGCGCCTTTGAATTGGTACAGGGCGAAGGCAACAATAAATATTTGCGGCAATTACTGGTAAATGATATTACCCACTGGATTCCTGATGAGTGTGCATATACTTTTGTCGCGCAGAATGCAGAATGGGACCAGGGTGAGATTTCTTCCGATGTTTATGTAGAAAATGATGCCTTTAATGGAGTGGGGTATGCTGGATTAATTTTGAGAGGAGCCTATGACAAAGCTAATCAATCAAACATACCTTTCGGCTATCGTTTTAACATCTATAGAGATGGCACATGGAAGCTATTGACCAAGAAAGCGACACTGGCAAGTGGTATTGTGGATGCGAGCAAGTGGCATAAACTTAAACTCAGCGGAAAAGGAAACACGATCAAAGGTTATATCGATGGGCGACTTGTTGTGGATCTTCAGGACGATACGTATTCTATTGGTGCCGCAGGTTATGTATCAGGCTTTAATTTTGCTGGATTCGACAATCTTATGCTCAATTATACCCCAGCGTCGGGAAAATTGCTGTCAGCATGGATGCCGGCAACTTCGCCGGTTGATCCCATAGGACATAGCTTTATCGGTGCGTTTGACGGAAATAGTCTTTCTAAATGGAGCCCAAAAGCTGATGGTACTGCGCAATACCTTGTCGTGGACCTCGGAGCCTTAAAGAAGATAAAGCGATGTGAGACGTTTGCAGATTTTGTAGATAAGGGCGTAAAATATAAAATTGAATATTCTGCTGACAATGTAAATTGGTCAATTTTTGCGGATAAAACCAATAATAGCAAGATATCGATCCCTTGTTCCGTAGATCAAGGCAATGCTAAGGCCAGATGGATGAGATTAACACTTTTACCAGAGTCCGATAAGACCATTGCAAATATTTATGAATTTAAGGTTTATGGAGATTAACTCATTTATTTTGGCAAATGGGATTCGAAACTACATATTTATCATGAAGAAATTTTTAACTGTAATTTATGCGTGCTGCTTCGTATTTACAGCTGTATCGGCCCAGCAAAAGCCTTTGAAGTTGTGGTATGATAAGCCAGCTGAGATTTGGGAAGCTACATTGCCGCTAGGCAATGGTCGCTTGGGGATGACACCTGATGGTGGAATTTTAAAGGAAAGGATTGTATTGAACGACATCACTTTATGGTCTGGCAGTCCACAGGACGCAAATAATTATGAAGCGTATAAAAGTCTTCCTGCCATCAGAGCGCTTATTTTGCAAGGTAAAAATGATGAAGCACAGGCTCTAGTAAACAGCAATTTTGTCTGTAAAGGAGAAGGTTCGGCAGGGGAAAGATGGGGGAAATTTCAAACAATGGGTGCTTTGGAAATTGACTTTGCCTATAAGGGGGATCCTCAAGGTAAGCAAAAAGTAGAACATTACCGTCGCGAACTATTGTTGGATCAAGCCATTGCAAACTGTACATTTACGCGTAATGGTGTCAATTACAAAAGAGAATACTTTAGCAGTTTTGACGATGATGTCGATGTCATCCGGTTGACAGCCGATAAGCCGGGACAACTGAACTTTCGGATTGCAATGAATCGGACAGAGCGTTATCAGGTTAGGACCTTCGGCAATGAATTGCAGATGTCCGGTCAGCTTAACAATGGTTCGGATGGTAAAGGTATGCAGTATTTGGCTCGTGTGCAGGTCAAGTTGAAGGATGGAACTGTCCGCCCACAAGATAGTAACCTTGTTATTGAAGATGCTACAGAAGCTTTGATTTATCTTTCAGCCGGAACTGATTTCAAAGGTTTTGCTTTCAAAGAAAAGACGAGTCAGCTATTGGCTGCGGCAATGACAAAAAGTTATGATCAACAAAAACGCAATCATACAGCTGCCTTTAGAAAGCTCTTTCATCGTGCCTACATTGATCTTGGCGAAGGAGTGGGGGCAGATTTGCCTACTGATCGCCGAATAGCCAATTTTTATCAAAAGTTCAATGATGACCCATCGCTTGCTACCTTATTTTTTCAATATGGAAGATACCTCAGTATAAGTAGCACACGAGTTGGCTTGTTGCCGCCCAATTTGCAGGGCTTATGGGCACAGGAGATTAATACCCCCTGGAATGGTGATTATCATTTGGATGTCAATGTGCAGATGAATCATTGGCCACTGGAGGTTGTCAATCTCTCCGAGCTAAATCTACCGCTTGCCGAACTTGTGAAAAGTCTCGTTGAACCGGGAAAGAAAACCGCGAAAGCGTACTATAATGCAAACGGCTGGATTGCACATGTAATCACCAATGTATGGGGATTTACGGAGCCCGGCGAGAACGCTTCATGGGGAGCATCAAATGCGGGTTCAGGATGGTTATGTAGTAATTTATGGGCTCATTTTGCTTTTACAAATGATTTGAACTATCTAAAAGACATCTATCCCGTTCTGAAGGGCTCAGCCGAATTTTACAAAAGCGTATTGGTGAAGGACCCCAAAACGGGCTGGATGGTAACTTCGCCATCCGTTTCCCCAGAGAATACGTTCTATATGGCGAATGGGAAAACAGCTAGTATCTGTATGGGGCCAACAATTGATAATCAGATTGTGCGAGAGCTATTTAATAATGTGATCACAGCATCCGAAAAGTTAAAGATTGATGCTGAGTTTAGACAAGATTTGGTGCGTTTGCTAACTGCAATACCTCCAGCTGGAGTGATTAGTAAAGATGGGCGTATACAGGAATGGCTGGAAGACTATAAGGAAATTGAGCCGACACATCGTCACGTTTCTCATTTGTATGGCTTATATCCAGCGCCATTGATTTCACCTTTATCAACGCCGGAACTAGCGGCAGCTGCAAAGAAAACACTCGAGGTTAGAGGCGATAATAGCACAAGTTGGTCCATTGCCTATAAGACACTGTTTTGGGCAAGGTTACATGAGGGTAATAGGGCCTTTAAACTAATCAGGGAAATGTTAAAACCGGTTGTTGATCCGAATAATATGGGCGGCGGTGGTGGCGTCTATCCCAATCTATTTTCTGCGCACCCTCCATTTCAAATAGATGGTAATTTCGGTGCTACAGCGGGTATTGCAGAAATGCTTCTGCAGAGCCACGATGGTTGTATCGATTTGTTGCCTGCTTTACCAGACGCTTGGAAAAGTGGTGAAGTTAAGGGGCTTAAGGCGAGAGGGAACTATACAGTCGATATGAAGTGGAAAGATGGCAAACTGACTCATTATGCTATTCGCTCTACCAAGCCCGAGAAAATTAGGATTAGACTAAATGGTCGATATCGTTGGTATACAACACTAAAAAGCAGCTAGGAATAGCGAGATCATAGCGATTTGCTCCCAAATTCTCTTTGGCTGAATGTAAAGGTTTTGTTTCTAATGTGGCAAGGTCTTTACTTTCAGCTTGATTAATTGTGTAAATAAAGGGACACTTTAATATCGTAAACAAGCTGCAAAAGGTCAGTATAAATCACGAGTCGCGACAATGCCGTTTTAAGGTTTAGATGTATGCCATTGCTTTGGTAGACACTTTGGAATTTTTGAACTCTGTTTTAATCAACAATATCAAATAGAGTTGACTGCCTACCAACTCTATTTTTATGTGTTATTATTTATTGCGGAGATCTCCAGAAGTAGGTAGGATCAAACGTAACCACGTTGTTTTTTAAATATTTGTTATTGCTTTTGTCAAAACCGCTTGGAACTAAAGAAATGTACTGCAGATTGGGGTCGGCAGGCCTATATCTACTTTCTGTGTTAAACAGGCTTTTATTCGTGCATTGAATCCAATATAAATTCTTTGCCATATAATAATCCAGGTACCAAAGTTTATTTACTTTGGACTCTGCGTTTAGCTTGAGCGGTTGATTATTTTTTAAATGCTCCCTGACTTCTTCAATGCTCAGTAAATTGTTGTTGTCGTCCATCACAAATGTGCCATGGGAAGGATCCATCCACAGCCATTTTTTTAGAGTTTCAGCATATACGCTATTGATCACATGGCAGTCAGTATCTTTGTCGTCTTTTGGCATGCATGTAACATAGCGTGACTTAAATCCCATAGCGAGATACATTTCATTTAACGTCATCGCTTTGTGCCTACAGTTGATACCTTTTCCCGTTGCCTTGTGGTAGTTGTAAAAATCAATTGCGTCAAATTCACATAGCGCCCAATTACTACCGTCATATTTAATGTTGTTTGCCACAAAAAACATGATATTACGGATTTTGGAAATTTCGTCGCCATTGCCAGCTATCGAGTCCAGGTTGAAAAAACTTTTTACCGCTGATAAATTACGATTGCTTGTTACCTCGTAAGTAAATGTCGGCAAAGAGTCACTATTTGCAGAAACGTATCCTCCTGATTGCTGCAACAGGGTTAATTTATCGTATTGCTTCAGTTGGAGTAATGCTTTTAAAAATTTACTTTCCTTACGAATATTATCTAGATCATGATCATTTAAAGCATTACGATAGTCGGTATATCCCCACAAAACTGCCTTTTCAAAACTTGAAACAGCTTGTTTTTTTTGATTGAGTAATGATTGTAAACAAGCAAGGTTGTAGTTTATATTCGCATTAATTTCACTTATCGTAGTTTGATATTCCTGCTTTTCTTTTTCAGATAGCTGTAAGCTGTCCATCTTGGCCGATATGGCATTTAATACTGTGGCTGCTTTTTGATAATCCTTTGCCGGGTAATAAGTATTATATTCCTGTTCTAACTTCTTAAAGTCTGAGAGGAATTTATGCCATGTTGTCGAAGCTGTCTGCGCGAATACGCAGGTGGTCAATAGCATGAAAAGAAGAAGGTTAAATAATAGTTTCATTGGAGGTTTTTAGTTAAAGTAAATAGTTTTATTTTATCAATGTCAACTGTAATGTTTGTGCTTGAAAAGCTTTGTCCTACGATTTTATAAAATAGATTTTACTTTAAGACAATTATGCCATGTGAAATATTACATCTGGCTCGTAAAATATTATCCAAATACTTTTTAAATAATTATCGCTTAATTTGCCGAGATCGAAGATCGTCTCTAATCCATTTAAGCGCTGCGCGAGTAGGAGGGTGAATATTAAGCGGAAATTATCTGGAAAATGCAACAAATACACTTACTGAGTTGTTAGCACTTTAAATAATATTATAAGGGATTAATGATTCGTCATATGAAAAAGATATTTTATGTGTTTCTATTTATCCTGTCCATGATGAAAGTTTATGGTCAGGGGCATTACAACGGTTCATCGTTTAATCCCAACGATTATTTTGCTCCGCATGAAGGGTTGATTATACCAGTATGGTATGGTTATGCCAATATGAATTATTTCAATGGGCAGGGTAAAAAGACAGATCAATTGTTTAAATACCGGTTCTCCAAAATAAATCGTAAAAGATTCCCCCTGTTTATTTGAAATGCCTTCAAACATTTCAGTCCACCATAGTGGAATATCATTGATCAATGCACCGAATACTTTTTCTGCAGGTGAATTCAGCGGTATTGTAATACTGTAATTTTCCAAATTGACGGATTTATAATTTTTGTTGTGATAACCAAAATTAAGCGCTAGTATCCAGCCCAAGCTTGACATAGGACAAGTATTACCAATTGTCTTATAAGCATTTTGGTGAACGATAAATTATATATAACGACATAATATGAACTCATTTATATGTTAAGTACGCCCATTTTCTATAACTATTAAACACTAATATATTTTTTGAGTACTTCGAGAAGGTCTGCCCGCCGTATTGGTTTGGGAAGAAAGTCATTCATTCCGGATTCAAGACATTTTTCTTTTTCTCCCAGCACATTTCCGGCTGTAACGCCTATGATCGGTATGTGTTGATATCCTGTCAGCATTCTAATATGTTGTGTCGCCTCAATACCACTCATTATCGGCATCTGTACATCCATAATAATAAGGGAAAACTGCTTTTTCCTGCATTCTTCCAAAGCCTGTAAACCGTTTGCAGCTTCCGTTAAATGTATATTGGGAGCTAGAGACTTCATTATCCTATTGTTCAGGACCATATTTACTGGGTTATCATCAACCAAAAGCACATCTAATTCTCGCGCAAATGCATGCGAATCTTTCTCTGGCTGATCCTGAATAACTTCTAATACAGTACTTTTGTCTACCTTTTTTAGGGTTTTGTATAGATCATGTGATTTTATAGGCTTCAACAGCAAATGTGTATTTTCTATTTTCCTAACTGAAGTGAGTATATCCAGTTCTTCCGAAGAAGAAGAAAGTACTATAAATGGAGCGATCTCCTTTCGCTGATTTAACAAGCCTTTTATTTTCTCAATTGTTTCCAATCCGGACATGATAGGCATATGATAATCCATCAAAATGACATCAAACCGCTCACCCTTCAACATGATATCCAGAGCTTCCATGCCGTTAGAAGCCAACGTGGATTTAATATTTTTATAGGTAAGCATATGTTCAAGAATGATCCTGTTACTTTCATTATCATCTACCACTAAAGCGGTTTTAATAGCCGTTTCATCTTCTTCTTTCCATTCAGAGCTTTCGTATGGAACCTTAAGATCGAAGAAAAATACAGAGCCGCTGTCTATCTCGCTGGTCAGGGATAAATGACTTCCCATATAGCCCAGGATATTGTTTGAGATGGTTAGCCCGAGACCCGTACCGCCAAATCGCTTGCTGATTGAACTGTTTTCCTGGGTAAAGGCATCAAAAATATAATTCTGTTTCTCAATAGGAATGCCGATTCCCGTATCTCTTACCGAAAAACGCAAAGCAATGGTATGATCATCCATGCTCAATTTCTCTACTTTTAGTTCGATCTCTCCCTCTTCTGTGAATTTCACAGCATTTCCTAGCAGATTGATCAAGATCTGTTTTAACCTGGCTTCATCAATAAAAAGTGTTTTTGGGAGGCCCGGCTCAACATTGAGAAGAAGTTCGATGTTTTTTTTCTGGGATTGATAAAGAATAACATTGATGACTTGACTTAACATATCATACACGTCACTTTTTTCAATCAAAAGTTCCATTTTTCCGGATTCTATTTTAGAAAAATCCAATATATCATTGATGATGCTGAGCAGGTTTTCACCCGATTCGTTGATGTAATTCAGATATTGTGTTTGTGTTTCATTCAACGGTGTACGGAGGAGGAGGTCTGAAAATCCAATAACTCCGTTCAAAGGCGTACGGATCTCATGACTCATATTGGCTAGAAATTCGGATTTTGCCCTGCTGGCTATATCCGCCGTTTCCTTAGCGTTTTTCAGTTCTTCATTTATTTTTACGGCATTTGTAATATTCTGTATGGAAATAATTATACCTCCAATCTCATCTTTTGTAAGATACCATGGCCCGACTTTAAGATCGTAATGCTGAATTTCTTCTTTACCTTCCACCTTTACCGCAAAATCCCCATCGATGTACGTTTCTCCCAAAAGCGCATTCCTGTAAATTTTTTTTCTTTCTTCTGGAATATTAGGCGATATTGTAAACAGATTATTGCCGATAAGATCGACATTATTCATACTAAATTCATCTCGCCATCTGCTACTTACAGCAACGTAGTTAAGGGCTTTGTCAAACATTGCCAATGGAATAGGAACATCAGTGGCAAAGGACTGCATCATAGCCTCCTTCTCGGCAACCTCTAGAAACATTTTTTTGAAGGCATCAATGTCCTGAATAATTCCAAAAACCCTGTGGCATATTTCATTTTCAAATTCGGGAATCCCTTTTACCCTTACCCAAATCGTAACGCCGTCATTACGCAGGAGTTGCAGCTCCTCATCAAAAGAAATTCCTTGTTGTACTGCTCTGTCAAATAGATATTCTATTCGCTCTCTGTTTTTTCCTTCGTAAAATCCAAGGGCATTATCAAAAGTGGGCTGGAAATTAATGTTAGTTTTATGAATTTCTCGCACACTTTGAGACCAAGTGAGCTTTCCGCTTTTCATATTGACTTCCCAGCCTCCCACCTGGGCAACCGCGCTTGTTTCCTCGAGCATTTCCTTCGTATAAAACAGATCTTTTTCCAATTTATCCCGGCGCATTATGTCAGATTTTAGTTGAATATAAACGAAAATGGTGACACCGATTGCCGCAACTGCAGAAAATATAATGAACAAAACTGTCCGTTTGGTGGAGTTATTCAGGTCTTCATTTTTTATAGCAAGCTGAGCTTCTCCGTGTTTTACAAATTCCTGAACGAGCATTCGACATTTATCCATGGCCCGCTTGTTTTGCTCAAGCTCTTCTGGGGTCATTAATATACCCTTTTTACGATTATTAATCAGCGAGGCATATTCTTTCATCAGCAGGTCTGAGGTGTGCTGCAGTTCATGAAAGATATTAATTTGGAGTTTATCTTTAAGATTAAACCTGTCTTTTTCAGCAATAAGCAGGGGATATTCCTTCCCGCTTTTATCCAACGGTTCGAGAAATTCTTCCTTGCCGGTAAGTTGGTAACCCCGATTGCCAGTTTCAGCATTTAACAGCGTGTTTAAAATATCCTTTATTAAACTGATAGATTCCTTCGTTTTTAAGAGGCTTTGCCTGCTTTCCATCTGCTTATGTATGCTAATATAAGAGGCTATAGAACCTGCAATCAACAGTATCAAAGAGAGCATTACACCTATCTGAAGATTTCTAATAATTTTTTTTGGCATAGGATGGTTGTTTACTGTTAAGATACTAAAAAAGTAAATAATTACCCCAGATTTCCTATTGAATACTTTGAATAATAATCCAAAGGTGGGCAATGCTACTATCGGCGCCAATAGTATATTGCACTGTTAAGTTGTTATTTTCAGATATTTAATTCGATCATTAGACAACTGAAAATGATATTTCAAAACAACGGGACTACCAGGAAATGTGCCGGCAGTCTCCGCTGATAAAATATTTTCGCTTTCATTAAAATCTAATGGTGTCATGGTCGCCCCGTATTCACTGTTAGCTTTGTTAATCCAGTTTCTAATTTCAATTTTTCCTTTGTGGTGTTTTCCCTCATCAAATACTTCTGCATCTTCAGTAAAACAATTCGCGTAAGCACCACTGTCAAATTTGTTTTGTGCTTTCAGAAGTTCGGAGATAATGTTTGGTAAATTCATATTTTCAAATCTTCAGAAAATTATTAAATGGTAGGTACTGTTCCGCCATCAATTACATATTCTGTTCCCGTTAGATAGCTGGCTCTTGGTGAAACTAGAAAGCCAACAAGTTCAGCTACCTCTGCAGGCTCTGCAGGTCTCCCGAAAGGGATTCCGCCCAGTGCATCCATTACACCCTGTTGCGCCTCTTCTATAGTACTGTTCGAGTTTGTTGCAATTTCGCCTAGCCAGGCTTCAGATGCCGTGGTATTTATCCAGCCAGGCGAAACCGTCAGTACACGGACGCCTTTAGGAGTAACCTCGTTCGATAAGCTTTTGCTGTAGTTCCTCAATCCTGCCTTTGCCGCTGCGTAAGGTAACGTTGAATCATATAAGGGTAATTTGCCCTGAATAGAAGCAATGTGGATGATCACACCGTTTTGGCGTTCTATCATCTGCGGCAAAAAGCCCCTATCTAGACGGATCGGAGCCAAAAGGTTAGCTTGCAGTGTCGATTCCCAATCCTCATCACTTAGCACAGCAAATCCTCCTGCGGGGGTAGAAGATCCACCAAGGTTGTTTACCAGGATGTCTAGTCTACCATAGCTCGAAAGCACTTCGCTCACCACTTTTTGAGCCCCTTCCATTGTACTCAGATCGGAAGCAATGAAATGCAGCTTGCTGTTTTCCAGGTCGGGGACATTTCTAGCGGTAATCACAACTGTTGCTCCAGCCTGTAATAGTCTTTCCGCGATTGCTCTTCCAGTGCCTTTTGTACCCCCTGTTACCAAGGCAATCTTGTCTGATAATTCGTTGTTGAAATTAAATTGTTCCATTTTTACAAATTGTTTATAGGACAAAATTGAGGTATAAAAGCAGCGTATGCAAGTACGGAATTACGATTCATATAGGGATAAATTTTTCCCCTATTGTACAAATCGGAACATACTTTTAATTTTGAAATATGTATGAGAGAAAAATAATTCCGAACCTAAACTGCGGTCTTGACTTGATAGGTGAGGTGCTTTATGGAAAATGGAAAATACGCTTGCTCTGGTTTATTGACCAGGGACATAAAAGACCGAGTGAATTGCAGCGTAAAATACCAGACGCCTCTAGACGAGTACTGAATATACAGCTGAAAGAACTGGAAGATCATGAGCTAGTCATGAAGAAAATATATCCTGTCGTTCCTCCAAAAGTCGAATATTCGCTCACACATTTAGGGATGAGTTTAATACCCATAATTTCCGCATTGGGACAGTGGGGTGATCAAAACGAAGATAGACTGCGGACAATAATTTTAAAAAGAATTTCAGGATAATACCCTAGTTGCTCTTTTCGGCAATGTATTTTAGTTTGTCCAAGATTTCTCTCTTATTTTCTTGCCCTTTGCAAGAAAATAAAGTCATTAAAAAATGAGGTAATCTGGACGTTGACGCGTAAAAAATAGCGTCCGATTATTTATTACTGGAAGGTAGAGCAATTGGTTATTCAATTTGATCTATAAAAAAACGGCCGAACATAGGTTCGGCCGTTACTCAGGAAAAGCTCCCGAACATGGGCATTACTCCAATCTTTTTAATCTGAACAATAACTGTTGGACAGCTTCTTGCGCATCATCAATAATGGATTGTGAGAAGTTTTCCTTAAAAAGTCCTTCTCGTTTGTTTTCAACTTGCTTGTAAAAATCCTCAATGTATTTGATGTAATTAGCCGGTTTTGACGTTTGGGGAATCACGATATCAAGTGTACCTTCCAATGAAAAAGTGGTTTCCACCAGTCTGTCTGTAATATCAATAAGAGACTCAATCGCTTGGTCTAAAGAAATATGAGCCTCATAGCTCCCTTTTCCTGTTATCGACCAATGGGTCAGCTTCAATGCGTTCCTGAATGAAATCATTTCACCTAAAAAGTTCGCAATTTCCTGTTTTGAGTTCTGTTGTTTTTTTGCCATGATATTTTACTTTATTTAAGTCACATTTTTGATTATTATAACAACAACCTAGCGGTCAAAGTTTCTAATTTATTAGAAAAACCGCTAGTGATCAAGAAATCAAGGATATCCGGATTTTCGACTGTATAGTTTTGTGTGCCAGCAGGGCCTACCCAACGAAGTCGGACGAAATTAGGAGATTGTACTATACTTTTAACTAGCCAATACGTCGTGAATACTGGATGTAATTTCATTTAAATCAAAAGGTTTCGCAATAAATCCGTTTGCGCCAAGTCCTTCGGCAACATCGCGACCATCTACACTGGCGGATAGAACAAGGATAGGTATATTTTTGATTTCGGGTGTATTGCGTATGATTTTAATCAGCTGGTCGCCCGAAAGCACGGGCATCCAGAGATCCAATAACAAAAGATCTGGCTGATATGCTATGAGCTGTTTGGTCAGATTTGTACTGTTTGTTTCGCTTAAGACCTGGTAACCCTCCAGATCCAAGAATAATTCCAGCATCTCAACAATGCCTTGGTCATCGTCACAGATCATTATTTTCTTACTTTTCATCGTTTTCTGTCCTCATTATTGGTAATGTGAAATTAAAAGTAGAACCTTCTCCGGGTTCGCTTTCTACCCAAAGGGTTCCGTTGTGATGCGTTATGATCTCGTGCGAAACATACAGTCCAATACCTAATCCCGGAAATTTCTTTTGGGTATGGCCGGCGCGAAAGAAGCGCTCAAATATTTTTTGCTTGTCGACATTTGCTATTCCCATGCCATAGTCTCGTACAGAGATCTTGACAAAATTGGCAACCCTGTGAATGGCAACGTCGATTCTATTTGAACCCGGTGAATATTTGATCGCATTGGACAACAGATTATTGATTACCTGAATAATTTGTAATTCATCGCCGCTAACTGTAGCATCTGTGGAGCCTAATAGGTTTATTTTGTAACCAGGTACACCTACCATTATATTGTCAATGGCTTCCCGAATTGTATGATCTATGGCAAATGGCTCCATGTGGAGCTCAATATGGCCAGACTGTATTTTTGAGGTGTCTAGTAGTTTAGTAATCAGTATATTCAGTCGATCTATATAGGCCGAAATTTTATCCAGTGTACTGACAAATTTGTTGTCAGAATGGTCTATACTCAGTCGTTGTAGAATCTGTACTAGCCCCTTAATGGTCGTTAGGGGCGTCTTTAGTTCATGACTGGCGACGGACAAAAAATCGTCTTTACGTAGATCCTGTTCTTTTTTCTCGGTGATGTCTTCAATGGCGATCAGGATACGGTCTTTATATTGCCCTTCAAACTCTATGCGATAGGCATTTAATAGCATCACTTTGCGGCCGATATGCGGAAATACATGTTCTACTTCGTAGTCAATTACGGGATTGCTGGTTGGTAAAATATGCGTAAGAAGTTCCTTCAAGGAGGGGATATCCCATTGCTTATTGCCCAGATCAAATAGTAATTTTCCTACAGTCTCTTCCGAGGAGACGTGAAATGACGTTAAAAAATGTTTATTTGCACTCAGCACAGTATAATTGCCATCGAGTACTAGAAGACTTTCGCGAACCGTTTCAATCATACTCGAGAGGAAGCTTTCCTTCTCCTGCAGTTCTTTGGTCCGTTGCTGTATTTTGATCTCAACATTGTTTTTTTCCTCCCGGAGTTCATGTTCGGCCCTTTTACGCGAGGTAATATCATTTTGAACACCAATAAAGTGCGTCACCTGGCCGGCCTCATTCTTCACCGGTGAAATGAAAAGCTCATTCCAAAACAGTGTTCCGTCTTTGCGGTAATTGCGTATTTCGATCTTACATTCTTCACCATTTTTGATACAATCTTTGAGGATGTAGCGTTCAGGTTGAGAACGATCCTGCGCTTGCAAAAAGCGACAATTGTGACCGATAATTTCATCGTGTGAATAACCACTGATGTTTTCAAAGGCCTCATTGCAGTAGATAATCGGATTATCATCCTGCAAATTATCGGTGATAATAATGCCTGAATAAGCAGAATTTAACGCCTTAAGATATATATTTAATTCATTGATGCCTGACGCACGTTTTCCCATATAGTATTATATTCCAAATATCGTTGTCCAATTTAATCTATAAAACTAAAACCAATGAAAAACAGCCTGTTTTTTTTGAAAAACACGTATAAATCCGCGTTAGGAGTTTAGCTAGCATGTGGTATTGTACACCAAACAACATAAACTGAGCGTATTTGAAACACGCTCAGTGGATAAATTGAGATGTAAAATGATTTCGCTTCCATTATTTAATAAACAGCCAAAAGAACTAAAGACAATTACTATCTTTGTATTAAAATTAGTCAATAATCGTAGTGATACTGGCTTGAGTAAATTGTAGATGTTCATATTAATTTCACAGTTGAAAAGTAGAATTCTATGATAGTACCCACTTCCAATTACGTCGAGGGGGAGGAAATTTGAGGATATAATTATCCTAAGATCGGCTTGGGGAAGCTATGAACCTGAAAACACCGAATAGAATGTCACATCGTAGAAAATTATTCTTCATTGGAATAACATTATGTCTTTCGTCAATTCTAATGTTATTATTTGGCGTTGGAATGTTTGCTTCGAGAGGTGATTATAGCTCATTCATAATAGAATTATCAGAATTTTGCTTCATATCTTGGATTCCATTTTTAATAGTTGGAATTTTACTTGTATTAGTGTCAATTATTTTAAGTGGATTTCAATCTTCCAAAATAAAAAAAACATAAACAGGTTGGCAACATAGCATTCGGCATATATGGATGATTCTTTGAGTCCGTATAGTTTTTTGACTTCTTTCTTTTTCCTAACTACGATAGCTAATTTTTCTTTTTCCAACTTGAAAAAATGCAATTGACAGCTGTTACTAGGAAGGTTAACACTCAAATAATTAATGAGTAAAATAGTACCACTAATGAAGCTCCACCTTGAAAATCAGCAGGATCTATATATAGAAAAACATTAATTATAAGACTAATACACACAATAAATATCAGTCGAACTTTTTCTCCTTTGCGAGCTGCTAAAATTCGATAGATAATATAGGAAAATAGAAGTATATATAATGTACATACCATTGTAAATTGATGATCTATGGGGAACATAATAACTATTATTTAGTGTTCTTGTGACATATCCTAATATTGCCTAAAATAGTACTTACAAATTTGTTTGTAACATACATTCAGCGGTGTATTATAGTAAATGTATGACTTCTATTTAATTTTGATAAAGTATGAAAAAGATTCTCGGAATACGCGTGAAACCGGGAATGAATTTCTATAAAAACATAAATCATAATAAAGAAATGAATACAATTAAATTGACTCCTGAAATAACTAAAATAATTGAAAACCTGAACAAGCTTCATGTGTTTGACGGCATAAATCCATTAGATATAAGCCGCAAAGGTTATGAGACAATGGCCATTCAGCTCAGTGGCAAAAAAGAAGCGGTGAAAATGATAGAAGAATTTAATATTCGTAGCAAGAATCACGAAATTCCTGTGAGAATATACCGACCCAATGAAATTATAAATGAAAAATCACCTGCTATCATTTATCTTCATGGCGGTTGGTTTATTTCTGGAAGTTTTGAGACGCACGATGCTATTGTCCGTCAATTGGCCAATGCTACGGGTTCAGCCATTGTTTTTGTCGATTATCGACTTGCGCCAGAGTATCCTTTTCCGGCTGGTTTCGATGATGCTCAATCGGCGACTGCATGGATCGTTAATAACTCGGACTCTTTAAACATCGATAAAAATATGATTGGAATTATTGGCGACAGTGCGGGGGCAGCTTTAGCCGTAGGAGTTTCGACATGGCTTGGTAAGCATTTGAGGTTTCAGGTGTTGATTTATCCGGCGGCTGATAATCAATTAAATACACAGTCATGGAAAGACTATGAAAATGGTCCGATTATTAATAAAGAGGAAGGAATAAAAGCCTGGAATTGGTATCTAACCGACCCAAGGGATCAACAGAACCCCATGGCAGTTCCTCTTTTGATTGAAGATTTTAAAAATACGCCTACAACGTTGATTTTATTGGCTGAACACGATCCTTTGCGGGATGAAGGAAAGCAATTGGCAGAGAATATGAAAACTTCCAAAATTCCAGTCAAAATTACTCATTACAAAGAGATGGTCCATGGCTTTTTGCATATGGGAGCTGTTTTAAAAGAAACCAGAGAAGCTGTTCGGGATATCGCAGCATTCACAAAAGAAAACTTAAAATAATCTTCCGAAAAGCTACTTCAATATAGGGTGAGATATTTCTGCAACCATCCTCCACAAGAGCTAGCATATGAGCATACGATCGATTTGCCAGTTCTGAACAAACTCCTCCGGACTGTCCTGAAAGCTTAATACATTGTAGCAAAAAAATCGTCTGTGGATTTGACTAAACGATTTTAGGTTACCCATTGTTCTCAAAATAACTACACATAAACAGTGCAAAAAAGGTTGAAAACTTAAAAAGCAAAATATGAATGGATTTAATAAAAATATGTTGGGCGGATTGATCGGTGCGCTAGTACTCAATGTGGTCCATAGTGCTGCCAAGAGATTCGATCCCGAAGCACCAGAAGTAGATAAAGTGGGCGAAGAAGCGATGCAGAAAACAGTGCGCTTTGCTGGATTTAAACCGCCAAAGGGTAATGCACTGGTGGCGGCAACCTTTGGGGCAGATGTAGCTTCCAATGCCATGTTATATACCCTCATCGGATATGGAGGTCAGAAAAATATGCTGCTCAAAGGAGCGCTGCTTGGAACAGTGGTTGGTCTGGCAACACTAACTATTCCTGAACAGGCCGGACTGGATGCCAAGCCAATAAAGAAGACTGATCGTACCAAGTTAATGACCGTGGCCTGGTATGTGATCGGAGGAGTAGCCGCTGGTCTCGCCATGAAAGCTATGAGCAAGAGTTAGGAAAGATTCGAGTTATTAGACTTATCAGATTACATCGTTCAATGCATGCTTCTTTAAGCGCCAATCTAAAATGAAAAAACATCTTTTTTGATCTAGGTCATCGTTTTAAGCCGTCGGAAAAATTGAAATTTGAATGGCTTTCAATAAGGGAAGTCTATCAGATTAAAGTAATTATGGAAATAGGAATTGATAGTTTTATCGCTACCGGAGCATATAATGGTGGGTTGAGTTCAGCGGAAAATATAACGGCAATGGAAGCCCTATTGTCAAAGATAGCGTTTGCAGATCAGGCAGGATTGCATGTCTTCGGGCTCGGGGAACATCATAGAAAAGAATTTTTAGATGAATCACCAGCAGTCATACTGGCGGCCGCTGCCGCCAGAACTCAGCATATCCGTCTAACCAGTGCGGTTACTGTACTTAGTGCGGCGGATCCAGTAAGGGTATTCCAGGAATATGCAACGTTGGATATTATTTCTAAAGGGCGGGCTGAGATTGTAGCCGGAAGAGGATCATTTATTGATGCTTTTCCGTTATTCGGGTTCAACACGCAAGACTATGACGCCCTATTCGAGGAGAAAGTCAAATTGCTTCTAGAAATACGTGATCATGAAACAGTAACCTGGAAGGGAAAATTCCGGGCAGAGCTGAAACAACAGGCAGTATATCCGAGGCCGGTGCAGGAGGAACTCCCTGTTTGGATAGGAGTAGGAGGCACGCCACAATCATTTATTCGAGCCGGAATACTGGGGCTCCCATTAATGGTAGCCGTCATCGGCGGTGAAACCCATCGGTTTCGGCCTTTGATAGATTCATATTATGAGGCCGGACAAAAAGCCGGACATCCTCGGGAGAAGCTTAAAGTAGGATTACATTCACTCGGTTTTGTCGCGGATACAACATCAAAGGCTAAAAATCTTTATTTTCCGGGGTATCAGGAAATGATGGGCAAAATTGGAAAGGAGAGAGGCTGGTCGACGCCCACGCGGGAAATGTTTGAGGCCCAAGCTGAGCCGACTGGCGCCTATGTTATTGGCAGCCCCGAAGAAGTTGCAGAAAAGATATTGCGACATAGTGAGGCATTGGGTGGTATCTCCAGATTTACATTTCAGATGGATAACCCAGGACTGAGCAAGGAAGATACATTCAGAGCCATTGAATTAATCGGAACAAAGGTAATTCCCCTGGTAAATCAATCCTGATTATTTTTTAACTGCCCGGGACCTGATTCTGCTCAGCGTTTCTTTGGTAATACCTAGATAAGATGCAATCATCTGCTGTGGAAATCGCTGTGTAAATTCAGGATAGCTATCAATGAGCATATTATAACGTTCTTCAGCAGTCATACTTAGGGCAGCATTGATTCTTTTTTGGCTTGCATAAGAATAATTTTCATCCAATCGGCGTGTAAGTTCATTCATGATTGGAAGAGAAAATACGTTCTCTGCGGCATTTTTTGTCAAGACAAGCAAATCAGTATCTACACAAGCTTCAATATTGAAGGCGGAGGGTGTGGTTTTTGCAAAACTTTCGCGATCACCGACCCACCAGCCTTCAATATAAAGGCTCATGATGTGCTCGGTACCTTTTGCGTCTATACTGTATTTTTTCATAGCACCTTTGACAAGAAATCCCATGTTATTACTTATGTCACCTTCCTGCAAAAATGTCTGACGTTTTTTGATTTTACGGTGCACAAAATTATTTTTTAGGATCCCGATTTCATCCAAGGTTAGAGGTCTGGAGACCCGCGAATTGATATAGTTGATTAAAGTATCGTACATTAGTCGTGGTTTTACCTGATACAAAAGTAAATATACCTACTTTTATTTTTTTATGTAATTTTTAGTTTGGATGCTTCGGCTGTTGATCGACTTTTCTAAAATTGTTTTATATTCTTTAATGTTTATCTGTCAATTAGATATGATATAATAATTAAGAGTGGAACAAATTGAAAATAAACCTATGTTGCAATATTATATTATATGGATGTGTGTATTCATCTTTATTTTTTTGTGTCACTTTTTAATTTTAAATTACCATCACTAAATAACAGGGGGTATGTATAACCACATTTCACAGCATATCCATTTTGAAATCCCGGTTTCCATGGGTGGATTTTCTAATCAATTCAATTAGTGTTTTACCAGTATGATAACCAATATCTTTGGTTATCTGAAAATTACTGAGCCGACCATCTTTCTCAATCATAAAATTGATAATCAGCTTGCCGTTTACTTTTACTTTCTTGGCAGCCGTTGGTATCCTATAATTTTAAATCCATTTGTACCATAAGGTGGCTCCGAAAATACTTCATTCATGTGAGGAGGGATATTCCCGATTGAGTCGCCCCAAACAAGGGATTGACCAAAAGCATACGATAGCAGGCCTGTTAACCAGACCTTTTCTCGCGGGCCTCAGACAACATCAGATAGGAATTATCCGTCTCACCAACAATTTTGAAACCCACGTTTAAGTATAGTTTTTTAGCCTGATTGGTTTTTAAGACACTTAATGTGATCGATTTCTCTGTTTCAAAAGCTTCCTTTATCAAATCATTCAATATTCGTCTACCGACACCTTTGCCTTGGTAGTTGGGTGTGATCTGAATTTGTATCAGATCAATATTATCGTGTTGTCTATCCACTTTTAATAGCCCAATAGCACTGTCTTCCACTTCAATTATTAAGGCATGTTCAAATTTATAATCAACCCTTTGTAAATGCGCTGTTTCTGAGATGGGTAATGAACTGGCAATTAAATGCGGAGTCATGGTTTGTTTCCTGAGGTCCAACAGAAACTTGAGGTCACTTTTTAATGCGCGTCTGAATTTGATCTCTAATATCATTCGTTCGTAAATATAAATATACTAGTCGGAAATTATCTTGGTAGTGGGATAGCAAACAATATATTAGCTATTTTGACATCTCCGGGAGTAATTCTTCCGATTTTTCCAACAGGAAGATTCGAACCAGTAATTCCAGCAATAGTATCGTACGGTTACCGGCAACTGTACTTAAATCAATATTCAATATCTGGTTACAAAAATTTACCACTGTACAGCGAATCATAATTTTCTGCTCACGGATTTTAAATAGGGGGCTATGGATATTGTTGAATACCTTATTTTTATTTTTGAATAATCGGGAACTGCAACGGGATAAAAGTTATTGCTATGCTTGGTACTTAAATCTGAACAAAGTCTTATGAAATCAATTGGGAAATTTCTTCAATGGTCGGTGGCTGCTGCCTTCATCGTTGTCATCGTTTTTTTGGGTAATAGTTACCGTTATTTTATTTATGCGCTGGTATGCTCTTCTTTGCTTTATTTCCTCTTGCAAAAAATAGTCCTTAGCAAATTAGGTAACGGAGATGGTCGGGAAGTCCGCTATGATATGAATCGAAAACGCATAACGATGCAAGGTGGCAAGCGCATGGCGTTTGTGATCCTATTGGTAGCAGTTTATATTTTAATAATTTCCGTTTTTTCTGTAAGTCCATCTTTGGAGCGTAAGGAGTTTGCGCTGACGCATCCAAGCTGGGTTGCCACAGCACCCGCTATCATAAACTTCGAGTCTAAAATACATAGAGGAAAGACAAAATACGCGTATTTAAATATCGAATACCGGTATACTGCGAACGGACAGCTGTATTTGCGGAAATTAGATAAGGCGGAAAAGCACTATGCATTTTTACCTGTTATGAGCCAGCGACGTTTTGAAGGGATGCGGACTGAACTGTTTGACAGAGCAAAGAGAAAAATAGGCGATAAGGAATACATATTGTTTTACAATCCACAAAATATGGAGCAGCAAAAGTTTTTTCTTGCAGACGATTCTTTTTATCTGCAAGGATCTTGGCTATCTGATATATTATTTGTCTATTTATTATTGTTCTTATTTATTGTAATTATAGCGTTTCTGTTTAGAAAAGACTATAATAATAAGATGAAAAAATCTAATTCGACCATTCATTATTACCGTCGTACAGATTACTATGAAAACAGATAAAGTATTTTGCGGTTTCATAAATCCTGAATTTTCTCTCACTATTTAATATCACAAAGAAATTGTTTTATGAGTACGGAATTTGTAAAGCTAGGTATGGTTTTCTATAACAAATTTTCGATTATTTTAAGTTACCGATAAAGCCATTTTTTTATCCATTTCGTATAGTTTGGCATAATGACATAGACCATTAAGGCAACAACAGCGCAAGATATAAACAGTGAATCAACCAGCTGGATGGTAGGGAATCCGAGCCTTTTTAATAGTGGAAGTAAAATTAACGGAATTACTATTGATAAAGGATAAATAGCCGACCATGTTACCAAAAATTGTTTCCAGCGCACCGGAGGCTTCATCGTGCTATTTTCTGAAGTAAATAAAAAATCAAGCCCCGTTTTAATGTAATAATTAGCATCTTTGGCCAAAAGGGGACGGATTTTTTCAATCAATTGTTTTCTCTCGTCGGATTGCATCCAGTGTTTCAAATTACTTATCGTATCAAACCGAATGATGACTGTATACAGGTAAGTTAATCCCTGAATCGGACGAATGATCTGCCAGTCGATAAGTCCACTTGCATTTCTACAAAGCGGTCCTATCTCATTCAGCCATTGCTCATAATCGTGATCCCTTCCTTCTTTGATATGGTGAGAAATTACTACTGTTGCTCCATTAGTTTCCATAAAGCTAGCGTTAAAATGAATGATTTAAAAATTTCATGTTATGGTTTATTGGTACCCCATAAACATTGTCAGATTGCATAATATCATTATCGTCCAAATAGTTTTGATAAAAGATAAGCGCAAATGTAAATACCTGTCAAACCTTTCAGACTTTGGCTTTGTTCACTTCATGGATGAATCGGTAAAAACTCTTTCGCAAAATGCCGATTACCTCCATTTATCAATAGAGATTACCAAAGATTACCGAAACTTTAGGACTTTGCTATTTGCACTGGCCCTTACACATTTTGGAAATCAGCTATTGACTGTAATTATTAAAAAAAATGGTATGAAAAAAGCCGCAAGTAAAAAGATTCGACCGTTGCAAAAGCAAAAGCGACCCGGATTAGAAATAAATATGACACCAGTTCCTGACACTTCGCCGTTAAATTATCCTGCAGAAGGAAAATTGAAAAATAAGGTAGCATTAATTACGGGAGGAGATAGCGGCATTGGGAAAGCTGTAGCTTTGTTATTCGCGAAGGAGGGAGCTGATATTGTTATTGCCTATCTTAGTGAAACAAAAGATGCAAAACAAACCAAGAAAGAGGTTGAATCCCTCTCTAGAAAATGTACGCTGATTAAAGGTGATTTGGGAAAAGAAAATCACTGTAAAAAAGTAATTGAATATACGATAGAAACGCATAAGAAAATTGATATTATCGTTAATAATGCGGGTCTTCACTGGGAGACAGAATCAATTGAAAAAATTACCACTGAGCAGTTAAACAAGACTTTTCAGAATAATTTCTATTCCTATTTCTGGATTACGAAGTACGCCATGCCTTATCTTAAGAAGGGGGCAAGCATCATTAATACATCTTCGGTGACTGCTTATCGAGGCAGTCCAAAGTTGATAGATTATTCTGCAACAAAAGGTGCAATAATTTCTTTTACACGAAGCTTGTCAGCAAATCTTATCGCCAAAGGAATTAGGGTCAATGCTGTTGCGCCTGGTCCGGTATGGACTCCATTGATAGCATCTTCATTTGACCCTAAAAAAAACTCCGAATTTGGAAGCGACTCGCCAATGAGAAGGGCGGGAATGCCAAATGAAATTGCACCAAGCTTTCTATTTCTAGCTAGCGAAGATTCACATTTTATGAGCGGTCAAGTTTTACATCCCAATGGTGGTGAAGTCGTCAATGGTTAGCCAACGAATAACTAATAATCATATCTGCATGTCGACTATCAATATAGGGTTTTCAGTTTTTCAAAATCTTCACCTAAAATGGGGAACTTTCTGAAGGTTAGGTGCTTAGCCTAGTTATTGCATCCAAAATTTCATTCAAATTGAAGGGTTTGGCAAGAAAAATGTCGGCTCCCGCAGCCATTGCTTTTTCTTTTGCGTTGAATTCAGCTGAGATACAAATTATGCCCATAGCGGATAAACGATCATTTTTTCTAATTTTGCTGATCAAACTATCGCCTGAAACCTTAGGCATATTTAAATCGACTATTAAAATTGTGGGTCTTTCCTTTTCTATGTATTCAAAAACTTGGGCGCTTCTAGTTTCCGAAAAAACCTCATTGTCCGTTGATTCAGAAATAACAAAGCATAGCATCTCGGCGATTGGCCCATCATCACAAATATAAATTTTTTGCCGTCCCATATCATAATTTTTAATAAATATTAAGTATGACGGTGAAAATGAAACAATGGTTTAATAAACTGTCAATATGCGTAGAAACACTACAGTTAGCGTACAAATCCATATAAGATAACCGTCTAACCTTTGAATAATAAATTTTACTCAATTTTTATTGAATCACGTAATTATTAACAATAATATATTTTTCTACATTTTGATGCTTTTTTCTTCCTTTTTTATGACTTTTACATTTGCTATTTACTATAATAAATACTCCTATTAAAGGAATTTTTCGATCCTGATAGTGTTGTTCCGTATAAATTGTAAATACCATATTTCCAATATTTGTCTTAAGAACAGAACCGGATTATGGTAGGTTTGCAAAATGGCCTATTTTTAACGCAATCGCAGCGAATAATAAAGCACACCCAGCGAATTGTAATTATAGGAAACACCTAAGCATTAAATCTTTAAATTTAATCAAAAACCTATCCATGAAAAACAAATAGGATAAGCAAAATGACGAAGAGTATATCGCAAAGAAGCACAGTTCAGTTACGATAATTGGCCTACCGATTTTCGCAGCGAAATAAAATAAATAATCAAGTATGATGAAATTTAAGGGAATATTTTTATTTATAAATCTTATACTTCTATCTGTTAGCTGTAAGGGACAGAATAAAAGCACAAAATCAACAAAAGATATCTATGCTATCGGAACCGAGATAAAACACTTCGATAAAGAACCGCATTATGGCGCAAATATATCAACGAGTAATTGCTCGTTCGAATTTCTTATCAATGATGTTCCTGTTATCAAATACAAAGATAATTCAGGGGGAAGTTTATCGGGCTCGTACTTCCCTTTGAATTGGGACATCACACAAAAAGGCCCGCAAAAAATCACCATTCGTCTCTCTCCAGGATTTAATCAAAATACAAAGTCAATGCATTCATCATTGATGAAAAACTCTGGAGTTCAGATCACAATCAAAAAATCCTTCATAGGTAAAGATGGCAATTGGAGTGATGAGGAAGAAGTGACTACTTACATCACTCCACAAAAAATAGTGGAAGGTAAAGAAGTTTCAACATTTGACGGACAGAATTTTTTTGAAGACAGTTTTACTTTTGACGCCGAAGTTCCCTACAAAATAAACATTTTAGATAATGCCGAAGTTCTTTTTACAAAGGATAAAGGCCAGTTACAAGCATTAGAAAAGGAAGTTGTTGCAAAATACAATGAGATAAGAAGTATATATATGGTAGGCACGAAAGACGATTTGGCGAGTGTTGTTTATGAAAAAGAAAAAAGACTAGCCCAGCAAATGTATCTTTCTTCCGAAGAAATAAAAAACAATTGGGACAAAGAATATCAATTCCGAACAGATGAGGATTTAGAATTTTTTGATCTGAAACCCATTGAAAAATACAAGATGATTTTCTATGCTAACGGAAAACTGGTGTGTTTAGAGAAAATTAACAATGAAAAATCAGCATTGTGGGGTGGCTTTAAGCGAAAAGATAAAGGAGTTGGTACTACAACTTACATTCAGCTATATCTGTATCGCCAAAAAAATAGCAAGGAGCTTAAAGTATATTAAGATCGGCATCCCGCAAGTATCAAACTTAAAAGAACAATAGATATGGATCATATTCAAACATTGGAATGGTTTTGGTCAATAATCAAAAAGGCAGACTGTAACAGGGAGAAGTTAAAAGAAATTCTTAGTGCTTTTAAAAAAGAAGATATTATCAGATTTCAGGAAAACTTTGTAGATGCTTCAGTTGAATTGCAAGATAAACCATATACTGATTATATGGAAGAATCCGAAGATGGAGTGGAAGATATTGCGAATTGGATAGTTAGTAATGGCCTAGATTTATATGTGTCGGTTATTAAAAATCCGGAAAAATACCCTATAGTGTTAACGATTTGACAGATCAAATTCTTTATGGCATAGCCGATGAAGTTTGTATAGAAAAATATGGAGAGACTACAGGTATTTATTAAATTTCCGACGTATAGAACAACAAATTTAATAGGGTCGGAGCGGAACAGTATTTAGCATGTAAAACGTTAACTAAAAAAATAATGGCACAAAATATGAAAAGGCTATTTACAATCATATTTATAGTAATTGCTGCACAAATTTCTTATGCACAAAGTACAACTATTCCTCTAACGGTAAAAACAGCATTTGAAGGTATCTGGCAGTACAGCGTAAGGTATGAGACCAATATCGTCAAGATACATTTTGAACCGGGGACGGACTATGCACTTTTTACTGATGACGGCTCGGGGATGGCTCCTGCAAAAACAGTTAAAGCAAATGTAAACGGAAAGCTTCTGGTAATTCCAGCCATCCAAAATGAGAATGATGAGGTTGAACTGGAAATAATCAATAAAAAACTTCATTTGCGAGCAACACCAATACTTTGGGACGAAAAGGGAAACCGAATTGGATCTCAAGATGATCAAAAAGTTCATAGGGTATTTAAACGTATCAAATAGCTCTGCTACTTAAATCTGAGCTCCAAAGTCTAATGTTCTAAGTTTAGATAGATTTAATAGCAAATTTCTAGTTCCTAGTACTTTATCCTTACGTTTTCCCGTATAACATCATCTTAAACCAACTTTACTTCTATCCCTATAGCTGCTTTGGCGATTTAATGTCCGAAACGCAGCTTAATGATAAAAATTGACAACAAATTGAGACGTAAAGACTATTAAAATTTTTGCTTTTCATGTATTTTTCTATAATTGTAGAACTTTAAAAGATATCACAAAATATTTGAGAAAAACATCCGATAACTAATGAAAATTTAAAACTGGGCGTTCTATCAGTTTTGGCTATAAACGGAGGTAAAAATCTTTGATAAACAATTACGATCAAAATAAACCAAAAAAGCAAAGCATGAGATATTCTGAAAAACAATAAAGTTTTTATCTGCTAGACGAAAGCTCAATTAATCAAAAATAAAAGTTAAGTTATGACAAAGATGCTCTTTATTTTAGTCTTGTTACTATCCACATCGGTTATTTTTCATGCGAAGGCACAAATAGCAAAAAACAACAATTACGATTTTTTTGATACTGTCGTCAACAACCACAATCAAATCTTTCAGGCTTCAGGGATCCCTTCAGCCATTGAGATGGTGCTAAAGTATGGCAAAGCGGTGGATTTTAATTTCTATGACTTACAACTTAAGTGGCAAAATAAAACGGATGGTTCTTTCCGTGATTTTGATAAAAAAGAACTATACGGAATTACTTTTTCTCAGAAATTTAATTTGCCCCGCGATGAAAGTTTTCCAATGGACAGTCTTTTTCAAACGATAGAAAATGAATTGAAATCTGGTAAAAAGGTTATTATCGCACTTCAGGTGGAAACAGGTTGGTCCATTTTTGTCGTCTATAAAAAGACTGCGAATGGTGAATTAGTTTCTTACAGCAAACTAGGTAGCCATACAACGATAGTTAGAAATACAAAAGAAATTGTAAAAAAGTCTAACGGTACAGAAATCATGACGTACACTATTTCGCCTCATATGTAGGGAGATATCAGCATGTCTAGTGTGATAATCCAAAATAATTTAAATTATGAAAAAAGTCCTCCTAAGTTTAGTTGTGTTCATATCCACATCTATTGTTTTTCATTCGAAGGCTCAGACACAAAAGAACGATAATTTTGAGTTTTTTGACACTGTCATAAACAACCACAACCAACTCTTTCAAATGTCGTGCATTCCATCTGCTGTCGAAATGATACTAAAATATTATAAAGCGGTGGATTTTGATTTTTACGGCTTACAAAATGAATGGCAGAATAAAGCTGATGGTTCATTTCGTGATTTTGACAATAGAGAATTATATGGTATCACTTTTTCTCAAAAATTTGTTTTGCCTAGGGATGAAACCTTTCCGATGGACAGCCTTTTTCAAACGATAGAAAATGAGTTGAAGTCTGGGAAAAAAGTGATTATCTCACTTCCGGCAGACGGTGGCTGGCATATGTTTGTTATATGCAAACAAACTCCGGATGGAGACTTTGTATCATATAGCAAGCTTGGAAGTCATACATTAATACTTAGAAATACAAAGGAGATTGTGAAAAAATCTAATGGTACGGAAATCTTGACTTATCGCACTTCTCCGTGAAATAATTCAAAGGCGCTGTAGTAGGTATCCTGCATAAAATGTCAAGGCCATAAAACTGAGGTGTACAAATAGGGGAGCGTTAATTCTCTTCATTATCTATATTACGTTTGTGGAATCTCAATGTCTTTATCGCTTTGAGAAGATCCTATCTATATATTAGTCAATAGATTCGTTACCAAAACAATTTGCTTTGAAATAGATAAACGTGGTGATTTAGTTGTGCCCAGTGAGTCGACAGCAGCCGGTTTTCTTATTCTCTTTCCGCTCGCTGGCGACCTCAACCATGATGCATATACTTATTGTCGTTTGGATACAGTCGCCAATTGAACGGATATAGATCGGAAAGAAATAATTTTAGCGGATTTGTTTCCGTAGTGCACCTTTATGATATTATGTTCTTTTAACTTCCTTATTTGCCTAAATACAATAGAATTAGGCTATGACATCAATTTGCCAAACTGAAACGGTTTTGTTTTCAAAAATCACAATTTAATATAGCACCACTGCTATTATTTGCTAACAAGCTGCCGATATTAACTCAACCATTTAGAATTTAGTTTTTTTCTGATCGGAGTAAAGTTTTTTCTTCGCAATTGTATCTCATCTTCGCTAATGAACACATCGTTGAATGCGGATGCTATTTGTCATCAGAATTTCTTATGTAAGGTCATTATCAGTTTATTCGAAACAAATGATGCTCAAAAACAAATTATTATTAGTATATTTAAGATTAGGATCTAGTATTTCATTATAACCCCATTCGCTGGATCTACAAAGGAAAAGAGATTTGTTTATCTCTAAAAACTGCAAAATGATACCCCTGCACATTTTTATTCAAGCAGTTGTGGATATCAATGAGAACTCAGATAACTTACTAATACTCTTCACGATCAAGGATTGACCTTGTACCGGCTAAGATCATCAAACTATAAAATCCATACATCATGAGCAAAGACGCTAAAAAGGAAAAAAGCACAAAGGAGAAGACGCAATCTTCTTATCAAAAAGAAAAAGATTCTGTTTCTAAAGATTTGACGGATAATGTCTTCCGTAAAAAAAAGAAATAGGTAATTGAAGAGTTAGATTATTGTTTGTACTTGCACAAAGGCAAATTAATTAGGAGCGGGTACAGAGGCTGGATTATTAGACCAGACTTTTGCTCGCTTTTTTTGGCTAACAAAACTAAATTGATTAAAAAGATTCAACTTGGTCTGATGTGCACAAAAAGGATAAAACAAACCATTGATTATTTTTTCGTTGTAAAGTACATGATCCTACCAGTCTTATTCTTTCTGAAATCTAGTTTTGTATGCAATATCAAATTTTAATAACATCTTAAAGTGATCTAAGGTATCTTCATCGTGAAAGGCACCACGGATTGATTCATCTACATCATAAAGCAATGCTACTTTTTCTGAATATTCAATCAGCTTTGCGTGTGTTATTCCCATAACATCTGTATGACGATAGTCTTCCTTTATAAGCATATCTGAAATTTCATCTGACAGCCTCAACATTTCATTCCTTTCTATTAACATATGCTTTTTTTTATATTTACATTGGCAGATTGATTCTTGTGAAGGAGATTCCGCAGCGCAAATGAATTGATTTTAATGTACATAATAAAAATACAAAATTTTATCTGTATAGTCGTTCTTAATATTTTAGCGATGTCATATTTCTAATTCCCTTAAAACCCGACTTGATAAGGGAATGGGAGTATTTGAGTTTGAAAGAATCAAATCACTTATATAAAAATACATCGTCTCTTCACCATTAACAATAATTGATATCGGCGGTGGTACAGGAAAATATTCATGGGGGAATCTCGAAAATTAGAATTCTCAAACAATTATGCCCGACCTTATTATACTGCATGGTCCGCTTTATCTACTTCTGTTGATGAGCTACAAGTTTTATACCCTATGATAGATCTGGCTACAATAAAGTCACTTTTGGCAACATTTTTCAGCCGCTCGAGCCTGAACTTTGCTTCATAAATAATATTAGACATGAAAGTATTTGTTACAGGCGCTACAGGTTTCGTAGGAACAGCTGTAGTACAGGAATTGTTAGGAGCAGGTCACGAGGTTCTCGGACTTGCAAGGTCGGAAGAATCTGCAAAAAAATTACTTGAGGCAGGAGCAGAGGCCCACTATGGAGATCTTACTGATTTTGACAGTCTAAAATCAGGGGCTAAAGCCGCAGATGCCGTTATACACTTAGGATTTGTACACGATTTTGGGCGGTTTCAGGAAATGTGCGAATTGGATAAAGAAGTGATCGGTTCCATAGGAGATGCTCTGGTCGGTACAGACAAGCCCTTTCTCATCACTTCCGGCACTGCACTTTTTTCAAAAGATGGCATTACCACAGAGCAAGACCGCACTGTCAATCACCCACATCCGAGGATGGCAACTGAAAATGCCGCGGACGATCAGGTTGCAAAAGGTGTGCGTGTCGCCGTTATTAGATTATCTCCATCGGTGCATGATGAAGGAGATAAAATCGGTTTTGTTCCGCTATTTATCAAAATAGCAAGGGGAAAAGGAGTTTCGGCGGTTATTGGCGGCGGAGATAACCGCTGGCCAGCTGTACATCGGCTGGATGCGGCAAGGCTCTACAGATTGGCGCTGGAGCAACCGTTCGAAAAAGGAACCAGATATCACGCAGTATCCGAAGAGGGAATTGAGCTTAAGGCAGTAGCCGCTGAAATTGCCGAGCGTTTAGCTATTCCATTGATCTCCCTAAATTCCCAGGAAGCGGAGCTGCACTTTTCTTGGTTTACGCATTTTGCAGCGCTTGATAACCCGAGTTCAAGTGAATGGACAAGGAATACGCTGGGCTGGAAGCCGGTACATCCGAGTTTACTGGAAGATTTAAAAGGGTCGTATTATTTTTCGGAACTCCGATAATCTGTATTTTTGTTCCTATCCATTTAAATATAAAAGCAGGTAATTCCATGTCCAATAATAAGCCGATTCGAATTAAGACCATTTCCGATTTCCACAAACTTCGTGGTCTGCCGGGACCGAAGCACCCGCTGATCAGTGTGATCAATTATGAAGATATGACCGAGCAAGCAAAGGTCGGAAAACAGAGCCTGCTGTTTGATTTTTATACGATTTCGGTAAAACGTGATATGGACCACAAGTACAGGTATGGACAGAATGAATATGATTTTAATGAAGGAGTGATGTTCTGCATGGCCCCACATCAGGTTTTAAGTGTCATACGTGAAGAACAAGGAAAGAGTCCTTCCGGGTGGATGCTGATGATCCATCCGGACTTTCTCTGGAATACGGCACTTTCCATTTCGATCAAAAGATATGAATTTTTTGATTATTCGGTCAATGAGGCGCTGTTCCTATCAGAAGACGAGGAACTAAAAATGAAGCAGATTATCGAAAATATCAAGCAGGAGTATCAGGGTAATATAGACCAGTTCAGCCAAAATATTATCATTTCTTATTTGGAGACCCTGTTTAATTATTCCGAGCGTTTTTATCAGCGTCAGTTTATAACACGAAAGAAAGCCAGTCATCAGTTTTTAGAGAAGCTGGAGATCTTTCTTAATGAATATTTTGAAGGAGAACATATCCTACGGAATGGGTTGCCGACAGTACAGCTGCTGTCCGAAAAGCTCAATATGTCAGCCCAATATATGCGGGGGTTGCTCAAATCGCTGACAGGACAAACCACGCAACAGATCATCCACGAGAAGGTAATCGAAAAAGCCAAAGAGAGGCTTTCTACAACAGAACTTACCATAAGTGAGATCGCTTACGAGCTAGGTTTTGAACACTCTCAATCATTCAGCAAACTATTTAAGGCCAAAACCAATATTTCTCCTATGGAATTTCGTAAATCCTTTAATTGATTAAAACGTTATTTTTTCTACCGACCTTCGTTGGAAGTTTTTCAGCGCTGTTTTGGCGGATGGAGTTGCAAAATAATGATAAAGTAGAAATGTCGGATTCTTTAGGTCAAAAAAATACTTGTTAATTTTTCGGTTGTAGATGGATTCTAACACTAGTAAATTTGTTCCATAATCATAGATAATTGTTTTATGGAATTAAGTTTTGATCAAATGTATCAGGCAATACTAGACAAAGATATCAGGTATGAAGGCGTGTTTTTTACTGCCGTGAGGACAACAGGTATTTTTTGTAGGCCATCTTGTACAGCAAGAAAGCCGAAAGCTGAAAATATTGAATTCTTTAAATCGACTAAAGAATGTATGCTTCGAGGGTATCGGGCATGTAAGGTTTGTCATCCACTTGAAATGTTGAGCGAGACGCCTTCCTATATCAAAAAGATTATCTTTGAGTTATCCGCAGACCCAAGCTTAAAATTTAAAGATTACGATTTGCGCCAGCGTGGTATCGAGCCACATCAGTTGAGACGCTGGTTTTTAAAAAATCACGGTATGACATTTCACGCCTATCAACGAATGTATCGGATAAATTCTGCATTTAAGAAGATTCAAAACGGTGAATCTGTGACAGACGTTGCTTTTAACTCAGGGTATGAATCACTTAGTGGTTTTGGAGATTCTTTTAAACATATTTTTGGAGTCTCTCCTAAAAATAGTAAACTACAAAATATAATTGATCTTAAAAGAATAGAAACTCCTTTGGGCACAATGTATGCATGTGCTGTAACTCAAGGAATATGTCTTCTCGAGTTTACAGATCGCAAGATGCTGGAAACAGAATTCAAAAATTTAGCAAAAACACTAAATGCAACGATCGTGCAGGGCGACAATCCCCATTTTTCTTTGCTGGAAAAGCAACTGAGGGAGTATTTTGAAGGAAATCGGCAAGAATTTACAGTGCCTCTATACAGCCCCGGAACGGAGTTCCAGAACAGGGTATGGGAAGCTCTTAAAAATATTCCCTATGGTGAAGCTAAGACCTATAAGCAACAGGCAATTGCCATAGGCAGCGCAGATTCGGTGCGGGCGGTTGCAAACGCGAACGGATTGAATAAAATTTCGATCTTAATACCCTGTCATCGCGTCGTTGGAACAGACGGAAGCCTGACCGGTTATGGAGGCGGTATCTGGCGTAAAAAATGGCTTTTGGATTTGGAAAGCAAAAAATCCTAGGCACTCCCTCCATCGATCTACAATATAATCCTTTATTCTTATGAAAACTGTTAACAAGTGGTTTGCACTATGTGTAGTGCTTACTGCCCCCTTGCTATATGTAATTGATATTTTTATTATCAATATTGCGATTCCGACAATCAAGACAAATCTCCACGCCACTGATGGTGAAATACAATTAGTAATAGCCTCATATTTATTGGGCAGTGCCTGCTTTTTGGTAACTGGTGGGCGAGCAGGAGACTTTCTTGGTAAAAAGACGGTTTTCTTTTGGGGAATGCTGGCATTTACAGTCACATCCTGCATCTGCGGATTATGCCAAAATGCAGCACAATTAAATATAGCACGTTTTTTTCAAGGGGTTAGTTCCGCATTTATGGTAACTCAGTCTATTTCATTAATTCAAGTTTTATTCACTGAAAGCAAGGAGAGAGCAGTTGCAATCGGGTGGTATGGGATAACATTGAGTATAGCAGCCATTATTGGACAAGTTTTAGGCGGGTATTTAGCGGAGACACATTTTGTAATAGCAGGTTGGCGTTTAATATTTTTCATTAATTTGCCTGTTGGCATATTGTCCTTAATAGCAATACATTTTTATCTGACCGAAACACCAACATTGGAAAAAGCGAGGTTTGATTACCAAGGAGCTTTGTATTTAACAATTGGGCTGGCCTGTATCATCTATGCTTTGACCGAAGGTAGAGATAATGGATTTCCTTGGTGGTTTTACACGTTAACATTTTTGTCCATCGTTTTTTTGGTTTTCTTTATTGTTACTCAACAAAGGAAACTGACACGCAAACAAGACCCCTTAATTGATATTTCTTTATTCAGATTAAAAGATTTTAAAATAGGCTTATATGCAGTACTATTTCATTTTATGCTACACACTGCTTATTTATTGATTGTTGCAGTCTATTTACAAAGTGGATTAGGCATATCAGCCTTGGCATGCGGTATGTATTTTATTCCCCATGCTATTCTATTTATGATTTCATCGATCTTTGCGGGGAAATTCCTCCCTCGATATGGTAAGCGTATTCTACAATTGGGTTTGTCTATTATTTTAGTATCCTTTATTTTACAGATAATATTCTTTTCGCATAGAGACGTTCCATTCATTTCTATGCTGTTGATAGGCCTGTATGGATTAGGCAACGGTTTAATTCTTCCGTTTCTTTTAAACGTGGTTTTAGATAATATTAAGGAAAAAGATGCAGGTGCCGCTTCGGGAATATTTTCTACATTTCAGCAGACAGCTTCCGCATTGGGAATAAGTATCATCGGTGGAATTTTTTATTCGATTTTAGAGCATGAAAACTACAAGAATAATTATCTTTTTGCTCTACAAATAGGGTTGTCGGTGGGCATTTTTTTTCTGATCATTGTATGGTGCATGTTATCAAAATTACCTTATTCTTATACATCTGAAAAAGCTGTTTTACCTAATCTAGATTAACACCTCGAAGTAGCAAGTTGGCGGTTGTCCGTAGCGTGCGGGCCATCTAGATGAAGAAACCCTTATCTACTCAAGTAGGGTAATATCCGTTCCATCGCATCGGTACTGGAAAATGGAATGCTGATGCCGCACATACCGTTTCCCGTAACCAATCCTCCATTCAACCGATATCTTGGCCTTAAATTGTTTGTAAAGCTATTTTAATCGTTACTTTTGGATGATCATAAGTTATGTTCGACTTTAAAATTAACTTTCTAATTTGGCAGATTGCTTATATTTAAGAGTTATGTGACATAGTTATAAATCAAGTACTAAATGGAACAAACAGAATTTTCGAAATTAATACTTAAATTCCTGGAAGGAAATTATCCACAGTTTGCTCAGACAATAAAGTTTCAAGATGACGGATCTTTTGATTGTGATTCGAAAAGTGAATCCGGAATATTTTCAATTTGGATTGCAACATATAATACTGAAATAACTATTGGAATTGAAGATCCAAATGGAAAAACAGATATTCATAGTCATATTCCATGTTATGGGTTAGATGATTTAGAAGCTTGCGTTGCAGAATTATCATCATTTATTGAAAACATTAAAGCTGACAATTTAGTTTTATATCAAGATGAGGATGGAAAATATGATTGGATAGAATCATTTGAATTTGAAAACCTTGATAACTGTAAAAAGTTTTCCTGGAAGATTAATCACGACGTCACATAATAGCAGTTTTTTCCCTTCGACCTGAGAGAGTAAATCGAACTCATATCTTTGAAAATATTGTTTATATATTATTTTCAAAGATATGAGTTGGTGTTACACTCCCAAAAATGATCGTATTTATAATTCCTTTATTTTATTTTGCTTCAAATTTTTGTGATGCTACCACTTCGCCATTTGGAATGTAGTACATCATCCGTATCGGTACAGGGCCTTTACGGATGGTGATAGGTACATATATTTTGACAGAGTTGTTATTGTATGATATTACTTTTGCAGATACATCACCTACGAAAACATTCACCATACTGTACATATTTGCAAATCCTTTGCCTGTTATCGTCATGATATCTCCAGCATATCCGCTAGTCGGCGAAAAGCTATCGATCCGAATACCGGGTACATCAATTGTTTCACCCTTATCGGGATAAACAGGATAGTAGTCGCCGCCACCAATGCCAACTTGAAAAGTTTCTTTCCCAAAGTTGGCATTCCATAGTTTAAATTTTAACATGGAATTCTTTGCAGCTCCACTAAAGATATCAAAGTCATTTATCTTAATAACGTAATTACAATTATCTAAAAAATTTCCTTTTAGTGTGATCTCATCCCCTATATAGTAAGGAACCTTATTCTGTATCTCATATTTTAACTTCTTAATTTCTATTGGTTTTTTGAGTACAATATTGCCATATTGTGGCGTATTTATAGTCACTTTGTAACTACCATCAGCCAATCGAGGCATTTGAAAATGCATACTGTCCGGACCATAATAAACAGGTCCAGAAGAAAGACTATCACCTACAAAGATTTTCATATTGTAATAATCCGATCCAAAATATCGTAATAAATTGGTGAATAGCATGGTATTCATCTGTCTTGGATGCGCAACGATATTTGTCGTTTCAAAGATGTCTTGATTGGGGCGGATCAGCTCAAGCTTTTGTTTGACAATAACTGTATCCACGCCATTGTAATATCCCAAACGGATAGACTGCTGGGTGATATTAAGCCCAGAAAGATTAATCTTGTCATTGAAATAGGATAGAATGCTGTTGCCAATGATAAGGTTAAAATTTGAAACACCCCAACTGAGCCCATAACTTCTGATAGGAATATCATCACCAAAATAATGTGGGCCATTCGCGTTGAATTCCACCTTCCCGAGCAGTTTGATGTTTGCCAGACTTTGTTCTCTTCCAAAATTGGAGTTCTGCCCGTTGTTAGACTTACTAAGGAGAATTGTCATGTTCTGGCCATGGTTCCCGAGATCTTTGGGAATCAAAATGTCCATAAAATCCTTGTCCCGTTTTACTATGCTGAGTTCTCTTTGAGGATACATATTGCTTACCCTTACTATATTATAGTTGCTCAGCTGTTCAAATTTTCCGGTTAGATGGAGTGTGTCACCCAAGGTGATCGGCAATACACTTTGCTGATCTACCCAAAAGTCCTTAACCATAAAAGATATGGATTTACTTTGGTATAGCTGTTTTTCGGTCTGTATATAGTAATAATAAGAATAATAAGCATCAAGCTCAAAAACCGATCTTGATTTATACTCGAGGTTAATTGGCCCAGCTTTTACAATCTTTCCAAGCGATACTTTTTCAGGATTACTGTTGTTTACTCCCATGATCATAAAACCATGGTCCAAGACGACTTCATCATTGAGATACTGAACCTCGGCATTTAGGGTCACTATTGAAGCCGTAACATTTCCTGCTGGAAGAGCTTCTATCTGTATCGGTTTGGTATCCGGAATAATTTCCTCTTTGGTACTACAACCCAGCCATACAAAGCTCATCAATGTGAAGAGAAAGATTAGAAAAAGAGAATATACATTAATTTTTTTCATACAGTTACAAGATTTCAATGTATTGGTTGGTAGCTAAATCTTTATTATTGTAATTGAACCTTAACATTAATTTATACTTCCCTGGAAGTACGGTGTAGGGAATGGGGATCTGGATTGTTTCCCCATTTATATGCGAAGGAAAGAATGCATAGTTGTTTAAGAAAACCATATCGACATCGTTCAGCCCTTTTCCTGAAATTGTTATATTTTGACCTACAGATACTGTTTTGGGGCTGACATCCGTAAACTGCGGATCCAATATTTTTATGTCCTGTGCTGGAGCATCTTCCAATTTTAATTTGTAGTCACCGGGTGGGACGCGAGGGATCTTAATATCGATCTCCGTAGCCGACTTAGCTTCAAATATTTCGGACGATTGACCAATGGAGAGCACATACCATTGTTTAGGTATAAATGCCCCCGTCAATGTCATTTGATCGAGATGATATACTTCTTTCCGGGGTATGGGATTTAGGATAAAGTTTTTCACAACAATCATCATTTCACTTTTAACGGAGTACATTGGCGATACAAACTCCAATGGATATCGACCTTCTGGGAGGCCTTTTAAATCAAAAATTAGACTCTGATAGCCAAAATGAGCATCTGTTATTTTATGAGTTCCCACACGGATTTCAGGAAGGGTAGTACCATAATACTTAGAAAAATCAAAATCATGGATGATAATAATTCCAGAGGGATGATATCCATTGGGTTCAAACTTAAGATGGGACAGGGAGGGGGCTTTAAGTTGCAGCGGTTCGGCAAATTCTACCACTTCATTCCCATAATCAATAGCCCACTTGATCGTATTTCCCTTAAATGGGCCAAAATCAGCAAAGGTCAACGCAGGGTTATATTCCACCGATTTTCCATTCATCACGACTTTAAGAGTTCCCGTTACAGGTTTTTCTATACCAATCCCACTGAGCGGCAATACATCGCCATAATAATAGGTATTCGGCAATGGTCTATTGACGGTTCCCAATAGTTTCAATGTTAGTAGTTTCCGTCTGTACTGATTGAGCCCATTTTCCTTTTTATGAAGCAAATAAATTTCCAGCGACTGACCATGATTTTTATTGGTAGCAGGAAGCATAAAAGATAGCTCCGAATTATCTTTAGAAATTTCAAACGGCACAGTCTCACTAGATTCAGCGTCCAAGCTGATAACGTAGTTTCTGTTCAGTTGTGCGAAGTCTCCTTTTATCGCCGCTTTTTGACCTATTTTAGCATAGCGAATATTATCCCCATCAATTTGAATAAGGTCTACTGAAAAACTATTCTGTACGCCTTTATAGAAGGCCTTTTTCGTTTTAACATAAAAGCTAAATCCATAGGTCTGTCCCACGATGAAATTCGTTTTTGCTTTATAATCATAGGCGATCTTTCCGACTTTGGCAGCTTCTTTCCCCATACTGATCTCAATCGGGTTTTGCGGATCCTTACTGAGGTCATAGAGCATAAAACCCATATCCAGGATCTCCTCTTTGTTGAGGCTGCTGATATTTCCCACAAACTGGATTTCACTCTCCGACATTATCCTCGCTTCCAAAGTCTCCAGTTCGATTGCTACTGGATTGCTATTATCAATCGTTTCTGTTTTTTCACAGGATGTCAACGTCAGGGCAATAAGAAAGACACAATAGTGGAAGATGTTCCTGTGCATCATCAGCTTAATAGAGTTCAAAATAGTCATCGCTCTGGTATAGTTTTTCGTTCATATAATAATTGATACGTACTTTCCCGGTCCCATTTATTCTTGGGATCGAAAAAGTGACCTTATTGTTGTTGATGATCACAGGTCGTAGATTTTGATCACCCAGCATAAATTTGCTGGCGTAGGCTATTCCTTTTCCTTCAATTGTCAGGATATCGCCTGACATTCCGCGTTTAGGATAAAAATTATCGAAAGTAAATCCTTTGGACGTGAAATTTAACGTCTTATCAATGATTACATATTCATTATAGCTCTTGGAATAACCAAGTTTGATCGCTTTCACTTGATCAAACCAGTTGGTGATGTGAAATTTCAGTTGATTATTTTGAGCAATACCCTCACCAATACTTTTTCCATCCTGGTCAAATACGATATATGGTTTACCTGAAATAAAATTTCCTTGAGCAGTTACTGTCTCTCCCCAAAAACCGCCCGAACGGTCCATTGTTGTCCAAGCCAGTTCCTGAACTTTTATTTTTTGTGGGTACTTATAAGTGTAGAAGCGACTTTTTATGATCAGTTCCTGCTCTCCGGTAGGTACCTGAGAAGCTGCCATACTGAGTAGATAGGTCCTGTAATCATAACCACCTGTAATGGGCTTTCCTCCCAGAGTCATTTCCATATCTGGGAAAAACAAAGCCATATTTCTTGATTCCAGTGAAAATTCCCCGCTCGGGTGTATTGTTGTTTGAGCCATGCTGGCATCCATTTCAGCAACTGGGACCAGTTCCAGCGGTTCCTTAAAATATACCGTATCTTTTGCATTGCAATAGCCAATCCGGAAACTGGTTCCCTTTAATGTCTTATGGTCAGAGAGTATGATGAAAGATGAAAATGGAAGGACGAGATCATTGATCAAAATTTTAATTCGACTATCATTTTCGTGTAGCGTTCCAAGATTTGTGGACGACATTAGGATAATATCGGATGGATAGTAACGTTTTTTCGCCAATGGATCTAGCTTAGGCAAAAACTCAATCGCTAAGACTTTTTGTTGGTAGACATTGGGGTTTTCTCCTTTGCGTACCAAAGATATTTCGATTTCAGTACCTCTATTAAGATTGAGCGATGGGCCTATCTCGAAATGCAACGATTTTTTATCCTCGCTTTTTACGTAAGGGATGTCAAAAAGATCAAATGCTCCAGAGGCTTTCAATCTATAATCGGAATCCAATCCTTCAAAATTACCTGTCACTGTAATTGTTTCCTTACCGTAAGCATATTTTTTAGGCTGGCTGTCAAAAGCGATATTATTTAGCGTAAAGCTGCGTTCTGCACCTTTGTAAAATGCATTGTTGGTTTTTATATAAAAATAATAAGTATAACTGATCCGCTGTTCGAAATTTTCAGAAGGCTTCAGCAGCAAAGATGTCTCCCCAATTTGGGCATTCTTACCTATACTATAATTTTTTTCAGCAGATTTTTTACCATTGGCGTCGATTTTGGTTACCATAAAGCCAGCATCCAAAATGGTTTCCTTGTTTAAGCTCTTTACTGTAGCGAGGAGGGTGACCTGATTAGCTGTGATGCCGGAGAATGAACCAGTTTCAATAACAATTGGCTCCTGACTGATTGCTTCTTCGTTGGATAAGGACTCCTTGTCGCCACAAGCAGAGAGAGAGCATATGATCATACTTATAATCAGTGCATATAGATGTTTCATTTCTATTAATATTTTAGCTCGAAAAACTGTTCAGAAGTGAACCATTCTCCATTTTGAAAAATTGATATTTTATATTTTCCCGGTAGGATGTACATGGGCATATAAAGATAGGCATTACCATAGTCATCAATCGTTGGGAACAGGACGTTCTCACCGATATGGACAGTAGCGCCCCTTAAACCCTGCCCATGTAAGTCTATTTTAGTATTGTAATTTCCGCTCAAAGGTGAAATCCCAGTAAAGGTTGTAGCCTTTATTGCAACTTTAAGACTGGTATCGACCCAGGTTGGGGGATTCCAGTCACTGCTGTATCCAATTTTTACAATTTCGAACTCCTTTGTATTTGACATGGCATACACATCCAGGCTTCCATTGCGGGCAATGTTATCGTAGCCGGATCCCCCTTTTTCTACCACAGTATATCGTTGACCTTCCATAAAGTTGCCAAAAACTTTTACCAGGCTCATTGGCTCCACTGGCCCTACACTTATCCCGGTAGGTTTAAGTTTTTCAACACGGAGTTTTTGCGTGCTTGTGTAGTTATATAAGTCTGTGAAAATTTCAATAGGATAACTGCCTTCAGCAACGTTTCCTATCGTCAGATTGTCATCCTGTCCCCATAATATTTGCAGCTGTGCTGTTTTACCTGCAAGATTTATCGTTGACTTATCCCAACTTAAGGGCAAATATAGATCTAAATTTGCTGCATCCACACGGAGGGTACTTCCAGGATGTGCAAATGTGTTATAGAACTGGAATGCCGATTCAGAAGGGATATTCAATTTTATTTTTTTCGGAAAGATAATCGTGTCGGCACCGTTAAAGTAACCTATTCTAAATTCTTTTCCTCGTTGTCCGTTCAGTAAATCACCTAAATGATATTCCACATTGTAGGGAAGCACTTTATTCCCAATGATGATTTGGAATGGAGCATCGGTATTCGAACTAAGGCCCTGGCCGTAAAAGCGGATGACATCATTATAGGTATATTCGTAAGTTTCTGGTGGTAATAATGTGCCGAGGACAGAAACTTTTGCCAGGAAGGATGACATATACCTATTGTCCGCCAGAACAAAATCAATTTCATTACCATGCTTCAAATTTTGCGGTACAGCAAATGAAATACTTGTTTTGTTGGTATTCAGCGTATATGGGACAGGATCTGCAGCGATAGAACTTTTAGAACGCATATAGATACGAAAGGTATCATCAATTTTAGCAAAGTCGCCAGTTACGATCAGTTGTTGTCCGAGTGTCACTTTGCTATCTTCCAGCGCATTTACTTTGATAGGGGTGGGGACAAATTCACTTGTATTGGCCCAATATTTTTTATCTTTTGTTTGCACATAATATTGAAGGCGAAAGGCTTGACCACTAGTAGGAATGGTTAGGTTTTTTATCAATAAGCTGTTGTTACCAGCCACGGCCTGGTCTGTTATTTTTAGCCAAGTCGTATCAGCAGCGCCTAGCCCTTTGGAAGTGATCAGCATAAAGCCGTGTTCTGTAATTTTTTCACTGTTAAGTGCCAGTATACGTCCCAATAATTTGGTGCCTTGCGACCCCAAGCTTTCTGGTATAAGCGTTTCCAACTCGATCCCTTTTTGTATCACTTCAACATGGGGTTCAGTGGTCGATTTTTTACAAGAAATTAATAGACAAATAGTGGCTATTATGGCAATAATTCTTTTCATCAATTAGTTAATTTGAACAAAAGTAATAAAATTTGCAAATTTTCATATGAAGAAAATTTAAACTCGTGTTAATTCTACGGCAAATCGTATAGCCTTTAGCACAAACTGCTGCGGTACATAGTGTTTCGGAGGTAGAATTGAAGGAGACATACATCAATCACTCATGCCCATACCTTTATCCGCTATAACTCATTTTCACGAACATGATACGATTGCGACAGTGTACTTCTAATGGTTTTATAAATGTGAATTTACTAAGTATTTCGCTTCCATTGTTCAATAAACAGCCAGAGGAACTAAAGACAGTTATGGATCAGTGGTTGTACTTACTTAAACACTTGAGTACCATGGATAGATTGCCATCATTTTTGGATAAAAGAACATTTGGTCTTATCTTTGAGATAGGAGAGATAGGTAAATTAACGGAGGAGGAACTCATGTCGTACGAAGCAAGTTTAAAACATAAGCGTGATGCGGAGAGCGTATTCAATTCGGCCCTGAAATCCGGAGAAGCTTTAGGTCACGCTAAAGGTAACCACGTATCTATTTTTAGGAGCTCATTGAACTGGCTCTCTAAGCTTTTAACCATTGAATCTATCATGGGTTTTGTTGGAGATAATGAGAGCATTGTATCAAGGATATCCTTCGAAAGATTTTTTTTCTGAGATTTTTATTTGTGGAGTCTGTACAGAAGCTGTTATCTAGGCTTTATATATCTGGAACCCCGAAGGGCTCTATCATTAAATACAGAAATCAATTTTACCTTCCTTAAATTTAAAATCAAAGGTACGCCCAATTTTAAGCCGCAGTTTCTAAAAGATATCTTTTTCATTTTTCTCTAAATCAACGAGGCAATTCGCTTTTAAGACAATGTCACAACAGACTCCAGCCGGTCTCATCTTTTCTCTAAAAATCGGGGCTCTGCATAATGGGTTTAGTTATTAATCTTGTCCCATTAAGAAGTATTATACCATGATTCTATCCCGATAATTGAAAAATGATAGCGGATAATAAATACAGCTTTACGAATTATAAAATAGCCTTTCATACCAAAAAGACCGGCCGTATATTTACATACGTGAGGTTGAGTCAAGTAATTGAAGTTCGGTAGCGAGCTCGCGCTATTTTAAAAATGGTGAATTAAGCTTTGGTGTACTATTTGGCGAGGCTATATATGTGGGGATAGGTCATAAAAAATACGATATGAGAAAAAAAATAACAGCATTTATGTCAATGTTCTTACTGTGCGTTTTTGCTTTTGGACAAGACACACAGAAAACTAAACCCCAGATAAAAACAGAGGAAATAACCTACCATGGAATAGAGGGGCGGCCTATTAACAGAATCGATATGCAAGGATTGGATCAATATAAAGAGTACAATTTAGATGGTACCGTTTCAAATATCTATATCGTAGAGTTTGACAAAAGCAAGAATAAAAATAATTACAATTTAAATGAAAGATATATCTATGAAAAAGGCAAACTCTGCAAAATAGAACTAATTGGCACAGTTACAGGGGATAAATATGGGGAGATTTTGTTCTCTTATAATGAACAAAAACAATTGACAAAAAAGATTGAAAACCGGTACGAGGGCAATAGGTTAAGTCTGAATCAATTTAGCGCATACACGGATTATTTTTATAATGAAAATGACGAAACAATAAAACGTTATGAATACGACGAAACAAAAAAAGAGTTTTTGTTAGTTTCTATTGTCACTAAAATATATGATCGGAATAAAAATATGATTCAGGAAAAAACTGACAATTTTGATGGCAATATATCAGGGGTTGTCGATATCAGATATGACAATTCAAATAAACCAATCGAGCTAAATTCTTCTTATTTTAAAGAAACAAAAAATTATAAATACAATTCACATGGCGATATAGAAGAAGAAAAAAGCAGATCTGAAGAAAGCTCTACCATACAATCATCAACCTATTCATATATTTATGATAATTATGAAAATTGGGTTGAACAAAAGCAGCTTATTAAAAGAAATCCTAAAGACGAATTTGAAGGTGGAATTTTAATAAAAAGAAAGATCGAATATTATGAATAAAACGACCACTAAAAAGTGATATTTGCTTGTTTTTAATGACTCGATGATTACTTTGTTTTTACAATAATTGATCAACATTGGGGTGGAAGGATACGAAATTCTATCTATTTAAGACAAGTTTTTTATTATTAATCAGCAAATTGACGGAGGTAAAGTTTCAAAATGTCAAACGCGGTTTATAATGAGAAGAGGTTATAGAATTGTGTAACGGTCGGGACTGTCCCACTAAGTGTATAAATAAAAA
>JBMAAL010000015.1:0-68372 GCA_050281725.1 Sphingobacterium sp. | reverse complement strand
AGAAAAAGTATTCCAAGGATTCCAAGGTGTAGATTACAACGGTCGTCAAGTACGTATCGAAGTATCTGGTGAAGCAAAAGGTGAAGGTCGTGGCGACCGTGGCGGAAGAAGCCGTGGTGGTGATCGTGGCGGAAGACGTGAAGGTGGATACCGTGGCGGTGATCGCGGCGGAAGACGTGAAGGTGGATTTGGAGGCGGTGAACGTGGCGGAAGACGCGAAGGCGGATTCAGTGGCGAACGCCGTGATCGTGGCGAGCGCAGCAGCAATGGCGGCGGCTTCCGTGATTTCTCTGGAAAACGTAAAGAATCAAAAAGCAAATACTAATCATTCGTATTTAGCATAAGAGTTAAAGACTCTGGCACAAAAGCGATCAGCTTGAGATGCCAGAGTCTTTTCTTTTACATCCTCTTCCGGTACGACTACCATAATCTCGCCTGCCAATACAATAGTATCTTTAAAAAACCGTAAATTAGCTGTATTACACGAACTGGATTTCCAACATGCCAACAGCAACGAGATTATTTGATTTAGCAAGCTTGCAATATGCTATTGCGCCAGATTTCCCTATGTTTTCTTTCAAAAAAGACAACGAGTGGGTAAAGGTAAGTAATACCGAATTTATTGACCGAGTCAATAAGACATCAAAAGGTTTGATCGCCCTAGGTGTTCAACCTGGAGAGAATGTGGCATTGATTAGTGAGAACCGTATCGAGTGGAATATTTTGGATTTTGCAATCCAACAAATCGGTGCCGTAGTCGTCGCCCTTTACCCCAATATTTCGACTTCAGATTATGCTTATATTTTCAATCATGCGGAAATTAGAAATTGTATTGTTAGTTCAAAGAAACTATATACAAAGATATTAGCGATACAAGATGATTGTCCGCAACTGAAAGCTATTTACAGTCTTGACAGGGAGAATGACCTCAACCACTGGGAAGACTTTGTTGCGAACGGCATAATTATTCCCGACGAAACACTAAACAAACTACGTGATGGTATAAAAACCGATACATTGGCGTCCATCATTTACACCTCTGGCACAACAGGAAATCCCAAAGGTGTTATGTTGTCCCATAAAAATTTATTGGCAGATACATTGAGTAGTGAATATTCCTTTCCGGTCGAACGTGGTGATCGTGCCCTCTCCTTTCTTCCTGTATGTCATGCATACGAACGCGTGTTCCAATATGTTTATATGTACAAAGGATTGACCATTTTCTTTGCCCAGTCTATGGATACCATAGGGGAAGATTTTAAATCCGTAAAACCCCATATTTTTTCGGCTGTACCCCGCGTATTGGAGAAAGTTTATGAAAAGATTATGGCTACCGGAGAGCAGTTGACAGGGCTTAAACGCAAACTATTCTTCTGGTCCTTAAGTCTCGGCGAGCAATACAAACTGGAGGGACGCACACGGTGGTATGACTTTAAATTGAATATTGCCCGCAAATTAGTTTTTTCTAAATGGCGCGACGCATTCGGTGGTGATATCAAGGGGATTGCTTCTGGAAGTGCCGCCCTACAGGAGAAATTGATCCGTCTGTATATGGCAGCAGGAATTCCAATATATGAAGGATATGGCCTCACTGAGGCAGGTCCATGTATTGCCGTAAACTGCTACAAACGGGGTATGAAAATCGGAACAGTAGGTTTACCGTTAATTCATATTGAAATTAAGCTCGCGGCCGATGGAGAAATAATAACCAAAGGTGAAAATAACATGATTGGGTATTATAAAAATCCAGAGGCAACAGCTGAAGTAATCAAAGATGGTTGGCTTCACACAGGAGACATTGGTCAATGGGTAGACGGTAAATTTCTCAAAATTATAGACCGAAAGAAAGAGATGTTCAAGACTTCTGGAGGAAAATACATTGTTCCTCAGCAGATCGAATCTAAGCTGGTGGAATCCTCATTTATCGAGCAGGCCATGGTAATTGGGGAAGCCCGCAAATTTCCTGCTGCCTTGATTGTTCCCAACTATAATAAGCTACTAGAATGGTCGAAAGGTACTTTTCCCTCCCTTGCCAATCTTTCTAAACAAGATTTTCTAAATAGCCCAGAACTGAAGCAGAAAATCGAATCGGAACTCAACCGTATTAATCAAAATTTTGGCGCCTGGGAACAGATCAAAAAGTTCACCATAGTCCCCGACGAAATGACCGTTGAAACAGGTGAATTGACACCGACTTTAAAAATGAAAAGAAAAGTTATCTTACAAAAATACGAACGGGAGATTGAAGAAATTTATAAAATCTAGCCTACAAAAAAACCTTTGTCAAAAACAAAGGCTTTTTTATAATCAACTAAATTATATTCTTTATTTTTTAACAATCCGTTGGCGAACCGCTTCATAGATGACGACAGCAGCTGAAACAGACACATTTAATGAGCTTATTTCACCGTACATTGGTATCTTGGCCAGGTGGTCGGCAATGCGAATTAGATCATTGGAAACACCAACATCCTCTGCACCCATAATCACACAAGTTGGAGCCGTATAATCTACATCGTAAATACTCGAGGTTGTTTTTTCTGTACTAGCAACTAACTGCACACCTGAATCAATCAAAAATTTACCAACTTTTGAGAGGCTATCATGGCGACAGACTGGGATTTTATAGAGTGCGCCAGCCGATGTCTTAATCGCATCAGGATTGACCTCAGCCGAGCCTTTTTTAGGGACAATGATGGCATGTACTCCCGAACATTCAGCAGTCCGCGCAATGGCTCCCAAATTGCGAACATCAGTTACTCCATCCAACATCAGAAGTAAAGGAGTTTCACCTTTTTCATAAATCTGAGGGAGAAGTTCCTCTATGTCATGATAGGTGATTGGAGAAATAACCGCAATTACACCTTGATGATTTTTACGTGTTATCCGGTTTAATTTTTCAATTGGCACTTGTTGAGAAGCGATATTATGTTCTTTTAACAAGGCTTTCAATTCTAGAATCAAGCTACCGCTCAAACCACGTTGTATAAATAATGACTCGATTTCTTTACCACTATCGATTGCTTCGATGACAGCACGAATACCAAATATCATCTGATTCACTTCACGTCTTTCCCCGTGGTCGCGATCACGTCTCTGAAAATTTCCTTGCATAATAAATACTAAATATCTGCCTCTTCATAGAAGAGTTTGCAAATGTACAAAAATAAAAAATAACTATTGTGTTTGAATTAGCTTAGTCCCAAGTTAAACTCCTTCCGCAAAGTATCTAAGAGCGGATTTTTGTTGACCATAGCTTGATACTTCTCCTGAGAAGTATAGGGTTTGCGTGAAATAGTATGTTCCATCATTACCCCCTGCAGATCCAGCGAAAAATTCTGAAGTTTCACACGCAGGTAATTCAGCACATCAACCTTTGCGCTTTGCAATACATCCATCTGAACACCATTTTCGACATCAATTTCAATCAATACGCCATTTAAGCGGGGCTGCATAGCCGTCATCATGGTATACAAGTTAATCTTATTTTCTGCTTTCAGCTGCTCGGCATAACTATTCCAAACAGCAATAAATTGGCTGAATGAAACATCACGCTGTTCGCTTCCACGTATTAATTCAGGCTCATCACCTTCTTTGGCAACCGCATTGTTATCGTATATGGTATTCAAATCCGGCAAAGACGGAATAATTGCTGCAGTAGATGCTCCCCAGCCCCCTTTTTTTACTTTAGGAGGCTCATTGGAAATAATATCTTTTTTCACCTCTTCCTTTGTCTCGGAAGCCTGATAATTTACGGGGTTAGCTTGCGGACGCGGTGTCACCTGCTTTTCAACGACAGGAGCATTCGCTAGAGAAGTCGCTTGCGGACTAAGAGCTACGGAGCTTTGTTGTGGTTGTCCCGCTACTGGCTCAGGAAGTTTTTTTTTTACACCTTCGGTTGCCGAAGGAATCTGTACGGATCCTAGCTGGCTCAATTTAATTGCACTTGCAATATGACATGTTTTGAGAAGTGAAAGTTCAACTTGTAAGCGTTGATTTTTACTTGTCTTATAGTTTATTTCACATTGATTGGAAATATTCAATGCAGACAACAAAAATCCTGGAGAGGCTTTTTGGGACTGCTGTAGATACTTTTGACGAATACTATCACTGACTTCCAATAACTTTAGCGTAGCAGGCTCTTTGGCAACTAGCAAGTTTCTGAAATGTGCTGACAGACCAGCTATAAAATGACTACCATCAAATCCGTGATTCAAAATATCATTGAAAATCAGCAAGGCTTGTGCCGCATCCTCCGTTAAAATAGCATCCGTCAGCTTGAAATAATAATCGTAATCCAAGATATTCAGATTGTCGATTACAGCTTGATAAGTTACATGTTTATTGGAAAAACTGACGATCTGGTCGAACATCGACAAAGCGTCGCGAAGACCACCATCTGCTTTTTGGGCAATAATATGCAGGCCATCATGATCGTACGTTATACCTTCCCTATCCGCAATATTGGCCAAATGACCAGCCATATCTTCCACTTTGATCCTGTTAAAATCGAAAATCTGACAGCGCGAAAGAATGGTAGGCAAAATCTTATGTTTCTCGGTAGTCGCTAAAATAAAAATTGCATAGGAAGGCGGTTCCTCCAATGTCTTTAAAAAAGCATTGAAAGCGGCTTGAGAAAGCATATGCACCTCATCTATGATATAGATTTTATATTTTCCAGCCTGCGGTGGTATACGTACTTGATCAATCAAGTTACGGATATCGTCTACGGAATTATTGGATGCCGCATCCAATTCATGAATACTGAAGGAATTTCCATTTTGGAAAGACTTACAGCTATCACATGTGCCACAAGGTTCGGTACCTGCTAAAATATTTTCACAATTTATTGTTTTCGCTAAAATACGTGCACAGGTCGTTTTACCCACACCTCTGGGACCACAAAACAAAAATGCCTGCGCCAACTGGTTGTTGTGTATCGCATTCTTTAAGGTACCAGTAATGTGTTGCTGACCTACAACCGAATCAAAGGTAATCGGGCGGTATTTACGTGCAGAAACAATAAAATTATCCATTGCACGAAGATACGGATTTTAAAAATGAAAAAGGAGAATCTAAAACCTAAAAATAGATTGTAATTTTTTAATAATAATTCCTTCAATGCACAAAAAAAGCAAATTTTATCGTTAATTTTATATTACCACAATGTTATTAAATTGTTAATAATTGAAATTAAGGGAAATACATCAGATGTTTTTGACCATGCTAATTTGGTTAACCTGTGCTTCACAACAGCTCTGGGCGCAACATCATGATTTCGATTTTTATGATGGGAAGGTATCCATTGATGTCCCGTCCGCCTTTAATATTCCATTCAAAGACAGCTTAACTATAGCTCATGTACAAAAATTCTATCAGATAGCTGATCAAACCGATTATATACAACTTGTGAACAGTTTGCTCCAATACAAAGATGAACATCATTTGAATGATTGGGTCTATTATCAGCTGATCCGTCGCACCGCACAACAGATTGCCCCCAAAGCCGAAAATTATACACGCTATACTTTATATAAATGGTTCTTAATGTGTAAATCGGGTTATGATGCTCGCTTGGCTGTGGGGAATAATCAGATTATATTTTTCATTCAAAACAAAGAAGACATATCTGATATTCCTTTTTTTGAAATTGATGGAAAGAAGTATACCTGTTTAAATTTTCATGATTATGGGAAACTCTTTCAACGTGCAGACACCTATATTCCTGTTAAGATTAAAGTACCAGAAGCTATTGAAGATTTCAGTTATAAAATCACAAAATTACCTGATTTTGTACCAGCTAATTATAAAGAGAAGCAAATTGAGTTCAATTATGGACATAAAGCCTACCATTTTAACGTCAAGTTGAATGAAGATATCAGTGATCTTTTTAAAAACTATCCTGGTGTAGATTTTGAAACTTATTTCAATATTCCACTAAGCAAAGAGACTTATCAATCACTGATTCCTGCGCTCAAGGAAAATTTAAAAGGAAAAAATCAGCAGGAAGGTGTTGATTATTTAATGCGGTTTACCCGATATGCATTCTTATACGAAAATGACGAAGAGAATTTCGGATCCGAAAAGCGCCTTTCTGCAGAACAAACGCTATTGAATAAATACAGTGACTGCGATGACCGTGTCGCCCTGTTTTTTTATTTGGTAAAGGAAATCTACAATCTACCGATGATCACCCTGCTCTATCCCACACATGTAACGATGGCCGTCCAATTTGAACATCCTATCGGTGATGCTATTTTGTACAATGGAAAATATTATTCTGTCTGTGAACCTACTCCTCAAGCACAGAGTTTGGATATTGGGCAGCTCTCCGAACAACTTAAAAATCAGTCCTACCAGATTGTTTATCATTACGAGCCAAGGTGAGCCAAAAAAAATGCCGCAATAATTAAGATGCAAGTAAAGATCTACTTGCACCTTAATGTATCACATTCGTTTAAATATATATACCCCGAGTAATCTAAAAAAGTATAAATCGTGTTAATTTCCCCAGAATTAGTCTTGGTAATAATCAAACTTTTTTGTCATATCGCTTATGCTTGGATTTGCATCTGATATAATTTTTATTTGAATTTCATACTTATTAAAAGCGCCGCCTGTCAGACCATATTGTGATGCTGAATAATCAACTCTATAACTACCTGTATTTGGAACATTTTTACCAATAAAACCTTTACTCACTCCATATTGATAAAGTTCAAGCGAAACTGTGCTTGTGTTAACTAGATTTTTATTCCAAGTGATAGCTGGTGGAATGTCATTATTGTAAATAGCAAAATGACCGATATCGTCAATCCAATTATCGTAACTTGGAGGTTGAACAACTGGAGGAGGAATTTCATAGTCAAAAGATTTAACATGATAAGCTTCTTTAAACCACAATGACGATGGAACATTCGACGGATGGTTTTCGATTACTAAATAGATCTTGCCTCCTGCAGGCAGTTTTGAATGATCTATGTTAGCTGTATATTCCTTATCCAAAATAGAATTATATTGTCCGAAACTCGAATTGGTAATTTCTTTAGAACCATCCAACCAAACAAATTTTCCATTGGTTTGTGTTCCAAGTCCAATTAACATATTTGTTGGATACCAACTCCATGGACCACCTGAAGGATTGATAGCTCTCGTTAATGTCACATTATATTTTATTGTTGTACTAGAACCTGTTGTAGATAAGGCAATTTTTGTAGGGCTCAGCAAGTTATTATTGTTAATTTTAAAATCACTTACATAAGTAGGTATTCCTTGTGCAAATGAAATTTGAGCGACAATAGAGAAAAACAGTATTATTATATAATATTTTAGCTTACTCATTATCTTATTTTTTAGAGTTATTAAACATTTCAATTAATTTTTCTCGACTTACCTGATCAACTCCCCATAATTTAAACTGTTGTGTTTTTGCATCATAGGTTACATCGCCTTTTTTTACATTTATGGACTTAGTAAGATAATCAATTAATTCAGAAGTATTTACAACCGAGACTTTTGCCTGAATAACATCAGAAGGGGCGACCTCTTCTTTTTTGCAGCTAGTAAAAGCCATTACACACAAGAACGCAACTATTGCTATCTTGAGAAAATTTTCATTTATTCTTTTCATTACCTGAAGATAACACTACAATATTAAACAACAATAAATTAAATATTACATTACTTTAAACAACTTAAAATAAAAAAAACAAGTAAACAAAATAAAACAGATATTTATCAAATATATAAAACCTAAAAAACATAACAGTGTATTAAAAAATGTGATCGAACCATCGAAAATAACCATCTGCGATAATTTAATTCAACAGAAGATAGTATTCAAACTACAATGACAGGAGATAAAATCAACTTACAAAACATAACCTTGCTGTAGAATTAGGGTACACTAACCTGCTATTACAGTACAAATGACATAAAAAATCGGAGAAAGGTACTTGATAGAGAAATCTAAAAAATCTGCAGCGACCTTCGGCTCGAAAGGTGGCTTCTGAAAAAAATGTCTCGAATCATAATTAATACTTCTGCATCCAGTCCCCAGTACCCAAACATGACGACCAAATAACTTGAATGGATAAGGTTAAGTATTCGACAAATCTACCATCCATGAAAATGGGTTGCGATTGTTCATTGTCCACCGCGAAAAATAGGTCAAAAAAAATCCTGCCAAGGCAGGATTTTCCATCTATTTTACTAAACTATAATTATCTATTTCTTAGAAAGAAGCACCAGTAGCAGCTACTGATCCTGATTTCAAGATAAAGTTTGGCGCTGTTAAACTATATGGATTAACCAAAAGATTTTTAGCTGCCGCATCGTCCAAGAATGTATTATTATTGGTTGTCAAATAAGCTTTTAATAGATCAGCATTTTCGAAAGATGCAGTGTTTTTAGTTTTGTCACCCGCAACTATTGTTTTATCAGCCGTGAAAGCTTGATAGATGTTGTTTTTAATCAAAGAAGTTTTATCTGTCAATGCATCAGCAGTTTCTTTATCGCGGACATCTATACCATAACGCATATTGATAAAGATCGAATTAGCAAGAACCATCTTACTCCCTCTTCTCCACAAATTTGCATACTCATGTTTTGGATCCACGTCTGTATTACCAGGACCAACCAAAGTCATATTTGATATAACAGGACGTGTTCTTGGAGAAGAAGCAAATACTTTTTCGGAATTATCAGATTCAATACCATTTGATTGACCAGCTTGATCTGCCAATTTAGGGTCTCTGATACCCACTAAGAATTGAAGTTTTCCTGAGTAACCGTTATCAAAATCGAAGATATCATCAATATTTGCAGTAGACACAAGGTGCTTAGCATTTACTGTACCACCAAACCACTCAAAAGAATCATCACCGGAATAAGCAACTTGAACGTATTCAACAGTTGTTTTAGAACCAACTGATCCGAATGTAACTCCGTTAATCTCGTTGTTTGTTGTATAAGCAATACCTGGAAACTCAACACGTACATATTTAAGAACTCCTGAGTTATCATCAGCAATAGTTCCACCATGATTTCCGTATGGAGCTGTTAAACCGCCTTCAATAAGACCTGTTCCACCTGGGATATTATTAGGTGCCTTACCTAAGATAATAATCCCCCCCCAATCACCTGGAGCTCTGGTACCAGCCGGTTGATTTGAAGTAAATACAATCGGTTTTGCGGCAGTTCCTTCTGCATTTATTTTACCACCCATCGTAACAACTAGTGTTGCTTTGGTATTTTTATCTCCTCTAATAACTGTTCCTGCAGGGATCGTTAATGTAACACCGCTTTTGATGTAAACAAAATTCTTCAATAAATATGTTTTTGATGCATCTAACGTTCTATCTGCAGTTATTTCGCCTGAAAGCTCTTCAGTAGCAGCAGAATACGCAGTTTTATTTGGCTCATAATTAACCCATCCTGATGTCCAGTCAGTAGAACCAAAAGCACCTTTGTATGCTACTTTCTCAAAGAAAGAATCAGCAAGCGACTCATTTGATTCACCAGGAGTAACAGGAGGTTCAATTACCGAAGGATCACTCTTACTACAGCTTGCAAATGCAGTTAAACCCGCCGCTAAAACAGCTAAAAGATTTAAGTTTAAATTCGTTTTCATTTTCATGTTTTATTTATACAAAAAGAATAATTTAATTTAACGATACAATTAACGCTATGTTAAGTATTTATGAATTAACAATAGACTACCAAAATTTATAAGAAAGTGTAAGAGACACAGTAGATCCATATTTCTCAGCTCTATTGATATTATCTGTGTTTTTATTAAATGCTGCGTTTGGATCAGAACCTTTTGGTTTTTGATAGAAATAAGCTTTATTATTTAAAATATCGCTATAATTCAATTTTACCTCGGCTCTGGAGTTCGCAAATTTTTGAGCCAATTGTAAATCAAGAATGTTTCTAGAATATTCGTAAATATCTGCATCTTCGGCGTTACCAATTGCCCATATTCTTGGTCCTACTCTATTATATAAGAGTGTAATCGCTGTTGTATTTGGATTTTTGGTTGTATACGATAATCCTGCATTGATTAAATAAGGCGATTGTCCTTGCAATTTTCGTTTACCAGTCGGGTTTACAGTAGTTGGAACAATAACTTTCGAATAAATGTATGATCCATTCGCGTTGATGACAAAATTATCCAATCGCTCATCAATGAATTTCAGATTCTTTCTTACCTCTGCTTCAACTCCAAACACATCCGCAGATTTCGAATTGGTATAATTAAATGAACGGCCTGAGTTTCCTAACTGTAAAGCTTGTTCGATCGGATTTTCAAAATATTTATAAAAAGCTCCCACCGATAAAACTTCACCAGCTGTTGGATAATACGCATATCCCAGATCAAAATTTGACGTTTTTGATTGTTTCAAATTGGGATTTCCACGAACGTTCATGTTTTTATTGAAGTCATAAAATGGGAAAGGTGCCATTTCTCTAAACTCCTGTCTTCCCACCGTTTGTGAGGCTGCAAAGCGAAAACTTTGCTTACTATCTAAATTATAGATTAAATTCAACGATGGTAGTAGTGAAATTGTCGTTGTGTCAACACCTACTGGATTGCCATTGTCTTCACTATTCAATTTCAAATTATATGACTCAAGACGTGCTCCAGCAATTACCCTCAATTTCTCCATCACAAATCCATCATACATCAAATAGCCTGCGTTCAAAAATGCTTTCGCATCATAATGATCACCACCGTTGGTTATTTCATTTAGTATAAATCCGTTTGGACGAATATTGGCCTGATCAAAAATTTTGTCTTGCGGTAGTTTCAGCAAACTCGCATCAAAGTTTCCATTTCGAATAAATCCAATCACCCGTGCATTAAAATTTCTATCACGCAACTGATTAAAATAACCTGCTTTTAATTTGTCATTTTCCGAGAATAAACGGATCGGTAATGTCAAATTTAAAGCCCCGCCATAGGAATTCTCAGTCATTGTCGAGTTGAAATTACCTGCTCTGTCTGCTGTAGATGAACTGGTCGCAGAAATCGATGCAATACCATCTTTTGAATATTCCATCCGCTTATAACCCGGCTCATCTCTATCTGTACGACCATAATTCAAAGACCAATCCAATTTTAACTTACTGTTATCTGAAAGGATATGTTCTCCAGATAATTGATTTGTTAAAATAGATCGTTGTAATAGATAATCTCCCGTGCGATAAAATTCACTCCCCGAATCATCTTTTCCTTCACGGAACGTAAATTGATTCTCTAAAATTCGATTATATAAGTTTTTGAAAGAGATTTTATTTGACTTCCAAGAGTACGCGAAATTTGCAAGGGCTCCTAAATTTGTATTGTAACTATATTGATCGTCATGGAATACTTCTGGCAACGACTGGCCGACATATGCTTTTTGGTCGGCTTCACGTTTTCTTTGGTCGTAACGATAAGTTAATGAAAAAATAGCTCCAAATTTAGAATCATCTTTAAAATTCTTAGTAGAACCGTAATTCAGCTGAAAATTCGGCGTTAATGTCGACTTCTTCGTATCATAACCCCAATTGTTTTTAAATAATTTAGAATATTCAAAAATTTCATTTGAATTATTTTGTAAAGATTGAAATTCCTTTGTGGAAGGAAAACCTTTAGGAATTTCACGGTCACTTCCTGCAAAACCAAACACTTCACCACTAGCTCTTTTTGCTGAGGTAAAATCTTTAAATGTTGATTGTGTATTATAAGATGTACCTATCGATGCATCAAAGAAATTTTTCTCTGGAAAATCTTTAGTATTCACTTGAACTACACCTCCAGAAAAATCAGCAGGGATATCTGGGGTCGCAGTTTTATTAATGATGATTGATTCAATTAAATTTGAAGGAATAATATCAAAAGAAAATGCGCGTTTATCTACTTCCGTATTGGGTAAAATCGCATTATTCAACATAGCTGAATTGTAACGATCACTCAGCCCCCTTACAATAACATATTTATTATCTTGAATACTAGCACCACTTACACGCTTAATCGCCTCAGATGTATTTCTATCTGGACTTCTCTTAATCTGTTCGGTCGAAATACCACTGGAAATTCTAGCACTATTTTTTTGCTGCGAGTATAAAGCACTTATCGACTCTTTTTTGAAAGTTCCCGTAACAACAACCTGATCCAATATAGTTCCCCCAGTATTATCGAGTACTACATCTAGCGTCGTAACATCCTTATCCTTTATCTCTACATCAGTAATTTGCTTAGTAGCAAAGCCTACATAACTAAATTCTAATGTATACTTCCCTGCAGGTACCGCAGGAATATTATAATTACCAGTCACATCCGAACTTCCCACTCTCGCCGTACCGAGTACCTTAACAGTCACACCTGTGATTGTTTCACCTGTTTTGACATTTGTTACTTTACCCGCCACCTTTCCACTGCCCTGTGCATAAACTGTTGTTGACGCAGCTACTGCTAGCGTTACGACTGCAGCGATTCTTTTAAGTTGTAATTGTGGTTCCAATTTATTTGTTTTTTGTTTCTGCAAAGCTATTAGCAGAATATTAGATTAACATTAACAACAAATTACCATTGCGTAAACCGGTTGTTAATTTAATGTTACTTATCTCCTATTTTTCTTGATTTTCAGCAAAAAATGGCTTTTTATCCAATTTATACGAATATTTGCCCCCCTTAATGGGACAGCATATTAAAGAAGTGTAATAAAATTATTAAGCACTTAATTTATTAACACAATAAGATTATTTTTCTAATTTATACCTTAATGAAGACCGTGTAACGGTTTTATATAGATAAGTGGTACTGCTAGTTGAGAGAGACCGATCATCTTCCATTGCCAACTGTTAACCCACTGCAGTAAATTGCTTTTTATATGCAATATAATTGCAATTATATTGCATATAAAAAGCAATTTATCTAAGTTTGAATATATTTTCAATTTCTGATCCGCATGAGCACTCCAATCGTATCGACAACACAGTTATCATTTCAGTATCCCAATTCAAGGCCAATTGAATTCCCAGATATTCATATCGAGAAAGGTCAGCATACACTGTTATTGGGGGATTCAGGTTCTGGAAAAACAACACTGCTTAATATATTAGGTGGATTATCACGACCAGAGACTGGTCTGGTCAAAATAAATAATCAAGATCTATCCTTGTTATCAAATAGTAAATTGGATCAATTTAGAGCCCAATATATCGGGTTTATATTCCAAGAGGCCCACCTCCTGAAAAATTTGACACTTTTAGAAAATATTAAGCTGGCTCAGTCTTTAGCAGGAAAAAAAATAGACATCAGTGCAATCCATCTCATACTTAAACAACTACAATTAGATGAAAAAAGTGCTGTCTATCCGAACGAATTGAGCCGCGGCCAATTACAACGTGCCGCTATTGCACGTAGTGTCATCAATAAACCAGCCTTATTAATTGCTGATGAACCTACTGCCGCTTTGGACGATAACAATACCTACAGGGTATTAGAACTTCTTCTATCGATAGCTGAAACTGCTGGATCGACTTTACTTATAACAACACACGACAAGAGAATAAAAGATCAGTTCTCCAAAATGTACCTTTTAAAATAATTGTTTTACTTTATTTATGCGTCACCTTTAGTTTTTAAAATTTGTTATGAACACGATACAATTGGTTTGGAAAAATTTAAGTAGGCAGTTTGGCTCGGTCTTTCTCAGCATGCTGTTAACGGCGTTTGGAATTTCCATCCTTGCCGTGCTTTCAATTACCGGAGAAACTTTTGAAAAGCAGCTTGACAATAACAGTAAAAATATTGATTTGGTCGTCGGAGCTAAGGGAAGCCCCCTTCAATTGATCTTATCTAGTATTTATCATATCGACAATCCAACCGGTAATATCCCACTGGACGAACTGGAACCACTACGCCAAAATCCACTTGTTCGGCTTGCAGTCCCCTTATCTTTAGGCGACAATTTTAAGGGCCACCGTATTGTTGGAACTGATTCATCTTTCTTAGCTATTTATGAAACCGCAATAGCTGAAGGCCATATCTGGCAAAATAATTTTGAAGTAGTCATTGGTGATCAAGTAGCAAAAAAACAACAGCTAAAAATTGGCGATCAGATCCATAGTTCACATGGCTTGAGCAAAGATGGGCACCATCACGATGAACATCCTTTCACCGTTGTCGGTATTTTAAAACACAATAATAACGTTACCGACAACTTAATACTGACCAACTTAGAAAGTGTTTGGGATGTACATGGCATTGCACATGAGCATGAGCATCAAGAAACAGCAGCAGAGAAACAACTACGCGAACGTCAAGAAGACCGGGAGGAAACCGTCATGGCGCATCTCCACCATCATGGTGAAGATATAGCAGAAAATTCATCTTCTCCCGCCGAAATGAATGAAAAAGAACATCACGAACAGGAAGACCATAGTGAACACGAGGAAGGTATGTTTGTGAAGTCTATTGGCGCTGATATGGTAAAGCAAAATGGACTGGAAATAACCGCCATCCTACTAAAATATCAATCTCCTGCGGCGATCGGAATTTTACCAAAATTGATCGATCAACAAACCGATATGCAGGCCGCATCCCCTGCGATGGAAAGTACACGTCTATTCTCTTTATTGGGTGTAGGGATAGATTCTTTATCGATACTCGCCTATGTAATTATGTTTATTGCAGGTTTAAGTGTCTTTATTAATCTATATAACGCATTAAAACAACGTAAATACGACCTTGCCATCATGCGCACCCTTGGAGCCTCCAAAGGAAAACTCTTTGCTATTGTGCTCCTTGAAGGACTTACAATTACTATTATTGGTGGATTAATTGGGCTTATAATGGCACATTTGGCACTCTACTATATCAGTAATCAAGCGAGTCAAAGCGCAGATTTTATTGAGGCCTTTCAACTCCATCCCAAAGAATTGGTATTTTTGCTTGTTGCTTGTATAATCGGTATCTTCGCTGCACTTATTCCGGGAATCAAGGCCTATAAAACCAGTATCTCTGGAACGCTATCAAATAAATAAGTTTAACGAAGATCTCACAACGACATAAGATCGCAGTAAGAAGAGCAGCTTATCCTTTAGTCAGGATAACGGAAAATATAGACGAACAGCTTCTCAACACATAACAATAGCATAACACATGAAAAAAACACTGACAGTATTCCTATTTATAATATTTTGTACCATACAATCACAGGCTCAAATAGGCGGTAATCCGGATGTTCCGGATCATACGCCTATGATGAACAAAACATGGGAAGCTATTGATAAGATGGCCTATAAAGTAACTTATAATGGGGCAAAGAAAGTATATACTCCATTCTATCCAAAAGAACTTAAAGCCCTTGAAAATAAAATAGTTGAATTACCGGGCTACATGGTTCCTCTTCATAGTGGTCGCAATCATAAAAACTTTATGATGTCTGTATTACCCGTGATGCAGTGCCAATTCTGTGGCTCCAACGGAATACCACCCATGGTTGAAGTAACGTTAAAAGGTAGTGCGATAAAATTTTCCGAAGATCCGATTAAACTAAGAGGGAAAATGATCTTTACCAAAGATCCACTTAAGGGAAATGCTGAGATTCAGATTGTAGATGCGGAACCAATAAAATAAACTAGCGTCCATTTGAACGATCAAATTGGCTTTACAAATTATTCTTCAAAGCCAATTTGCTAAACCTAATCAGCGGCTTATTTTATCTATTCAAGAGAGAAACTTCCAGGCTGGCCGCTAACGCAGCTGTTTCGGTCCTTAAGCGCGCTTCTCCCAACGAAATTGGATGAAATCCCATTTGTAGTGCCAAATCAATTTCCTCCTCAGAGAAATCTCCTTCTGGGCCAATGAGGATAATATAATGTTGGGCAGGCTCCAAAACCTGGTTTAAATACTTTTTCTCAGCATCAACGCAGTGTGCAATTGCTTTTTGAACACCTTCTGTTGGAATACCTCTCAAAAACTGTTTAAACGATACAGCCGGATTAAGTTTGGGAAGATAGGCTTTCAATGATTGTTTCATCGCTGCAACAACCACCTTGTTTAGACGATCTAATTTTACCTCTTTTCGCTCAGAATGCTCACAGATAACTGGAGTTATTTCCTGAATGCCAACCTCAGTTGCCTTCTCCAAAAACCATTCGATGCGATCAATATTCTTCGTTGGAGCAACAGCGATATGTAGGTGATACCTCGGCTGCTGAAAATCTTCCTTGACATCTAAAATAGTAAGAACGGTTCGTTTGGGATGAGGGTCAATAATTTGAGCTTCGTATAAACCACCACGACCATCTATAAGATGTAAATGATCGCCAGTATTCATACGAAGCACGCGAATAGCATGTTTACTCTCTTCCTCACTAAGGATAAAATTTTCTAACGAAGGATTTAAATCCGGTGTAAAAAATAACTGCATTTATTAGCGTTATTAGGTTATTCTTCTGTATCATCATCGGCCGATTCGACCAATTCCAATTTGACAAACTCAATATTCTGTTGGGCTTTCCGGATAATAGTGAATACGTAGCCATATTCTTCTTTCCGCTCGCCGACTTCAGGAATTTTATCAAAAATCTCACTCACCAAACCCGACATGGTATCGTAATCTTGACTCTCTGGCAATTCTATAGGGAGAAACTCATTCACATCATGAATACTAGCTCCCGCATCGACCATATACTCCGTTTCAGAAATTCGTTCAACCACTGGAGTTTCCTCATCGTATTCATCCTGGATCTCACCTACCAGCTCCTCAACAATATCTTCCAGGGTAACCATACCTGCTGTCCCACCAAATTCATCCAATACAATCGCTAACTGTAGACGCTTTTGCTGGAACTCAGCCATTAGATCATTGATCTTCTTCGTTTCAGGAATGAAATAAGGTTTGCGCATGATATTTCTCATGACAACCTCTTTTCCCTTAGCTAAGAGGGGTAAAATATCTTTCGTATGAACAATACCAACGATTTGATCGATATTATCCTCATAAATTGGCAGACGGGAATAGCCTTCTTCAGTCATGGTTTCTATCAGCTCAGAGGCATCAGCCGTGACCTCCACCGCCACAATTTTGGTACGGGGTACCATAATATTCTTAACGATACGTTCGTTAAAATCAAATACATTTTTGATCAACTCGTGCTCAGAAATATCCAGGGCACCAGACTCTTTACCTTTATCCAAAAGATATTGCAACTCTTCAGAAGAGTGCGCAGATTCCCCTTTGGTAACTTCAAATCCCAAAATCTTCAACAGGAAATTAGCGAAACCATTTAAAATCCAAATAAATGGTCTAAAGATAAAGTAGAAAAATTGCAGTGGAACCGCAATTTTCATGGTTGTTGCAACGGGTTTTTGAATCGCAATTGATTTAGGAGCGAGCTCTCCAAATACAATGTGTAACACAGTAATAATCGTAAAAGCCAATATATGTCCTGCATTCGTCGCGATTGTACCTGTCAATTCAACACCGAAAAAACCTAGAAACCCCTGCACAATTTGGGTCATTACAGCCTCTCCTACCCAACCTAAAGCCAGTGAAGAAAGTGTAATACCCAATTGTGTAGCGGCCAAATAACCATCCAAATGCTCCGTTATACTTTTGGCTATTGTAGCAACTTTGCTACCTGTTTTTGCCTGAACTTCAATTTGGGAGACTCGGACCTTTACAATAGCAAATTCTGCCGCGACAAAAAAGCCGTTGGCCAATACTAAAAACAATGTCCAAAATATATCGAGCGCCATGCTTGGGGTTATTTGTTAACAAATTCTTTTTTGTACAACTCGATAGCCTCGATCAAGATTCTTTGTGCTTCTTCACGTCCCTTTACACCTTCAACAATGACATGCTTCTTTTCAAGTGCTTTGTAACTCTCAAAGAATTGTACAATCTCTTTCATTGTATGCGGAGGTAACTGATCAATATCTTTAATGTAATTAAAAACCGGATCGTTTTTAGCTACCGCAATAATTTTATCATCTTGTTCTCCACCATCAACCATATTCATTACACCAATAACCTGTGCTTCAACCAATGTTAATGGTAAAATATCCACTGAACAAATGACCAAAATATCCAAAGGATCTTTGTCATCGCAATAAGTCTGTGGGATAAAACCATAATTGGCAGGATAAACGACAGATGAACTCATTACTCTGTCCAAAAGCAACAAACCAGTTTCTTTGTCTAATTCATACTTTCCTTTGGATCCGTTTGTAATCTCAATGATAGCATTTACGGCATTTGGAACATTCTCACCTGGAGAAACCATGTGCCAAGGGTTTTGTTTACTCATTTTTTAATTTACTGTATATTTTGTTTGTTTCTTTTATCTTTTATACGCTTTTTTAGTAACGTTATTGCAATCGGCAAAAATGCGATTACAATCATACCAACGACAACATATTCTACATAATGTAAAATCCAAGGGAACTCTATACCGAGGAAATATCCAGACAGGGTCAACACAAGTACCCAGATAGCAGCCCCTGCAACATTGTACAGAACGAATTTCTTAAAATCTAATTTTACGACACCGGCAAAGATAGGTGCAAAAGTACGAACTATTGGGACAAATCTTCCTATAATTAAAGCTGTTCCACCATATTTATGGTAAAACTCTTCCGCCATGACCACATACTTTCGCTTAAAGATGAAGCTATCTTTTCGCTTAAATAACATTGGTCCGGCTCGATAACCAAACCAATACCCAGTAAAATTCCCTAATACTCCCGCAACAAACAAGCCTAGACAAAGCGTGTATATATTAACGTCTATTTTATTTAGTGCACAAAATAATCCTGCAAGAAATAATAAATAATCACCAGGTAGAAAAAATCCAAAAAATAGACCTGTCTCAGCAAATACAATTAAGATAACCAGATAAAACCCACCAGAGCTCAATAACTCTTCTGGATTTAATAATTGTTGAAATGACAACAAAAGTTCATGCATAACCTTTAGTAAAAATCAATGTTGCGTTCCTTTTTTAGAACAAATCCTACGCTTATTCTTGTACAAATTTGAAACAACAAAGTACAAATATAGCATTCTTCTAAAAATCGAACGTAAATCAAGTGTAATATAATCTTTTCTAATTATTGATTTTGAGCAGTTATGCCGACGATAGACTCGCGAATAGTAGTCGCAATTTCATGAAGTTCGTCCTCTGCCAAGCTCAATTTAGGTCCAGCAAAATTTAAATCACTAATTTTATTAATAGGTACCAGATGTATATGTGCATGAGCCACCTCCAAGCCAACTACTGCTACACCGACTTTTACACAAGGAATCACCTTTTTAATACCTTGAGCAACAATCTTAGCAAAGACCCAAAGTGCCATATATTCATCATCCTCTATATCAAAAATGTAATCTGTTTCTTTCTTAGGGATCACCAGAACGTGCCCCTTAGCCAATGGACTGATATCCAAAAAAGCTAGAAAATCATTACTTTCTGCAACTTTGTAAGCTGGGATCTCCCCAGCAACGATTTTTGAAAAAATTGTCGACATATTATTCTAATCTTGGAATAAATCTTTTAAACAATAATCAGCAAACAACAGACTTTAAAATGCAAAGCCTTCGGTATGTTAGCAATTAAAAATTTAACTGCAAATTTTATCATACCCTGTTTTTCTACTGCCAACAAATATAAACAAAAAAGGTCGCGATTACTATATCACGACCTTCTTAATATAAAGTTAATTTGTGGATGTGCGGTTATGGCATACCGCACATAACCGACATATATTATCTTGAAATCTCTACGATTTCGAATTCAATTTTACCTGCTGGCACTTCAATAACCGCTGTATCGCCTTTTGATTTACCCAACAAACCTTGGGCAATAGGAGACTTAACAGAGATCTTACCAGACTTCAAATCCGCTTCTGACTCCGCAACCAATTGATAAGTCATTTCAGCACCATTCTTCTTGTTCTTGATCTTAACAATCGATAACGCCAAAACTTTAGATGTATCCAATTTGGACTCATCAATTAAACGGGCTGTCGCCAATGTGTTCTCCAAATTGGCAATTTTAGCCTCATGAAGTCCCTGAGCTTCTTTAGCAGCATCATATTCTGCATTTTCTGACAAATCCCCTTTGTCTCTTGCCTCTGCAATAGCATTGGCAATTTTAGATCTTCCTTCCGTCTTCAGATAAGCCAATTCTTCTTTAAGCTTACGCAATCCTTCTTCCGTAAAATAAGTTACTTCTGCCATAATTTTATCTTTTTTCTTATTTTCTACATTTTAAAAAAGAAACAAGACCATATTACCCTCGTCGGGAAACATGGTCTTGCTTCGAATCTATACGAAGATAATAATTGTTTTCAACAAAACAAATTCTTACCTGTTAAATATAATTAAATCTCTTCCTCATCAACAAATTTATATCCCAGCCCCCTTACGGTCTGTAGATAATGTGGCTTATCAGGGTTTGTTTCTATCTTTTTTCTTAAACGAACTACATGCATATCCAAGGTCCGTGTGTTGACGTTTGAGCTATATCCCCAGACAACTTCCATTAACTCTTCGCGCGTAATCTCTCGACCTAAGTTTTGTAGAAAATGAAGTAAAATTCGATTCTCCAAGATAGTCAACTCAACTTTCCTTCCGTCACGTATTAAGGAATGGATGTTGGGATGATGTTCCGTCTGACCAAATTTATAAACTTCGGGACTGTTTTTAGGCAAGAAAAATTTCACCTTATTATCGATCATAGCAATAAGCACATCCATATTGAACGGCTTGCTAATGTAATCAGTCACACCAAAGCTATAAGCTTCAATTTTGTCTACATCTTGGGATTTAGCTGTCATCATGATAATGATATTTTCAAAGCCGGCTTTACGGACATCTTCACAGATTTCGTTGCCCTCTTTTCCTGGAAGCATCCAATCCAACAAAACCACATCGGGTCTCTTTTCCAAAATCAAACTCTCCGCTTCATTCCCATTTCCGCTTTGAATGACCTGATAGCCTTCGGATTCCAATCGATGTTTTACCAAGAAACGTAGGTTCTCATCATCTTCAATAACAGCAACTGTGATGTCTTTATTCATATTTAAATTTATTTTTAAACCGGAAATACCAAGGTAAAGGTGGTCCCTTGTCCCAATTGACTTTTTACTGTAATATCACCGCCTATAAATTCAGTAATCTCCTTACAGAAAGCCAATCCCAAACCGATACTTCCTTGCTGATTATATTGACTTTTTATTCTATAAAACTTTTTGAAGATATTGTTAAACTCAGCCTTCTCAATTCCTATTCCTTCATCTTTAAAAGTGATAACAAAATTCTTCTTGTTTTGTTGTATCGCAATATCCAAGATTTTATGCCCCGTTTTCGAATATTTATAGGCATTATCGATCATATTTTGAAACACGCTACTCAATAGTACCGGATCTGCAAGCATTGATGTCCTTACATCAATTTTTGTGCTAATCTTGAAATCCGAATATTTTATTCTTGACGAAGCTACTAGATTTTCGGTAAATTCCTCCAAATCAACTTCTTCTTTATTTAATTTTATGGTTTTATTTTCGATCTGACTAAACGACAATAGCTTATTCATCAGGTTATTTAATCGGTCTGCCTCCTGATCCAATATATTTCCATACATTTTCCGTTCTTCATCAGAGAGTACCTGTGCACTCTTAATATTATTTCCAGCAATTTTTATAACGCTCACAGGCGTCTTAAACTCATGCGTAAGATTATTGATGAAATCGTACTGCAATTTAAAAAGTCTTCCGTTAATTTCTAAATTTCTATAAATTAAATATAGTATTGCAATTAAAATAATATAAATCAGGGATACACCGCCCAATACCGGCCAAAAACTGCGGTTTATCTCTTTTGACAGGAAACTTTTACTCGATCTAAAAAGAAGTTTATAGTCAGCTAAGGCTCCAGGTAAAGGCATCTCAGTAGAAATCTCATCATTTTCCGGCGTGATCGGAGCACCCACCAACGGAACTATCTCTACTTTCTCATAAAGATTTGAATAGCTATTTTTTACTTCCAGATACATTGGATCGATCTGAAAATTGAACATGTCCTGTTCATATCCAACAGTATGATCCAAATTACCTTCCATGATGGACTTATAGACAATTAAGTCATTGACTCTCGGAATATTCAAATAGGTAATCTGTCCGGGTCGTATCGTATAAAAAACCTTCAGAATATCCTTATCAGAAAGCTTGGCATTCGGTTGCAATTTATCGATATAAGTTGCCAGTTTGACGCCAATATTATTAATTTCTTCAGAATGCAAGCCCATCTGCCCACGGTCTCGAATCGTATTCTTATTCAGGCCAGATCGAGAAACAGTAAAAAAGGTTATGGTTTTCGGTTGAATTCTAAGATTATTAACAATAAATCCATAGTTCAAGTTATGATCATTATTGAATTGCAAATCAAAAAAGCCGATTTCCCGAACAAAAGGATAGGAACTTAATATACTATACGCATATTTCCCTGCCTGCACTGAATCCAAAAAACCCTGATAGAAAGAAACTTCAGGAATTCTATTTTGAAAAAAATCGTTGAAAGGGATTAAGGTTTGATCAAATATTTCTGATTTCCGGTTGGTGAATTCATTTTTAATATGCGATTCTGTATAACTACGGGAAAGAAAAAGGGCAAATATGTACAGACCACTAATGACGATGAAAAACATCAACAATAGGCCGTAGTTTTTTCGATAGCTATATTTCTCTGCTTTCATAGTCTCCCGCCTTTAGTCTACAAGATATTTCGCCAAAAATCGCTCCAGCTCATTATAGTAACCAAAGACATTCTCATCCCGCTTAAAAGTTCTATCTTCATCCTCTTTCAGGATGTATTGCACAGGGACATTATTATTCTTCAATTTCTGCACAAATTGATTTGCGTCCGGAACCGAACTAAATCGATCTTTCCCCCCTTGGACCAATAACACCGGTATCTTTACTTTATCCGAATGAAATACAGGTGAAATATTTTTGAATAGTTCTGCCTCCCGAATCGGATTTCCAACTATTTGATACATTTTCTGCACATAAGATTTAAAGTATGGCGGAATATCCCTAAAGTAAGTGAATAGATTGGTATAACCAGAATAAGACACGGCGCATTTATATAGATCAGAATTAAAACAGGCTGCGTGTAGCGCAGAGTAGCCTCCAAAACCTTTCCCTACAATAGCGACACGCTCCCGATCTGCAATCCCCTCTTTGATCAACCATTTCACGCCATCGGTAATATCATCCTGAATCTTTCCGCCCCATTCTTTGAATCCCGCCGTCCAAAACTTCTTGCCAAAACCTGTTGATCCTCTATAGTTCATCTGAAAGACGAGATACCCCCGATTTGCTAAGAATTGAGCTTCATTGTCAAATCCCCATACTTCCCGCCCATTGGGCCCATCATGAGGCAATACAACCATTGGAAGATCCTTACGATTGGAGTGTATGGGATAAGTCAAATATCCCGAAATCTGAATACCATCTCTTGCTGTATAGGTGATATACTCATTGGGCGATAGCTCTTTGTCTTTTAGATCGGAATTATTATCTGTTAGCTTCGTTAATTTTTGCGTCGAAAAGTCATAAAAATAAATACCCCCTGGATTTACGTCCGTATAGGTTTTGATAATTACTTTATCACCCGAAATGTCGGTATTTAGCACCTGAAATTCAAATCCATCGATCTGTTTGGACAACCGATCATATTTCTTTTTGGTAGCTTCGTCAAAAAAATGCCTATTTTGTCTGGACGTACTGTAATTTACAAACAATAGCTTATTTTGTTCCGTAAAATACCCTCCAGGGCTCACATCAACATCTTTATGGCTGTAAAGTTCCCCTAATTCCTTCTGGTTTGCCAAATCATAGCTAACCAATGCCAGTTTATCCCGGTCTATATTGGATAAGGCATAAATAATCGCATTAGAACTATCTTTATAACCCAAAGGTGTAAAACTGCTTTCTACATCACAGCGTATAATCTCTTTAAAAGGTTCTTTCTCGGAACTCCGATAGAGTACAGACTGCTGTACGGAATCATTGGCTACCGCCAATTTTACCTGCCCATCATTGGACACAACCCAAGAACTCATATTTCCGGGATTCTGTAAAACCAATTCCCGTGGCCTCCCGTCTAAATAGATACGGTAAAGGTCAAAAAAAGAAGAATCGCGATCGTTGATTCCCGCAATAAAACTATCGCTTCCAGTCACCAGGGCATGAACCCAACGAAATCGTCCCCGAACAGGTTTAATTAATGGCCAAATCTTCTCTGTATTGATATCCACAGCATATAAACGTAAACTATCCTGTGTGGATTGCTCTGTCAAAAAAGAAATTTTTGAATCATTGTTCCAAGCAAAAGATTTTACATTAATATCATTTTGATACGTAAGCTGCTTGGAACTATCCTGATGAATCAAATCTATTAAATAGATATTTTTGCAATGATTGTCCAGGCCAATATAAGCTATAAATCGACCATTTGGCGAAATCTTAAAATTTGATTTTTCAGGTGTAGAAAAAAATTGATTGATTGGAATAAAATCAACGCTACGTCGTTGACACCCCAACATGATCATGGCAGAAAAAAACAAACCTATCCAAAATTTCATCCTCATAATCCCAGTTACATCCTTATCATTTATTCCAAATATTGCAATTAAATACGAAATTGCATTAAATGCAACCTTATTTTTACAAGATATAGTAATTAAATGTAATATTCAAACTTATCTCCTTTCTGCTCTTGAGATTCTTTTTTATAGCAGAAAAAATAGCGTATTTTTGTGTATGTTTTTATACAACGTCTCCGTTATCGCAGAAGAAACAATCCATCAAGAGGTCGTTTCATGGATTCAGGATAATATCGTGCAATCCCAAAAATTTCAAGTGCATTTTCTGGAAATGCTCCAGTCGCCGCATGAAGGTATGACCTATTGCATCCAAGTCATACTCCCTACAGAAGAGCTTGTAGCGGATTTTCAGCAAGTGCATCTCATTCCATTACAACAACTCATTTCAGAAGTATATAAAGACAAGGTTTTCCTTTTCGACAGTACGATGAAGTATCTAAAAAAATAAAAGAGCTCTTTGGAGCTCTTTTATTTTTTTATTTCATTAATACCCTTACTCTCTTCCGCAAGGTTCTTAGTATTCTTTTCACCTATCTCTACCGCCAATTCGTATCGCGGATCATAACTGATTTTTGGTGTTAAAAAATGAAGTAAGATCAAACGGGCATATCTAAAATTAAAAGGTGCGAAGACCAAAATGGTTACAGCTAAACCAATCAGATAAAACCACGGAGACTCGCTTCCAGTCAAAATTGCGATAGCAACAGATACAGTAACAATCTCAGCGACAGACAAAGCATAACTCACATACATCGCAGCGTAGAAATAACCTGGCTCAACCTCGTACTTGACACCACAATATGGGCAAGTATCATTCATATGCTGCTTGTGTAAACTGTAGACCTTTCCTACAAATACATTACCAATATGACACTTCGGACATTTGGAATGTATCATTGCATGCAATTTGGATGTGGGCATTAAGAATCTATTTTATTTCGTTTATAAATTTCTTCGTTACAGGGCTCTTCTTACGGTATTTTTTATACCATAAATAACCAAGGCCTGCCGCAGCTAGATAAGGTATTACCAATAGAAACAAAATACCGTCATTCAGACCTCTTCCTTGCATATTCCCTTCCTTCGTAGAATTCTCAGCGTTCAATGTACACATCGCACACTGTCCGTACGAAACAGACACAGCCGAGCAGCTTAAGGTAAATATTAGGAGTAAATATTTAAACCATTTCATAACACAAAGGTACTGAAATTTTAACGATTAGCGTGCCAAAGATTCAAATTTATCCCAGAAGCCATCTTTCGGCAAAGAAGCGATCAATTCCATCTTATCCTTTTTTATTGGATGCGTAAAGGCCAATGAACGAGAATGTAAACAAATACTGCCCAAAGAACTACCTCTTGGATATCCATACTTATTATCACCAACAATAGGACATCCCATCGCTGCAAGTTGCGCACGAATCTGATGTGTACGACCTGTTAAAGGCTCTACGCGCAGCAAATAGAATCCATTCAACTCACCCACCAAGGTATAATCCAACTCAGCATAACTTCCACCTTTCACCTCGCGTGGAAAAGCCTTTGTTACGCGCGTTTGTCTATTTCTAACCAACCAATTGATCAGTTTCCCCTCCGTTTTTCGCGGACGCTGCCTGACTATTGCCAAATAGGTCTTTTTCACATGTCTATCCTGAAAAAATTTATTCATTCGCTCTAGAGCCTTGCTTGTTTTGGCGAACAAAATCATACCACTAACAGGTCTATCTAATCGATGAATAACACCAACAAAGGCTTCATTTGGCTTATCATATTTCTTTTTCAAATATTCTTTCACCATATCTTCTAAAGATAGATCTCCTGTTTCATCCACCTGCACTATATCCCCGGCTTTCTTATTTATGGCTATGAGATGATTGTCTTCGTAGATGACCTCTTTATCTGTAATTTCAGTATGATTCATTTTTTTAAATTAAAAGGGGGTATCCAAATGCTATACGGTGTTAAAGACCTGTTGAATTGGAGCCCATAATGACGCTATCATTTATTAAAAAAGGCCCTACGCAAGCGTACAGCCTTTCCTTATGTTCTTTTTAATCCACTTATTTCGTCGTGTCCGCTTTAAGCAACTCAGCTTTTTTAGCATCCTCTTTCATCTTCTTTTTAAAGAAACCACGTAATAAGAAATTATGTTGCAATGCTTCCATATTTTCATCCAATTTCGCAGTACTCGAATTCAGGTTATTGATTGCCGATTTAATCTGATTTGCTGATGCTGGATCATTCAACAAAACGCCCACCGCATTATCTTTATCATTCAACCTGCCAGATGCATTATTCAAATTGTTTATCAATGCATTTGCTGTCTGAGAAACTCCTTGCAACTGTGCTGCAGACTGACGCAGATTGGAGAATATAGCGGTATCAGTAGTCAAATCATGAATCAAGCCCTTATTGCTATTTAAAGAGTTTGTCAATGTGACCAAATTAGCAGAAGCTTTGTTCGCATTATTCATTGCAGCACTGATCGACAATAATGTCGCACGCAATGTATTTACCATGGACGTATCAGTCAACATCGCACCAACCATTCCTTTTCCATCCGCCAATCCACGTGATATTTCTACAAAGTCAGTGGTAATCTTTGCTAAGTTTTCATTATTTACCTGCAATGTTTCCATCATCGCTTCCATGTCCGCAGTCTTCGCCGAACGCAAGAAATCACCTGTCTCCACAGTTGGCGCATTTTGCGACCCTCCAGAAATCACTACGATCTTGTTACCAATCAAACCATCCGAGCCCAATTTTGTTACGGCATCTTTACGAATATATTCAGCAGATTTCTCCTCAATTGTCAATACCACCTCAACATCCTGCACGCTTTTAAAATGTATATTCTTAATGATCCCGACCTTAACCCCAGAAAACCACACATTACTCCCTACTTTTAATCCAGCGACATCGGGAAATGAAGTCGTAATTTCAATATTTCTAGTAAATTTCTTTTGCTGGCTACCCAAAATAAAAATACCCGCTAAAAGAATCAATACGCCTAAAAAAACAAAAATACCGACAATGATTGCTCTTTTATTTTCTGCCTTACTCATGTATATTATAGAATAAAATTATAATTATAAAACGCTCTTACTCGTGCGTCATCTGTATCAAAAATCTCTTCAAAAGACCCCTGTCTTTCAAACTTGCCATCCAACAACATCACAATTCGGTCTCCCACTTCTTTCGCACAAGCTAAATCGTGCGTGATAATAATTGATGCTGTTTTATACCTCTCCTGAACCTCGTTAATCAACCCATTAATCTCCAAACAAGTGATCGGATCGAGCCCTGCTGTTGGCTCATCGTACATCATGATTTCAGGTCTAAGAATCAGTGTACGCGCGATACCAATTCGCTTCCGCTGTCCACCCGACAACTCCGACGGCATCTGATTGATCGCTTGCGAAAGCCCTACACCATCTAACACCTCTTCTACAGCGTAATTGATCTCCGAACGTGTTAAGTTGCGTTTATTCCGAACCAACGGAAATTCCAAATTTTCGCGCACAGTCATACTGTCATAAAGTGCACTATTCTGAAAAGAAAACCCTATTTTCAAGCGTAATTCACGCAGTTCGCGATCATTTAATTCAAGAACTGACTCTCCCAAAACATTGATCGTCCCCTCATCCGGTCTTAACAAGCCCGAAATCAATTTGATCAACACGGATTTCCCTGTTCCAGAACGCCCAAGCACAACGAGATTTTCTTCTTTATATAAATCTAAGTTAACACCACGTAGAACGTGATTATCACCGAAAGATTTGCTAACATCCCTAATTTCAATGACCGGCTTCGAATGGTCGATGGTTGATTTAATCTTTTCCATAGCTCACTATCCAAAGAACGATAAAACTTGAACAATAATTATTTCCTCAATAAATACAAGGAACATCGAAGCTACAACGGCCGCATTGGCTGCCTTACCGACGCCTTCAGTCCCCTTAGAAGAAAAATAACCGCAATAACAACTTACAGCTCCAATGGTAAAACCAAATATAACCGCACGCAAAACCATAGCGCCTAAATCCTTAAATGCTATCGTCTCAAATACCTGCGTAAAAAAACTCAAAAAACTTAAGTCGTCCTTACTCATCATACTTAGGTAACCGCCTAAAAGACCTATACCGGCCACATAAAAACACAGTACAGGAATTCCAATAGTTGTAGCTAATATTCTACTTACAATAAGATATTTATATGGATTAGTCCCCGAAACTTCCATCGCATCGATTTGCTCCGTGACATTCATCGAACTGAGCTCCGCACCAATTTGCGAGCCCACTTTACCCGAAGCGATTAAAGCCGTCACCAAGGGTGCTAATGCACGAACAATAGCGATCGAAATAAGCGAAGGCAACATCGAAGTCGCCCCGAATTCTTCCAAAGAAGGACGTGATTGTTTTGTAAAAACAAATCCAACAATAAATCCCGTTAAACTGATCAAAGGCAGAGATTTATAGCCTATCTCATAGCACTGGCGGACAATTTCTTTAAATTCATATGGTGGAGTTACCAATTCGCGCCAAAACCGTAGCAAAAAACGGTGAATGTTTGCGAATTCTAGAAAAAAAGTCTGAAGTTTTTTAGCCATTTAAATGATGTCTATTTCAAATTAATGTGTCATAAAACACGTCTTATGCTGAACAAACACGTAGCAATTCGAGCGGTAAAGGTAAATAAAAATATGTATCTAAAATTGCCGTTTATGTAAAAAGATCATCAATTTGACTTTTATATAAAAAAAATCAGATTTCTAGTGTACCGATTAAACCATTTTATACGTTATGCTGTCATAATAACAAAGACAATAGCATAGAGTTTGTCACACTTTTAAATATTACAGAAATGAAAAATTTAGGCAACATAAAATATTGGGTACTCGGTTTTATCGGTATCGCTTCTTTTTCGAGTTGCGCTACTTCAATGGCCCAACGGGGTGGATATAATAATGGTTATAACAATTATAACAATGATGGAGTTTCGTTCCAGCTATTCTATGACCAACTCTCACCTTATGGAGAATGGGTTAATGATCCCAATTATGGCTATGTTTGGATTCCCGACGTTGGTCCGAACTTCCAGCCTTATGCAACCAATGGTTATTGGACAATGACTGACTATGGCAATACTTGGGTATCCAATTATGACTGGGGCTGGGCCCCTTTCCACTATGGTCGCTGGAACTACAATGACCGTTATGGCTGGGGATGGGTTCCTGACTATGAATGGGGGCCAGCATGGGTAAATTGGCGCCAAAGTAATGACTACTATGGTTGGGCTCCTATGGGTCCAGGCATGAATATTAATGTATCCGTTAATATCCCAATGAACTTTTGGACATTTGTAGGGGTCAATCACTTTATGAATAGGGATATGGATCGGTATTATGTTAATCGAAGAAATTACAATAATATCTATAACAGAACCACCATTATCAACAATACCACGATAATTAACAACAACTATTATGTTGGTGGCCCTCGAAGATCCGATATTGAACGTTCGACAGGAAGAAGCGTAACAGTGAATAGAATCGCAAGTGCCGATAGACCTGGATCTGCACGCAGTAGCAGCAATCGCAGTAATGAAATCAGTATGTACCGTCCGAATGTAGACCGTAATACAAGATCCTCTGCTCGCCCGACTAATGTCGTAGATGCTTCTACCCGAACACGAAATAACAATAGTGAGATTTCAGATCGAACCAACCGTGTCATAACTAACAGAGATAACATCGACTCGAGATCGGGAAATCGTGAGTTATATATTGATAACAGTGGAAATGCTTCTGTAAGGTCTCGTAATGACGCCAACAGCGGTGGCTCAAGCCGTAGTTCAACTAATAATACTAGAACCGGAGACAATGGTACTATAAATAGAAATACGAATGGTACACAACCTAATTCGAATAACTATGATTTTAGAACGCGATCAAGTCGCCAGTCGGATGCTTCAAACAATAACAACCCTACATCTACCACTAGGGATAGACGAAATGGCTCCGTTGACAATAATGGTGTAGCCAACGGCAGAAGTACAGACTATAATAGAAACACAGACTATAATTCACGCTCGCGGTCAAATGCGAACAGTTCCGACCAGGCTGTTCCTCCACGAGTTGTGCAACCTACTACAACGCCGCAACGAAATGGAAATTATGATGGCAGCAGAACACGTTCGAGCCAACCTGTGTCACAACCTGTAGCACAACCAACTCAAAATCGGAGCTACGAAAACACAAGAAGTAGATCAAATACAGACAATTCATCCTCAGTGTCTCGATCAAGGTCTTCAGAAAGCTCAGGCGAACGTAGCTCTGGACGTTCTTCGCAAGGATCAGAAAGATCTAGAACAAGATAATGACGGCCGAATAAAATAATAATTTACATCTGGCGGGTAAAATGAAAAATTTTACCCGCCTTTTATATGCAAGTCTTTTTATATTTATCATGAACAATCCATACATTTTCACGTTAATTAGTAAATTTACCGCTTCTAACAAAAAAACAGATCGATAAAGATGGCTTCATTTACCTCTATATTAGATAATGACTTTTACAAATTCACCATGCAGCACGCTGTGGTCAAGTTGTTTCCAAAGGCCAAGGCACGTTATCATTTTATTAACCGGGGACATCATAAATTTCCCGATGGTTTTGATGTACTCCTGAAGGAGGCCGTCAATGAAATGGCTAATTTGAAGTTAACAAAAGCAGAAAAGGCTTTTTTTGCCAAGACATGTCCTTATATAGACCCAACCTATTTTGACTTTCTTCAAGGTTATCGCTACGATCCCGAGGAAATCAAAATATTCCAGGATGGCCCCGACCTTGAAGTCATTATCGAAGGGTACTGGTACCGCACTATTCTTTGGGAAGTCCCATTGATGTCGCTCATCTGTGAACTTTTTTATGAATCCCATGGCCTACAACGTGCCTCGGATGCAGCTGTGATCGCCACCGCCAAAGATAAAATCGAAAAATATAAAAAACTCAATATCACAATTGCTGATTTTGGCACGCGCAGACGTCATTCTTATGAAGTCCATGATTTGGTCGTGCGCACACTGAAGCAATATGGCGAAAAGACATTTATAGGCAGCAGCAATGTACATTTAGCAATGAAATATGAAACAAAACCAATCGGCACACATGCCCATGAATGGTTTATGTTCCACGCCGCCAAATACGGTTATAAAATGGCGAATCTCCTTGGTCTTGAACATTGGTCTGATGTGTACCGGGGTGACCTTGGGATAGCGCTATCAGACACCTATACGACGGAAGTCTTCTTTCAGCAATTTGACAAGAAATTAACCAAATTATTTGATGGAGTCCGCCATGATAGCGGCGACCCACTTGAATTTACAGATAAGGTCATCGCACACTATAAGAAAAATGGAATCGATCCCCTCTCTAAAACAATTATATTCTCAGATGGCCTAGACTATGAGAAAGTCGAAAGAATCGCGAGCTACTGTGAGGGAAAAATCTTACATTCCTTCGGCGTTGGCACCAATTTCACCAATGATGTCGGTCTCAAACCCATGAATATCGTCATTAAGATGACTGACGCTTTGCCAGAAGATGATCAATGGACCCCGGTCATCAAATTATCTGACGAACCCATGAAACATACGGGAGATGAAGACTCCATATATATAGCAAAAAAAGTACTAATGATTGATGATGACAATGCATAGAGACGTATACGGTGAAGCCTTAGATGATTACTTCGTACATCAAGAAGAAAAATTCCCTTTAGTACTCCACACGAGTTATGGCGACCAAGACGAAATGCCGGTCGAGATTTTCTTTCGCGAACCTGATGATTTCCCTGAACTGGAATTTATTGGTTTATCCCTCTGTGATGGACGAGTACTGGATGTTGGAGCTGGAGTTGGCAGCCATAGCCTTTATCTACAAGAAAAAGGCTTTGAAGTAGATGCACTGGAACTCTCGCAGACCGCCTGCCATATTATGCAACAACGCGGGGTACAACATATTATCTGCGAAGATTTCTATAAATTCGAAGGCCAAAAATACGATACACTATTGCTTTTGATGAACGGAATAGGCCTTGCTGGTGACGTAGACGGCTTTCGAAAACTATTACAGCATAGTAAAGAATTATTAACTGAAAATGGCCAACTGATTTTTGACTCTTCAGACATCAGTTATCTGTACAAAGATTATAACATCAAAAAACCAACGCATTATTTTGGGGAAATTCAATATCAATACGAATACAAAGGCAAAAAAGGAAACCTGTTCAAATGGCTCTATTTAGATCAGGAATTATTGATTAAAATTTCGCACGAAATGGGCTGGGTTGTCCAAATTTTGTATGAAGATGAGAATGATCAATACCTCGTCCGCATGGAACTAAAAAAATAGCCTGTTATGAATAACAGGCTATTTTTTTTATTTCTGTGTTCTTATGTAGATATCGCCCATGGATGTTTTTAAAATCACATCCTGTCCACCTCCATTCATTTTGCCTTTCACCGCATTTCCCATTGGCGTTGACTTCGGCTCTTCAGTCTGTTTCTCAAACTGAAACTCGTCTGCGGCATAAATATTCCCCATAGCAGATTTTACATCCACATTAGCACCAAAATTCTTTGGAAAGGCCACATCTACAGCCCCCATGGCAGCGACCAAAGAAATCGGTCCTTTAACAGGTTGAACAAATTTGGCCGTTACATCCCCCTGTGCAACCTTGACATTGATCGGCCCCGTCACGTTCAATAAATTTACATTCCCCATTGTACTAGCAACTTCGACCTCAGCCCGGATATCTTTTAATTCGATTGCCCCAGCATTAAACATCGCTCCACGACCGCCTTTGATCGTCACAGGTAGATCCATCGGTATCCTGATGCGAATAGAATCTTCTAAGGGCATTCCCACCATGCTTATTTCAGTCACCCCACCTTCTGTTTTGATATTCATACCAAGCCCCGAATTATCTGACAATCCCGAACCATTAATCACACGTAAACCTTTTGCGCGATCATTTTCTTCACTTTCCTCCACCTTGGCGGTAATCAGCACATCTTTCCCCTTATACCCTTCGATATAAACATTATCCAATTTTAGTAACAGCTTATTTCCTAAGTTGGGTACTTTAATTTCTTTCCAGCTTTTCGGTCCATTGGAACGGCCGAATCCAGCAGAACTGAATGTAAAATTATTACTATTATTTACGATAACCCCCGAAACTGCTCTCGCCTTTTTAGGAGGATTAGGAGGTTTTGGCGCAGCAACTCCTTCAACATTTTCATTTACCTGGGCCTGCAATGCGCTTGCAAAGATCAGTGCGACCCCAATCATCATTATCCTTATCTTTTTCATTTCGTTTTAGTTTGTCTTCATTATTTGTCAAATAATGTATTTTAAGCTTTTTAATTGATTAACATACACAATCTGACGTTCACCTTACTATATCCTATTATTGATTTAATAATACCGCATATGCTTGCTCCTTTACAAATTTCAGGGTAAAAGGATCTTCCACAATTTCATTTAACTTTTCTTTTGTTGTCGCTTTCATCGTCGGATCCTCCTGTTGAGCCATCATTTGCATCAATTCCATTTGTAAAGTGGGATCATTTTGCTCCACAAAAAAGTCCTGAACCTTTTGTTGACGTTCTTCCGGACTAAGTCCATTTAAGATCGTTTCGATTGCAGCCATGCGTACATTACTGCTTTGATCTGATACAGCAGTCTTTTCTAAAGCTCCCCTACTATTCCGATCTAAGCTCCCCCCATCTTTCATCGCCAAGACAGCACTTAACCGTGTACTCGCAGAACTCGAATCTTGAAGCATCTGAACATAATCCATCTTCTCTTCCTTTTCGCGAGGAGCAGCTTCGGATACGCTTACTTTTTCCAATTGTTTTCCTTTGCCTTCGATACCAGCTATTGCGTTAACCCGACCTGAATTCTTTTGGCTATCGGAAACAATATCCATCACGCCAGCATGACCCGCATTTGTATCTCCAGTACTTTTCTGAACAGTAACAGGATGTCCTGCAGCCACAGGTTTTTCTACCGCTAATTCATGTTGTTGGTCAAAAGCAATAAAGGTTGCTGTCCCAACTAACAATGCTGCTGCCGCAATACTTGCCCATTTCCATAAAGGCTTAATCTTTCTTTCCTGAACAGTGGGGACTACTTGTGGCCTTATTTTATTCCATAAGTCAGCCGAAGGTTCTCTCTGATCAAATGCCTCCCGATTAGCGTTCACAAAATCTTTTAAATTATCCCGCATAATTATACCTTTCCTTCAATTGTTCGTAAATTTTCTTTTTAGCACGGTGGTATTGGCTACGTACAGCAACTGCTGTCATCCCCAACGTTTCCGCAACTTCATCATGGCTCATATTTTCGAACAGGTAGAGATTAACGACCATCTTAGGTACACCTGTCAACTGATCGATCACAGCTTCCAAATCTGTCAAACGACATTCGCGCCATTCTTTTTCCAATAATTCGTCTTCGCCATCATCCTGAATTTCCAGATCATCCACCGGCGTAAAATATTGCTTATTCTTTCGTAATAGTGAGATTGCCTTATTCACTCCCATTCTTCTCAACCAGGCCTCCACACTGAGCACTAAATGCCATTTATCTGATCTTGCAAAAAAATCAACAAAGGTTTCCTGTAAAATATCTTCACTTTCTTCCTGATTTGACAAAACCCGATAAATAGAATTAAAAATCTTTTTTGCATACCGATGATAGAGCTGCGCAAAGCCAGACTCGTTGCCCGTTTGGCACATCGCTAATAAATCCTTATCGCTAAGCTGATTTTGCACGTTCTAAAATTAATACTGTTAATTCTTATGTTTCTACTATGTAGTCGACCACCTGCTGAAAATGTTGCAATATAATTTTATTTTTTTTCTAAAATAATTCTATTATTGCACAAAAGCCCTTTAAAGGGCCTCCTATCAACAAAAAACACTCAAGAATGATCTTGAGTGCCTGCATTAATAAAATAAACTTAATAGGGATGTTAAAATTCCAGGTATAAGAATATCGATTATTTGACCTTTAGATAGGTTTCCACAATGGTATGTTTAACCCCCAATTCAGGTAAATTTTCCTCACCAGTTTGAATCAAGGTATCTCCTTTTAAAGTAAGTTTAAAATCAAACTTATTGCTTTCCCAATCCCGCATCGAACAATATTGTAGTCTTTCTTGATAGTTGACACCATCAAAAGAATAGGTACCACCACCGGCAACAAATAGCGGTTCTTTACCTTTACCTTTTTCCTTATCATGGTTAAAAAAAGAAAAATGGTCGTCATTGAACATTTTAAACATCTCTGTCTTACTGGTATCCGTAAAAGCGGTCACCGTATCCTTACCTTTAATTGTTTTGCTTTCAATAAGCTTATAGGTACCGGCCAAAGAAGTTGATTTTACCGCATCAGCATCTTTCTTTTCAGCATTATTTTTGCATGAAAAGACAAGACAGGAAGTCGCGATCGCAAACAGCAATTGATTTTTTAGGTTTATCATATTTTATAAAAGGTTTAAAGAGGCCAAACTACGAAAGTTCAGCCTCAATCAAAAACAAACCATTGTAATTATTTATCCCACCAAACTCGACCAGACAACTTATCTCCGCCAGGTACTGCGGTCGAAGCTGCTCTGTAATTTTCGCCATTGATAGCCGCTTCAGTAGAAGGATAAGGGAATCTTCTTGGAATAGTCCCCGAAGTTGCATTTCCAGGATAGTTCACCGGAGTCAATGCCGGATACCCACTTCTACGCCAGTTGCTCCAAGTTTCATAAAAGTCCATCATCGTTATGGTATGTGCCCAGTATTGGGTATTAATCTGCTTTAAGGCATCAGCAGCATTAAATGGATTCGCTGCCAAATAAGTCTCGGCATCTGCATCACTTATTGCCAAGGAACCATCATATTGATTCAGATAAGTAATACTTGCCTTCACGCCTTTTTTATAATGGTCGCTCGCACTACCACCGATGCCCCAACGTTGAGCAGCCTCTGCCAAAAGCAATTCGGACTCACCATAGGTCAAAATAAATGTCGCGCCAGTCCGCTTGATCATATTAGGGTTGGGCGACGAATATTCTGCAAAGGTCGTGTAACTTGGGTCACTACTGATGTTATACTGCGCATTTGAGCCTAGATCCTTACCGTTAGGCATCCCCTTTTGCTTGGTTGGGTCTGTGATAAAACTCCCGTTCTGTACTTTGTCCTTTTCAGATAAATACAGTTTTGTGACTGCTACCTTTTTTAACCTCGGATCATTATTGCTTTTTAGATAGTCAATAAATGTTTTAGACCATTTGACATAATAATTCTCTTGGCCTCCATCGCCCAATAAAACTTGACTATTTCTATTTTGCGTTACCCGAGATCCAGACTCATCATGTAAAATAAATGCATTGTCAGCATTACTGTCCATTGTCTTACCCGCAGCCTTCTGCACATACTCTTTCGCTTTAGCTTCGTCTACTTTAACCAAACGCATCGCTGTGCGAAGCAGTAGAGAATTACCAAATTTACGCCATTTGGCAATATCACCTTTATAAATAACATCACCAGTGACTTTATCACCATCATCCTTTAACGCTGCAGTAGCCGTTTCAAGTTCCTTCAGCAAATCAGCATAGATATCCTGCTGCTTGTCATACTTCGGCTTATAAACTTTGGTATAAAAACCCAGTCCCGCCTCCGAATAGGGAACATCGCCATACAAATCAGTTAAGCGTGCGAAAATTAAAGCTTTCCAAATACGGGCGACATTATACAGATTTGCATATTTTGGTTTGTCTTTTGTAAACTCAACCACATCTACAATATTACGAACCTGCTCAATATAGGCCCCAACTGTACCCGTCCCCCAATAAGCCGCGGTATAGCTTTCATTCAGCATATATTTATCCCCAGCCCAATAACTCACTACGGTAGATAAACCCTGCATCATTGTGGAAGAATAAATCAGATTTCCACGCCATGTATCGTATGCAAAATCAAAACTTCCGGTGTAAAATAACTGTGCTGAGCTCAAAGTATAATTTGGATCCCAATTTTCTTTTCCATAAGCAACTGGATCTGTATTTATTTTATCAAAATCTTTTGTACAGCTACTTTCCATAAATAATGTAGCTGCCATTAAACTAATAAATACCGGTTTAATATATCTTTTCATGATTGTTTGCAATTAGAATTTAACACTTAAATTAACACCGTAAGTACGCACTGCTGGAACACCTCCGAGTTCTAAGCCCGGGAAAGTTGCATTATAGCTCGATTCTGGATCAATGTTATTTGTTTTCTTCATGATCGTCCAAAGATTGCGCGCTACGGCACTTACTGTAATTGACTTAACTTTGTTATTGAATAGGTTGGATGGGAATGTATACCCCATAACGACCTGTCTCAATTTTACAAAATCAGCGCTGTTTACAAATATCTTGGAAACATTATTCGCCGTATTGGTATAATAAGTAGAGGCTGTTCTACCCAAGCTTTCACGATCAGCCACAGTTTCCTGATGCAATCCAAAAATGTAACCGTAGTAGTCTGTTCCTGAGAAAAGCTTTCCACCCCATTTTCCATCAATCAAGAAAGAGAAATTGAACCTTTTGTAGTTAAATTCATTGTTCCAGCCTGCGAACCATTTATTCATAGCTGAACCATAAGACTTTAACTCACCGCGGTCAGGAGAACCGTCAGCCAGTTTTACGATCTCGCCATTGCTATCATACTTATAATCGAAAGCCATGATTTGGAAAGCAGGCATACCTACTTTATTCATTAAGTAACCTACGCCCGAACGCGAAGTCGCTACCGTCTGTTCGTCCATTCCCTCAGCCAATGAAATCACTTTATTGTCGTTGTAAGAACCATTCAATGAGGACACCCATTTAAAATCTTCCGTTTTGACAACAGTAGCAGAAATCAACGCTTCAAATCCTTTATTTTGCATTTTTCCGGCATTGAGTACGGCACCGGCATAACCGCTTGCTGAAGGCGTTGTGATAAAGGAAATTTCATCTTTCGACTTCTTGTTATACCAGGTTAGATCCAAGTTTACACGATCATTAAAAAGACGCAATTCCGTTCCAATTTCCAGCTCTGTTGCTGTAGAAGCTTTTAAGGAAGAGTTCGGGATATTCACATTGTTAATAACCCCTAACGGTTGACCGTTGAGTACCTCGCTTCTAAAATTATAGGTTAACAAGGTTTGATAAGGATCTGTTGCCTGTCCTACCTGAGCAAAACCTGCCCTCAACTTTCCAAAACTCAACCACGATGGCTTTAGATATTCTGAAAAGATAAATGATCCCGAAACTGCTGGATAAACCGAGTTCAATTTATTATCCACTCCAGGTGTAGCTAAGGTAGAAAACCAGTCAGAGCGTAAACTTCCAGTCAAATAGGCTACATCTTTATAAGCAAATTCTAAGGTACCGTAAGTAGACTGTGTCTCCGATTCACTTTCGAGATATGCTACCGATTTATTTTTTGCATTCAAAATATTGTAAACACCAAATATCGCGAAGTCGGTACCTAAATTTGTGGTCTGTCTGACTTTAGTATTTCTATAACTCGCTCCAAGATTAGGCGTCAAGGTGTAATCTCCGAAAGTGAATGACTTACCAACCAAAACATCCGCATTAATATCGGCAAATTTGGTTTCTTGTTCAGCGATTTTACCATTTTCATAATAACCCGTACCAGAAGGCAACACATTTTTATAATGATCGGTATAGCTATCCCGTCCCGCTCTTCCTTGAACAAACAAACCGTTGCCCATCGTATATTTAGCCGTAACAGAGGCTATGGAGCGGTCGCGATTGGTATTATTGATAAACTCATTTGCGGCAAACCAAGGATTGGTCGCATACACATTACCTGAATTATAGAGGATCTCTTTTCCATTGCCATCCTTCCATGGCTTCAAATCGTTGACATTAATGCTTGTTGGCAAAAACATGACGTTGTAATTGGCATTTCCTGCACCGTCAGAAACCATTGGACGATTTTTGACCTGCTCCAAAATCATGTTGTATCGCGCATCAATCGTCAAACCTTTAAGTGGTTCAAAAAGTCCGACCAAATTGAATGACTGTCTTTTCAGTCCCGAATTTGGAACAACAGATCTGTTATTGACATCTGTTCCCGACAAGCGGAGAGAGCCGCCATCAAATGATTTATTTAATGCCAGCGTATTTGTCCATGTTGAACCCGTACGATAAAACCGATCTAAATTCCCTTTTTGTAATGAATATGGTCGTGATACACCGTCAAATTGGACTACCGGAGAACCGTCCAATTTAGCTCCCCAGCTCGATCCGCCCACTTGGGCTGCTCCTGCTTGGGTTGTTGGCTTCTCACCGTTCGCCCCCTGACCATACACTGTTTGCCAATTTGTGTTGTCGATGATCTGCTCGGCAACAAGGTTACTATTGAAATCGATCGAATTACCTTTACCTGATTTTGTCGTAATAAGGATAACACCAGCCTTCGCTCTTGAGCCATATAATGCTGATGCTGCCGCACCTTTTAGAACCGAAATACTTTCAATATCGTCTGGGTTGATATTGCCGATCGCATCACCAAGATCGGGTGCATTATCCCATTGGCTTCCTGAGTTTCCTTTGGAATTAGCATTTCCAATTCCTACAGGTTTACTTTCCATGGGGATACCATTGATTACGTATAATGGCTGATTTGTCTGGTTCAAACTCGATACCCCACGGATGGTCACATTGGACGCAGCTCCAGCCCCACCAGAAGTAGAACTGATATCCAATCCGGCCACCTTTCCGACGAGTGAATTCATCACATTATTTTCACGGGCTGTGGTTAGCGATTCACCGGCAACCTGCGTAACAGAATACCCCAATGAGCGCTTCTCTTTCTTCATACCCAATGCCGTCACAACGACCTCATTGAGCATCCGATTATCTTCCAATAAAACAATTTTCAGATCCCCCTCTTTGGTTACGGCTACTTCTTGCGAAGTATAACCTGCAAAAGAAATAATCAAGGTGTTTCCAGTTGCCGCATCGATCGTAAAACGTCCATTGATATCCGTCGCCCGTCCTAATGCGGTTCCCTTAACACGCACCGTAGCACCAGCTAAGGGATTGCCTTTATCGTCCGTGACGACACCTGCGACAGCTACCTGCTGCTGTTGACTGACAACCACAAGACCTTCCTTAGAAACGGAATAAACCAATCCACTTTTATTGAAAAGCTTAGCCAATACATCCAATACCTTCGTATTATTCGCATTGACTGACACCTCTTTATTTAAATTTTCATTCGTCGAATTATAGACAAAGTAATAATCACTTTGCTCTTCGATCATTTTAAGTACCTTGCTCAGTTTTGTTTTTTGGACATCCAAGGATACTTTTTGTTGGGAAAATACATTTGCCGAAACATTCATAACAGCACACGTAGTCATAATTAAGGCTAGTTTCATCCGGATAATGAATCTAAAATGCACAATATATCCATTGCGCATTTGCAATAAGCAATTTTTAATCATATTTTAGTGTTGGTTAAAATTAATATTAAGCAGCACGCCCCAATGTTGCTGCTTTTGGTTAATCATTTTTTCAATGAAGGATGGTGTTGGTCCACCATCCTTTTTACTTTTCTGATATAGTTATTTTTTTCCCATATACATTAAATTTAAAAGGTTCAACTTCCTGTAAAGCACTTAATACCTGAACAATACCTTCCTTGCTAAAGGTTGCCGTAAAGCGATATTGTTTTAATTGATCATTTTGGATTTGGATATCTACATCATACCAGCGTTCCAATGTTCTACGAAGTGATTCAAAATCTTGGTCCACGATTTCTAATCTATTTTCACGCCATGCAATGTCTGGTATTTCAGCTGTATTGGATTCTACTGCAGGGATATTCTCTATGGCAATCTCCTTAATCGGTAATTTGCTTGCGGTTGGTTTATTGGTTTTATGGGCGATTGCTATTTCAGCTTGATTCTTAAAGATCGTGATTTTTTGATTCGGCTTTATGACAACAGAATTTTCACGCTGGCCTTTGCTCGTCATTTCAATAGAGCCTTCTACCAGCAATGCTTCCGCTGTAGGTTCGTTGGAATAACTCTTTACATTGAAGGTTGTCCCTAAGACCTTGATATCAAAATCAGATGCTTGTACCACAAAAGGTTTCTCCTTATTCTTGGCAACCTGAAAATAGCCTTCACCAGCAAGCCGTACCACACGCAATTCCTGATTGAAATCTGCGGACAGCTCCAATTTACTCGCAGAATTTAGTGTTACCGTACTTCCATCACTTAATTCGAAGGTCTTTTTCTCTCCATTTTTCGTTTGGTATACCTGTCCAATTGCGCTTATTGGTGATGTGGAGTCAACTTTAGCGGGTTGAGCATAATACCAAACACCAGCCGATACCAAAGCAACAAATACAGCGGCAATGGCTGCCCATTTTGGCCAGTTAAATCGATAGGAAGCGAGATGCTCCACTGAAGCATTCTGCAGATCTGTCTTCAACTTTTCCAATTGCTCATTAACAGGTCTACGATTGCCAACCAAGAGTTGATAGAGGCGTTTGGCTTTCAGAATCGTCTCCGCTTGTTCTGGATGATTCAGACTATATTGTTGCCAGTACAGAATACAGTTCTTATCTTCTCCCGAACAATACTTTTGAAAGGTATCGTCAATCAAAAAATCTTCTAACTGTTTATAATCTTTTTGGCTCATTCTTTTGGGTATTTACTCTATAGTGCCCAAAAGCGGCTATTTTGCCTAAAGAAAATTTAAAAAATTCCACAAAAAGCTGAAATTCAGCTTTTTATTTTTAAAAAAAATACAAGAATAACATTCTGTAATAGTTTTCAGCGCATGCTAAACGATTATTGAATCTTCAAAGGAACCACAGCAGGCTAAACTTAAATATCTTTTAATTCTTCCCGTAGGATTTTCAAAGCATCGTAAAGCGTGTTGTAGGCCGTCTTTACAGACATTTGTGTAACTTCTGAGATCTTTTCATACGAATATCCCTCAAAAAACTTGAGATTCACCAGCTGTTTTTGACGAAAAGATAACTTCTCCAGTGCCTCCTTCAAACGGATCTGTATGATTTCATTCGTCTGTACTTTGATGACAAACTCTTCATAGGGCATCTCCACCCAATCATCTTCCGCTTTTACATGTTGAAGGGCTGTATTTATTTTATGTTGTTTCTCCAGCAAACGCAGAATACGTCTTTTTAAAAAAGTAATGAGATAGGACTGTACATTTTCGACCCGGTCAAGCTGTTCTCGTTTTTCCCAAATTTTCACAAATACCTGATCGGTTGCTTCACTTGCCAAGTCACTGTCGCCACATGTACGTATACCAAAATTGACAAGCTCTTGATAGAGTGCCGCATATAGGTCAAAGAAAGCCGTTTCGTCTCCAGTACGAATACGTTCCCACAATAAGCGGTACCCCATTTTATTTCTCATAATAAAGCATATAATCCGAAAAAAGGCTAATATAAGTCCTTAGTTCCAAAAGTATAAACTTAATCGGTAAAAGGAGAAAGAAACGAAAAATTACATTGAAGCGAAGAACAAAGTCAATCGTTTGAATTGAATAGTGTAATTTAGTTCCTTCATTAAGAATATAAAAAGTAAAAACACAGCAGCTGTATACAGCCGTTGACTAGATTTAAACTCACATGAAAACTATTTTTGCCATTGTAGGTAGCGCCAGTGCACATTCATCCAATCATCATATTGTAAATCACCTCCAACAGGAGATTAATGCCGATATACATTTCACCCTATTTGACCGCCTTAAAGAACTGCCTCATTTTGATCCAGAAGAGAGTCAGTCCCATCCACCTATTGAAATTATTGCACTTCGTCAGGTAATCAACGATGCCGATTTGGTATTGATCAGCAGTCCTGAATATATTTTCAGTGTACCCAGTGGATTAAAAAATCTACTTGAATGGTGCGCCGCAACGACGGTTTTCACCGATAAGCCCGTTAGTATTATTACCGCAGCTGCACAAGGTGAAACAGCGCATGTCGAACTACAACGTATCCTGCAGGGATTAGGAGCACAAATTGACGAAAAAAGAAATCTACTCATACAAGGTGTCAAAGGAAAGCTGGATGCTACGGGAGCAATTTGGGACGAGCAGCTCAATTTAGACCTAGAAAAGCTGGCAATGCAAATTGGTGAATAGCAATAGATACGAAGTTCCAATCCATTTTCATCTAAACCATAAAAATTAGCATAATCCATAATTTGAAGATTATTATCTTTACGACATGCAAGAACAAATTAATAATCCATTACACGGAAAAAGGCTCGACACCATCATTGAATATTTAGTGGAGTATTATGGTTGGGAAGAGTTGGGACAACGCATATCCATCCGATGCTTCAATGACAATCCGAGTGTCAAATCTTCCCTAACTTTCTTAAGGAAAACACATTGGGCTAGAGAGAAGGTTGAACAGCTCTATGTAAAAACCTTGTTGAAGAAATAAGTTTTTTTCATATTTCATAACGAATAATCTGATTATTAAGCATATCTTTGCCGCCATGAAAAAAATTGCCGACTACCGGAAGTTACTTAACGTAGAGAAATCTGTGGATCTTAAAACCCTGAAATCTACCTACCGGACAATCATGAAAGAATGTCATCCAGATAAATTTGTCAATGATGAAGAAGGTCGTTTGGCTGCAGAGCAAAAAAGTGTTGAAATGATCGAAGCATACCATTTTCTGGTAAGCATTTGTCCGGAAACATTAGAGCAACAGTTACCAATCTACACGGAGACAATTACCAATTCTGGTATTCAGGATGTTGACTGGAAAGGACAAATATTGACAGTCACTTTTCACGATGGTAGTCAATATGAATATTTTGGTGTTCAGCGGAATGACTATATTAAATTTGTCAACGCAGATTCTTTAGGTCGATTTGCCCGCAGACACATCTTCCATTCTTATCCTTACCGTAATGTATTAAAGACTGCGACAGTCGCTTAAACACTGTTCTTCAATCAGCTATACAAAGATAAACGCCCGCTATCAAATTGATATCGGGCGTTTACGTAAAATGTTAAATGTTTAAAAGCTATCTATAGAACAACGCTATTAACAAATAGTTTTCAGTTTTATAATTTTAACATGAGGCCTGCCATTCCACCGCCATAAAAGGTATTTCGCGTACGATCTCTTCGCCAAGCTTTCCACACCGTACTACCGCCAGAAATTGTATTTTCATCGCTCTCCGCATAGTTCAAACTGGGAGCTACAAATATAGACATGCGCTCACTTAGTTTAAAGGCCGGAATTACCCGCAGCGAGGACTGATGGTTATCCAGCATTTTAAATTTCTCGGTCAGAAGATTACGCGCCGTTATTTCGGTGCGGAGACTGAATTTAGACCCATTGAGCAATACAGCTCCTAACCCAGCTTCAAAGGCATATTTATCAGATCTATTACCTTCAAGAGCAACATTGATCGATAATAGGCTATAAAGTACACGACCACCTGAACGAAATTGTAGTCCGAGGTAGCTATCCTCATTGATTGCTACTGAAAGACTCTTCTCGCCATTTTTAATAAAATTGAGCAGACCAATGGGATAATCACTACTATCGGCAATATTAACGATACCTGCCAATTGAATTCCTTTTACTTTTTTTGCTTTATTGGCGACGCCTGCAATTTGATTTCCAACAGTCGATTCGCTATGATTAAGTATACTGGCAAGCTGTGTCGTTCCCGACGCTTCTTTCGCCAAATTTAAAACGCCTGCTATTTGTAGACCACGAACCGTATCTGCTTTGTTGAAAACACCCGCTATTTGTAGACCTTTCACTTCAGCGGAAACATAACTTCCTACTCCAGCCACCTGTACCCCACTTACATTTCCACCTACGCCATTGAAAACGCCTGCCATTTGCAAACCTTTCATTTCTCCGAAAACACGGTTTCCTACACCAGCGAGCTGCACCCCACGCACATTTCCTCCCACTGCATTGAACACACCAGCCATCTGCATACCCTGCATATCATATTGATTCATATTAAATACCCCACCAAGCTCAATACCCTTTACGCCCGCAGTAGATCCACCAATGATATTTATGGAAAATTTATTCACAATTTGCGAGCGTATAAAACCATGCGTACTTAATCCTGGTGTCATCGAAATTTGGTATGGACTATACAAAAACATCCCCCCTAAATTCATACTTTGGATCTTTTGGGCCGGAGACAGAAATACCCGTCCAAAAAAAGATCGATAAAGACCATGGTCTTCCTCATACCCTTCAAAATAGCCATAATCACGCGTCTTCTTATCTCCAATTTGCGCTTCTATCGGAAAAATCACCATAACACTGGTATCCCGAAAAGCCTCCTTACTCACATTCACGGCAATGAGATTACTTCTTTTCTTTACATCTAGTTCAAAGTAGCCATTTTGATCCGTCAATGTAGACAGTAAAGCATTTCGATCAAAGATGCTCGCATTCGAAATCGGGCGGTTGGTTCGAATATTCTTGATATAACCTGTTATAACCACTTTATTTTTAGTGGGTGTTTGTACTTCAAAATCTACCGACATCCGTTGTGGTGTATATTGAATGATAATATGTCTTCCCAATTCTTTGAAACTATATTCCTTTCCCAAAATCCCATCTAAATAATCGTACAAATTTCCTTTAAAAGGCTTGGTATGAATAACACTGTCTGTCTGTAAAATATTTCCATTGAAGGAGAACAATACATCTTCCTTCTCTTTCAACAGCTGAAAGATTTCACCTACTGTGGTCTCCGCAAAAGCAGGCATCTGAATCTCCACAGCGAGCTTTTGCTGTGCTCGTCCCGAATGGAACGAACACAGCATTAAAATGAAGAGGTAAAACTCTATCCTTTTTATAAAAAATAGTATCATGTTTGTTTTTATATACAATTTTGTTCCGAAAATATATCTATTTGTTGGCTCATCTCGTTAGATGAATCTCCCTATCTTTCACATTGACTTTTAATCCAAATGTGCTAGAAATGACTTTCAAAATTTCAGTTAAACTATTTTGTTCGAATTTCGCTGTCAATAATAATTTCTGATCAGCAGAATGATCTATAATAATCGTATAATCATAAGCTTGATTGAGCAGCTCGACAACACGTTTCAATGGGGTATTCTCAAAATCAAACACGCGATCCACATAGTATTTATAAAACTGGTCTTTGACAGGTTCTTTTCCCACTTTTATTGTATCACTGTCCCGGATCGTAATCATTTGTTGTGGTCGCAAAAAGACTTCTTTATTTGCATAGCCTACTTTGACCAATCCTGTCGCAACAATAACTTCCGTCGCATCTGGTATCCGTCGTACATTAAAACTTGTGCCTAATACCGTAATTTTGGTTTTACCTGTTTCAATGACAAAGGGATGTTTTTTATCCTTGTGAACCTGGAAAAACACTTCACCTTTTTCCAAGTTCACGTTTCTATTTTTACTGGTCCAGCGGCTTGAATAAGCCAGCGTTGTATTTTTATTTAGTGTAACAACCGAGCCATCAGGTAGGGAATCTTGGCGCACTTGATCCCTGCTCGAAAGAAACATTTCTTCACGATGGGACTGATCAAATACATAGAATCCTACTGCACAGAGTATCAAGATACTTGCGGCGAGCCACCAGCTCCATTGCTTCACAGGAGTCATTTTTTTGGGTAACACCGCAGCTTCTGACACTCTTTTATCTCGCACCACTTTGAAGTCAGCCCAAGCCTTATCCACATCCACATCAGGAACATCTAGGGGTTTCGGCAAACTATCCCACATTTTTTTCATTTTTATGTATTCCTCCTTATTGTTGGCATCTTCTTCCAACCAATTTTGTATCATGGCATTCTCTACCTCATTGGTCTCACCAACGATATATTTTTCTAACAGTTCCTTATTCATAGCATATAGATAAGAAAGCAAATAATCAATATTAAATAATCCACAAGCTCAATACGCAGATGTCGCAGAGCCTTGCTCATATGCCCCTCAACCGTTTTTATCGACAGATCCAAGGTTACTGCAATGTCCTTATACTTCATTTCCTGAAAACGGCTTAACTCAAAAACCGTCCGGCTCTTTTCGGGTAATTCCGCCAAGGCAATCTGCAGCTTTTCGTCCAAATCCCGCGTACTTTCATCAACTGCAGGCGCAAAATCCTGTCTATGCTGCTCGTGTGATTGATATTTTAGCTTTCGTTGCTCCTTTTTTAGCACATTCATACTTTCATTATAAATAGCCCGATATAAATAAGCTTTTAATGAAGTATGTATCTTCTCCTCCCAATCGCGTTCCCAAAGCCGCAGAAACACCTGTTGCACAACCTCTTCCGCCACGTCACTATCGCCTAGATACCGGTAGGCATAACGATGTAACTCCTTGTAATGTGCGCGAAAAAGCTGCTCAAAATTCTTTTCTTTATTTTCCGACATTGATCAATTCTGTTGTTTAAATAATCCGCTCTATTAGTAAGACATCCCAATAGACTATTACCCTTACAAATTTTTCATTTTTTTTATCAACTTCAATTACCTGAACCAAGTGATCGCAAATCCATTCGTCTATCCTATTCATAAATCTTTTCATATCAATACGACGCCAAGCACCGTTCATTATCTTATCTGAACGATGAGATTCACCCAAGAAGCACTATAGAAAAGCTATTGTTATCACTAAAGGTAAGCCATCTATTTTATAAAATATTTTTTTTCTAAGGGTATACAGATTTTCCGTTGTCATAAAGGAAAGAACAACATACAATTGATAACAAAAAAAATAATTTGACAATGAAAACAACATTCAAAGTAGCCCTGCTGGGATCGACATTATTGGGATTAACAGGTACTGCACAAGCACAGGACATCACTTATGGGCTGCAAGTCGGAAGCAATTATCATATGAGTTCCTTTGGCAATAAATCTGTCAAAGATAATAACGGCAAAGTTGGCGTATCAGTGGCAGGATTTGCACGTATTGGAGATCGTGTATTCTTTCAGCCTGGAATCGGTGCCAGTCTTTTACGCAAAGAATATAACTTCGAAAACGGACAAAAAACACCTAAATTCTATCAAATAAATCTTCCCCTTCAAGTCGGATATAAATTTTTGGAAAACGGCGACTTCAACCTCCGAGGACTATTAGGTCCACAGTTAAACTATGATGTTAAAACAGTCAAGTCCAGTGCAAATACCGATTATAAGAAATTTTCGTTTGATGGTCGTGTGGGTATTGGTGTGGACATCAGCCACATCACCTTAGATGCCTATTATAGCCACGGTTTTACAAGTGTAGACAAAACCTTAGATGCAAAAAATAAAACAATCGGCATTATGGTCGGTTATAAGTTCTAACCTGCACTTAGTAGTACAAAAAGCGCCATTTTAAATTGAATGGCGCTTTTTATATTTACATTTTATTTTTTGGCAATAATTATTAATTTAGCGCTACCAAAAATTATTCTTAATCATGGTCCTATTCATAGCGGCCATCCCATCAGAATAAACGGGATGTAGCGTAGCCCGGTATCGCGCCAGCATGGGGTGCTGGAGGTCGTCGGTTCAAATCCGGCCATCCCGACTTTTAATTTTATGATCACTAGTCCATTTCATTCCCCTTACAGTCATCAGAATAACCGTTGATCTTGTTCAAAATAGATTTTTCGGATCAATATAGGCCAATAGCCTGCAAGATCCCCCTCTTTAATCTGACTTACGAGGTGATGATCCGACGGACTCATTCCTTTTAAATCATCCCGCTTCACGGCAGCTCCTTCCCCTTTCGACAACTTTAACTGCTCTTCTGCACGTTGACGAAGCATCAGCTCATACCTGTTTTTTGATGGTTTACTGTGGACAATTTTTTTCAGAAGATCGTTATTCCCTTGCTTGTTTTTTTGTTGCACGTGCTGCTCAAGCCAGTCAGCCAACAGTTCATTTTTTTCCTCGGCATAAGGCTCACCAACGCCCAAATTTATCGGCCATAACCTCGATTCTGCAATCTTCAACTTTGCCTTTTTATAGTTCTTCTCCAAGATAAATTGATAGGCCAACATTAATTTGGCCTGCACATAATACCGATGGCCTTCCGTCGCTCCTTCAAAGGGAAGTATGGTCACATCCCCTAATTCTTGCTCAGCTCGCGCATACGCTTTAGCTAACAATAAAGTGCGTACATGTGCCAGTGTTAGTATATAATTTTTTGGAAATTTGCGATGATATGATGTACTTACCTGAAGCGCCTCCCCATAAGACCGACTATTGTTTAGGAGTTCCACCAAATGTAGCCCATATCGCCATTCTTGTGGATCTACTATTGTTGCTTGCTGCATCATCTGTACGGCCAGGTCAATACGGCTTGTATCTTGCAAGCTTGATTTCAATGCATAATACGCGGCGAAATCTGTTGGTTCCTGCTCCACGGTTGATAGAAGTTCTCTTGCTTTTTGGGGTTGATTCCTAAAGCGATACAATAATGCAGACAGGTAATCGACAGTCCAGCTTTTGCTGTTATCCTTTGCCCATTCAAATACGCCATTACTTTCTTCTCGAAATGGAAAGACAAAACTTGGTTTACTTTGTTCTGCCTGCGTCAACCAGCCCTGACTGATCGACTTGTTCGATCGTGTCAGCCAAGCTAGCCAAAGTAAGGCTTCCGTATTCTTCTGCCCCGAACTGAGCAGATCGGTCGCAGACTCAAACTCGCCTAGGTCCGCATACCATATCGCCAGTTCCATCCGTTTTTCGGAGGCAAACTCTTGCCTGGATGAAACGGCCTTCTTTTCTTCAAATTGGAGAAAGGCATTAAACGGGTCATATTGGAGAATTGTCCGACGGGAAAGCGTATCTATTACGTCCCCTTTTTTGCGTTGCACCAACAAGCTCATCTGCAAAGCATCGATGTTGAGCGGATTGGCAACCAAAGCTTTTGCGCTATAATTCCCCGAACGATCATATTGTTTGATCCTGTAATAGTATTTGGCCATTTGTACATACGAAGCACTTCGCCAAGCCGGGGTTAGTGAAGCAACTTCAAAACCATCTAAGGCATCATTCTCTTTTTTTAGCTTGATCGCAGCTAGACCATAGTAATAATTTGCCTGTGCATCGTATGCATCCATAGTCAATGCCTGCCGGGCATAGGCATAACATTGCTGATAATTCATTTTAAACCAGGCCAGCTTGGCCATTTCAAGATAGGCCTGCGAACTAGGTGCTTGTTGAGCCAATTCTTGCAATTTGAGTTCCGCAAGCGTATATTGCCTAAAGCGAATAAGATCACGTATCTCCAATAATTTGTTCTGACTGGTATCTGAGCGCACTTCCGCTGAAATGACAGTAGGTCTATTCAATTTTGACCAAGATTCATCCGTTCTGAGATTAAAATAATCCTGTCCCAATTTAAAATAGCTCGGTCTTGATACAGCAGCTACCTGCAAGGAGAATTTTGTAGGTTCACCCAATTTAGCCGAAATAAAACTTCTATTTAATACGGTACCTACGCTATCAAGCACATAGATACTATCATTCAAAGGTCGCTTCGGATCAATATCCAATAGGATCTCATCGTTTTCCTGTTTCATCTGGATCGCTGCCGATAGTTGAATATCGTTCGGTTTGCCTATTCCTGAAAATGGCATCCAGTATTCCGTCCAGGTGTCACTTTGGTAGGGAGCAAAACCAAGTTGCTTGAACGGAGTCGAGCTACTCGAAGGAACATTTTGATTGAACAGGCGCCCACTTTGGATTTCCACATATTGCCCACTCTCATCGGTCAATAAATTCTCCCAAATCTTCCCATCTCCAGCCTGAGACCAAAGAAATATCTTCTTCCCTAATTTATCTTCACGGAGCGCATAACGGGCCATGCCATAGTTACGATCGTTATAGTAAACCCCAAAAGCATTACTATGTGCACCCAATACATGGTATGATTTAGAACTACCGAAAGCATTCTCTTTATAATTAGATAGGTCTCGCCCCTGGTTATCAATAGGCCAGGCGTGTGCATCACCGTCATGCCCTATATAGTGGTTTCCGGGGTACAAAAACTTCAGATCTTGTCCTGCCGCGACGCCCAGATTCATCCAGGTGTAATAGGGTTGTTCAACTGCATTAGCATTAGACCAAAAGGAACGTGTTGAAAAATACCCTTTGTCTTTTTCTAACCGAATCTCCAATGTCCAGTTACTGCGGCTCAACATATCATAAGCGTGGATAAAGCAACTTACGCTTCCATCCCCGTTCTCCCGTGTAAGATAATCGACCGGTGTGGAGGTATTGGGTGTATGTCCTATAATCCCGTAATTAGCTTCGATACCACCGCTTGTCCACGCGCCCCGCATTGCAATATCCCTAAATTTTACAACGCCATTGTTGTAAATATAGTCCCGTTTATTCACTTTATCATAGGCCGACCAAATCTTCCCACCGATCTCGGGCATCACCTGTACCCGAATGTAATCGTTTTCCAAAATCACGGCATTCCAATCCTTTTCAACGGCAGTATCCGTAAAACCGTCGAAACGGAAATAAGGGTACAATTTTTGGGCTGGGGCTATTGGATCCGGATCCGTAAATGGATAGGTTGTATAACGCTTCTTAACTTCTGAACCCCTTGCCGGTTGCTGCGCAAAAACACCAAGCACACAATTGCCCATTGCCCATAGCATAATCCACTTTTTCATTCGTGTTCTAATTTAAAAATTTCACAATTTCAACAGCATCCCAGACACAATTTATCGCTGCCAACGGATTAAATCCGCAACAAAAACCCTATGATAGAATTTTCACTATCGGAGTACATTGCTGCTATTCAATAATTAACAAAATACCCTTATTTTTTTCTACCGGAATTGTATCCCCTGGTTTATACTGTGCTCCATTTTGAAAATTAGGGATGAGTGGTGCAGATAGTTTCGCTTTTCCGGGATCAATGCCCAATTTTTCCCAGTCTATCGTTAATTTTACCGCAACATCCCGCTCTGCCCAGCTGGCAATAGCCACCATAGCTTTACCAGCACGGCTATAAACGGTTGTCAGAACCTTATCATTGTCGGTTTTAACCGGAATATTTGGCGACCAATACCCGATCATTTTACTTCCTTTGATGCCAAATTGATCCCAGGCCTTCCATAAGTCAGCCGGCGTCAATTTCTGATAAGGCATCCTATTGGTCATTCCATAAAGCATACCCCGCCACGGATTTCCTCCATCCTGCAACATTTCCCCCATTAAACCAAACGGAATGCCGCTCACTTCGGTAAGGAAAAAATCAGGTTGGTTATTCTCATAGTCAAAATATTCACCAAACCATAATCTATTGATATATGGAAAATGCTCCAGATACAAATTTGCACTATTATTGAACCCATCGCTTTTATTATATTGATTTGCCGAATGCAAATCGATCAGCCCTAGTTTTCCATTTTTTGTCAGTACACGCTTTATTCTTTTCATGGTGACTCGATCGAAGGCAACATCATCCAAATAAATTCCATCAATACCAATATGGTCTACCAACCAATTCATACCTTCAACGTAATAGTTGTGCCACCTATTCATTCCGCTATTGATAATCGCCGCGTCTTTAAATTGGGGAACATACCATGCTGCAATATAATTTTTACCCACATGCTCCTGTAACCAGGAATATCCGCCACCTTTTCCAGGTGAAAACACTTCAGTGCCCAGACTACGCAATGGATAGAGCTCATAAACCCGATTTGACACCTCACGAACGGTATTGTAGATCTTAACCTTTAAACCCTTATCATGTGCCTGATCGATATATTGCTTCATTTCTTTTGTTGCAATAAACGGATAATTGATGTAAGGATTTATTTCATTACCATGGTGGATATTGATCACATTGGAGCCACTTGCAACAACAGAATCAACAGGTTTGTATGCATGATAATACCGTTCATTCCACTGTGCCTCCGTATTGATCGGATGAAAAGGTGTAATCAATAGATTAAAATTATAATAGAGCACATCGCCTTTTTTCAGTTCACGAGCGCTGCTGTAACTATTGACCAAAACGGATTTTCCTTTCAGACCAATATCGATTCCCCCTTTATTTTCATTACCCCAGGACTGCGGCAGCACGAGTGGTTTTTGAAGATAAAAATTCGTATTGAGCGGCCGCGAATAATGCTCATCGCGAAGTGAAAACTGAAGTCCTGCATCCACAGCACCTATCCAGCCTCCATCTTGATTTTTATGTGATACATCCCATTTCCAAGAAAGCTGATCAGGTCTCTTTCCTCCTTTTTGCCCCAGTCCCATAAAATAATCCGTCTTATCGGGCATCATGGGAATATGCATCGTAGCATCTTTTAAAGACAGATCCTTCAGTGCCGTCAGCTTGACCACATAATGCATATAACCATCAAATTCCAATGTACCCTCGACTTCCATCGTTAGATCGGAAGATTCGTTTTTGGCCGTCCAGCGATATTCACCTTCGCTTTTCGTCTGAAATTGGATACCGCTTGCTTTAAGTTGAATTTCCTTGCCATCTGAAGCGTTATAGAAATGAAAATGGAGTGGTTCAAATAAGAGATTATTCGCCTTGGACGATATTTCGGTCAATTCGGGCGTAAAAAACGTGCTGATCTGTTTTGGAAAACCACTCGCGTGGAGTTTCACTTCGCGGCCTAAAATATGTAAGGTGGAATCCGCTTTTAATTCAATAGCTGTATAAGGTGCAACCACTGTATTTTTTTGCACTAATGTCGAGTTGAGCCAGGGTAGTCGGGTCATTTTCCAAGGTTGATCAACACTGGATACATCACCTGAAGCATTCGAAACCTTTATTTCTACATTGACCTGTTTCGCCACTGCATTTTTAGGTTTCACCGTAACTACACCATGGTAAGTTCCTGTTGCTATGTTCTCTGGTACCTGAATACCACACCACAATGCCTGAACCTTATCCTTTGGTACGTCCACCTTTAATGTCATTGACTTTCCTGTATAGTCAGTACCTTGGGTATTGATACAATTCAGGTTATTCGCCGTAATAATCGCCCCATCATTTGTTTTAAAATCCGAAAAAGAAATTTGGATGTCGTGGAGTTCCTGTTTTGGAGACCATAAGCCAAGTTGAAAGGCATAAAATTCGCCTTTCTGGCTCTTTCCTTCCAACTTACTCATGGATTTACCTTTTATAAGCCAGCGTTGTGGAAGGTTGCTTTCCATTTTAATCGGAAATTCTCTTAATTCAGGAAAAAGATAATAAGCGGTATTTGTATTTCTGTTCAAAAAGCCTCGCACTTCTTCTGCACTTGCGATCAGTTCCATCGGATCGTTACTATTGTATTTATCTACGGCATCAAAACGTGTAACAGTAACTCCTTTGGAGTTTCCAGCCACCTGCTGCATAGCTTTCCCTGGAGCCGAAACTGCATTTTTAAGATAAATTGCATCCGGATAATTGCGGCTGCGGCCTCCCATCTGATAGGGTAAATAATAGACATAGTACACGCCCTTTCCTGAAACTGGCTTAAACCGTAATCCACCAGATTCCATGTTCATCCAAAGATAAGAACTGGGTGCAATCTGCTTATTACTGGCGCTGTCCACAATAATGACTTGCTGGTTTGCTTCAACCCAGCGATTTCGCCACGGAATAGTCACTTGCACCTCTTTCTGATCGGTGTTTACCTGAAGCACCGCACGATGATTACCCAGCTGGTCCGGATCCCACTTTTGTGTTTCCGGAGGATAGGTCAATTGCGCTCGGGCCGAATTTGCACATAAGGATACGGCAAGGATAATTGCCAGCTGATAAGAGGCTGTTCTTTTTTTCATGTGAATACTATTTATTCAATATATTTTGTCTTTTACCAGGTTTTTCGATAAGCCTGATACGATTTACAAGCGGCACCGCTTCCCCAAAATGAGTCCGTAGTGCAGCTACTTTTATTGGTCAATAAGAGGTTTAAAATTAAGTTTTATTCCTAACATCTTCACCTAGTTTTGTCTGTATTTGCGCCAGGTTTCCTCCGGTACATAAATAGCGCGATAAGGAATAAAATAAGCATTTAATTCCCAAAGCACTTTCCCTGTCTTATCCGTCACCAGTACACTGCCTGTTTTCGAGCTGGTCTGCAGCAAATTACCATTATCCAATTCATAGGCACTCCCCATTCTTGCTGTAAACTGCTTTTTCGGAATTGGAGCCACATACGCTAGCGTTGCCGTTTTATTCTTTTGATCAAGATTAAAAGCAATTGCCCGTGATTGTTTATTGGCTGTTGTACTGTCGCGCGGAGAAAAATCGCCATTATCAAAAAGTAACAGCTCACCTGTTTTTGTGATATGTGGCGCATGTTGGAAATAAAACAGTTCCTCATCTTTTAATTTGTAATCGCCACCTTTACCCAATTTCCAAAGAATATCACCGGTTTTGGCATCAATCTTCCAAACCTGATTTTCAATTGGCGAAGAAGTTAGATAATTGTTATCACGATCGAAGGAAATGGTATTCAAATGGAATCGGTCATGCTTAAGGCTATCCAATTTTTTATCTTTTTGAATATCCCATTTATCCCAAGGTGACCATTTCTTCAAGATATTACCTTTTGTATCCATCGTCATGATAGCATCCCCCCAAAGGGTATCTTTTGGATGGTTGGGGCGATCGTCAATTCTGAAATCCCGCACAATGCCTACAATATTAGTGTTGCCATCCATCTGCACATCATGGTGCATGATAATCCCTTTTTTATCTAAGTCGATACGTGCTATTTCTTTACCTGTAAGATCAATTTCAACAAGTACTGTTCCACCGACAAATCCGATACGGCCGCTTCTTAAATAATAACTTGCATTGGTTGATTTCTTGCTGGGCTGATTGGGCTTGTTGAATTCATCTTTACTCGCCGGAGCCAATAAGGCTAGGATCGTACCCCTTGGAGTCAGTGAAGCAAGGCGTACTCCCAGCTTTTCGTCCTGCCAATACCATCGAATGGTTCCTTTACCATCAACCATGGCCATATAACCCGGAAATCCACGATAGCACAATAACACCATGCCATTACCTAGGGCTTTTTCATCGTGTGGATGATCTGCCTTGATCCAGTCGTGTACCATCCATGGTGATTGTGGTCTTGTTTTAAAGGATTGTTCACTCGATTTTATGGGAATAATCCGATCTATAATAACCCGAAACTTATAACTTGTATTTGGTTCAAGCGTCATTAACTGCATGTTATGCTGAACAGCCGCATTTGAAACTGTCGTCTTATAAGACTGGGGTTCTCCCTCCTTCCAATACTCCACATACAGGGCTTCTGCTTTATTTAGTTTCACCTGAATAGCAGCATTGAGCGGCAAATTATTGGGCGAACTCACTTCAATATTCTCAATATCAACTTGATGCGCATAATAATAGTAAGCAGCAAACGCCACTATTGCCGCCACAATCAGTACAATAATTACTTTAATTGGTTTCATCTGTAAATAATTTCAATGCCATGGTCTTTAAAATGAAGCGCACCACAAAAAATAATGCGCTTCATAGGATTTGCTTTATCACGTTTATTTAGGCAATCGTGCTGGATTGGCCGTGGTCATTTCTTGATGCAAGCGAGCTTCTTCCAATGGATAAGGGAAATAGCGCATTGCTTCGGTCACATTTTCTTTCAGTCCCCGGCCCTTCAAATATGCATTACTTACTTTTTCATAACGCCCCAAGCGGATCAGGTCCTGACGCCTTTTGTATTCAAATACAAGTTCAAAACCACGTTCATCAACAAGCGCATCGATCATACTTTCCTTACTTGTGGGACTTGGAAAATCTGGATGCTTACCATATTCTGGTGCTCCAGCTCTTTTCCGAACTTCATTGATGAAAGGCAATGCTGCTGCAGGTCCGTTCAATGCATTTTCAATTTCTGCCTTGCACAAGATAACATCCGCCAGACGAAGAACCTGAATCGTCCGACCATCCAGATAGGAGTTATTGACCATATCATACGAATACTTTTTCGTCGCTACATTTTGCAGGAATTTTACCGTATCACTTGGCGGAGTAGTCTGTCCTTTGGCTGGTAACATATAAAAGAACCCATACTTTGTGTTTTTATCCCGTACCGCCTTTCCCGTATAATTATAATAGAAAAACTTCTTACGCGGATCGAGATCACTATATTTTCGCCAGAAATCGAGGGAAACACCATAGTACTGCCATCTATCCGGTACTTCCGGATTGTCCGTCGGTCCAAAGTGATTGGTGATCTCGCCCCCGTTTAATGTAGGTTCATGCAAGATGCCAAAGATTAGCCCCATATCCATTTTATTGTTGTCGGACCATTCTTTCTTAAAATCCGGATTCAGCGTATAGACACCTTTATCACGTAGGGCGAGAACCTGATCAATGTAAGTTTTTGCCTTTTCATAATTGTGTGAACGCATATACATCTTTCCCATTAGAGTCAGCGCTGCACCTTTCGTGGCCCGGCCAATGCCCAGCTCGTCCGACCATTTCTCCGGTAAATTATCGATTGCATACTGACAATCTTCAGCAATTTGTGCATCGATCTTCTCGACAGCAACCAAAGGTTCATTGTAGCTTTCCGTCGGATTCTTAACTGTCGTTATCAGCGGTACCGGTCCCCAGGCATCGGTAAGATCCATATAAGATAATGACCGCAAGAACCTGGCCTGTGCGATAATTTTCTTCTTGCGATCGTCGGGAATAGTCACACGATCAATACGATCAATCAACATATTGGCATTACTGATGACCTGATACATATTCTGATAATTGAATTTAAAATATCGGTTATTATCATCGTATGTAAAGTTACTCATTCGTGTAGGATCACCTGCCGCTGTAGAAAAGCCCATATCCGTTGCGTAATCGGTAATCATCACCAAGTATCCAGCATAGTATAAGTAAGCATCCCCCGGATAAGGCGACAAACTCGTATAGACACCCGTTAGGGCAGCATTGATATCGCTCTCTGTTGAGTAGGCATTTTTTGTCGTCAGATCACTGTATAATTTAGGATCCAGCTTGGTACAGCTATTTAAGCTGAGGCCCAAAACAGCGGTCAAACCCGCCATACCCATGATATATTTTATATTATTTTTAAACGTCTTCATGTCATTTCTGATTTAGATATTAGCTATTAAAATGTTGCACTTACACCGAAAGTAAAAGAGCGCATCGAAGGATATGAATTAAAATCAAGACCTACCCCCGCATTGGCGCTCTGATTATTCCCAGCTCTATTTTTTACTAGCGCATCATTTTCATATCCCTTGGTATCCACCTCAGGATCCCATCCAGAATAATTGCTGATCGTAAATAAGTTTTCCGCCATACCATATACCCGTATCGACTGAACGGCTTTGGTTTTCAGCGGGATAGTATAACCCAGTGTCAAATTACGCAAACGCAAAAAGGAAGCATTTTCAATAAAATGGTCATTAATATAACCACCATAGTTCATGTAATAAAATCCATTTCTCGGAATATCTGTATTGGTATTGGTCGGTGTCCATCGATTTAAAGCTTCTGTGGTACGTTTCCACTCCAGATTCATACGTGTCATATTGAGTAGATCGTTTCCAACATTGCCATAGATGAATGCAGTCAAATCAAAGTTTTTATAGGCAAATGTATTGGTCATACCAAAGTTGAACTTCGGATAACCACGGCCGATTATCGTGCGATCTGCCGAATTTATCGTTCCGTCGCCATTTACATCGGCAAATTTAGGATCCCCTGGTTTCGAATTTGGCTGTGGCGCATAATTCTCTCCTTGTTGAATAACACCCAGGTATCTATAGCCGAATAACGAACCCAGCGACTCCCCGACACGAATGACCGAATAAGCTTCTTCAGAGACATTACCCATTGGTTTAGAAGAAGTCAACAATTGCTCGGGCTCTCCGCCCAGGCTTGATACCTTATTTCGGTTCATCGTTAAATTCAATTTTGTTTCCCAGGTAAACGCTCCGGTCATATTCTTACTTGTTACAGAAAACTCCAGTCCTTTATTATTCATCGTACCTAAGTTTCGCTGTCCGGAGGTATATCCCGTGTAATAAGGCAGTATACTCTTGATCAGAAGATCATTGGTTTTCTTATAATAGGCATCCAAAGTAAAGGCTAACCGGTTTTTAAAAAATGAAAAATCAAGACCGACGTTATATTGGGTTGTGGATTCCCATTTTAGTTTATCATTCTCGGGATAAGTTGGGTTTTGTTTAACCCCACCCGAATTGGTCACGCCATCAAACGTATAATGTCCATTGTCCATCAATCCATAAGAGGCATAATCCACTACACGATCATTACCCGTCTGGCCATAACCCAACCTAAATTTTAGGTCCGAAAATAGCTGCTGCTCTTTCATGAAATCTTCATTGTTGACTTTCCATGCAAAAGCTGCTGAAGGAAAAGTTCCCCAACGATGGTTTGGACTAAAACGCGATGATCCATCACGACGTAAAGTCGCCGTCAACAGATATTTATCAGCGTAGGAATAATTTACCCGCCCGAAAAATGAAATAACCAGATTTTCAGCTTTAGCAGAGTTTACTCCTGTAATGCTTGAGGCCATGCCCAGGTTATTATATTCCAGCAGATCTGTTGAAAAACCTTTCACATTGATTCCCTTATTGTTGCGCACATATTTCTCATACGAATAGCCCCCCATCACACTCAAATTATGTTTCTCATTAAAGACTTTCGCGTAAGTAGCATAAAAGTCAATCAGGTTATGTGTTTCATTGTAATCGGCCTGACTTGCGACACCATCATCTATCCCACCTTGGTAAGAATCTCTGGTCAGATAACTGCCTAATTGATCATGTGTAATTTCAGTTCCAGCATCCATGCGCAACGTCAGTTCCTTGATCGGATTGACCTCAACAAAAATATTTCCATTCAACTTGTCCCTTTGCACATCATTGATCCGCGACATCAGGTTGGCCAAAGGGTTGTCCCCCTGCCCTCCCGGAGGTCTTCCAAAACTACCATCTGCATTATAGACAGGTACTGTTGGGTCATAGGTCAATATGCTGTATAATACATTTGAATTGAGGATATTCCCATCATAAACCTGCATATTGGATTTTTCCCGCTGCGCCGATAGGCTCGCTCCAGTCCGGATATAATCATTTACCTTTTGATCTACATTGATACGACCCGAAATTCGGTTAAAGTCTGTTGTTTTTAAAACACCCTTTTGATCAAAATAACCTATGCTCGTCAACACTTTTGTTTTCTCACCACCACCAGAAAATTGTAAATTATGGTTCTGCAAAATACCGTTCCGCATGGTTTCCTTCACCCAATCCGTATTGACATCAGATTCAAGCTGTGACTTGGTATAAACGGCATACTCCTGATTTTCTTGACCTTGAATTTCTTTATAAAGCGCATTCGCGAGATTCATATACTGTTTACCATCGAGAAAGGTAAATGGTACAATCGGCTTCTGTGTTCCTACATAGCCACTATAGGTAATATTGTTCTTATCCGTAAGGCCACGTTTTGTGGTAATGATAATGACACCATTCGCACCTCTGGAGCCGTAGATCGCAGTTGCCGAAGCATCCTTTAAGATATCCATGGAAGCAATATCATCGGGATTGATATTAATCCCATTATTTGTTGGAAATCCATCGATCACATAAAGTGGATCATTACTTCCACTAATGGAATTGGTTCCGCGAATCCGAATCGATGTACTCCCGCCTGGCGCCTTTGAATTTTGTGTTACAACGACACCAGAAGCTTTACCTTGTAGGGCCTGACCAACATTGCTCACAGCTCCCCCTTTCGTTAGTTCGTTGCTGGAAAGTGACGCAATAGCCCCTGTCAAATCGCTTTTCTTTTGTTTGCCGTATCCGATCACGACAACATCTTCCAGCTGATTCACCTGATCTTCCAAAATAATGGAAAGTGTCGTGGCTCCAGCGGCCGAGACCTGCACATTTCGTTCCATATAGCTTTGATACCCGATGTATGAAAAAGTCAGTTCATAGCCTTTGCCATCAGGCACATCAGCAAAACGAAAGCTACCATCACTCGCACTGGAAGCTGCTGTCGAAAAACTGCTGCCGGAATTTTTCAAAATAATACTAACCCCCGCTAGCCGTTGCCCCGACGAGTTTTTGATTACGCCATTTATTGTTCCCGCTAGACATTGAAAAGATAACAATGTCAAGGCAATAAAAACAAAAAATGGTTTCTTGGTTAAGTTGAAATTTACCATGATTCTATTTTTTAGGTTTGAGTATATATGTATTATGTTGTTTTTCGAGAACAAACGGATTCACCTCAACAATCAACTGCAGAATAGACGCTGCAAGATCCGTTTTGTCCTGTAGGTCCATGGTTTGACGTTTACTAAATCGACCCTTTATCCGATAATGTTTAACGATTAATGAATCATAGGATATAGGTACATCAAGCTCATGATTGATGTATTGAATAATATCGGATACAGAAGTTTCTTCCAATTGGAGCCAATTGGCCCTCTGATGAATTGTTGCCGGATTACGATACGGTTTTTCCGTTGACGACAGCAGAACCTGAGTCGGTAGATTTTCCCGTACGCTCATTTTTAGTGTACCTGTAAAATTTGAAACAAGCATCTTGTTTGCCCCGGCAAAATAAATCTGTTGGCCCGGTTTAAGAATCTTTGTCTCGGCTATGGACGGTTCTATAGATTCAACACGAACTTTCCCCTCAAATAACCGGATCAAAACATGCTCAATCGCCGTGTTATAATCCACGATGAATTCTGTTCCCAGCGCCGTGGTCATCAACGTGCCACTTTCTACGATAAAAGGTTTTGAAGGATCTTTCGCTACTTTAAAATTGACCCTTCCACTGAATAGTTTAACCCGCCGAAAATCAAGATCCGGTTTTATGTCCAGCTGAATCAGTGCACCGGGTTCCAAAGTTAAAATTGAATTGTCCGCTGCAACAATTTCTTTCGGTTGAGCAGAAGGATTGTAGTAAATGTCATGAATGGAGCTTGCTGTTTGTATAGGTTTATCGGTTGATGTGCTCAAAAGATTAGATAAGATGAACAGGAAACCAAACAGGATGAATACAGTAATAATTCTCAACAGGCTATCTCCGCCACGCTTTGACTTATTTTCCTGATTGATGTAGGAAACCCAATCATCTTCCGAAATGAGATCGTCCAATAATGTCGGATCGTCATTCAGCCAGGTGAACACAAGTTTCGCTTCCTCAGCAGAACATTCATTCGCCAGGAATTTATTTAATAAGGATTTGCGATTCATAACAGTTTCTATCCTTTTAGCGGGATAGGTATATAACTGTTATACGAATAGTGATGGGCTTGTCCCCTAAGACAACTTAAAAAAATTTTTAATAAATTTCAGGCCAATGCTAACGTGGTTTTCTACAGTCTTCGGAGAGATAGACAATTTGACGGCAATTTCTTTATAACTCAATTCTTCAATTTTATGAAGATAAAACACTTGTTGCCGCATAAAAGGCATTTGTGTAATCAGCTCTTTTACGTATTCTAACTCTGCCTTATAGGCAATTTGTCGTTCAAGGTCTTCATATTGCGTCAGTACGAAAGGTTTCTCAAACTCCACATATTTTCTATTCAAAGCACGCCGCCGCAATTCATCAATTAATTTTGTTCGTGCAATCTGAAAAAGCTGGGTACTGAATTGGATTTGCTGATTCGCATTATTCTTGCGTTCCCAAACAATTAGAAAAGTCTGTTGGACGACATCTTCGGCAAGGTTCGAACATTGGGTCTTCTGATACAGAAAATAGTATAATTTCCTGTACCAATAACGATAAGCTAAAAAGAACTCTTTTTCGTTAGTCGGTGCCCGCTGTAGGATTTTATCCATCATAATCTACATTTAGATAGTCTTGTTTCAATGCTGTTATCCTCTTTACAAAGAATATCGAAATTGGTATCTGACAGAATTTCAATTTGATCCATCAAAATGACCCATGCTTTTTGGCTAGTTATCCACCTCTAAAGTGATTATTTTTTATCAAAAAAACAAGATAATATTTTCAATAGAGCAATTGCTTAAATCCCCATTTTAGGCGCTTTCTTTTATAAAAGCTACTTTGCAGATAGCCAATTAATCGATACAATTACAGGGTTAGTATGTAAAATCCGTGTTTTCATCCTTACCTGTGCACTCCCGCACAACAGCGCTTTTTTTTGTTACGTAAGCGAGCGACCTGTTTTCTTCTCTTTTATTTTTTTAGGCGCAGCAAGTTCGTTTCAACTAGTGACCAAATTAGCCCTTTTAACAGTGCTTATTCAGTGATTGTTCAGTGATTGCTCAGTGTAAACTGAATAAACAATGACTGATTACTGTCTAAAAGACGATTAAAAATTGTGATAAGGTATAAGTTGGCATTAAGATAGATCTGTTTTAATCACTATATAGAAAAAAGAAGGTATTTAGATGATAAGAAAAATCACTTGTCATCTAAATACCTTCGCACTAAAACAAACTCTCTGAAACTGCGTGTTTTATGGATATCAATAAAATCTAGTATCCTGGATTTTGTTTCAAGTTTGGATTGACTGCAAGCTGCAAGTTCGGAATCGGATAGAGCAATGTTTTCGGACCGGCATCGGCAGCCTTTTCTTGCCAAGCCAATAAATACTTACCGAACCGGATCAAGTCCTGTCTTCTCCAGCCCTCCCAGTACAACTCACGTGCCCGTTCATCGAGTAAATTGTCCAAAGTCAACGTCGCTAAGTTATCAACTCCTCGATTATTACGAATGTTATTGACTAAGCCAAGAGCTTCAGTTGCTGTTCCTGTTCCACCTCTCAGGATAGCTTCCGCCTGCATCAATAATACATCCGCATAACGATAGACTACCCAGTCATTGTTCTTTTGACCCGAGGAAGCATAATCGTATGCATACTTCATCGGACGGATGCCTGCCGTTTCCAGCGTATTACCCGACGTACGGATCGTTACCTCCGACGTGAATGATAAAGGTGCATTCGATGGATTCCTTGCATTTAAAGGTTTGTTTGTACTCCAGTTGTACTGTTGTCCAGCAAAAAAACCAACATTTTGACGTTCAAATTTTGCCTTTCTATTCGATGTTGTATCCGCTGCATATGCGTAATAAATACCTCTACGTTCGTCACTCGCCGAAAACTTATTATAGTAATCTGACAATGTACACCAACCATTCCAGCCTCCTGGATTCATATTGTAATGAGCAATCGTATTCCAGGTACGATCCACATTTCCACCCCGATCACCATTTTTATTATACAAGGTATAAATATTCTCTGTTGATTTTTCATCATTATCAGGTGCAAAATTGTCGAAATATTTACCTTTCGCAGCGATCGTATAAGGACCTGTAGAGGTAATTTCTTTGGCTAAGGCGATCACTTTATTCATATCTTCCACTGCAAACGTCGGCTGCTGTCTATTCAAAAAGGCCCCCTTATTCAGGTAAATTTTCATCAACAAGACCTTCGCCGCATTCTTATTTGCAACATAGGCCTTTTTTAGCTCTCCCGCAGGTAAGGCGGGTATGATTTCATTAAGCTCCTTGATCATAAAATCCATCACTTCCTGTGGTTGTAATACATCCGGGGCAATTTTAAAATCTTCCAGCGAAGCGCCTTGTCGAAAAGGTACTACACCGTATAAATCTACAATATCAAACATCGCCAAGGCACGGATAAACCGAGCTTCGGCAGCCTGTTGTGTACTCGGATTGCTTCGTAATACCTTTCCAGCATTAAAAACTGCGGTACTCAGACTCACAAAGGTATTGTTCATATAACCATTATCCGCATTCCAAGTATGGAGGTGAATGGCACGGTGCATCCCATTATCATCCCAGTCGCCACCACGAGTTGGCGCCATTGCCGCATCGGTAGAAATCTCTTGCATCACCCAACGTTGCTCTTGTTGGTAAGGCGTATTCAATGAACTATAAGCCGTTATCAACAGGGCCCCTGCTTCGATCACCGCACCTTCCTGAGCCTCCCCCTTGAATTCTTCTTTTAGTTTGGTACACGAAATAGTGCTTGTCACTACAGTACCGATCATTCCTATATATAATAATGTTCTTAATTTCATCTTGTTCATATTTTGATTCGTCCCTAATATTATATCATACGCTTATAAAGAGAAGTTGACTCCCAATAGTATATTTCTAGCTGGTGGATAAGGTAAGTACTCAATTCCCAGTGAAGGTATTCCGTTAACTGAACCATCTGTATTCACCTCTGGATCAAATCCCGTATACTTCGTGATAATGAACAGATTCTGCCCTGTCACTGATACATTCAGATTTTTCAAGGTTTTGCCCACGTTTCCAACACGGTAACTTAAGCTTAAGTTTGCCATCTTCAAATAATCTCCTTTTTCCAGAAAACGTGTCGAGGGAGCTGCCGAATTTGATATCGACTCCTTAATTGCTGTATTGAAAAATGCGGATCCGATATTACGTGCAGACAAGTTACTCAAACCCATCGTGGTAGCTGCGGTATTATTAAAGAGATAATGTCCCAATGCACCATTCATATTGGCCGCCAACGAAAATTGTTTATAGCTCACGTTCGTTGAGATGCCTAAAAGTGTTGTCGGATTTGGACTATGTCTATAGAATTTATTCCCAGCCGGATCGTTGTCCGTACTGATACTTCCATCTTTGCCCAGATACATACTCGTTCCTTTTACGGGATCAATACCTTGGAAATCGGCCAAATACCAGACATTCAAAGGTTGTCCATTGGTCATACGTTGCCCCAATACACCGGAGAATCCCTGTCCGCGCAATGCTCCTGTTTCATAATCACCCTTAAGTCCACTCGCACTATTTTTTAGGAAAGTCGCGTTACCTGTCAGATCCCAAGTCCAGTTGTCATTTTTCACTAGTGTTCCTGTCAACGCAACTTCTACCCCTTTATTAAGAATCTCACCATCCAAATTCACCCAGATACGTCCGGCCGGACCGTCCATCGCTAAGGTTTGTTCAAATAATGCATCGGTTGTTTTCTTGTGAAAGTAGTCGATCGAACCGTATAAACGTCCTTTCAATACAGAAAAATCAATCCCTGCATTGAGCGTCGTTGAGGTTTCCCATTTCAGGTCCTTATTTTGGAAGTTTACCTGGCCCGCACTACCCCCATCACCAAATGTAATCCGATTTAATGAAGCGCCAGCGGGAAACTCTTGATTCCCTGTTTTACCCCATCCTACACGTACTTTCAACTGATCGAAAATACCTGCGGATTTCAAAAAGTCTTCTTGAGCAACATTCCATGCAACTGCAAGCGATGGGAACGTAGCATATTTATTATTTTCACCAAATTTGGTCGAGCCGTCTCTACGCACTGTTGCAGTCAATAAATAACGATCCAAATAATTGAAACCTCCACGTAAGAAAAACGATTGCAATTGATTTGTTGGGCTTCGATAGGATCCTATACTACGTGTAGCCACTGCCGAATTTTGAATATAATCAAAATAATCAAGTCCGATATACGTAAATCCCCTACCGTAGGAAATGTTATTATTGAAATTGAAATCCAGGTACTCATAACCTCCAACAGCGTTTACACTCCAATCTGTATTGATCTGCTTATTATAAGAAAGCATGTGAGTCATTTGTAGATTGGTTTCACCATTATTGGAAATAAAAGCTTCTTCATCTTTTGACCTGGACGGATCAATCAGCCCTGTACGGTACATACCTTGGCGATTTCCAATCTGCCGCATCGCACTATAAATAAAGCGATATTCTAAATCATCAGTAATTTTATAATATGGAGCGATATTTACCACAGTCGTGTTGGTCGTCGCTACATCTTTAAAAGCTTCAATACTCGTCAAGGGATTTCGGGTCGTCGAGCTGACGTAAGTCAGATTACCTTGGTCATCGCGTAATGGTCTTGTCGGATTCCATTGCAAAGCTTGCGAAATTAAGTTTCCCTCCGAACCTACCATGGCGTCGACTGGTGCATATTTATTATCCAGTTGCGTTAAGAACATCGCAAAATCCACGCCTAATCGTTTATTCTCCAAGAAACGGAAGTTTCCAGTGAAATTTGCTGTGTATTTCTTCAATTGTGATCCCCGGATAATACCATTTTGATTTAAATACCCACCCGAAAGACGGTATTTTCCATACTCAGCTCCGCCGGAAACATCAGCATAATAATTCTGCGTGATGGCTTTTCTTGTAATCGCTCTAAAAGCATCTTCATTACCACCAAAATCCGCGTTGGCAACATCATTTGGTGTATAAAATTTCAAGGCTTCTCTAAATCGCGCCGCATCCAATACATCCGGATATTTACGCATCGTCGAAACACCGCCTGACGCACCCACGTAGACTTCAGGAGAACCTACTTTACCTCTTTTCGTGGTAATTAGAACGACTCCATTTGCACCCCGAGAGCCATAAATTGCCGTAGCCGATGCATCTTTAAGGATATCCATGCTTGCAATATCTCCGGGGTTTAGATAGCTCAATGCATTTCCTCTGTCTGAAGAAAAGCCCCCTCTTCCTTCGGGCAGAGGCGAATTACCCGACATAGGCACACCATCCAGCACAAATAACGGGTTGTTACTGGCGCG
>JBMAAL010000014.1:0-71553 GCA_050281725.1 Sphingobacterium sp. | reverse complement strand
CAGCCACATTAATTTATTGTTTTTTACCATCCTGCATTCTGTTTAATGACACCGGAACTGTTGTCGATCTCGCGTTGTGGAACAGCCCAAACATCATGTACTTGCGGATTGAAATTTCTAGCCGGCCAGATTACAGCACCATCGAAATCGTGTAAAGGTTTGGCATAGGTAGCTTGCGCATCGCCCCATCTGACCAAATCGCGGTGACGGTCTGCCCATTCACCAGCAAGCTCATTGCGGCGCTCACGTTTTAGGTCTACGAGGGTCATTCCGCTTTTTGCTATTAAGCCAGCTCTTTTCCTAATTTTATTTAATTCGGTATCACCAGCGCCAGCGCCATTTAAATTAATGGCAGCCTCAGCTTTAATCAATAATACTTCGGCATAACGCATCAAGGGTACATTGAGATCTGTTGTTCCATTGTCACCATTTGGATTGACGTGCGTTGGAATCGGGTTAGCATACGAAAATGGTTCCATGTACTTTTTGAACTGATAGTTCGAAGTCGCACCACCATCTTTTGTAAATGTACGTTCTGCGCCAAAAAACTGGAATTTATCCCCCGGTTTCAAGATTGTCGCTTCACGACGCAAGTCTCCTGTTTCAAAAGAATCGTAGAGTTCTTTTGTCGGCAGATAGTAACCCCAGCCATTGTATATTCCCCAAGCTTTGTTGGTCAACATCACACCTGGAAGTTTGCTTCCCCAGCCCGTACCGCCACCATTAGGTGTACACACCACCGACCAAATATATTCTTTGGACCAGTTGTTAGCCGCCTTAAACACATCCACAAAATTGGTCAATAAATCATGCTTGCCCGAACTGATCACCATATCCGCATACTTGGCCGCATTGGTATAATCCTTTTTGTACAGATATACTTTTGACAAATAAGCCCATGCTGCTGTCTTGTGCGCTTTACCATAATCGGTATCCTTCATTTCAGAAAAATAAGGAAGGTTGTCGGCCGCTTTTAATAGCAGTGAAATGATGTAATCGTAGTTTTCGTTAACGTTGTTGGCTCTGGCTACCGGAACGGAAGCATCTGTTTCAGGTGTAACAATAGGTACACCCGCTTTGTCGTTGCCATAGTTTGCTGCCAGCTGAAAATAAACCAGACCTGCATTGAAATAGGCATCGCCAATGATCTGTTTTTTTCGAGCTTCATCCATGGTTATATTGGGAACATTGATAATAATATCGTTGGCCCTTTTTATAATCGCATAACGCATGCTCCATTGGGATTCTGTATAACCACCACCGATGTAATTGCGGTTGAAATTTTTGATATTGTCGGCTTCGGGCTTGTTACGTCCTGTCACCATGTCGTCACTGGCATTAATAAACCAAAACATCCCACGACCGTAATAATCCTCTTCGTTGTACTTTTCATACATCCCGGCTTCTGCTTTGATCGCATCTTGTTCTGTTTTCCAGAAATTCTGTGCGGATGGTGAGCCCTCTGGTGTTATATCTAACTGTTTATTGCACGATGCAAAAAGTGCTACTGCTGCTATTGCAAGGTATTTTATATTCGTTTTCATCGTTTTATTTTTTAACGGCTGATGAGTGTAAATCATCGGCATTTTTTTAAGATTAAAAATTGACATTTAAACCAACAATAAAGCTTCTGGCTTGTGGGTAACGTCCCACATCAAGGCCATTGTTATCCATTCCAATTTCTGGGTCAAAACCTGTATATTTCGTAATGGTAAATAGGTTGTTGGCTGTTGCATAAATGCGTACGTTACCCGTCTTAAATTTGTTTGCAATTGATTTTGGTAAAGTGTAGCCTAATGTAACGTTACGAATGCGGAGGTAAGAACCATTTTCAATGTAAAAATCGGATGCATTGAAGTTTCCGTTCGCATCTGAGGTGGAAATGATTGGCACTTTACCATTCGGATTTTCTGGAGACCAGGCGTCCAAAATGCCCGTTAACTTGTTGTATGAAGGTCCACTCGCACTATACGTTGTTCTTTTGATAGCGTTGAAAAGCTTGTTGCCTTGAACGCCCTGCGCAAAAATATTGAAATCAAAATCCTTATAATTCGCATTAAAGCTCAATCCATAAGAGAAATCCGGGTATGCACTGCCCGCAAAATAACGATCTTCAGACCCGATTGAACCATTGCCATCGATGTCTACAAATTTAAAATCACCTGCTTTTGCATTCGGCTGAATTTTTTGTCCATTGGCATTTTTGTAATTATCAGCCTCGGCCTGACTCTGAAAAATACCATCTGTTTTGAGGACATAGTAGCTGTAGAGCGGTTGTCCAACGGTAATAGAGAGCGGAGCTAACTCATTTCTGAAATTAGTACCCACAGCAATGGTGTTCAAGCCCGGTGCTAATTCTTCGACCTTGTTATTTAATTTGGTTAAGGTTGCATTGATAGAATACGTAAAGTCGGAATTTCTTGAACTATTGTAGGTCAATCCCAGCTCGATACCCCTGTCTTTGACTAAGCCCGCGTTAATCGTTTGACTATTTAAGCCCGCTGTACCTGGTAGTGATCTCGTCAAGATCATTTTATTTGTTTCCTTAATAAAATAATCGGCGACTAAGTTGAAATGGTTGAAAATTCCCAAATCTAAACCTATATTAGTCTGTTTACTTTCAGCCCAAGTGAGGTTCTTGTTGGCCAGAATCGTTTGTACGTATCCTTTTTGTAAGGCCGGTGTTTGACCGAAATAACTTTGTGTCGATGCTAGTAGCGGGTTTACGGCTGCAGCTGACAAACTACCGAGATTACCTAAAATTCCATAGCTACCGCGTAATTTTAATTGGTCTAACCAGTTTGCTGATTTTAAAAACTCTTCTTTGCTGATTACCCATCCTGCTGATGCAGATGCGTAGTTTTTAAATCTATTTTCTTTTGTCAACATGGACGACCCATCCCGTCTACCAATCAACGATAGTAAATACTTCTCGTTGTAACTGTAGTTTGCTCTTAAGAATAGCGAGGATATTGCTGTTGAAGCATAGCCACTTTCCGAAGGTTGAATGGTATTGGCATTTGTTAAATAGCGGTATTGTTTGGACTCATCGTCAAAACCTGCTCCGGAAGTATATAGATAGGTGTTTTTTGTCTTTTGAAAGGTATAACCACCGGTTAGGTCAAGTTGATGCTGGTCGAAAGAAGTTTTGTAATTTAAAACTTGTTCTGCAAGGATGTCGTTTGCATCATCAGCGCGTTCGACCAAGCTGTTACTCAAAACAGGTTTACCTATTTCAGGACGTCTTGGTGTAAAACTTTTATATCTAGCGTTTGATTTAGTAATACTTAAGTTGGATCTGAATGTTAAGCCTTTTGCCAATTGGATGCTTGCATAAGGATTGACAACAAGGACATTGACCGGATTGTTGATGTCGATGCGCATCAGTTCCGCAACAGGATTAATGATATCACCGTAATCGCCAGGGAATGGACCCGGTAGACCAGCAAAGCTTCCATCTGCATTGTAAGGGGTTCCATTGGTTGGATAATAAATGGCAGACAATAGTGCTCCTGTATAGTCGCTGCTCGTATTGGCACCATTTCCATTAGTACTGCTGTAGGATAAGTTTTCACCAACTTTCAACCAAGGGGTAAGCTGATGTTCTGAATTTATCCGGAAATTATAGCGCTTGGTTTTAGTATTTAGCACAATACCTTCCGCGTTGCGGTAATTAAAGCTGAGATAAAAACTAGATTTTTCGCTACCGCCATTAATTGCAGCATTGTAATCCTGTAATGTCGCGTTTCTAAAAACTTCATCCATCCAGTTTGTTTTGGTGACTAAACCTTCTGGGTATTTGGTCGGATCAAAAGCAGGTAGGATAGTTGTTCCACCATTTTGAGCAGCTGTTGCCGCTACTTGTGCACGTTGTTCGGCATTTAACGGTTGTAATTTTCGCCATGCACTTTGTTGGCCTAACTTGGCATCAACGCTAATTTGCATCTGTCCTTTTTTTCCTTTTTTAGTGGTGATCAATACCACACCACCAGAAGCTCTCGCACCATAGATCGCTGCCGATGCGTCTTTAAGGACTGAAATGGATTCGATATCGTTTGGATTGAGCTGTGGGGTGCCTAGGAAAATTGAACCGTCAATAACGTAGAGTACACTTTCGCCATTGATACCACCGGCGCCTCTGATATTGATACGTGGCGTTGCCGTTGGGTCACCACCTTCATTCGTAACAATAACACCTGGAGATTTACCAGCCAATACTTCGCCAACACTGTTGACAGATCTAGACGATAATTTGTCAAGTGATACCAAACTGACAGCCCCGGTTAAAGTCTCTTTTTTCTGCGTTCCATAGCCTACGACAACAACTTCGGATAAGGTCGAACGTTCTTCACTTAGTGTAACATTAATTATATCACTTTCGCCGACTGCGACTTCCTTGGAATGGAATCCCACCATTGAAAAAAAAAGTACAGCTTGCGGTCCTGCCTCGATTCGGAAGGCTCCTTTCGTATCTGTTGTCGTTCCAACCTGCGTACCTACTACTTTTACAGATACACCTGCAATTGCAGTTCCCAATGTATCTCGTACAAAACCTGTAACGATCCGATCGGCTTTAATGTTTGCTTGCGTGTTCAAGATCACATAGTCCTCTTTTTCCACTGCATTGATCCCAAGCTTATTCAAGAGAGAGCGAACTGGTTCTGTTTTAAAACTGCCGCTTAAGATCGTGTTACGTTCTTGCAATAGATCGGGATTGTAAACAAAATGAAGACCCGAAAGACTCTCGATTTTGTGGAGAATCACATCGAGTTTCTCGCCCTTGCTTATTTTGATGTTTACACTGCTTTTGTCCAGACGTTGGGCCATGCTTGGGGAGGCCATCAACGAACTGCAGAATACCGAAGTAATCGAAAATGCGATGCAGGGATACTTCATGATCCGATAAAAAGAGAATTCTCTTTTGAATGCAGGTGTTTTCATTTTTTTGTAATGATTAGGTAATGAATTACGCATGGTGACTAAGATGTTTTAGGTAAATTTTTAGACATTATTTGTGGACTTTAAATATTTTATCCTTTTCAATCGTACTGTACTTGAGGTGATGTAGGCTGCAGATGATATCCAGTATTTCTGCCGGATCTTGTGTGCTATTGAATGTGGCTGTTGTTTTTAGCCCAGAAAGCGAGTTGTCTTTTAAGATAATTTCAATGTTGTAGATATATTCCAGTCTTTTTGCCACCTCCTTAAGGGATGTTCCATCAAATGCAATGGCTACGGCTGTGTTTTTTTCTACTACGCTACGCGATGATTGTTTGGTCTCTCTATCGTAGCGTAGACTTTGGTTTTTGGTTAATATGCCCAGGATCTTATCGTGTTGTTGTACAGCAACCTTACCGGTAGCAACGGTGACTTCGACTTGGTCGGAAGCCTGATAGGCCTTTATCCGAAAAGAGGTTCCCAATACTTTAACTGCTAGTTTGGAGGCCAGCTGTACCTGAAATGGGTGCTGCTCGTCGTGGGCAATGTCAAAGAAGGCCTCCCCCTCAGTAAGTGCGATTTCACGGATATTTCCCTTGAATTTACTTGGATAGCTGATTTTTGAAGATGGTTCCAGGATAATTTCCGAACCATCTGCCAAGACAATCTTTTTATGTTCTCCTGCAAGGGTTGTCGTGACGATCTGCGCAGATGCTGCGATAGGTTGATTATTTACTTTCCAGTAAAGAAGTCCTATGGAAGCAATCATTAGAATAGCGGCTGCTATTTTGAATACAGGTGAATACAGCAGGGAAGGTCGTTTACTTCCCTTTTCTGAAATACTGGACTGAATATTGGCCAATAATTGTTCGCGCAGTGCAGCTTTTCGTTCCTGCGGAACTTTTTTTGCAGCGTTATCCAGCTGGGCATACCAATCTTCGACTTGTTTAATCTCGGCGGCGGTAGCCTCTCCATTTAAATATTTTTGCAGTAACTGCTTTGCTTTTTCTTCCCTCATTTGAATACATGTCACTTCAAATGGGAAATGGTACTAGTCGAAAATATTAGGAGTATATTAAATTATTGTTAACACTCAAAAAAAATGGAAGAAGCGACTAAGAGAGGCTTTTTTTGAGCAGTTTCATGGCCGAGGTAATTTGATTCTTGACGGTTTGTACGGATACATTCAGCTCGCAGGCAATTTCCTTGATTGATTTTTCCTGCTTGCGGCTCATGGTGACGACCAGTCGCATACGTTCGGGAAGCAGCATCAAAGCTTCTTCAACTTTTTGCTGCGCATCTTTTAGGATCAGTAGGTCGTCCGCTGAATCCGCATATTGTTGGTTCATTAAAGTCGCTAGTTCGGCTTTGTGTCCATCTTTAACTGTCGTGTTTCGAAAATGGTTGATGACTTTGAATTTTACAGCTCCATGTAAATAGGCTGCAAGTCCACCCGATATGATGATCTGTTCACGGTTTTCCCACAGCGAAATGAAGATTTCCTGGGTAATGTCCTGAGCCACATTTTCGTCGCCTATTTTCTTAAAAGCTGCATCAAATATGGCTTCCCAGTACAGATTAAAAATCTGTTCCATGGCAAAGTGGTCACCTTGCTTTAATGATGCTATCAATAATTCGCTCACAAGATCAGTTTTAATTGGACAAAGCTAATAACTCAGTATTCCTTTAAAGTTAATAAATCTTAAAGAGTATATTTTGTCTGTTATAAATTAATCTTGGTAATTTCTGCTGAAATTGAGCGGTATATTTTTATTCTTTATATTCTTTGCCTGTAGCGATGTCTATAAAATAGCTCTCATTCTGATTGTGTTCATTTTTATGCTGTACCCAACCGTTGGGATTGATGGTCATGTAGCTTTTGTTGCCGATTCGTTGTTTTGTCTTATTGTTGTATAAAGTATAGCGACCATCTTTATGCTCCTGTAATGCGAAGATTTGTCGTTTACCATCTAAGGTTTCAATATGTTCGAAATCGGGATTTATATCCCAAGTCTTTGCACTTGAATTCCATAGGCCTTTTGTAGGTTCCAGATCACCTCGTTTTACATCAATTAAATAAAGATCTTCTGATGAATCGATGTATTTTATTTTTCCGGTCTTCCATTTCTTCTCCATGGCATTTGAGGTGAGTAACATGTGTTTGTCTGGCCAGACCAAATTACCCACCTGATCCAGGATATAGAAATTCGGGGCTTTGATGGTGTCCAATAAGTTGCCATCTTTATCTATATATAGCCAATCATAAGCCCAGATGGCATGATCGTAGTTAAATCTGCCTAGAATAAAATAGGGCGAATTAGTCACCGAATAAACTAAGGATATTTCTTTTAGAAAGGCAATCTGTGTAGCATTGGCTTGTCTAATTTGTTTTGGAAACGCTTTGTCATATTGTGGGAAGACATATATGCTGCCTGTCGTATTGTCCTTTAGTAGTTTGGGGATTGCGGGGCTGTAGCGCTCCTGATTGATGGAATCGAGCTGTATGGCCTCACTTTTCCAAAGAAGGTCTATTTTGTCTATGCCTGTCAAAGCGGATAAAATCGGTTTTTTGCTTTGGATATTAAGGATGGCAAAACCGTTTGCTGATGCTGGAATATAACGTCCGTTTTCCAAGGGCATTTCAATGTGTTCTTCTATTTGCTTAAGTTTTTGATCTTTTAGCAGATACAGGTTCCCATTGAGGATCAGATGCTTGTCGTCTAAGGGGTAAGTTGCAAGGTTATACTCGTTCTCATCGTAAGGAATATCTTTTTTCAGCAAGAACTGATTACTTTCCAATACCCGTATTTCGAGCTTGACATAAGTAGCTGTTTTCTTGATATAACTGCTTAGGATATTCCAGTCCCATTTCCAGAAGGGCAATTTCTTTTCATATTCCTGGCGTTTCATTACGAGAGTCACCTGTTCGAGGTCTAAGAGCTGTAAATCTGCGTCGGAATAATGTTCGATAAATTCACCTTTGCTGTTAATGATCCCCGTTTGATCCTTTTCATTGGCTACCAGTGCATATCCTGTGGATGTGAAAGGCTGAACCCAATGGAACTCTTGAGATAGCTTCTTATGGAATGCACTGTCGACATAGACAAACTGCTTATTTTTGGTTTGATAGGGAATCCATTTAGCGGCGACATCTTTTTTGATAACTGTGGGTTCCTGCGCACATGCTTTCATACAGAGCATAGCTGTTATACTTACCAATAATGATTTGATCATCTTTTTTCTATGAATTGAACCTGGTTGTTTGTAAGTAGCTCGTGTATTGTTGCGGTTACTAGCTTGTTGATTACCGGTATTTAAACTATACGCTTACTAAACCTTTGGGTTTGGAAGCTAAAGTAGGGGAAAACAATCGTTAGAAAAATAGCCGATTTCAGTGATTATTTTGAAGATTCAAAAGGAAGGGAATTTTTCCCTTGCTGGATTTGTAAATTATCGTCAAGAGCGGCCAATAATGAATATGCTTTTTCCTTTGAGCCGATTAATTTGGTTAATCGGCTCAAATTTTACTTATATTTGAGCCGATTAGATTTTTAAATCGGCTCAATATGTATAACTGGCAATATAAAGAGTGGCCTAATTTCATTTATAGGCTCGAAGAGGTTCAATCTATAGCGATTGCATTTGCGCAAGAAATGGGGGCCTTAAACGGTTTGTTAACAGGACTGAATTCAGCGCTAAAACAGGAAGCATTTGTAGAGGTGCTTATATCTGAAGCTATGAAAACCTCGGAAATTGAGGGAGAGTATATGAGCCGTGAAGATGTAATGTCTTCAATTAAGAAAAATCTTGGTATGCAGGGTGATGTTGTTGTTCGTGATCGAAGAGTTGCGGGGGTCGCAGAACTAATCACAACAATAAGAGATAGTGCTGGTATTGAACTGACAGTCGAGGTTATAATGAGATGGCATGCTATATTAATGGCGGGATTTCCTCGAATTAATGCTGGGAAATGGCGTATGGGCGAGGAGCCTATGCAGATAATTTCAGGTTCATATGGCAAAGAAACCGTTCATTATGAAGCTCCCCCGTCTGCTGTCGTTCCAAAAGAAATGGAGCAAATGATTAACTGGTTTAACTCATACGAAGTTAAGGAGTCAGAATATATAATTGCTGCATTGGTCAAGACGGCTATCATTCATCTTTACTTTGAGTCAATTCATCCTTTTGAGGATGGCAATGGGCGAATAGGAAGAGCATTGGCCGAATATACGCTGTCGCACACATTAAAGTCTCCAGTCCTGTTGTCGATATCAAAAACTATTGAGAAAAACAAACAAGTTTATTACGATAATTTAAAAATTGCGCAGGCTAGTTTAGATATTACAGGGTGGATTAGCTACTTTACCAAAGTAATTTTTGAGGCACAAAAGGAAACCAGAGAGCTCATTGAGTTTACTGTAAGAAAAGCAAAATTTTTTGATAGAAACCGTGATCTATTGAATGATAGGCAAATAAAGGTTATCAATCGGATGCTCGAGCAGGGAATTGAAGGTTTTATTGGCGGGATGACTGCAAAAAAATATATCTCTATTACACGAACCTCAAAAGCTACTGCGACTAGGGATCTGCAAAGGTTGCAGGAACTGGGGATAGTTGAACAGTTGGGACATGGGAGATCTGTACGGTACGAACTCATACTTTCTTAACCGCGGGCGTAAAGTCCTCGGTGCTTCTATTACTTCTTTGTAACCGGAACCAATAGGACCTGTCCTTTGTTGGTTTGATACCAGTATCTGTTGCCAAGGTCATCTTCGAAATCATGGTTTGCCCGGGATTTATCAACCTTTCTGAAGCTTTTTACATCGGGTCCATTGAATATTCTATTGCCAATGAAAATGTGGTTCGCATCTTTGGCAACTGCAAACTTGAGGACCTCGAAGGTCTTTGGATCTGCTTCGGCAAATAATTGTTGCTCATAAAAGACATGATTTTTGTCACGCGACCAAAGGGCTTTTCCATTTGCCCCTTCCAACAGCTCGAAACTTTTGGCATCGACCGCTGCATATCCAAATTTCTTACCCGAGATAATCACCAATTGGTCAATGATTATCGTTTTCTCGTTGAGAAATTTGATGTTGTTCGTCGAAGGAAGTTCGATTTCCAGTAGCCCAATTTCTTGATAGGGTTCATAATAAAGCAGCTTTCGGCCATCCACGAGGAGATATGCTGCATTGAGCGCCTCAACGCGAGCAGTTTTGTAGTGCAGCGAAAGAACACCATTGTCCGTAACGACATAGAGCTGATTTTTATCTTTTACAAAGTTACGGTTAACAACGCTGAACGTTGCATAGTCGACGTTAAGAGGTTGATACCGATAAAAGTAATGTGCTTTATCTTTAGCTAATGCTGGAAGTTGATGATAAAGTGTTGTATATGTCAGGGGATCTGCATCTTCAATAATCGTAAGCTGGTTTTGGCTACAGGCTGAAGTGGCAGAAGCAAAACCTTCATACTTGAATACATGCTGCTGATCGACAGGAACCTTGTTTTTCAGTTGAAAGGTCTTTACATCCACCAGCTCTTGGGGACAACCCATAAAATAGACGCGATCCTTATCGCGGGCATAGGCCTCTTTGATCACAGTAAAACTTGCCAGATCGGCAACCATCTTTCTCGAACCTCGTTCAAAACCATTGCCGCCGGGTATAAAATAAATCGCACCGCTCTTTTTGTAGTAGTCATCAGACAAAGGACTCACTTGCTCTTTGCAGGAAAAGAGTAGGCTTATCAAAGTACTTAGGATTCCCATTTTTAAACTACTGTTCATAACTGTCAATGCTATGTTCTATAGCAATTATTAAAGATCTATTCCGCTAAAGATAACAGAAGTATATAAGTAATCTATCGATTGTTTACAATTCGCCTCCTGCTATTTATAATTCGTGTATTTAAAGCACTAATGGATTTACTTATTGGCTATTTTTAAACATACAAAAGTGAAATCTAAAAAATAATTTGTTTTAAAATTGTTAATTTATATATTTGTATATATTAACTATATAATTGTATTGTTATTGTTTTTCTTGTAGTTGAATTACAAAGTGTTTAGTTATCAAATTACCAGCGGTAGCTTATCACTTTTTCACGAAATGAAAGTTTCGATACATTTTTAATTGTGGTGCTGGTATTTCCTAAAAAGCCAAGGGGCGAACGTCTATTTATTAAAACGTGTTGACCCTATGTAGTCTCCTTGGATATTATACTATCTTTTTTACAAATTAAGTATTGATTATTTGCAATAATGGTCTGTAACAGTTTGATCTGTTGGTCTGTTTTGTTGCGCTAATTTTTTAACCTTAAATCATTTAGTATGGAAATTAATAGCCAATTAATTATTGATCGGCTTTCCCAGCGTATGGATCTCGATCGTGCCTATGTCATTAAATATCAATTTCTCGATCAGGAATCCCATCATTTAGTTTTAGCGCTAAAACCCGTGAGTGGACTTTCACACAAAGTGCTAAAACCTATTGTGGAGTTGTGCTTGATGGATCAGGAGAACATTTCATTTGAATTGATTTTTGCGCCAGAATTGAAGAATAAAATAAAGCTTGGAAGCTTATTTTATTGTTATGCGATCTTGCCTCAGCATGAGATTTTTAGTAGTACACGAAGTAGTTCTCTCATCAGTAAAGGAAAGGAAATACGTGGCATATTGGATCTCTCGGAAAGGTATTATGAGAAGGCGACCGTTGTATCCGCGGAGTTTTTACAGGGAGCACAAACATTTGCAGAAATAGCCAATTATCCGCGTGCCTTATTTATGGTTCACCAAAGTTTGGAAAGTCATTTGAAACTGCTTCAGGTAATGGTAGAAGGTAAGGGAAATAACGTACATAGTCTTGACAGTCGAATTCGGAGCCTGCATACGCATTTTCCGATGTTCAAATCGGTCTTTATGGGAGAGACCGACGAAGATAAGATGCGTTTTGCATTACTGGATAGTTCTTTTAATGCCGTTAATCAAAATAGAGACCTGGAGATTTCGGCCGTAGATGCTTCGCAACTATATGATCGTTGTCTCGTATTGCAGGCTGCAATAGAAAAGTTGTTCCGCTACTTTACGGAAGCTTTGCAGGCCGTATACGATGCGCTTGTGACCGCAGAAGGCGCTGCCCAAGCAGCACTAGAAAAGAGCAAGTTGGCTAAAATGAAGGAACAAGAGCAAGTCGAAGCTGGTGCAGACTTTCATAGTTTCCCTTGGCCAGCGCAGTATCAGAGCGATGTACAGGAGTTGTTGCATCAGATCCGCCAGGAAAATAACCCCGAACAAATGATGTTGCTCAATTATTATGTCAGCGATGCCCATGGAAAAGGGCTGTTTGATTTTCCTCGTCAGGAAAATGGAAAAGCCGAGATCTACCTTGTTGTGATAAAGAAGAAATTGGGTCACTGTCACTTTCGAAAAGTCGCTTACGGTCAAGTTACTGCAGTTGTAGCTTTTTTGAATACGGACTTTCTAGAGACAAAACTAAACGGAGGTAGCCGTTTCTCTCATACCATCTGGAATGAATCTGTTGTTCTCTATCGCCATTCGCGTTATAAACCGACTTATTCGGTTGTGCCTGTCAATTGGCATGATACACTATTTAAGACAGCCATTTCATGGACGCGCAATTCAAAACTCATGCAGGATCTTTTGACTGTTTTTTCTTCTGAAAGCCTTTCTAGTGCCCAATTGGCTGTATTATTCTTAAATCAGTTGACTTCTATTGGACTATACAGCTATCTGTACCTCCGAATTGGTTATGCACCGATGAATGTCACCATTGAAGATCTGGTGGATTGGACCTGTATCTGTGATAAAAAGGTGAAAGAATTTTTTACAGCAAGAAGTGAGGTGGAGGAAATATTGAATGCAGAGCTGTTAAAACAAATGAAAGGGCGGGTCTATGAGCTTCCTTCACAATTGGCTCAGCTTGATGTGGACTATTTTAGGTCAAAAGCGAAGGAAATTACGGATTTCTTTGTCGATCTCTGCGATCAGAGTATACGGTATATGGAGTTGAAATCGGAGGTTAATTTCAATAAGCAATAAAAAAGGATTTATGGGAAATAGTGTTGAAAATCTGGGGCTAGCAACTGATGTTGCTCCGATTATACCTGACAAAGAGAAGAATAGCTTTATTATTCCTTGGGAAAACCAAGAGGATCTTTATATTTCATCAGACTACTTTCTTAAGTTATATAAAGGAGAAATACCACTGGAAGATTTCCACCTTTATAGTTACAGCGTTAGGGTAATCAAAGTCAATAAGTTTAAATGGCCATTTTCTCTAAGAAGAGACGGAAATTATAAAAACAAATATCTCAAAATTGATCTCGAGATCAAAGAAATCGGATTGAAGGTTAAGTGTGATTGTAAAAAGCGTCATGAAAGTCTGTGTGATTATGTAATTATTGGACTTTATCGTAAGTTTTTACTCAGTAATAAATTCTTACATGATTTATATGCAAAAGATATTGCCATCCTACCCGAAAGTCAGCATAAGTTCTTTCAATTGGGTATTTCAAGGCTATATTACCGCAATGATAAGGTTTGTATTGAAAACCATAATCAATTTGGGCAGGTATATAATTATTTCGACCACCAGGAACTTGAATCGGAATTGCTAGATGGAGCATCTGAAAACCAATGGCTAGGAAAGCTTGGGTCGCCTTTTCCGGATTTTATGTATGTTGTTCCTAGAGAGCGTCAGGTGGACGGACTGCCCTTTTTAATACCTTTTGAAATAGACAGTAAGATAAATTATTTAGGAGAATTTGGTAATGATTTGGCGAATTTTGCTGATAGCGATGTTTTAAAAATCGATTTATGTCGTAAGGTTTTAGCCTTTTCCAAAAGTCCACAAAGACAATTAGGGGATAGGGAAAAAGATGACGTGCGCAATGACTTTGATCGTGTGGAGAAGAATTTTATCATCAGTGCTTGGCGTAAACTTTTGGGAGGAAAATCGGATCAAAGATTACGTGTTGCCTTTGTCGATAGGAATAATTTTAAAACTACAATTGAAAACTTCAAATATCCATCCAAATATCGTACAACTTATCGGAATGTGATCTTGGCGGGCGATGATCTTAGCCTGAAATTTCATTTGAAAGAAGGCAACGATCACCTGCTTCTATCGTTAATTCTTGTCTACAAAGGAGAGGAGTTGAAAGATTATACATCCGAATGTCGGTCCAATTTCTTCTTTATCAATTTGAACGAAGATGAGTGTCTTTTTGTTGATAATCTTCAAAAGGAGTTTCTATTACGTTTCTTTTACAGTATTTCTACTAAAATAACGGTGTTGAAGAGGGGCTATGAAGACTTCTTTACGCGTATGTTGATTCCATTGTCAACATCCTTTCATATAGACCTTGAACCTTTAAACAAGAATACAGTTTTTATTTCTAATACTGCTCATCATGTGCCTCAATTTAAGGTTGTGGTGGAGAAAGACGACGATGATCATTTAAATTTCGAATTGAAAGCTATGCTGAGTGAAAAGGAAGAATATGTAATTCCATATGGAGGAAACTTGATTTTAAAATCGGAAAATGGAACCTGCCTATATACTGAGCGAGATCTTGTTGGCGAGAATGAGTTTAATACCTTTATTGAAGCACAGTTGCCAAATTTGAAAAGTTGCAGCAATAGGATGGTTAAGCGCTTGGAATGGCAGGGGTATAGCAACAGAAATAGACTGTATGAATTTATAAAAAAATGTAAGAGCAAGGGGTACAAAACTATACTGAACAATATTTCAAAGGGAGCTTATTTGCTGCCGCACCAACTGAAATGGGAAGTATTGGATATTCGTCAGGACAATAATGTATTTTCCATTTACATGATTTTCAAATTTGGAACAACGACCTATTTACCGGGAGAGTTTGAAGAAAAGATCATAAACGACTACAGTAGCATTCAATTGGCGGATAAATCTTTCGGATATATCAAAGCCTCAGATAAAGCATTATTTGATGTGCTGTTTAATTATGTGGTGGTTGAAACCGACTGCCTTAAACTCACTTCAGCCCAATTGCTATCTTTCCAAACACGGCTGGATCGAATTGATCCCCGTATTATTCAAAATAGCCTAGCTGAACGTCGAAAGAAACTGTTGAATACGGATGAAATAGCCCTGTTGGATGTTCCGAAAGAGATCCAGGCAGAGTTGCGTCCTTACCAACAGGCAGGGTTTAGCTGGATGGTATTCTTAAGCGATTTTCAATGGGGCGGTATCTTGGCTGATGATATGGGATTAGGGAAAACCTTACAGGCAATAACGCTTTTGGAATATTTCTATCAAAATAATCCAAAGGCAGCCCCCTCAATTATTATTGTACCCAATTCCCTGCTATTCAATTGGCTGGCAGAATTTAAGAAATTTTCCCCAAATCGTCGGACAGCTATTTATCATGGACAAAAAAGGAGGGAAGTCACAGAAATAGAGAACGAATCCATCTTGATTACAACCTATGGAACAGTTATGATGGAGCTTGATTTTCTTAAATCCCAGTCCTTTAGTTACATGATTTTAGATGAGTCGCAGGCGATAAAAAATCGTCATTCAAAAAGATTTAAATCGCTCACTGAGCTAAAATCCTACTATCGCATAGCGATGACAGGGACACCTATTGAAAATGGAGTGGAGGATATCTATGCACAAATGAGTATGGTCAACCCGGGTTTTTTTGGAACCTATGGCAATTTTAATAAAACCTATAGGGGGATCAAAGATGAAAATACAGGGCAAGCGACTATCCTTGGACTCCAAAAGATGATCCAGCCTTTTATTCTTCGGCGTACAAAAAAACAGGTTGCTTTGGACCTTCCTGAAAAGACAGAAACAATTCTGTATATGGATATGCTTCCGGAGCAAAGAAAGATCTACGATAAGGTCAGAAAGATATTCAAGGGGGAGATTGAAAGTAATCTGAATAGTGCCGATTCCACAAAATCCAAATTTTTGGCAATAGAGGCGCTACAAAAACTACGACAGCTGTGTAATTCGCCTATGCTGATGAAAGATGGTGGCTTCGGTCATGAATCTATTAAATTGGATTTTATTGATGAGATCATGGATGAAGTAGCTCCGAATCATAAGATTCTACTCTTTTCAGCGTATACTTCTATGCTTAAGCTTGCGGCTCAACGAATCGAAAATAAGGGGATAGCTTATACCTACCTTGATGGCAAAATGAATCAGGATCAGCGTCAAAATGCGGTCGAAAGGTTTCAGAACGAGGACGAATGCCGTGTGTTTTTAATCAGCCTCAAAGCCGGAGGAACGGGCTTGAATCTGACCGCGGCTGATTATGTTTATATTTTGGACCCATGGTGGAATCCCGCTGCCGAAGCACAGGCAATAGATCGGTGCTACCGCATTGGTCAGGACAAGCATGTCATGGCTTACAAGATCGTTTGTCGGGATTCCGTTGAGGAGTACATCTTAGCACTTCAGGAAAGTAAAAAACGAATATCCGAAGGACTTATTTTAGATGAAACGAATCTGATGAAATCGATCAGTAAAGAAGAGCTGCTTAAATTATTTGAATAACCAATGACAAAATAAATTATGAAAACAGAATCTATTATAAAAACTTCCTATTCGGGAATGATGTATTCGCACGATTTTCAGCTTTGGTACACCTATCTTAAGCGACGTATCCAACACGGGTGGAGGCCAGAGGAACTGTCGTTTTTACTGGGGAGAGCCGATCACGCTTATTTGGATTTTGAGAAAATGTATCAAGTTCGAAAATTTTTAATACAAGAGTCTATCCTTCTCGACCGCATCTATGCAAGCTCCTGCATAGAAGCGATGGAGTTCCACCGCGAAAAATATGAAGTTTCCGAAGAGCGTCTTGTGCGCCTGCATATCGAAGAGGATGAGGTAAAATGGAGTTATACGCTCGAACTGCCTTGGCAGTTTATAACCCGAGGGAATAAATCCGCTGCTCCCAAATTACAATTTGAAGAATGGAAGGCTGAAAGGGACCTTCAGCTTGAATCGGATGCGATGTTGCATGTACGGCAAAAAATTAACCTCCTTTTGGATGTAGATTTCTTCACGTCAGGGGCATCTCCCTATCAATTGTTTCGGAAAGTTAAGGATACGGGATTGGCTCATCTCCGGATTTATCCAAGACATTTGAAAAATGTACTGTATGGACTAATTCAGCAAAATAAATTGGTCATCATAAATGTAGAAGGAAGATATTCTTTTTATCCGGTTGACAGAAAGGGGGAGGATGCAAAATTTAATTAGTGGTGGTGAAAGATTAAACAACCTACATAGCATAATTCTATGTTAAGTTTGATCAACCTTGTAAACTACGAAGATCAAAATGTGTAGACCAAGCTAGTTATTAGCAAGGTAACTATAGTGATTATAACATGCAATCAAAATGAATCGCTATATTTAATCATGCACGCAAAACCTGAACAACGTAAAACATCAATAGTATCGGCATTATTCAAAGTTCTCGTCGGTACTATCGGTGTTTTCGCTATTTTAACAGCTTGTTTCTACCACAATGAACTGGACGTCGACGGCAATTTAACTGTAGGATTTCCGTGGATATTCTATTGGGAAGGAAGTGGCTATAGCCTGGATCTTAACGAGCAGGTCGGATATCATGAATTTGAACCCCTCAAATTGATTGGTAATATTCTTTTTGCTTCGATCTCATTTCTTCTGATTTTATTGATTTATCGTTTTTTTATTGGGAAGCTTAAGCAATAAATCTCTGGTTTTTTGTTATCCTTTTGTTAAGCTTTCTTAGCTTGCTAACCCGGTTTAGTTAAAAACTGTTAATGTTTTCTTGACCCTCCCTTCATATAGCATTTGTAATCTTGTACCCATAAATCAAATGCGCTACTTATGAAATTTAAAGCCAACAATGTCTTTTGGTTGTTATGTACCATTGCAGCGAGCTCAACCGCTGTTCAAGCCAAATCGCTCACACTAACCACCTCGCAATTTACGTATGCACAGGGGATCGTCAAAGGCCGTGTCCTCGACACCCAAGGAAATGCAATCGCAGGAGCAACCGTTCAAAATTTGAAAAGTAAAAAATCTGTTCAGTCTGACGAAAGAGGAAATTTCCAGATCGAAGCTGAAATGGGCGATAACCTGAGTATTTCCTTTATTGGATATAGCAGACTCGTGCAAGCTGTCAGCCAATCCAATGGGCAGATCTTTTCTCTAAAGACCGATGAAAATACACTGGAAGAAGTGACCATCTCCATCGGTTATCAGCGGATCAGAAAGTCGGATGTCACTGGCGCAATCGCTAGCGTTAAGGCCGAAGAACTTAATTTGAGCGCACCAAAATTATCCCAGGCATTGGTTGGTAAAGTAGCCGGCGTACAGGTGATGCAGACAAGTGGCGCTCCATACGATGGGACCAAAATGCGCGTCCGCGGAATGGGATCGATCAACGCTGGTTCGGATCCATTGTACGTTATTGATGGTTATCCAGCAGGTAACAATTTAAATATCAATCCCAATGATATTGAGTCCATCGATGTTTTAAAGGATGCCGCTTCTGCAGCGATCTATGGATCTCGTGGCGCTGGCGGTGTTGTCTTGATTACAACCAAGCGTGGCAAGGAAGGTAAAAGTAATGTGGACTACGAAGTATTGGGGGGCTTCGGTCAGCTTTCCAAGAAAATCGATGTTTTAAACTCGGAACAGTTTATTGATCTCTTGATTGATGGTCGTAACAATTCGTATGAAGACCTTTTGGCCACGAAAGGGATTGCTTGGAGCGATAGTAGACGTTTTGATGATAATAAAACACGTATTGCCAATGTCGGAAATGCCGGCTCGGTGAGTATTCCTGAAGACTACTATGACTTTGCGTCTGGTACAGCAAAAAAAGCGAAATATGATACGGATTGGCAGGACGCCTTGTACCGTAATGCACCTTTCCAACGTCATAATCTATCGACGTATGGCGGTAACGAAAAAAATCGCTACTTCCTAAGCGGGTCTTATCAGAATCAACAAGGGATCATGCTTGGGACGGACCAAAAAGTCTTTAATTTTCGTGCCAATATCGATAGCAAAGTAAGCAAGAGATTGACCGTTGGCGCAAATGTGTCATTTACATATAACGACAATAATGAGGTGACGACAGGGCGTTACGACAGAAGCCCATCAATGGCCGCGTTAATTTATTTGCCTACCCTCCCTGTTTATAACGAAGATGGGACCTACGCCAAATACCTAATGGCTGATCTTTCGGCGAACAATTACGGTATCCAGAATCCTGAAAACCCACTGGCCTATGTCACTGAGATTAAAAACAACCGCCGTGGAAAGAGGGGAGTATACAATGCCTTTGCTGATTTTTCTATTATTGACGGCTTAAATCTAAAAGTAAATGGTGGGTTGTCTACTTACGACGAGAAGTATGATTATTTCCGTCCGACAAGTATATCCGATGGAAATAACAAACCCTTTTCACCGCAGGCAATTTCTGCTGCCTATGCAGATGCCAAGACAAAAAATGAATTGGACAAATTGCTGGAAACAACGTTAAACTATAACAAGACCTTTGGTGGTAAACATCAGGTATCTGCTCTATTGGGTTATTCGGCTCAACGAACAGATTACGATTATCAGGGTGTGAGAGCCAACGGTTTTAATAATAATGCGATTGGGGAAATTACAGATAAAGGAGCCGATCCTTCTAATTTCCAATTGCTAAAAGACGATACGTTCAAACGTATTACAACGCTCCAATCATACTTTAGCCGTGTAAACTATAGCTTTGATTCCAAATATTTCCTTTCAGCTTCCATTCGTACAGACGGTTCGTCGCGCTTTGGACCGAACAGCAAATGGGGAACTTTCCCGTCAGTGTCAGGAGGGTGGACCCTCTCCAAGGAGGAGTTTTATACGGATTGGTTAGGACAGCAATCGACAGTCAAACTAAGAGCAAGCTGGGGACGTAGTGGAAATAATAATATTGGCGATTATAATGCGATATCCGTGATCAACTCACCAGCAGGTGTGATCCTTGGGGATAAAGTAGAGACCTCTTATACGGCAGGCAATCTACTGGATCCAAAATTGAGCTGGGAAACAACCTCGCAATACAACGCTGGTCTTGATCTCGGTTTGTTAAAAGGCCGACTGAACATTATGACCAACTTTTACTTGAGCCGTTCTTTCAATTTGTTGTTCAACCAGCCACTCTCCGCCGTATCTGGATCAACAACAATCCTGACCAATCTTCCAAATTCGAAGGTGCAGAATAAAGGCTTTGATCTACAGATTGATGCAACACTGATTCGCAAAAATGAATTTGAATTAGGATTAAGTGGGAATATCAACGTCAACAGAAATAAAGTGCTTGATCTTGGTGGAGCTTCTACCATCTTGACGAATGGTGCTGAACGCTCATACCTAACGCATATTACACAGGAAGGAAGTCCAATTGGTATGTTCTATGGTTTTAAAGTTCTGGGTGTTGCAACGGAGGAAAACTATAAAACTGTTGCACCTTCAGCAGCTTCAACAACTCCGCTACAACCTGGAGATCTTTATTTTGAAGATGTAGACGGCAATGGTATCGTCAATGATGCCGATAAACGTGTGATCGGCAATCCACATCCTAATTTCACCTATGGCTTTGCCGTCAATGCTCGCTATAAGGCATTCGATCTACGCGCATCATTTAATGGCTCCCAAGGGAATAAAGTGCTGGATGGCTATGATTATTACCTCTACAATATGGAAGGTTCCGGCAATCAATATGCGGATGTGGCACAACGCTACCGTTCGGCTCAAAATCCAGGAAATGGTAAAGTGTATCGTGCATCGCGTGGCGGTACGCAAAGTAACAGTACACGTCTTTCCGATTTTTATCTGCAGGACGGTTCATTCCTGCGTATGACAAATATTGCGTTGGGCTACAATCTTCCCAAAAGTCTGGCAGAAAAGTTAACACTTTCTGGCCTAAGGGTCTACGCGACAGTGGACAATCCATTTACGATTTCTAAATACAAAGGCTACAACCCGGAACCGGATTATAATCAACGTGGCAACCTGACTCCAGGTGTGGATTATGGGCTTTATCCATTGGTGAGATCGTATAACCTTGGTGTGAAAGTAACGTTCTAATAGCAGGATCGAGCCGCTATTGTACGTAGAAATTTCAAGGAAAACCCCGTGTTAATAGCTCCAGTATTGTAAAAATAGTCCTACGGACTGCGCTTTGCGGTTACCTAGGCTGATGAAAAATAAAAAAATAACAGGATGAAAAAAAGATATATATTACCCTTTGTTTTGTTGGCATTGTCTTCATGTACCAAAGATTTTTTAAATCAGAAAAATCCAAATGCCGTCACGATCGATGATTACTTCAAGTCGGAAAATGATGTGCTTTTGGCTGTCAATGGGCTCTACCAGTCCCTTCGTTCGGGTAGCACCATCGGTGAATCTAGCACACTATATAACGAGGAACGTTCAGATAATTCGGGACGTAATGATAACCAATCCAATGCCGGGGAACCTTTCCAATTCAATGACTTTTCGTTGCTGCCAAGTAATACCTATCTCAAGACACATTGGTCGGCTATGTACGCGGCAATCAGCCGCTGTAATGTGGTTCTTTCACATGTCGACGATGTGACCTTTACAAGTGCAGAATTAAAAGGCCGGTATATTGCGGAAGCGAAATTCGTTCGTGCATTATTATATTTCCATATGGTACGTAAATTCGGAGATATTCCATTATCTACCGTACAGGTGACCAGTAAAGAGCAAGCAAATGAATTGGCTTTTCGGCAGAAAGAGTCGATTGTGTACGAACAGATCATTAAAGATTTGACGGAGGCATTGTCCAGCAATCTTCCCAATACACAAAAAGATTACGTGATCGGCAGAGCGTCTAAATCGGCCATCAATGCAATTTTGGGTCAAGTATACTTAACGTTGGGTGCAACCCAGACATCAGGTAGTGCGGAGAATTTTGCGAAAGCAGAACAGTACCTCAATGCGGCCTACCAAATGCGAACTTTTGGCAAACTAAACGAAATCCCCTATGCGGATGTTTTCGATGTGACGAAGAAGAATAGCTGTAAAGAGCTCGTTTTTCAGATTCAGTACAAACAAGGTGACCAAAACTATAGCTCAAGTATTGCCCGCAATTACCAGGCGCGGGGAGAAACCATCAATTCACGCTACAACTCGACAGGCGCGGGTGAAGTGGCAAAACTAGATCTGGTCAAAGATTACGAGCAAAGCGATATCCGAAAAGATTTCTCGGTAAAGTTTGCCTCCAATACACAGGTTAACGATTGGTTTGTAACCAAATTTAGGGATAACAGTGACGCTGCCGGTACCAATGGTTGGGGCGGAAACGACTGGATCTTGATCCGTTACGCGGATGTGATGCTGTTGTTGGCCGAGGCGAAGTATCATCTGGGTAAGGATGCGGAAGCTATCGCGCTGTTGGATCAAGTACGTGAACGTGCCGGATTACCTTCCTATGCTACTTCCATGTTGAATACGGCTTATCGCAGTAAATATCCAACTTTAAAAGAGGCTATATTGCATGAACGCCGTGTAGAGCTGGCATTTGAAAACCAACGTTGGTTTGATCTCATCCGTAATTATAATGCACAAGAACTGGTGACTTATTTCAAAACGAAGAGCCAGGCTGATTATGGAAATGCTAAAATCTCCAATATCTCGACAAAGGATCGATACTATCCAATTCCTTTTGATGAATATAAGCTGGATCCGACACGTATGTATCAAAACCCAGGTTATTAATCTGTTATTGAATGGATATGATAAAGAATATCAGAAAAATCTTGTTACTTGCCTTGGGAATATGCTGTATGCATATTTCCAAAGGTCAGGTAAACAATATGCCTAATGGTCCACAGGATTGGCTGATCAGGAAGAATTATTATGCATCCTATTTGCTTTTAAAAGATTCTGCCCTTATACAGGAGCTCGTCAGCTCCAAGCCGATAGCACAGGTATTGGAAAAACGGTTCGAACGTTTTAACAACAGCGCTAATTGCTCCGATCTCATGTGCTATTTGAATGCCTTCAAATGGCAGGATAACGAAATTGACCTGTTGGCAGAGCAATTGGCGGGGCAAATTGGTCATAACAAGAAGTTGGACCAGCTTGTTCAGGCTAATCTTATTCCATCAATGACCTATGGAGTGTTGCATCATGAAACAGCAAAGGCCTATTTTACGAAAGCCTTGAAACAGGATTTAAAGGCAATGAATTATGTAGTGGACGTCTATGCGGGTGGTAAAAGTCCCAATTACCCCAGGATAGATTCGATCTCTTTCGATGTAAAACGTGCGGCCTATCTTCATCTTTTGGACGATGTTCGCCAAGACATCCGCAAAGATATTCCAACACCTAAAACGGCATTTTTTATGACTATGATGACTGCGGTACGCTTGTTGGAAATTAATGAGCGATGGGACGCGGCACAACTTGAGCCGCTGATTGAACTCGAAAACAAGAAAGCTTACGAAGCGGTCAAAAATACCGACTTTGCCAGCTATCCCTATAGTCTGTTGCTGACCTTAGGTGCGGGACCCGAGCTCTATGGACAGCCTATCAGTCCAGGTGGCATGTTACGTGCGCGTATGGCAGCCCGAAGCTACTTTGAAAAATTGGCTCCTTTTATTGTATTGTCTGGCGGTAAAGTACATCCCTATAAGACGCGCTTTATTGAGGCAATAGAAATGAAAAAGTATCTGATTGAGGTTATGGGGGTACCCGAAGCGGCAATATTGATTGATCCGCATGCAAGACATACCACGACAAATTTGCGTAATACAGCACGTATCTTGTTAAATTATGGTTTTCCGAAAGATAAATACGCCATCGTTAACAGTAGTAAAGTGCACATTGATGCGGTGGAAAAGATGGGCGATCGTTGTATGCGTGAATTGGGGTATATTCCCTATACATTGGGTAGACGAATTTCAGATGTGATCATCGAGTTCAAGGCAAAAGAAGAGGCCTATACGATCGATCCAGATGAACCCTTAGACCCCTAGTCGACTAACTAGGCTGATTGCTAATCTATTAACTGGGCAGACCGGTCTATGGCTTATGGGAAGGAATGAAAAAGATCCATAGCTTGCACAGCTACGGATCTTTTTATTTTAGTAGAATGGACTTTCCTTCTTTAGCGGAGCGTTTTGCCGCTTCCAGGATTTCGACTACCGTGACATTATTATGGATCGATCCAAGATCATTTTCCGGCACCATGGCATCTTTCAGAACCTGTTCAAGATAGGCAATATGGTTCTCAAAATAGGGGACCGTAGTTGGTACATTCATGGGTGGATCATTCTGTTGTTTATATTTTAAGAGCTCTTTATCATTTTTGGCATACAGCTGAGCTCTTGTGCCAAACACCTGCAGATCTTTAACACTGTATGGCCAAGCCCAAGAAGCTTGAATAATGCCCGTGCTGCCGTCACGGTAGTTCAGTATGATGGTGGCGTTGTCGTCTACCTTTGGATAAACCTCTGGCTTGAGCTGTTGTGTAAAGGCCGTCACCGAAATTGGTCTTTCACCATTTTTGAGCCAGGTCATTAGATTGGCTCCATAACAGCCAAAATCCATAATTGCCCCGCCACCGTTTTTTTTGGGGTCAGTAAGCCAGTCGAGGAAGTAATTGCTACAGCCAATTTCTTTTGGTCCTTCGTGCCCGTCTTTTACAAGTATGCGTGTGATTTTTCCAATTTCACCATTATCGACCAGCAGCTTCAATTGTTGATTACTTTTATACCAGGTTGTTTCATAATTCACCAAAAAAGGAGTATCAAACTGTTTGGTCAAAAATGCAATACGCTTTGCGTCGGAAAGAGTCGTAGCAAGAGGCTTCTCTACCATTACTGGGATCCTAAGCGGGAGACATGTTTCTGCGACGCGGATATGCTCATCGGTTGGATTGTAGGCGAGTACCGCATCGGGTTTGACATGCTTCAATAAGCTTGGCAAGTCTTGATAGAAGATTGTGGCGGGTAAATTATACTGTGTTCGGATTTTGTTTGATAAAGCTTCATTCGATTCAGCTATGCCTATAATATCGACTTTTTTATCCTTATATAAATTTAAAAGCAAGAATACGTGGTCATGGTTGAGCCCTGCAACAGCCACTTTAAGTCGTTCACTGGCCTGTGCAATTTGCTGGACGAATAAGAGTAGGAAAACGATGCGGATAAGATGCTTCATATGTTAAGTTTAGTCATAATAAATATACCGATTTGTTCTGAGGATACCCCTTGTAAATCCAGGTTACTTTGCGGTGTGATTGGATAATATCGGCAACAACGTCAAAATAGGTTTCGCCACGACCAGCTTTTAGCTCATCTAGTTTCTTTTGAAAATATGTTTGATTGAATGGTGATTGTGCCCCGAGTTTTGCCTGATAATAGGCCAAAGTTGTGTCAACGCCCAATGATGTCCCGCTGTGTGCAATATCCTTCCAAACAATACAATGTGAATTGGCGTTTTTGAAGGTCCCAAATCCACCGTAAAGCAAGTCGTCAAAGCCATCTAGGCTTCCTATCTTCCAGCTTTCGCTGGACATGTAGACGGCATTAATTTCATCGTAAAAACTTGCAATATCGTTGATGCTACAGCCATCAATCACAGCCACACCAAGATCGGAATTGCTCTCCGCAAGTTGTTTAAAGTCCGTCCAAAGGTCCTCATCAGGAAATACTGTTCCAGCTGCTTTGTTTTGCCATTTGCTTAACAATAGAACGAGTTCCGTTCTAATGGTACTGGGATGATAAGTCAATGAACCCATAAATGACCTCAATGCAGTGCCATCCAAATCACTGACCAAAAAATGAGCAAGTGTACCGACCAATTTTTTTTCATCTGTTTTCATCTCGGAGCTTTATTTTTAATCTTCTAAAAATAGCCTTACGAAATCGTTTGCGGTTTTTTAACAAAAAATCCTATACATTTAACGATACATTTAAGGATAAATCTAATGTTATGATCTACCGATTTACTTGCTATAGTATATTAACTCTTGTGAATATACTCTTTAGGTTTGGGATTCCTGTATTCGGGCAGCAACATCCTAACGTTATTGTCATCCTGAGCGACGATGGAGGTTATGATGATTTTGGCTGTTACGGCGGCAGGGAGGTCTACACCCCAAATATTGATGCACTTGCGAAAAACGGCGTGCGTTTTCAGTCGGCCTATGCCTCGGCTTCGGTATGCGCTCCTTCTCGGGCGGGCTTACTTTCTGGCCGCTACCAGCAGCGCTTTGGTTTTGAACATAATATTTCGAAACGCCCGACTGCGGGTGTCGCACCGGAAGATATCGGAATGGATACGCAGGTAGCCACCATTGCTGATTTCATGAAGTACAATGGCTATAAAACAGTGGCGATTGGCAAATGGCATCAGGGGGATGGTCCACAATTTAATCCGCTTAAACGTGGATTTGATCATTTCTATGGTTTTATAGGTGGTGATCGTCCTTACTTCCCAATCCATGGAGCCGTGAAGCCAACGCAGCTACTTTATGATGATCGACGTGTAGTCCCCGAAGATTCGATTCGTTATTTGACAGAAACATTGACTGATAAAGCAATTTCTTATGTTCAGCAATATAGAAGCCAGCCTTTTTTTATGTATTTAGCATTCAATGCTGTGCATACACCCGTCGAAGCACCACTGAAGACCATTGAAAAGTATAAAAATGTAGCCGATCCATTGCGACGGGCTTATCTGGCTATGTTGGACAATATGGATGAAAATATTGGACGTTTGGTCAACCATTTAAAGCAAGAAGGACTTTATGAAAACACCTTAATCATTTTTATGAATGATAATGGTGCGGCAACAAATAATGGCGCAGACAATGGACAATTGCGTGGTTTAAAGGGATCAAAATGGGAAGGTGGAATTCGGGTTCCCCTTATCATGCAGTGGCCGGCTATGCTACCGAAAGGGATAACATCCGATGCCATGGTATCGGGTATGGATATTTTACCCACCAGCATCGACGCAATAAAAGGTAAGAAAATCCCTGGACAGCAAATCGATGGCATCAGTTTGCTCACTTCGTATACGGCAGAAAAAAATGGGCATGACTATTTATTTTGGCGCCGGGGGATTGCACGGGCTGTACGACATAAGGAGTGGAAACTGATTGTTGTCAAAGATGATCCGATATTGTTGTTCAATCTCAAGAATGATCTTCGGGAGCAGCATAATCTGGCCGCGAAGTATCCTAAGCGTGTAAAGGAGATGCTGCATAAACTAACGGAATGGGAACAGGGACTGGAGAATCCAAAATGGCTGAGCTCCGTATTGGATAATGATCAAAATCAACTGATGAAACACCGCATGGATGTCGTCGGACGTGCCGCAGAACGACAATACCCTTAAGTAATGAATACTAAAAACAGATGAAAGTACTAATCTTATTTTTATTTTCCTTTGCCTTGGTTATGGTAAAGGCACAGAGCAGCGATACTTTTGTGCGCATTAAAAAGCATGTATATGATGATGAGTTAAGTGGCCCATTGTCAAGCGCAGATAAAACACGTAACCTATGTAATCAACTGCGCGCCGACGGTTCCTGGGCAGATATCGATTACAGCAGTAAGTCGATATCGCTTTGGCCTCCCGGAGAGCACTTGGATAGGTTAAGGACACTTATTGTTGCCTATGTCTCTCCGCAAAGCGGAGCTTATCAGCAAAAATCACTTTACGATAAAATCCTGCTGGCGGCACAATATTGGGCAAATAATCGCTTTGAATCTTCGAATTGGTGGCATAACGAAATCGCTTCCCCAAAGGCCATCGGTGTTTGTCTTATCCTGATGAAATTTGGAAAGGAAAAAATTCCCGCGACAGTAGAGACCCCACTTGTTGAGCTGATGAAGCGTGGCGATCCTTACATAAAAACGGGGGCGAATAAAAGCGATATTGCCATGCACTATTTTTACCGTGCATTGATCTTGGAAGATGCAAATCTATTGGCTGCAGCTATGGATCAACTGCTTTTTCCGATACAGCTCGTGAATGACAAGGAGGGACTTCAATATGATTTTTCCTACTTACAACATGGTCCACAGTTGTATATTGCAGGTTATGGAGAGGAGTTCCTGAAAGGGATTTCAAAAGTTATGGCTTATGTGCGTGAGACGCCTTATGCCGTTGACCAAAAAAGACTGGACCTTTTTGAACGTTTTCTCACAGAAACATATTTACCAATTATACGTTCGCGTTATATCGATTTTAATGTACATGGCCGTGGGATCTCACGCCCCAATATCTTGGTAAAAACACAGGAGACGGCCATATTACAACAAATGAAGTTGATTGATCCCGCCAAAAATACCATTTGGAATAAAGCACTGGCAAAACTGGATAGCGTCCAGCCTTTTGATGCCGAAAATATTGAGGGGCACCGCCATTACTGGAAAGGTGACTACACCACTCATCTGCGTAAGCAATTCCATTTTAATGTTCGATTGGCCAGTAGCCGTACCAATAAATCGGAGTCTGGAAATGGAGAAAATATGCTTGGCCGTAATATGTCAGATGGCGCGACCAACATTCAGGTATTTGGACCGGAATATTATAATATTATGCCCGTATGGGAATGGGATAAAATTCCTGGCACGACAACGCGCGATTATCCGGGCGACCTGGAGCTGAAAGAACAATGGGGGGCACGTGCAGCAAATAATTTTGCGGGCGGCATAAGCAACGGTAAAACAGGGGCCTCAGCTATGTCGGTGCAGTACGACGGGGTCAGGGCTCAAAAAGCCTGGTTCTTTTTCGATCGTGAAATTGTTTGTTTGGGGGCTGGAATTCATTGTGCTGCGCCAGAAGCTGTGGTAACAACCTTAAATCAAACCTGGCTGAATGGACCCGTTGTCTGGAATGGAAAGGAAACGTCGACGCTCGATTCAGTACAGCGAACTGTTAAAGAAGGCGATTTTATAACCCATAATAATGTCCTGTATTATTTTCCAACAGCGATGAACGTTGGATTGACAACCAAAGACCAGGTTGGTTCCTGGTACCGGATCAACCGTTCCCGTTCCAAAGATGCTGTACATGGAAAGGTCTTCAAGCTCTGGTTTGATCATGCTGTTGCTCCAGACAATGCGAGCTATGCCTATATTGTTGTGCCTGGCACCAAAACTGTTGATAAAAAAGCAATGCAGCGCATAGAAATTTGGCAGAATACTCCGGATATACAGGCCGTGGAGCATAAAGAGAGCAGGATTCTACAGATGGTTTGTTATCAAGCAGGAACGTACCAAGTTGGCGATTGGTCTATAAAGCTCGATCAACCTGCTATAATGCAACTGAACCTGCTGGAACCTACAAAGATTCAGCTTGATGTGGCAGATCCACTGCAAAGAGCCAAAACAGTGAAGGTTCAGCTCGTCAATAAACAGCTTCGAGTAAATCAATCGTTGGAGGTTTCGTTTCCACAGGGTGAATACGCTGGAAGTACTGTAAGCAACCGAATCACTATTGGGAAGAAATAATCCAGATTCAATTGGAAAGCTTATAAAAATACAAAGGGGAGATGTTAAATATCTCCCCTTTGTATTTTTTATTTTTTGAGCTGTTGCAACCGTGTCAAACCTTCCAGATAATAATAATCTGCATAGGTCAGCGGAACATCGATTTCCGAATGATGGGGTAAGCTACCGACACTATGTTGCAGTAAGAAACCGCCATTGGTCGCATATTTGGCAAAATAGGTGCTTCCTGATAATGTTTGCAGGCTTTCCTGAGCAAATGTCAAATAGGATTTGCTTTCGGCGCCAGTGGTCAATGTTGAGAGTTCAATCAGTGCAGACGCAACAATAGCTGCAGCTGAGGCATCGCGGGGTACAAAATTTAATTTCAAAGAAGAAAAATCAGCATCCGACTTATAACCTGGCTTTCCGGCATTAAAATCCCAATATGGAATTTTATCTTTTGGCAGATTCGGATGGGTCATGTAAAACTTTGCCGCCGCTTTTGCCGTTTTAAGAAATTCTGGTTTTTTGGTCTCCCGGTACATCATGGTAAATCCATAAATCGCCCAAGCTTGACCGCGGGCCCAGGTTGAATTGTCGGCATAGCCTTGGTTCGTTTGTTGGTGGATAGCATGGCCATTGCCATCGTAATCGACAACATGGTAAGTACTGTAGTCTTTACGAAAATGGTTTTTCATGGTTTGGGTGGCATGGCTGATGGCCACATCCTTGTACTTGGTATCTCCAGTCAAGTCGGATACATAACACAGCATTTCCAGATTCATCATGTTGTCAATAATGACCGGATATTTCCACAGGGTTTTGCCGTCCCAGGACTTCTTCTCGTTCCATGATTTGATGACGCCCACCTGCGGATTATAACGCTTGAGCGCAGTATTGGCCGAATGGATGAGGATGTCTTTATAAGCGGCAACCTTTTTGGGATCGTTGAGGTATTTAATGGCATTGCCATAGGAACAATACATCACAAAACCAATATCGTGGTGTTGATCAAGGTCTTTGGCTTTTTCAAGCGCTTCTGTCCATTTGATCGCCGCGGCTTCGGTTTCTTTGTTATGGGTGTGGTTGTAGATATACCACAGTGATCCCGGGAAGAAGCCTCCGGTCCAATCCCATTCGTCTGTCCCTACCAGTTTTCCTGAAGGGCTCAACGTACGCGGGAACTTGTGCTGCTTTTCTGCTGCTTGTTCTAAAAATTGATATTGCTTTTCTGCTGCTTTAAAACTTGTGTCAATAAAGCTTGGTTTTTGGTCTGTAAAGCTCAATGCAATCAGGCTAGAAGCGACAACAAAAAGCGCTTTTAGACCAGGTTTTCTTTTTTTCATAACGGCTTATATTCTTAGTAATTTACATAATAATTTCGATTCCTTTTATTTTATAGCCTCTTGTCGAATCGTAAAGGTGTATTTTCCATTAGATTTGATGCTTTTAGCGGCGAGCTTGATGCGATAAAGTTCCTTCCCCCAAACTTGACTCAAACGTGGGTCATCCTGAGGAATGACATCGTAGCTCGCTGTGAACTGTCCGGCATCAAAGTGTAGGGTTGCGTGCCCATTATTGAGGAGGATTTCCCCCTTGCCAATTTTTGGTTCCTGAGCAACCAAAAATTGGATGATATTGGCCTGCTTGGGACCTGTGATTTTAAACTCATCCTGAATGTCCAGCCCGTTTGGTACAAGGGTGTAACTTCTATTCCAATGTTCAACATTCGCCGATTTTGGATATGCTTTTCCAATATCAAGCTGGAATTTGTTTTGTGCAGGCAGAAATGCCACATGTTCAGCTTTATATTCCTTTCCAAAAGATTGGTCGGCTCCATTGATCATCGGAACGTTATGGTAAGCACTCTGCATCGTCCAGATACTGTATCTGTCATCGCTAAAAGTCTTTTTGGAATAAGTGCCGACACCGGCATCAATGAACAGAGGTTGTTGGTCCTGGTATAAGATAAAACTCCCGACATCGTTATGGTTGTGACTTTCATTATTGAAACCACCTTTGGCGGCAAAGAAAAACGGACCCTTTTTCAGATAAATAAATTGTGTTTCTGGATACCATTTAAAATTGTTTTGAGGGATTGCAGCGGTAACGTTCTCTAATTCCGGATAGCATCTCAGATCCTCGAAGGCACGGAAAATATCTCTTGAAGGTTTGAAATTTGCAGTTTTGTCGCCGGTATTTTCCATATATCGGGCAAATTGCATCATCTCACTACTATTGACATCCTGTCCATAACGGTAGATCAATAGCGGATCGCCACCCCCTTTGGCCGAAGCATCGGCAAAATTAACGACCCATTTATCGCCGCCAATATAAGATTGTGCGATGTACTCGCCCATATCGCGAATTACAGGTTTATCAAAAATATTGATCTTACCCTTGGTGGCCAGCGAAAGTATTTTCAGATAATCGTACAGCTTACCCGCAGCATGTCCCCAATAGGAGGGGCCCTCTTCGCAGGCACCGTCTGTCTTAACATAGTTGATAAAGCGATCCACAGAAGACATCGTCTTATAAATCCCCGCCAGTTGAATATCGGGATTGTCTTCAATCAAAAGCAAGGCCGTAAGGACATTAAAGTTACACCATGGATTCCAGTTGTTGACCAGCTGTGTTTCCTTGAGTTCAAATGCCTGCCACCACATATCGTTGCGGTCTAGGTAGGGCTGTATAATGCGTTGTTGAATCTGTTGTTTAAGACGGATACTGATTTCGGGGTTTATTGTATTGAATGTATCGCGAAAGAAATAATGAACCCAGGAGAGGAGGGAGCCTACATCACCGGCCATCAGATCGACCACTTGTGTTCGTTCTTGCGGCAATGATCGCTTACTGGACTGAAAGGCCCCAAGGTGTGCCGAGAGCGACCATGTTGCCATTTCCGTCAATTGCCAACTACCATTTAGGATTTGGTCAACAAAGCGCCCCTGTCCTTCTGCAAGCTCCGCCAACAGTAGGTTGGTCAGTGCAGTACAATTTTCATTCATGGGTTTTTCCATGATGCTGCGGTTGCCTGAACGCTCATATTCGAGATAATCTGTTGCTTTAACGACTTGCCATTGGTAGCTAAGGGCCTCATTTCCCTTTTTGATTATACGGTCTTTAAAAGGAGCCATCAGCTTATCCCAGGCCGCCCGATCCGAATAAGCCGGATAGGGGACCCACGATTTGTCATTTCCTAGACTCGCTTTCAGGTTATCCTGCTTAAAGGCGCCCGTCAGGAGGTTCAGATCTTTCCCAAGCAGTCTTTGGGAAGAAAAACTGCTCAGGAAAAGAAATAGAATTACATACATTCTCATGATTACCAATCTTGATTTTGTGGTAGTAATGCCGGGTTCATTTCAATCTCTTGTCCTGGTATTGGCCAAAGCTTATGACGGCTTTGGTAACCGCGCGTAACGAGATTGTCTCCGGTAATACTTTTTTCGATGTAGTCTTTGGAAACGCTTTCTAAGAGGTTCCAGCGCTTAAGATCAAAATAACGCCATCCTTCACCTGCTAGTTCTACGGCCCGTTCGTGCTGGATACGTTTACTCATATCTGCTTTACTACCGACTGCCAAAAATGAACTGCCACTATTTAGCGCCGGCATTTTTGAACGGGTACGTACTTTGTTAAGCTCAGTAATCGCTTTGTCCAATTGATTGGACTCGTTGTACGCTTCGGAAAGCATCAAAAGTACATCGCCCAAGCGTATGATAGGGAAATTGATCGGTGTATGTGCGCGATCGGTAATGGCGCCTTTTAGGTTCCCTTCAGGAACAAATTTCCGCCATAAGTAGGTGTACCAACCCCGATTGTTGCGGATCTGACCAAAGTTTTCGTTGACTCCGGTTGCCAAAATCAACTGCATATCTCTTTCTTTATTGGCATTCCATCCTAAGTAATGTGAATAAGGTACGATAAGTGTTTGATTCATACGAGGGTCGCGGTTGGCATAGATCTGACGTAATTTCGCCGTATCAGGTACTTTGGTTAGCGTTCCACCTGATTGTGTAGACTCCATCGCCTGTTTTTTGACCGCATTATCCGTTGTGTAGTTGGGGAAATAGTCATTCCAGTTAAAGGGGCTGCCATCGCGGTTTTCGTAGCGATCGGCAAGTCGGGTACTCGGCAAACAGTTGTTCCAGTCACTACCAAAAGTAGAGCGCGTTCCCATATAGAAGGCCATCGGCATACCATACGGGAAGCCGGTGCCGCCCATATTCTGAATGGCAAAAATCATCTCCGGCGATTGATCGCCATCCATGGTGAATAAAGCAGAATAGCTTGTATTTAAACTGTAACCATAGGTGTTGGTCTTGTTGTAAACAATCTCTTCAAAATCCCGGATTGCTCCAGCCCAATCTTTATTGTAAAGGGCAACTTTTCCTCTTAAAGCATACGCTGCACCTTTGGTGATCCGTCCATAATACTTGGCATCATAGCTTACCGGCAGTTTTTCAATCGCATAGTTCAGGTCGTTGAGGATAAACTTATTGACATCTTCAACAGAAGACCGGCTGTTTTTAAGGTCAGCGAAATCTTTATTTAAGTCGACAGTTTCATCGTATATCGGTAAGGCGCCATATAGATTGGTGAGCTGGAAATACATCAGCGCGCGCAAGAACTTGGCTTCCGCTATAAAGCCCTCCTGTTTGGTCTTGTCTATGGTCATGGGCTGAATATGTGCGATTGCATGATTACAGCGTTGGATAAGATCGTAGCCTGCTTGCCATCTATCCACAATAATTGACGAACGGTCGGTGAATGTACCGCTGATCACTTCGCCCAAACCCGGGGGATCATAGCCCAGACCGATATCAGTAAGTCCATCGTAAGAGAATTGTAAGCCGAAGGTGGCTTCTTTTTTTAAGTCATTATAACAGCCCAGTACGCCAGCTAAGGCCTGGTCTTCATTCTGCCAGAATGTGCTAGCACTTACCTGACTATATGGTGTCGTGTCAAGCTTATAACAAGATGATAAAGCAATGCATCCGGCTATGAGTAGTGAAATCTTTTTCATGAGGTTTAATTAATTAAAAGCTCTTTTCAACTTTTGTTCATAATTTATCTGTTACAGGTAGGGAACATATCCTCTGTCGCACACCTGTCTCCTTAAAAGGATAAACTCACACCAAAAACGGCCTGTTTCATGGTTGGATAGTTGGTGCCGCTGACCTCCGGATCGAAACCTTTATATTTGGTTAGGGTCCAGAAATTTTCCAACGATGCGAAGACGCGCAGGTTTTGTACCTGTATCCGCTTCGTAATATCGTTTGGAACTGTATAGCCTAGCTGGATATTTTTTACGCGTATAAATGCCTTGTTCTGTAACCAGAAATCACTGTTTTTGGTATTTCTTGTATCTGTATAAGGCAGCAATCGTGGGAATTTAGCATCTGTCGCACCTTCAGTCCATCGGCCATCAGCAATTTCCTGATTGATCTGGTAGCCCCAGCGAACAGTAGGTGTGTAATAACCATCCGTCCAGACCACTTTGTTGCCGGCGTTACCTTGCAAGAAGACCGAGAAATCAAATCCTTTATAATCGAATCCCATGTTAAAACCATAGGTCATGCGAGGCGCTGTACCATGGCCTACCGGAACCCGGTCATTGTCGTTGATGACGCCATCACCATTGGTGTCTTTATACAAAAGATCTCCTTTTTTAGGTGTGCCATAGGATGCGAATGGATTGACTTTTTGATTGGTATTCGGATCGATTGGCGCATTATCGATCATCTGCTGTACGAGCTGCATATCAGCATCGGTCTGTAATATGCGGTCGGTCATGAGGATATATTGGGTATTGATGGCATAACCTTCCTGAAGCAAATTGGAACCGCTAATCGATTTATCATTGCCTTTAAACTTGACCACTTTATTGTCAATAAAGGTAAAGTTGCCGCCAATATTGAATTTAAAATTATCGCCAATTTTATCGCGGTAAGTCAAATTCAGTTCGACACCATTATTACGTACTTTGGCGGCATTGGTGCGTGGTATTGTTGCATTTCCAACGACCAGCGGAGCCGGCAGATTGATTAAGATATTGTCAGTTACTTTATTGAAGACATCGATCGAACCCCCTAGTTTGTAATTGAAGAGGTCGAAATCCAAACCGGCATTCAGGATATACGTATTTTCCCAGGTCAAGAAAGGATTACTGAGCACTGTTTGCGCAAAGCCCACATAGAGCTGGTTATTTAACACATAGTTTGTGGGATTATAAAGCGCCAAATATTCATAATTGTTAATGTCGGCGTTTCTGCGGAAAGAGTCGTCAGTGGTTCCATTATTACCTAAGGCACCATACGATGCGCGGAATTTCAGGTTGGGCATCCATTTGATGTCATAGAAGTCTTCTGAGGAAACCTTCCAGCCAAAGGAGGCCGAAGGGAACGTTCCCCATCTGCTTTTTCCGCTCATGAAACGCGATGAGCCGTCCGTACGCAGATTGGCTTCTAAAAGATATTTGTCATCCCAGGACAGGTTGATCCGGCCAAAAAACGACCGCATAGCCCAGTCGGTCATATTGCCAGAAGCTGAGGCATCCATTGTCGCCGCGTTGAGAACAGTCAGGGATGGATCTACAAGATCGAGTTTGGATGCTGCAAACCAACCGTCCTTAAAATACTCCTGGCTGGCACCGACCATGACTTCATAGTTCAGTTTCTCAAACAGTTTGTTCTTATATTTCGCAATTCCGTCCATGTAATAGCGGTACGATTTGATCGATTCATTGGTTACCGAAGAACGTCCTGTACCAGCTGTGGCAACTGTATTGGTCAAGAAGTTCCAGCGGTCATTAAACACGGGTTGGGAATAGACGAAATCATCATCATAGGTATACGTGTACGAACCCTCGATGGAAAGGCCTTCTATCGGTTTCAGTTTTCCGTAGAATCGCGATACAAAACGGTTTTTATTGATGTTACCTTTCTGCGCATACAAACGGTGGAGTACGTTGTTGGACTGTGGGTCGTCTTCCGGATTATTTGGTGAACCAAATCTGCCATCTGGCGCACGCAGTATCATGCCCGGAGTACTTGCTGCAGCAAAGGTAAATACATCATTGATGATGTTGGTACCGATATCGGTTTTGGAAACGACGCCATTGATGTTGGCTCCCAAGGTTAACCAGGGTTTCACATCCGCTTCTAGATTGATACGGCCGGTATGACGTTTGTAGGTTGCCTGTTCAATGATTCCAGGGTTATTGAGAAGACCATAGGAGCCAAAGAATTTGATTTTGTCACTACCACCCGTAAAGGAAAGGTTGTGGTTTTGGCTGATTTTGTTCTGGAAAAGCTCCGAGACCCAGTCCGTGTTGGGGTATTTCAATGGATCCTGGCCCGCGTTCTGACGCCAGAGATCGATTTTTTCCTGCGAAAATATGGGCTTGGCATTTGGATCGCCATTGCGATAGCCTTCATTGATCAGCTCCATATAGTTGGCATAGTTGGAAACCATTCCAATGGTATTGGATGGTTTTTGACTCGAGAAATAATTGTTGTAAATAACTTTAAATTGCTCTGATTTACCTTTTTTCGTAGTAATGAGGATTACGCCATTTGCGGCTCTGGAACCATAAATTGACGCTGAGGCAGCATCTTTTAACACAGAAATGCTTTCCACATCTTGCGGGTTGATCAGGTTCATATCGCCAATAACACCGTCGATCACGACCAGTGGATTGGCATTATTGAGTGTTCCCTGTCCACGAACACGCAGTGTTCCCCCATCACTGCCCGGTCTGCCTGAACCCTGATTAACATATAATCCCGGCGCCTGCCCAGCTAGACCGGCCGATAGGGACGTGACAGGTCTGCTTTCCACCACCTCAGACATCTGGATGGAAGAGACTGAACCGGTTACATTCTCTTTTTTCTGTGTACCAAAACCGACAACAACAACCTCGTCAAGTCCCTTGGACTCATTCTCCAAGGTGATCGTAAGCGGGCTGCCACCTTGAGCCTTGCTCTCGATACTTTTATAACCGATGCTGGTGAAAATCAATGTTGCGTCGTTCTGCTGACTCTTGATTTCGAATGAACCACTTGCATTGGTAGATGTTGCAAGATTCGTTCCTTTAATCTGAACGGTGACATTGGCAACTCCTTTGCCATCTTTGTCTACAACCTTACCCCGAATGGTTGTCTGCTGCATGGCCAGTGAAAGTTTGCTGCTTGGTATAGGCGGTGCTAAGGGTGCAGCTTGTACTGCCAGATTGGATACGACCAACAGGCAGGATAATGGTATTGCCGGATACATCCAACGATTTTTCGAAACGGATGCGTTTTTGATCTTGATCATAGGCTTTAGATTTAATTGGTTTGAAAAATGAATTTTCTATAAAGTGAATTTACAGTATTGATAAAGAACCACAAGAGTGTTTTATCGCAATCGTTTTCGTAACAGCGCGCCGAAAAATCGAAAGATTTTTGGTTAATATTTGTTTAGAAATGTATGATTGCCGGGAGTATTTGGATCATTAGTTCAAAGGTCGGTGTAGCGTTTGTAAGCAATTACCGTTAAATAAGGAAATTATATAAACCTATTTCTTTCGTATGATGAATATCAAAAAAACCGCGTTATTGTTGTGTCTGTCACTTGGAGCATATACAGGCTATGCACAGACAAAATGGAATGTAAAAGCCGGAGTTGCCTTTTCAAATGTGGATGCTAAAAATAAAGCAGGCGATAAGGCCAACACGACTGCGGTTGCAGGTCTGTATTTGGGGCTGGGTCCGACATTACGCCTCAGTGAGTATTTCTCTTTAGAACCAACCTTGGTATTCGCTAAACGGGGATTTGAACGAAAAGAGGGAAATGTTATAGGCTGGGGTAAGGATTTCAAAGCAAATACGTCTTATATCGAAATGCCTATCGATGTTGTTTTTAATGCTACGATTGGTGTAGGTAAACTGGAGGTCGGTATAGGCCCTTATATCGGTTATGGATTGGGTGGGAAATGGAAGACCTCAGGCCCTGTCCACTTAGGTGATATTGCCATCGGTGAGGAGGGCGATATTAAATTTACAAACGATGCGAGTGAAGGTGAATACGGAAGCTATAATCTCGGGAGACCTTTTGATTACGGCGCTCGTGCAAAAGTGAATTACCTTTTTAGGGAACATTATCTTGTCGGCATAGAATTTCAGAAAGGAATTGCCAATTTAGAATCCAAATGGGGGGATTATAAATCCGGAGATGCTATACGTAACCGCTCTTTGGGTATTTCGGTTGGCTATCGGTTTTAGTGACTTGAAGACAGCGAATAATGAGTTGACGTTGCTGGAAGCATGACCACGTCTCATTAATCCAATCGTTTGTCTTCAGCGCCTGGTGTCTGGAGACAAACGACTGGAAATAAATCTTTCCGTTGTACTTGCTACTATTGCGGATTAGAATTCAATCCGGTAGTTAATGGTTGGAATAATACCAGTCCATTTTTGGGGTTCAATGATACGTTTGCTGAAATTATAGTGCATACCTACCGTGTTCTCTCTATTGAGTAGGTTCTGAATATCCAAAATAAACAGATGGCTTACTTTTTTGCGGTTAACCCGGTAGCTCGATGAGAAATCAACACGTACATAAGGATCGGCAGTCAGTGTATTGATGCGATCTTGGTCAATAATTTCTTCGTCCAGACGCAGCGATTCTCCCTCCAGAACAGGAGAGTACTTTCTTCCGCCAGCATAAATTAATTTGGCATTAAGACCGAACAGATTATTTTTATTCTTTCCCACGGTCCATTCTTTCCCCATCAGCAAATTTCCTACATAACGTGTGTTGAATGTGGTATTGTATTCTTTGCCATTAAGCGCCTTGAACTTCGAATCAAAAAGGGAGGTTGTTGCCATGAAGTAATAGCCCTTGCTCAAAGACTTTTCAAGCGTGAGCTCAATGCCGTAGTTTTTACCGGTTCCTTTATTGATAAGCTGACGGTAGCTTGATGTACCAATGGCTGCAATATCCGATACATTGAGTAAGGAGAAGTTGATGTCGGAATCGGTTGATACTGGGACATCATAAAGATGTTGATAATATATTTCTGTCTTAAATCGGAGTGTTCTGCTGAGATTTTTTTCATAGCCAATAACAGCTTGGGCAGACTTAGTAGGAGAAAGGGGCTTGTTTGGCTCAAGGCTTGTTTGATTTCCGCTTTTGGCAAAATAATAAACCAAAGGCTCCAGTCGGTTATATAAGCCGGTCCCAAAGGAGATCGTTTGGTCTGCAGCAACATACCAGTTGAGGCCAAGCCGTGGCTCGATAGACCAGCTCTTGCTCAGCGCAAAGTAGTTTGTATGTACTCCGGTGTTTAGCGTTAATTTATCGCTCAAAACTGTTTTTAACTGTACAAAAGCATCATAAGTACTTGTATTCCCTTTCTCTTTAATCCGTTCCCGTAGGCTGGCTAATTCGGCGTCGTAGCTTAGTGCATATAAATCATAATGTAATAGGCTTGCATTTAAGCCCGCTCTAATTGTATTTCTACTGTTGGCGCGATAGTTTAGCATACCCGCATAACGAAGAGCCGTATTCGTAAATTTGTCCTTGTGATAGAGGCTGGAAATATAGTCTCGTGTTAATGTATCGGTACTATTGGAATTACGGCTAAGGGACGTGGAAACAATATTTGTGAAATATAATCTGTCATTTGCAATGTATTGATGTTTTAGTCCGGCACTCCCCGCGTTGAATTTTAAGTTTAGATCCTGGGCATCTGTTCGTTCCTGCCATTTTTCGTAATTACGTTCAGCAGTTTGTTGGAGTTTCCCCAAGCCGCCTATGCCGAATAAGGAAAAAGTTCCGGCCTTTTTTGTGGGAAATACAAAATTAAAAGAAAGGTCCTGATATTTTGGGACGCCTGTGTCTGAAACTTTTACACCTACTTTTTCAAGGAGACTCAAGGAAGAATAGCGGTAACTAATCAAATAGGAGGCGTCACTTCCTTTTTTGAAAGGCCCCTCTAAAGTTGCTCCTACGCCCAGGACACCGACGTTGAATGTATATTCGCGTTTGTCGGTATTTCCTTTACGAAACCTAAGATCAAAAACACCAGCCGTTGCATTGCTATACTCTGCGGCAAGTCCACCAGTATAGAAATCAGATTTTCCCAATACCATGGTATTGAGCATGCTGATTCCGCCGCCTGCAGCGCCTTCGGCTCCAAAATGATTGGGATTTACAATTTCAATACCTTCAAGTCGCCATTGCAAGCTTTTTGGGGAATTACCGCGAACAATTATTTCATTGTCATCGCCGCCGGCAGCGACACCTGGAAAACTCTGTGCCATACGGGCAGGATCAAAAAAAGCTCCTGCATAACGATTTGTTTCCTCAGGAGAAAAGGAACGTCCACTCGCCATTGCCATCTGATTGAGTGGTTGTTTCACGGCATTGGCGTAGACGATAGCCTCACACAATGCATTAATTTGCGGTTCCATTTCCACATTGATTATATTCTCCCGGCCACTGGTGATAAGTAAATCCGTAAATTCTTCTGGTTTATATCCGGCCATGCGGACTTGAAGCTGTTGACGCCCAACCGGAACTTGCTGCAGACGAAATATACCCTGTGCGTCTGTACTTACAGACTTTGTCCCATCAGTGGATGAAATGACAATTGTGGCACCTACAATCGGTAATCTGGTATTTTTATCTATCACGGTTCCTTTGACGGTTTCGGTTACAACCTGATTTTTTTGCTTTGGCGATGCTGGTTGCTGGGCTAATGTAAGCCCTGCTCGGAGCAATAATCCAATGAGTACGATTGGCGATAGTTTCATAAAAGATTAGTTTTTATCTTTATGACAGTTGGCTTCCAATTTACCCTTAGCGTATTACTTGATTTTTTATTTTTCACTCCATTAATATGCTTGATTCAACCTTAGTTTACATATCATTACAAGAAATTTTATACGCTTTTCTTATAAGTAGTTATTAACATAAAGACGATTGATTATAAGTTAATTAACATTGTTATTAACATTTTGAAGTGCTGTTTTTGGACTGAATGCCTAATCGTGAAAAAATAGGATATCCTGTATGTTTTAACAAAAGATCTTCTCTGTACTAGAAAGTTAACATGTTTATTAACAATTATTACGCGGATTTATGCCCATCCTCGCTAGTGGCGCGAAGTGCTTTCTGGCTCTTAGTCTATTTTTATCTATTTAGTTAAAAATGCGTAATTTATTGTAGCGATATTGATAGAACGATCGTCATACAGTTATAACTAATGGAAACCGCAATGAATAAATTATTTACGTGGAGTTTTGCTATCCTCTTATTATTGATGAGCTGCACTAAGGAACATGAAGTGAATGTACCGATGGATGTTCAAAAACAGCTGGCGAGTTTTGAATGGAGCCCTATCGTGTCTGCGAAAGGGACGACAAACGAGCAATTGAAGCACAAACCGAAAGATTGTGAAAAGGATAATGTGTATACGTTTACATTTGCTGAATCAGCTAATAAGTTCACTGTCAATCGCGGTAAAGAACTATGTGAGGATGATAAGCTAACATTTGAAAGTTTGATTTTTGCTGAATTACAGCATCGCGCATTTAGCTATGATAAAGAGAAGAAAAGTATCAAGTTTGCCGACAGTAGCCCTTACCAAAGTTATGAGGTACAGCTTGATGGTGATCAGCTCATATTAATTTCACGCAATAATAACCCTGCAGCATACGTACTACCAATTGAATACTATTTTCAAGGTAAGCGAGCAGCTGCAACAAAATAAGTAGTATATTTCCTTTAACATTCGAAAGAAAGACAGCTAGCAGTCTTTCTTTTTTTTGTACAGTTATGCATGGATAAAATCCTATTCTATTGACTGGATCAACTTCTCCCGCTACCTTATGTGATGCCGATCTCATGTGCTAGAAGGAACCTTGTTTTTTTGCGATTTGTTTTTCTTCAGTTCAGTAGGTCATTTAAAGTAGACCGTTGATCACGCTGTTTTTTACGCTCATGTAATTGAAACCGACGCTACGGCTAAATCAGACCGTTGATCACGCTATTTTACGTTCATGTAATTGAAACCGATGTGCAGCATATAGCTTGTTAAAAGAATTAGGAATCAAAATTTAACTTGATTATTTAGGCTAAATCGTTAATTTAGTGTTTTGGAAACCGGTTGCATAGGTGAAGTGAAGTAGTAATGCCGTATCCAATTAATGAATAAAACTAGATAAATAATAATCTACTTATGAAAGTCCGTATATTACTTATGGCTGCAATGACGACATTGCTCTGCCCACAACTTCAAGCCCAGCAATTGCCCTACAAGAATAGTACCTTATCTATTGAAAAACGGGTAAGTGATCTATTAGGGAGAATGACTGTGGAAGAGAAAGTCGGGCAATTGAGCAAATTGCTGGGCTGGGACATGTATAGCAAGGACGGAAAGCAGGTTACAATCAGCAATAAATTGCGAAAGGCGGTAAAGGAACAGCATATCGGGTTATTATGGGCGACCTTACGTGCTGATCCTTGGACACAAAAAACCTTGCTGAACGGACTGAACCCTATAGAAGCTGCACGTGCTACAAATGCGATCCAACGTTATATGGTGGATAGTACACGACTGGGTATTCCATTATTACTATCTGAAGAGGCGCCACATGGACATATGGCTATTGGTGCAACAGTGTTCCCTACGGCAATTGGACAGGCGAGTACATGGAACCCACAGTTGATTCAGGATATGGCATCAACAATCGCCATGGAGACTTATGCCGTGGGTGGTAAAAACGGTTACGGTCCTGTATTAGATTTAGCACGAGATCCACGTTGGTCGCGTACCGAAGAGACCTATGGGGAGGATCCCTACCTTATCGGACAAATGGGAAGTGCGATGATCCGTGGTTTTCAAGGGGAGAAGTTAGGTGAGCGTGATAAAATAATAGGTACTTTAAAGCATTTTGTAGCCTATGCTGCTCCAGATGGCGGTCACAATGGTGAGTCCGTGTCGTTTGGCGAGCGAAGCCTGAGACAGTACTTTCTGCCGCCTTTTGAGCGTGCTGTAAAATCTGGAGCTGGGTCAGTCATGACAGCATATAATAGCATTGATGGTATTCCTTGTTCTGCCAATTCCTGGCTGTTGAATGATATCCTACGGAAAGACTGGAGATTTATGGGTTTCGTCGTATCGGATCTATTGAGTATATCAGGACTCAATGGAGGGCATGCAACAGCAGCGACTGCAGAAGAAGCGGCTTCACAAAGTATACATGCGGGATTGGATGTTGATCTAAGCGGGACTGGTTATGGTTCAAATCTGCTTAAGGCTGTTCAAAAGGGGTTCGTTGAACCTGCTGTTCTTGATACCGCAGTCGCCCGGGTACTTCGTATGAAATTCAATCTTGGACTTTTTGATCATCCTTACGTTGATGAAAAGTTGGTAGCGCAAAAAGTCGCTACGACGCAAAATAAAACGGTGGCAAGACAAGTGGCCCGCGAGTCGATTGTTTTGCTTAAAAATGATCAGCACATTTTACCCTTAAGTAAATCGTTGAAACGAATCGCCGTTATAGGGCCAAATGCCGATAATCCTTATAATCAGCTGGGCGATTATACTGCTCCGCAGGCCGACGGTAAAGTGCAGACTTTGCTGACCGGAATTCGGGCGGCAGTCGATAAAAATACCAAGATCGATTATGTCAAAGGATGTGCGATCCGTGATACCAGCAATTCAGATATCGCTGCTGCTGTTGCAGCGGCAAAGCAGGCCGATGCAGTGGTTTTAGTACTCGGAGGTTCGAGTGCACGTGATTTTAAAACGTCGTATCAAGCAACAGGGGCGGCCAATGTTGATCCCAATACGGTAAGTGACATGGAGAGTGGAGAAGGATTTGACCGCGTTTCCCTGGATATGATGGGCGATCAGATCAAGTTGCTGAAAGCGATACAGGCGACGGGAAAACCCCTTGTACTTGTTACGATTATGGGAAGACCATTGAACTTAAATTGGGCTGCTGACAATGTACCAGCAATTGTGAATGCATGGTACCCCGGACAGGAGGGAGGCTTGGCAGTTGCCGATGTCTTGTTTGGCGACTACAATCCCGCTGGAAGATTACCGATTTCGGTACCTCGTTCGGTCGGCCAGCTTCCGGTACATTACAACCATACAAAACCCAAACATCACGACTACGTGGAAATGTCGGCTAAGCCATTATATGCTTTTGGCTATGGGTTGAGTTACAGTAGGTTCGATTACTCCAATTTACAGATCTCTTTGAAGGAGGCTGAACATGATTTCGCTTGTACAGTGTCATTCGATGTCGTCAATAACGGTAAATTGGCTGGCGATGAAGTCGCGCAGCTGTATGTTGTGGATGAAGTAAGTTCGGTGGTGACACCGGTCATGCAATTGAAGCGATTTGAACGCAAAAAGATTGCCGCCGGAAAGACGGAACGCTATTCTTTTCAATTGAACAAAGAGGACCTAAAACTCTGGAATACAAGTAATGCATGGAAGACAGAAAAAGGAAAGTTTAAATTCTTGGTTGGAGCATCTTCCGATGATATCCGACTGAAGGGCGAAATGGAATTAACGAGAGATTATTAATCCTAGACCACAAACAATAAAACAGGGCGGTCCAATTTTTTTGGACCGCCCTGTTTTTTATCTCGCGAGTTGAAACCACCTACTGTAGCATTTCAAACTGCTGTACTATTTTGAATATTCGACCGCAGCGATTTATATTAAATGCTAGGAGTCTCTTTTTTGCTGTACCGATAGCGTGATGTTTTAGTCGGATTTACTAGCGCTGTTTCTATTTAAGAAAGTTACCTGAGCACAATATGTTTGATACTTTTCCTATTCCAGGTATAGGTGATATGGATGAGGCCCTTCGGATCCTGAATGATTGTCGGATAAGAATACTCATCGTTCTTTACCCCATCTTCCAGGGTTAGGACATCTTTCCACTGTAAGCCATCCTTTGATATGGCGACATGCAGTTTTGTACGTCCTTCCCACCAGTCGTTGCCTGCTATGGCCGGATTGAAGACAATCATCAATAAGCCATTCTTTAAACGGATGGCATCGGTGGCTGAATTGGGATTGAGCAGGTTTGTCGCTTGCCAGGGCCCCCAGGTAAGGCCTTGATCTGTCGAAAAAGCAGCCATCACCTTATTTTCTTTACTTCGACAAAGCACCTGAATGCGTCCATCCGCGTGTTGGATCACACTTGGTTGAATGACCTGTATGCTGGTATCGGGACGTATCGCGCTGACGGACCAGGAGCGGCCATGATCGCGGCTGATTTCCAGGTGTGCTTTCCATATTTCTGCTTTGGATTCGGTGCTGGAAGGGGAGAGCAACAGTCCATTTGTCAAGGTGAGCGATTTATTCTTGATAGGCCCCAATATACCTTCAGGCAACTGCTGCGGTGCTGACCAGCTGGTTCCTTTATCAAGCGAATGTTTGACATAGCCTTTCCATTCTCTGGGGTTGGGCCCTATTTTATAATACAAAGATAGGGTGTCACTGTGCGGGTATTGATAGAAGACAGGATTCCATGTTGGAAAGCGGTTGTCAGCAAGGATTCCATCTGCAATCTGTACAGGACGCTGCCATTGTCCATGGCTATACAGTGAACTCCATATGACAACATCGGGGTTAGATTCATGTGTACCACCAAACCAGGCTGCCAATAAACTGTCTTTTCCGATAACTTGAATCGTGGAGGCATGACATTGTTGGAATGGAACCTGACCTGTTTTAAAAATTTGCTCTGACACCAGGATCTGAGGTTTATACGTTGCACATGAGGATACAAAAAGAAGGATAAATAATGGAAATAGGTTGTTTTTTTTCATTGGAATTTAAGGTTCTAAAAACCCCATAGTTTGTTGATGTCTTATTTTCTTACTCCTGAGCAGCTTTGGGGATGTGGAATATTCAGGCGATCATCGGTAAAAAATGACCTTGTTAAATGATAAAATTCCGTTGGATTATATCCAACGGAATTTTATATTATTTGCTTTGCAATTGAATTGCAGTAGCATAGCTAAATCTTGTACTAGGGCTTCTCAAGGTAATTTGGTTGCCACGTTGAGACCAGTCCAATTTACCTTTATGACCTAAAATAGCGATTTTTTTTACGTTAAAATTATCGGGTACTTGAAAGACGTATTCATTGGGCTGTTGGTAAGTATCATCTTCAGAAAGATGGAATACATTCACTACTTTACTGTCTTTGCTTCTGGTGTAGTAATATTCACCTTGGTGATATGGAGCAATTGTACGTGTTGCAAACACAGCAGTTTGATTGATTTTCATCCAAGCAGCCAGTTCGTTCAAGCGATCGTATGCAGCCTGATCATAATCTCCTGTAGGGCCAGGGGCTATGTTCAATAGGTAGTTTCCGCCGCGAGAAATAATTTTCACCAATGTTTCTACGATTTTTTTTGTCGGCTTGTATTGATCGTTGGGCACATAACTGAATGAATTACCCATGGTGATGCAACTTTCCCATGGAATATCCAACGGATGTTCAGGAATTGCTTGTTCAGGTGTTACATAATTTTCCCAGTTTCCAGGTACCGTACGGTCGACAACGATAATACCCGGTTGATTTTTCCTTGCCATGCCACCGATGCGGTCCATGTCAATATTTTGATCCATTTTGATCGTCTGTTGCCAGTCAACAGATTTGTCAACCGTTTCTAAGGGGCGGACCTGGCCACCATCCAACCAAAGGATATCAACCTTGCCATATTCGGAAGTCAGCTCGTTGATTTGATTGTAGGTAAAGTCTTTGAATTTTTGCCAGCGATCCGGATATTTTTTAGGGTCGTAATTTACATTTCTGTCTTTTGGCGGAAAGTAGGACCACCAGTAGTAATCGGAGTGCCAGTCCGGTTTGGAGAAATAAGCACCAATTTTAAAACCGTCATTGCGGAATGTGTTGAAGATTTCTTTGGTTACATTTGCCTTTGGATTTGTCGAAAATGGCGTTTTGGAGGAGGTGATTTTATAATCCGATTCTTTGGTATCGAACATCGCAAATCCATCGTGATGTTTGGTTGTAAAGACGACATATTTCATGCCGGCAGCTTTAGCGGCATCGGCCCATTTCTGTGGATTGAAATCCGTCGGATTAAAGGTAGTCTGTAGATTTTCGTAGTTCTTGAGGTATTCAAAATAAGTTTTACCATGTTCGGGTTTGCGTTGGGTCCAGCCTTCATCTTCAGGACAGATACTCCAGCTTTCAACGATTCCCCATTGGCTATAAGTACCCCAATGCATGAAAAGACCAAACTTCATATCTTGCCATTGTTCGAGATTTTCAATTACTAAAGGATCCGTCGGTTTTTGGTAGCCATTAGATACGTTATGTGCCTGGCCAAACGCTAGTGTTGCGCTTGAAGCGATCAGCGCAGTGGATATAATGGTTTTTAGTTTTTGCATGGATAAAGATAGTGAAAATGATAAAAAGAAGGCCACCTAAGGTGGCCTTCTTATAGATAGATGTAGTTTATGCGTTAATTAACGTCCCAGAAAAGTTTGGTGTCAAGCTTATCTTTGCTTTTTACAGCGTCATAATTTGCGCCATTTAAATTCACTTCTGTTGCGGGGATATTCCATCTCGCAGGGACAGTTTTTTGAATATCAGATACTTCTGTTCTAAAAGTAAATACAGGGTAATTTAATCTTCTTACTTCCGCCCAGGATTGTAAAGGTTGAATAACGTTGAAATGTAGCCATTTTTGAGTAGCGATTAATTGAACGTTATTTGTTCCCCATCCTATATTCGAGATATAGGTGTTGATCTGATCTTCTGTTGGTTGAGCTGCGGCAGTAGTCGTATTATCTTTGCTTAATGCCCTGATCGCGGGGAATAGTGCAATGGATTGTTTTATACCCTGTTCGAAAGCTGATTTTGCAGCAGCATTATTTCCAGTCCTATTGTAATACTCAGCAAGTAAATAATTGACTTCCGATGCCGTGATCAGTAACCCTGGGAAATATTCATTTCTCGAATAAGTAGAACGATTATAGATGGCAATCTTACTTGGATTAGCTGGCGTTCCGGAAATCAGAGCAGTTTGCTCAGCACTCGTTAAAGACTGATCTAGTCCAATATAGGCCCCATTTGCACCTTGTCCAGGCTCAAAAATAAATGGTAACCTCGGATCTGCCTTTGAAACCATGTTGTCAATCATCACTTTCCCGGCAATATTGGCGTTCCAGCTTTCTAAACCATCTCTAAATCCTCTAGCATTGATATCGGATCCTGAATTGAAGACACTAATGTCAATATTATCAGCATTGGTGAGAGTTAACGGGAATGTTGATTGATTTCCAATGATGTCGGCCAACTCTTGATTTGCTCTTGCTGTAAAAGTTGAGGCAGCACTGACGCGAGTCAACATACGTAAGCGAAGGGAATTACAGTATTTTTTCCATAGTGTTATATCACCTTTATTTATAAGATCCTGCGTTTTAAAAGAAGTAGAGACACCCGAAGTTAGTGCTGGCAGCGTATTAAGCTCGGTACTGATGGCTTTTAGGTCATCCAGCATAGCTTTATATATTTCTTCTGCAGTATCATATTTAGCATACGAGCTTGGATAATTTCCACCATTGGTACTCAACATGCCTGCTTGCGACCAAGGGATGTCTCCATGTAAATCAACAACCTGTTGCGTTTGATCATAAAAGAAAATTTTCGCTGCAAGGTAAAATATGCGTAGCTGAGTTCGCTCTGCTTCCGGCAAAGCTGTGTATACTTTTTCAAATTCTCGATATTGTGCAAGACCTGCATAATAAGTATTCCAACGATCCTGGGTAGAAGCTCCTCCAGGTATCAATTGATTATTCTCGTTTGCCCATCCCGTAGCTTGAACATAGCGATTTGCAGTCGATCGGAGGATAACAAAGTAATTCCAGTAACTTGGGACAACCAGTTCTCTGTAGGAATAGGTAATTCCTGCGAACTGTTTATCGGCTGACACTTCACTTATTTTTCCTGGATCTCTATATAACTCATCAAAAGATGATTTACTACATGAGGTTATTGCTGTAATACCCGCGGCACATAGACCAGCAAGTAAGATGTGTTTTTTGATTTTCATAATTTTAGAAACTTGCGCGTAACATTAAACCATAAGTTCTTGTTGCTGGACCTGAACCAGCATTGGTAATTTGTTGTGACCAGTGTGAACCACCTGTCATTTGTTCAGGATCGAGGTGTTTAGCGGTTCTGTAGATGAAGAACAAGTTTCTTCCAAAGGCCGATAAACTGATGTTTTTCGCTTTTAACTTGCGAGCGAAATCTTTCGGAAGCCTATAAGCGAGCGAAAGTTCACGCATCTTGATATAGTTGTTTTTCTCTACATAAAGTTCATAACGAGAGTTTCCACCATATTGTGGGCCACCCCAGTTATAGGTTGAATTGAAGTAGGTCGCTTGGGAGATGATATTCGCGTTTTTAGTACCATCTAATAAAACCCCGTCCAATAACATACCATCATGATAAACCGTTTCTCCATTAGGTCCAGTGGAACCAGTAGTAGCAATTCCTTTTCCTCCAGACAAGTAGTAACTCAATCCACCATGTTCAGCGTCCATACCCTCTAAGGTTTCTTCTAGCAAACCTCTACTTTTCATCCAGTTGATACCGGTAGGCATAATATGTCCTCCCCAGCGGAAGTCTATTAGAGCGTCTAAAGTGAAATTTTTGTAACTAAAGGAGTTGATGAACCCACCAATTGCTTTAGGCATGGCATTCCCAACTTTTTTGTACGTTGTATTATCCAATTGATATAAACCATTTGCGTCAACAACCATTCGTCCTTGATCATCTGTTTTTACCGGCCGAGCGTAAATATCACCCAATGGTTCTCCAACTCTCGAAATAATCTTAGCCGCATCACCATCAATAAATCGGTGCTCTAATTCGGTCGCACCGCCTGCTAATTGCTCTACCTTGTTTCTGTTGAAAGCAAGGTTAACGGTTGTATTCCACTTGAAGTTCTCACTTTGAACTGGTGTACCGTTCACAACAAATTCCCATCCTTTGTTACGTAATGTACCTACGTTTGCAACAATAGAGCTAGCACCTGTCGTCATTGGTAAAGAGAAATCTAGGATCTGGTCTTTGATCTGGCCATTGTAATAAGTAATGTCAAATCCTAATCGGCCTTTTAACAATCTAGTTTCCAAACCAAATTCGATTTCATGCTTGGTCTCAGGTTTAATGCGCTCATTTCCGAAGCCGGAGGTTGGAACCTGTGTATAAATCACAGATCCTGTTCCTTGATCACCCAGTGTTTTTTGTGAAAAGCTTAAAGCACTTTGGAAAATATTAGGATAATTTCCCACAATTCCCCATGAACCTCTTAATTTCGCATAATCGAAGATTTCCGGAAGTTTAAACGCTTCAGATAAGATTAAACTTGAGTTGACCGATGGATAATACAAAACATTGTTATCTGGGTGCATCTGTGAAATAAGCTCACGACGTAATGTCCCCTCTACATACCAATAGTCTTTAAAACTAAAATTTAAAGTTCCAAAAGTTGCATCTCTTAATGACCAAACCCTAGCTTGTGAGCTTCTGGAATCATTAACTGAGGCTGATAGATCATACCAATTGCGTTGAGATAATCCACCGTTAGTCCAACCACTAACTGAAAAATCCTGATTTTTTGTCGCGGTATAGCCTACTGCAGCTCCTAACTTTATATCCTTATTAATTTGCTTTTTATAGGAAGCAAGAAGGTCGGTGTAATAAATGTTTTGATTTTGATTTTTTGTTGTAAATCCTGATTCGGTATCAAAACCGTAAAGTAATGGGAAGCGATTAGGGCTACGGTCTTCAAATCGTGCTGATGTAACGTCAGCAGAGAATCTAGCTCGAATAGATAAATCGTCTGTTATTTGATAAGTATTCGTAAATGAACCAATTAAACGGTTTGAATATTCATCACTTGTTTTAGCTCGAGTATTCCAATAGTAATCTAATACATCGACTTTATATCCGTTGTGTATTAGATTTTCACCTGGGGTAAGACTTTGATTCGTTCCAGTTACATATTTGTACCCTAGGCTCGTTTGATACCGATCTGCATACCAGTCTGGGTTATCAAAAGTGGAAATCATCCCCGTAAAATTGTTAATCAAGCGATCCGTCATAAATGGTCTGTTATGCGTATGCTGATTGATATAATTAACGACAACATCGGTTGTTAGTTTATTCCACAATTTAAATGTTGAGTTAAAATTGACGATGTTCTTTTTGTTATACGAATCGAACGACGTCATTTGATTATCCTGGCGCGTAAGGGAGAAACGAACATTTGAGGTTTCGGTTGCGTGACCTAAAGCAAGGTTAATTGAGCTGTTATTGGGATTATTGAAAAACTTTCCATAAGCATTTTGAGCTTCATAAGGCCGCACTTTACCGTCCCAGGTCACCGTTGGTAAACCGTCAAATTTAGGTCCGAAGTTTACCGTTGCAGGTAAAACCCCTCTTGTAACTCCATCTACAGCCCTATCAGCACCGTAATAGAAAAATTTATCTTCTGCCTGTCCTCCATTTGCATAAGCTAAGCTATAACCAGGGCCACGGACATTTTGGAATTTGGGCAGGTAAGCAATTTGATCATGCGTATAGTTTGCATTAAAATCAATTGAAAAGCCTGTACCACCCTTATTTGATTTTGTTGTGATCAGGACAACACCATTCATTGCTTCAGATCCATATAATGCAGCAGCTGAAGCTCCTTTTAAAATGGATACGGTTTCGATATCCTCAGGATTTAAATCCTCAAGACCATTACCACGAGCACGTTGATCGCCCCAATAATTGGAGTTGTCAAATTTATTTTGGCGCATAGGTACCCCATCAATAATGACTAATGGTTGTGAACCTCCTGTGATAGAGTTAATACCACGGATATTGATATTTACCCCTGAGGTCGCTCCCCCTGGAGCAGTTGTGATGCGTACGCCCGGTGCTTTACCATACAATGCCCCCGCAAAGTTTGGCGAGCCGGTTTTTGTTAGTTCTTTGGAATCGATCGTACTCATGGCATAACCAAGCTCTCTGGGCGCTTTTTTGATACCCATGGCAGTGACAACAACTTCTTCCAGGTTGGATTGATCGCTGGTTAAGCTTACATTGATTGTTTTGTTGGAACCAACCACAACTTCTTGGGATTTGTAGCCCACCATGGAGATGCGCAAAGTTTCACCTGTTGAAGCTTGGATTGTGAAAGATCCATTGCCGCCAGTTTGGGTGCCCCTGCTGGTTCCTTTTACGGATACAGTGGCGCCAGAAATTGGTCCATTAGCATCTGAAACTATTCCAGAAATGCTTTGCTGCGCATAGAGCGATGTAGCACTGAAAAGTGTACATAGCGCCAATCCTGCAGTTTTTTTGTAAAATAGACTCATGTTTTAGGTGTTTGTGTAAAACGTTAGTTAATTATGTTAGTAATATATTTTTCGATGACTAAGGCAATTGTCCCCTTTTGTTGTGCCCTTTTGTGCAGTGTGGAAATTGCCAATGTTGTCTTCCTTGAAATCTTCGGAATGCTATATTCATTAATGGCCACTTGAATATGAGGCGCCAAAATATCCCCGATTTCGGCTCCCCGGCCACTTATGATTATTTTATCCGGATTAAGGATGTGTATTAACGTCGAGATTCCCTTACCAAGTAAATAGCCTACTTTTCCAATGTTGTTGATCGCCACCTGATCTCCGATTTGAACGGCTTCAATTAATGCGTCGATTTTATTGATGTGTTCATGGGCTAGTTTATCGTAAATGGAATATTCCCCATTCTTTATATCCCGCTCGGTATTTCGGATAGCCGCACTAATCGAGGCTTCAACCTCGAGACAGCCGCGTTTGCCACATGAGCACAAGGTTAATGTATCGGAAAGTGGAATATGGCTGAATTCGCCGGCATAACCTGATGTTCCCTTGAAGATATCATCATTGATGAGTATTCCTAAGCCTACACCCCAGTTTAGATTGATCACGAGCGAGTGAGATGAATCTTTTGCTTCACCAAATTTTCGTTCCGCTAAGGCGATACAACGTGAGTCATTGTCAATGATTGCTGGAACATTAAATTTTTGCTCAAATAATTTTCGTATGTTATATAAGGGCGAATCTTCATTGTATGATTCATTGAGACCTGTTTCCGAATCAACAAAACCGGGCATACTTATTCCAATACCGATTACTTGCGTAATGTTTATCTGGTTGGAAATGATGAAATTGTTTAGCGCTTCCAGAATGGACTCGGTTGCCTTTTTATCTCTAAGGTCGATCGGAATGTTATTCTGCGACGAAATTGTTTCAGCCTTGAGATTTGAGGATGATATCGATGTATAGAATTGATCGATAGACACGCTGATGATACTTTGCTGTAAATTTTCATTAAGCATGTATTGTATGGCTTTTCTTCCACCTGTGGATGCTGCATAACCTTTTTCGACAACAACATTTCGTGTCAAAAGATCATTGATCTGCTTGGTGACAGAGGGGATGCTTTTCGATAAAGAGTTTGCAATATCTGCAATCGGTTGCATCGGCCTGTAATACAAAATTCTCAAAATTTCGCCGCCCATAATTTAGTTCAATTGTATTAGTATAACTATTGGTTTTCTCTGAGTTTCATAATGGCTGATAAAAATCATTTCATCGCGCCTTGGTTTTTCATAGTAACTTGCTTATAGGTCATCAATATGTTTAGATTCTCATAAGCATTGTATGTTAAAGATAAACACACTTTGTGTTAAGTTCAAAATTCTTTTTAAAATTTTTAAAAAGAATTTGGTAATAATGTGTTTTTGGTCAAAAGAAGGCTCTTTTTTTTATCGAATGAAGAAAGGTTGAACTGGTATTGTAACGAAATTGCTATAATATTAAGTGGTATTTTGGGAAAAAGTTCCGAATATCATCTCGTCAGATAGGTGTTTTTTTAGGGATTTAGCGCTTATTGGCATCCGTATAGTTTAATATACTGGTAAAAATAAAAGAGCCTGGTATTTCCAGGCTCTTTCAAAATCTCAGGACAATTGCTCGCGAGATTTCATTCGTTTAATGTGTGATCATCTATTTGACGTCCCAGAAAATTTTAGTTGTTCTTGTATCATTTGCTTTAACAGCATCGTAATTAGAACTATTATTTGAAATCTCTTGGGTAGGATATAATAAACGTTTAGGAGGATTTGCGTAATTAGCCAATCCAGCCACAGGATATGTCAATACTGGATATCCTGTACGTCTCAATTCAGCCCAAGCTTGTTGTGCCTGTAAGAAACCATAATGTAACCATTTTTGAGTCCATATTAATTCTAGGTTCTTTGCTTGAGTTGTTGAAAAGCTGATAGTCGACTTGTCTACAAAGTCATTGATGACGTCATCGGTAGGTTTTTTCTCTGTTTTCAGGCCTGAAGTATTTAAATTATTTAAATAATAATAGAAAGAAACGGATTGTTTAACAGCGACATCGTAAGCATCTTTGGCCGCATTACTTGCTCCCCATCTTAATAGCGCTTCAGCTTTATTGAAATTAGTTTCAGAAGCGGTAATGACAATTCCTGGCAAAGCATTGTTGTCGAAGATAGTTGCCGAATCCAAGACAGCGTAGTCTTGATAATTCTTCTCCATATCCGCCGAAGTAAAGGAAATTGGCATTGCTCTATACTCTTTGTTCTGAACGAACTTACCGTTTACTGTTTTTCCAAATTTGTCATAAAGTACAGGGATACGTGGATCGTTCGCCGGCAACATTACTTTGTTCAACATATGATCTGTTGCGAATTGATTGGGACCTTCAATCAAGGCCTGTCTCAACGTTCCTGTATAGTTGGTAAGAGGCTGCAATAAGATGTCTTCATTTCTAGGGTTATAGTTTGCTGTTGCGCCACCATCTGCCAATGGATATTGTGTGGGGTTATTCAGCATTTCGAGTACTTCAGTTCTTGCTTTTGACTCATCAACAAAAGAAATACGCATCAATAAACGCAGGCGAAGTGAATTGGCATACTTACGCCATTTCGCAACATTACCGCTATTCAAGATATCGTATTTTGAAAAATCGGGATTGGTAGTTGCTGTTGATAAATACGTGTTGATATTTTTCAACTCGCTAATGAACTGGTTGTATAATTCTTTTTGCGCATCAAACTTTGGCTTAATAATCGTACTTGTTGTTGGTAGACTACCGGCCTCACTGAAAGGGATATCTCCAAAGTTGTCAACAAGTTTAGATGCTTCGTCAAACAATACAATTTTGCCCGTTTGGATAAAGATCTCTTTACTTGCTTTCTCTGCTTCAGGAAGTTCAGCGTATGCTTTTTCCATGCTTCTAGTTATACCTAATACACCAGGAGCATAAAAGTCCGTCCAATAAGCGTAAGAGTAGCTATCGTTCGGCTGATACATTGTATTTGATGGATAAAAAGACGCTGTCTGCGTATATACTGCCTGATTAGACAAGATAAATGTACGGTAGTGATAATAAGCGGGTCTTACACGATCATTATTTAGCATTTCGGCAAAGAAAGCCGGAATATTTGCTTTTGTCGATGCATCTGGGTTTTGAAACTTGTCGTCAAGTTGTGATTTACAGCCGACCATCGTCGATAGGGCGGAAACCAAAGTTAATATAGAAAGAAAAGTTTTTTTCATGATTCTCGTGGGTAAAAAATTAAAAATTAGCATTCAATGAAAAACCGAAACTTCGGGTAGCGGCAGATGAACCAACGTCTACACCTTGTGCCCACCATTTGTTACCTACTGGAGCTTCAGGATCAAGATTTTTCAATGTACGGTAGAAGTAGAATAGATTTCTGCCCAACAAGGAAACCTTTAAATTGTTAATTTTAAGTCTTTTGGTGAAACTGTCCGGAATACGGTAACCAACAGACAATTCTCTTAATTTGATAAAGTTGTTGTCGTATACGGCACCTTTTTCAGTCCAAGAATCTGCACCCCATCCGAAAGTGTTCATGTAATACTCTGCAGCACTCAAATGTACATCGTTTGCTTTTCCTGTATTGGCGTTAACCCCTTGCAAAGTCACCCCATTTTCGCGGTATGGTAAGGTGTTTTCATATAGACCAGCACTCATGCCGTATTTGAGATTTTCGGACACCATTTTACCTCCAAAACGATAATCAGCAGTAAAGTCTAACATAAAGTTTTTATAGGTAAATGTATTGGTCCAACCCCCGATCGCTTTTGGCATAATGTTGCCTGCATATTTGTACTTGGTTTTGTCGATTACATAAAGTCCATCGTCAGAAATCAAATTATTACCGTTTTGATCTTTGGCTATGTCATAAACGTAAATATTTCCTAATTTCTCTCCCTCTTTAGCCGTAATCTTCAAAGAGTTTTCATCGGCAGAGTAGAATACCAATTCTTCAACACCTGGTGCTAGGGTTTTAACAGTCGACTTATTAAATGAATAGTTCAGTCTAGAATTCCAGGTAAAGTTTTCATTTTGAATCGGCGTACCGTTGATGGAAAGTTCCAAACCGTTATTGGCAATTTTTCCGATATTCAAAATTTGTGAAGTTGCCCCTGTAGAGGCTGGTGTTGTAAGCCCTAAGATCTGGTCATCGATATAGTTGTTATAGTAACTAACATCTAAACCTAATCTATTTTTTAGAAACTTCAATTCCATACCGACCTCAACCTCATATTTACGCTCAGGACGTAGATTGAGATTTCCATAATTGTTTCTGTAGGTCAATGATGGAACAGCGCCATTGATCGTCAATAATGGATTCTGGTTGTAAGCGATATTTGCTTCGTAGATTGCGGCATCATTACCAACAATACCGTAGGAAGCGCGAAGTTTACCGTAGGAGAACTTATCAGACTTGATATCGAAAGCATCGCTGAAAATAAAGCTACCGCTAACCGAGCCATAGCGATAATTATTGTTCGATGAAGGTAGTGTAGAAGAATATTCAGAACGATAAGTACCATCTAAATAAGCAAATCCTTTATAGCCAATATTCAAGGAACCGAAGTAGGCATATTTTAGCATTTCCTTTCTGCTATTTGAAGTTGTTGCCTGCGCGTAACTGTTGCTTAAGCTAAACCAGTTTTCTGTGACAAGGCCACCTGCTGTACTTGACGATTGATCATCATAACGCTCTGATCTCGATTGGAAACCCACGCTCGCTGAATAGTCGAAATCCGCATTGATTTTGTTGCTATAGGTTGCCATTACATCACCATACAGGATCGAATAGACTCCTTTTGAAGTTGCGAAGCCTCCAGAACTGCTGGTAGTTGAATTGTAAGCTGTTGCATATTCGTTGTATTGCTTGTTGATGCTCGTTGCAGAAGTTAAGTCATTACCGATTCTTCCGCGGAGTTTCAAGTGATTTACAACATCCCAGTTTAATGTGGCACTCGTCAAAATCCTATTTTCGGTCTCATCATAACTGTTTTTGTATTGATTCCAAAAATAATCTAAGAGGTTGGAAGCCCGCATCGTGTATTTGAAGTCTTCAGGACGTCCTGTTCCAAATTTAGAATATTTGTAGCCGTCAGTGGTTTGATACGCATTTTTCATTGCAGACATATCTTCTGTTCTGCTGAAAAACCCGTCAAAACTTCCAAGTACCTGACCCAACAGATAGGTTCTGTTGTGGGTGTTGGTATTGATAAAGTTAGCGACGATATCGGTCGACAATTTGTCGCTAAGTTTTAACGTGCTATTGAGGTTGAAGGTATTTCTGTTCTGTTTGCTACCAGGGCTCGTACTTTTATAGTCCATTCTGGTCGCACTCAAACGGTAGTTAATTTTCTCTGTTTGGTTTGAGATACCGACGTTAATATTGGAATTGTAGCCTTTGTCAAATACGTCGTAGTAGTTGTTCTCACGTGCTTTGTATTGACGCACCTGTCCGTCCCACCACATAACATCTTCGCCAGTGAATTTTGGACCAAAACTTCCATAGGATCTATAGTATGGTCTTCTTCCTGATGGAGAATTAGCATCTGTAAACCAACCTTCAGCAGATGCACCGTTAGCGATGTTTGTCGCGGCATCGTAGCCAGGTCCATAAATATTTTGGAACTTCGGTAAAAAGGCTGCTCTTTCGATTGATCCATTATAGTTGAAATCAATTCCTAGACCCCTACCTTTTGTGCCTTTCTTTGTTGTAATAACAATTACCCCACTTGCAGCGTCCGAGCCGTATAATGCACTGGCTGCGGCACCTTTTAAGATGGAAATATTGTCGATATCAGCTGGGTTGATGTCCAGCATACCATTACCTCTAATACGTTGATCGTCCCAATAATTATTATTGTTTGCGCCAGTCGCACCACCTTGTTGATCGTTACGGATGATGATACCATCAACAACATAGAGGGGCTGACGTTGATAGTTTAATGAATTGATACCACGAATTTGAACGTTAACCGCACTGGCAGAACCACCTGGAGCAGTGGTAATTTTCACACCTGGTGCTTTACCGTATAGTGCTGATCCAAAGTTGGTGTTACCCGCTTTGGTAATTTCCTCCGCTTTGATATTGCTAACGGCATATCCTAGCGCCTTAGATTCGCGCTTGATACCCATCGCAGTCACAACAACTTCATCTAAAGCTGAAGCGTCCTCAGTTAAGGAGACTTTAATCGATTTAGCGGAAGTAACCGTAATTTCTTGCGTGTGGTAACCGACAATAGAAATGCGTAATACTTCTCCCGGAGCGGCTTGAATAGTAAAGGCTCCGCTTGCATTTGTTTGGGTTCCTTTGGCAGTACCCTTAACAGAAACTGTCGCTCCTGAAACAGGACCTTTGGCGTCTGTTACTGTACCAGTAATGGTTTGTTGTGCGTAAAGCGAGGTGGCGCTAAATAGCGTACACAATGCTATACCCGCTGCTTTTTTGTAAAATAGACTCATTTTTTAATGATTAGTATGAATTACAATAAGTAAATGATTAGTGTGGTTATTATTTTGTTAAAATTTTATTAATGTGATTTTCGACTACAATCGCTGCAGTACCTTTGATCTGTGCATGTTTGTTTAAAGCTGACATTTGAACATTCGTTGTTTTTGCAATTTCAGGAATACAAAATTCGTTGATGGCAATCTGTATTTGAGGATTCAAAATTCGTCCCAGTTCTGCACCTCTTCCGCTGACGATGATCTGTTTTGGATTCAGAATATGGATAAGTGTTGATATGCCTTTACCTAGCATATAACCTATTTTTCCTAAATTATTGATGGCGATTTGATCGCCCACATTCGAAGCTTCAATTAGGGCATCTATTTTGTTAAGTTTACTTTTTACAAAGGTGCTATAAATCGAGTATTCGTTGTTTTGGATATCAGTTTCCGTACTTCGAATGGCTGCATCTAAGGAGGCTTCTACCTCCAGGCATCCCCTTTTTCCGCAAGAACATAACGTGTTGTCATCCGAAAGTGGGATATGACTAAATTCTCCAGCAAAACCTGATTCGCCTTTAAAAACAGAGCCATTGATAATAATGCCCAATCCAACACCCCAATTTAAATTGATGATGAGTGAATGATCAATATTTTTTGCTGATCCAAACTCTTTTTCTGCGATAGCAATACATCTGGAGTCATTCTCTATCACAGTTGATATTTGGTATTTTGCTTCTATGCTACTTTTAATACGGTATAAAGGATGATTATGGGGATAGGATTCATTAACACCCAATTCAGAATTGACAAATCCTGGTATACTAAGACCAATGCCAATTATTTTATCTCTATTGATTTCTGATAATGCTAAAATCGATTCAATTTCGCCCAATAGTAAATCAGCGGAGTTGCTGGACTTCAATTCTAGGGGAACATCGCGGTGTTCGATAATCGTCTGTTGATTGAGATCTGTTAAGGTTAATGTCGAGAAATGTTGATCGGCTGAAATCGTCAAGATATAAAAATTCAGCGCTGGATTAATTGCGAATTGCAAAGGACGTCTTCCGCCAGTAGATTCTGCAAAACCACATTCAACAATTATTTTTTCTTCAAGTAAACGATTAATTATTTTTGTAATGGAAGGTGTACTCTTGGAGAGTTTTTTGACCAACTCTGCAATAGAAAGCGCAGAATCAAAATAAAGGTTTTTCAATATTTCTTTTTCCATTAGTTCGTGTGGTTTCTAAAAGTTGATTAAACTTTTGTTAAAGATATGTTAAATCAGATGTAAGATCAAAATACTTTTTAAAAAATTTTAAAAAGTTGCAGCTATGCTTTGTTTTTTTTGTTTTTGTGTAACAATTTGTATTCCTGTTTGTGCCATTAAATCGCGGATTAGGCATAAAAATGAATGTTAAATAGCTTATATTTACCATCTAATTATAGTATCTGATTATGAAACAACGCTATTACTCCTTGGATGTCTTTCGTGGGGCTACTGTGGCACTGATGATTATGGTAAATAATCCAGGGACATGGGCTCATATGTTTGCGCCGCTAAAACATGCAGCCTGGCATGGATGCTCGCCTACAGACCTGGTCTTTCCTTTCTTTCTTTTCGCAGTAGGTAATGCCATGTCTTTTGTTATACCACGGTTACAGGAAGCTGGTCCAGCGATATTTTGGCAAAAAGTAATTAAACGGACGATCTTAATTTTTGCGATCGGACTCTTTATAAACTGGTGGCCTTTTGTGAAATGGGATGGCGCAGCCCTGGTGTTTAAGCAATGGGTAGACGGAGCGGACCCGAGCCGTGGAATTCGGATTTTCGGCGTACTGCAGCGCATTGCTGTAGCCTACTGCTTTGCGTCAATTCTCGCCTATTATTTTAAGGAGAAAACGATTATCTGGATCTCGACGATTATTCTGTTGTTATACTGGGCGATTTGTGCGATTGCTGGTGGGGCAGATCCCTATAGCTTGGAAGGCTGGTTCGGAACAAAATATGATATTGCCATTTTAGGTTTACCGCATGTTTACAAAGGGGAGGGGGTACCCTTTGATCCGGAAGGGCTGATGAGCACCTTACCAACAATTGTACAGGTCGTCTTTGGGTATTTAGTTGGTGTATTTATAAAAAAGCAAGGTCAGGTGGATTGGTTGTGGACCAAAGTGCCGGCTTCTAATGAACCACATTTTAAATTGTTGGCGGGGATGTTTGTGACCGGTTTTATTTTGGTCGTCCTGGCTTGGATATGGGCTTTGGGTTTTCCGATCAATAAAAAAATATGGACAAGTTCCTACGTACTTTATACCACAGGTTTGGCAACCATGACACTAGGTGGTATGATCTGGTTTATTGAAGTACAGGGTGTAAAAAATAAATTGACACAGTTTTTTGATGTTTTTGGTAAAAATCCTTTATTCATCTTTGTATTGAGCGGTATTCTACCACGCTTTTTAGGATTATTCCGTATTCCTGATGGTGTAAAAGAGGATGGCACACAAAACTACCTCGACGCTTTTGCATGGTTCTATAAATATGTTTGTGCAAAAGTGCCTGGAATACCGGAAGTTGGCTCTTTTGTGTATTCGCTATGTTTCCTGACGTTGATGTGGGTAATCTGCTATTGGTTGGATAAGAAGAAAATTTATGTAAAGGTATAGCATCAGCGAGATCTTTGCTTGTTAAATTATTTTGGCACTCAAAGATTTTTGTTATCTTTGCAGCCAATTAATAAAATTTTTAACGCTTTAATATTATTCAGGAAATGTATTTAAGTAAAGAGTACAAAGCTGGAATCTTCGCAGAATTTGCTGGATCAGCTACAAACACAGGATCTACTGAAGGTCAAGTTGCTTTATTCACTAAGAGAATTGCTCACTTAACTGAGCACTTGAAAAAAAACAGAAAAGATTTCGGTACACAACGTGCCCTACAAATGTTAGTAGGTAAACGTCGTTCATTATTAGCTTATCTTTACAAAAAAGATATCAACCGTTACCGTGCGATCATTAAAGGTCTAGGTTTACGTGATATCATCAAATAAGCTTTAATACAAAGGTGTTAAGAAAGCCATCCAAATTTTTGGATGGCTTTTTTTGTTGTGTTTATTGTACCCCATATGTTATCGGACATTTCGCGTCTCAATGGGATTATTCTATTTGTAGTGGGTTTTGCAATTGATGGGATACCCTTGAGGGAGAGGGCGGGATAGCATTGGTTCTTCCTTAATTCAATTTCGCCATTTAATCGTTACATATTCGTTTTTTCTTCGGAGATTAGTCGTTGTTTATTCGCTTGCAACCGAAGAAGCACCGAATAAGCACCGAACAAGTACCGAAGAAGCACCGAGCAAAGTGCGAAAATGGGCATAGAATTTTCACAGCCTGTTTTCTTACTGTTGCCGCTTATCTGGTTAATGTTTCCCTGGTTTTGCTGCGGAACTTTTTGCTCTGACTACGTTGTTGAATAAGTCGCTGGACTTTTTGGCACAGTTATTCCGATGGTTTGATGATTTAGCCTGCCGTTAATTGCATTAATCTTAATATTTTAATTTACCTTTGTGCTGAAATCTAATGTATTTAAAATATTGGCATGCTGCCAACAAGATGAAAAGCATGTCGCAAACAAGATTAAATGAATTACAACGAAATTAAAACAACCATCGATATGGGTAATGGCACCCAGATCGAATTATCTACAGGTAAATTGGCAAAACAAGCTGATGGTGCTGTAGTATTAAAACAAGGTGATACGATGTTGCTTGCAACGGTCGTTTCAGCTAAAGAAGCAAAATCTGGCGTTGATTTTTTACCTCTTTCGGTAGATTACCAAGAAAAATATGCGGCAACAGGCCGTATTCCAGGTGGTTTCTTACGTCGTGAAGCTAGACTATCGGATTATGAGGTATTGATCTCGCGTTTGGTAGACCGTGCATTACGTCCTTTGTTCCCTGAAAACTATCACGCAGATACACAAGTGGCAATCAGCTTGATCTCTGCAGATAAAGATATTATGCCTGACGCTTTAGCAGGTTTGGCTGCTTCTGCAGCTATTGCTGTTTCTGATATTCCTTTCAATGGACCAATTTCTGAAGTTCGCGTAGCAAAGATTGATGGTCAACTGGTGATCAATCCAAAATTATCTGAACTTGAAAAAGCAACTTTAGAATTTATTGTTGCTGGTTCTGCACAAGATATCGGTATGGTTGAAGGTGAAGCGAAAGAAATTTCTGAAGCTGAGATGGTAGAAGCGATTGCTTTTGCTCATGAAGCTATCAAAAAACAAGTTGCTGCTCAAGTAGAATTGGCTAACTTAGTTGGTAAAACTGTGAAGCGTGAGTATAACCATGAGCCTGAAAACCTTGAATTGAGAGATGCTATTTTTGCAGCTACTTACGATAAGGTTTACGCTATTGCAAAATCTGCTTCTGCAAAACATGACCGTTCTGAAAACTTCGCAAAAATCGCAGAAGAGTACAGAGCAACAATGCCAGAGGAATTGGATGATGACACGGCATTCTTATTTAAAAAATATTTCCACGATGTTCAGTATGATGCTGTCCGTAACCTAGTTTTGGATGAAGGTATGCGTTTAGATGGCCGTGATGTACGTACTGTACGTCCGATCTGGTCTGAAGTGGATTACTTGCCTGCTGCACACGGTTCGGCTGTATTTACACGTGGTGAAACACAATCATTGACTTCGGTTACTTTAGGTGCTAAAGACGATGAGCAAATGATCGATGGTGCTTTTATCAACGGTTATAACAAATTTATTCTTCACTACAACTTCCCTGCATTCTCTACAGGTGAGGTAAGACCTAATAGAGGTCCAGGTCGTCGTGAAGTTGGTCACGGTAACTTAGCAATGCGTTCATTGAAACAGGTACTTCCTGCAGACAGTGAAAATCCATATACTATCCGTGTTGTTTCTGATATCCTGGAATCAAATGGTTCATCTTCTATGGCAACGGTATGTGCTGGTACATTAGCACTTTTGGATGCTGGTGTGAAATTGAAAGCTCCAGTTTCAGGTATTGCCATGGGATTGATTTCTGATGAAAAAACGGGTAAATATGCGATTTTATCGGATATCTTAGGTGATGAAGATCACTTAGGTGATATGGACTTTAAAGTAACTGGTACAGAAAACGGTATCGTTGCCTGTCAAATGGACTTAAAAATCAATGGTTTGAAATGGGAGGTGTTGACGCAAGCTTTGGATCAAGCAAAAGAAGCGCGTTTACACATCTTAGGTGAGATGAAGAAAACAATTTCTGCTCCACGTGAAGACTACAAACCACATGCACCTCGTATCGTTCAACTGTTGATCGATAAAGAATTTATTGGTGCTGTAATCGGACCGGGTGGTAAAATTATCCAAGAGATGCAACGTGAGACCGGTGCTACAATTTCGATCGAAGAAGTTGATAACAAAGGTGTTGTTCAAGTATTCGCAGATAATAAAGCGGCTATCGATGATGCAGTAGGTCGTATTAAAGCAATCGCTTCTAAACCAGAGATTGGTGAAACTTACGAAGGTAAAGTGAAATCAATTATGCCATTCGGTGCTTTCGTTGAAATCATGCCTGGTAAAGATGGTTTATTGCACATCTCTGAAATCGACTGGAAACGTCTTGAAACAATGGACGGTATCTTCAAAGAAGGTGATAAAGTAACGGTTAAATTGTTGGATATCGACAAACAAGGTAAAATGAAGCTTTCGCGTAAAGCGTTATTGCCTCGTCCGCCGAAGGAAGACAAACCAAAGCAGGATAAACCTGCTGGCGAAGCTCCTGTAGCTGGTGCTGGTCAAGAATAAGTTTATTCTTTAAATGATATGAAAAGCTCGCTTTAAGCGGGCTTTTTTTATGGAAAATAAGAAAATTACGATAAAGTATGGACTCGATAGTTTTTCTTTAAGATGTAATGTTTATCTTAAGGATACTAAAAGCCATAAATTATGAAATTTCATCTTGTCTTTCTTTTGACTTTTTTGAGTTTGTCGTTTGTTGTAGCGCAAACTTCTGGGAATATTGGTGACAAAAGGGCTGACAATTGGATCGCAAAGGAACTTTCTAAGGCAAAAGTCAAAACAAATCTCAAAAATTACGAAAAATTTTTTTTTAAATCCGATTCAGTACGAATCATCGGTTATATCGATGGCTATAGCCCAAAGCTTGGCTTTACAAGTGGTATTATCTATAGTAGCAATCAATTGACGCGGGAAGATTATCCTACAACTATTCAAATTCATTCAGATGGTCGCTTTGAAGCGAGTTACCCTGTGACGCATTCAGGAATGTCTTACGTCGTTTTCAATGATGATATGTTTGATTATTATATTGAGCCCGGACAGACCATAGCAATGATGTTTAAAGTTTCTCTAGACAACAAATTAGAATTTATAACGTATAAAGGTTCACTTGCGCTGGAAAATCAACAACTATTGGACTTCAAATGGGAAAATCATCAAAAGGAATTTAATCAAGCTTTGGAAAAGCTACTAAAGGAGCAGCCTATACATCAGACGAAAGATCAGCTTTTGAAAAATTGGGCAACAGCAGAAAAAGACGTAGAAAATCGGTTGGCCACAACAAAGTATTCAACGAAAATAAAACATATCATCAAAACTGAGGTTGGACTTAATTATGCGATTCAGTTATTGGATATTCAAATGTATCGAGAGCAGTTTTCAAGGGAAGATACTATAAACCCTAACCTTAAAGAACCACTTCCGAAAGATTATTTTGACTTCATAAAACGGCTTGATCTGAATGATCCTGTATTACTGGTGCCTTCCCAATTTTCGACTTTTATTAATCGTTTCGAATATTCACCATTGTTCAGTCGGGATAAATATTATCGGGAGCTGAATAAGCAGCGTATGGGAAACATGTATCTTGTGTTGGATTCTGCCAATAGGCAAGCCAATCCAACAATATCAAGTACATTGATAACAGAGATAGCCAAGCTTCGAACATTAAGATCCAGGCTGTCGAATTTACGTGATACCCTAAAAATGGAGCAACTCGCTACAGATCTTTTGACCATACTCCCAAACGAGAATCTGAGAAAGGAAGCACGGGAACTGACAGCACGTGTAAAGGAGACAGTGAATGGTTATGTTTTGCCCCAAACTGCATCCGCGGGCCTATTCAAGAAGCTGACTGACAAGTATAAAGGCAAAGTGGTGATTGTAGATTTTTGGGCGCAATGGTGCGGCCCTTGTCGCTCCGGTATTGAGTCGATGCGGGACAAACGCGTGAAACTTAAAGATAACCCCAATTTGGTGTTCGTATTCGTGACAGATAGCAGTGGGACACCTGATATAAACTTCTATAACAAGTATACGGTTGAAAATCACATGTCTGAAAGCTACATCATATCGGCCGATGAATATTTGGCTTTACGTGAGTTGTTCAAATTCAATGGAATACCACGTTATATATTGATGGATCCAGATGGCAAAATCAGAAACGATAATTTTCCCTTACATAATCTGAGCACCGAGCTGCAGAGAATCTATCCTACCTTATTTACATTTAAGTTGTTTCAGGGGATTTAATAGCATATATTATATATGTACAAAACAAATCAGGCTGTCAATTCGACAGCCTGATTTGTTTTTTATAACATGATAACACCTTTTATCTTTGCGACTTCTTTGTAGAAGTAGATCACCTGATCAGCGTCTTTTACGTTCAAGTTTACCGTAATTGAAGTATACTTACCTGTTTTGGAGTCCTTGAAATCAAACTGTGTACCTGTGTCATCAAATACGCTCTGGATTTGATTGAAGTGGTCCTGATCTTTTGGTAAGATAAATTTATACGTGTAGTCCTTTGGAAATGTTTCTAAGTCTTCCAAGCGCTCTTTAAAAGTTTCATAGAAGTCTTTTGGATTATCACCTCCGTCAGGGATATCTTGTATATTGATGTTTTTGTAATCTGCCATGTTTTGTTTCTCCTTAAATATGTTATTAAGGTATTAACAAATATTAATCCACTAATGTTTTACTGACAATTTTTCAGTTAATTATTGTCAATGCTTGAAGGCCAATCGGCTTTGTTTTTACCAAAGTTTTTGTTTGGTGTAGCACTCATCTCGATTTCCATCTGTCCACCTTCTAAAAGTTGCGCATGTGTAATGAACGTTTTAGCGTAAGGCTTGCCATTTAATTTGATCGATTTGATATATTGATTGGCTTTGCCTTGATTTTTAACATCGATAGCTAACGTTTTGCCATTCGGTAGATTGATATTCGCATGTTGCATCATCGGAGAGCCGAAGACATAAACACCACTCATTGCATTCAGTGGATAGAAGCCCATTGCCGAGAATACATACCATGCGCTCATTTGTCCGACGTCATCATTTCCACATAGACCAGTTGGGCTGTTTGTGTAAAATTCCGTCATCGCTTTACGGACTAAGGCTGCTCCTTTCCAAGGTTGTCCCGCGTAAGCATACAAGTAAGGAATATGGTGATTTGGTTCGTTACCTTGCGCATATTGGCCGATTAGTCCTGAAATATCCGGCGAAGCTTCACCACCAAGATCCGATGACATGGTCGTAAAATAATCCAGTTTTTTCAAAAATTTCTCCTCGCCACCGAAAAGATTGATCAGACCTTTGACATCTTGGGGTACTAACCAGGTGTATTGCCAAGCATTTCCTTCGCAATAGTCATTCTCGCGGTGTTTGGCCATGAGTGGGTCGAAAGGTCTGCGGAACTCGCCATTGGCTTTTTTACCGACGAAATGACCTACCTCTTTGTCAAAATATTGCTCGTATAGTTTATAGCGTTTTTTGAAATAAGCAGCGTCTTCCGTTTTACCCAGTTTTTCGGCAATTTTATAAGCACCAAAGTCAGCAATCGCATATTCTAATGCCCATGCTACAGATTCATTAGGCATGCTGTCGATCGGAATGTAAGTCAGTTCACGCGCATATTTCAGGCCGTGATCATTGCCCATGGCTGTGGTCTTAACAGCCTCCCAGACCAAAGGATAATCTTTCTCGTCAATAATTCCTTTTAAGAAAGCGTCCGCAATCACTGGAATCGCAGGTAGCCCCACCATGGTGTTGGTTTCATTGCCTTGTAAGTGCCACATGGGTAATTTACCTTGTTGTTGATAGATAGCCAACATGGTTTTGATAAAGTCTTGGTTGATTTTACGATCTTCCAAGATGGTCATCAAGGGGTGTAGGCCCCGGTAAGTATCCCACAGCGAAAATACCGTATGGTTGACAAAATCCTGTTTCTCGTATACTTGTTTGTCAGTTCCTAAATAATCGCCATTTGCATCGTTGAAGATGGTAGGAGCGAAGTAGGTATGGTATAATGCTGTATAGAAGATTGTCTTCGTATCTTTGTCGGCTTCAAATTGAATCTTATTTAAGGTTTTGTTCCAACGTTGATCGGCTTCTTGCTTTACTTTTTCAAAATTCCAGCTTGGAATTTCTGCATTGATATTGTTCAGCGCATTGGTCGAGCTTACAGGAGAGATACCGACTTTGAGTTCGATGGTTTTGTTTTTAACAGCATCAAAGAATAAAGCCGCTTTGATCGCCTGTCCTTTAAATGTTGTTTGGCCTAATTTTTCTTCTTTACCGTCGAAAAATCTTACTTTTTGTATCGGTTGGGAAGTTCTGATCGCAAAATACAATTTTTGGTCAGTTGCCCATCCTGTTGAAAAACGGTAACCAACAAAGGTCGAGTCGTTCACCTGTTTGATGTAAGTGTCTGTCGGTTTATCCCAATTGATATGGTAACCTAAGTCGACCAATATATGTGCATTGTCTGTTTTTTCATAGCGATATTGATGATAACCAACACGTTCGGTGGCTGTTAAGTTGGCCTGCACCTGATAGTCATCTAAATAAGCGCTATAGAATCCGGGTTTTGCTACCTCATTTTCCTTTTTGAAGGAAGAGCCATAACCTGTATTCATTTTGTTGAATTCTGCCGGCGTTAATTGTAATTTTCCGTTAGCAGGAACGATCATAAGGTCGTTGAGGTCACCGATACCTGTTCCGCTCAGGTGGGTATGGGTAAAACCCAAAATTTCCTGGCTTTTGTAATTGTATCCACTGCACCAATCCCATCCGTTGAACTTGTCCCAAATCTGTGGAATTTGGGTAGGTCCCAATTGTACAGCACCTAAAGGTACATTTGCACCAACAAAGACGTGACCATGATCCGCTGACCCAATAAAGGGGTTGACATATTGCGTAAGATTTTGCTGGGCTTGCGCACAAAATGGCAAAATTATTGTGCCCAACACTGTTTTGAGTAGTTTATTTCCTGTCATAGGTTTTGTTCGGGTATTTGAAAACTGCTTAAAATTAGTAAATAAAACCTTTTAGCGCAATTTTATTATTATTTTAGTAAATTGTCGTTAAATTTTTTACTTTAGTAATCTTCGTAATAAAAAACTTAACAAACCTACTACTACTACATGAAGAAACGTATTCTGATCAGTGATATCGCAAAGGCCTTGGGGATTTCTGTAACTACTGTGTCCTTTATTTTGAATGATAAGGCAAAAGAAAAGCGTATTAGTGAGGCTTTGACTAAGCGGGTTTTGGACTATGTCAAAAAGGTCGGCTATAAGCCCAACGAATTGGCAAAAAGTCTCCGCACAGGGAAGACGAAGATTCTAGGTTTGATTATCGAAGATATTTCCAATCCTTTTTTTGGGAATATAGCACGTCTGATCGAAAGTAAGGTCTATGAGCAGGGCTATCGTATTATTTATTGTAGTACCAACAATGATGTGGAAAAAGCGAAGGAGTTAATCCAGATGTTTTACGATCGGCAGGTCGATGGTTTTATTATTACACCTTCCGATGGTCTGGAAGATACCGTAAAGCAGTTGCAACAGAATAATATTCCGGTTGTACTCTTTGATCGTTATTTTCCCGGGCTTGAAACAGATTATGTCGGAGCAGACAATTTTCAGGGTGCTTTTGACGCCAGCAACCATTTGTGTCAACAGGGCTATAGACGTATCGGATTTGTATCGCTCTACTCGGATCAGACCCAAATGAAAGAACGTTCCGATGGCTATATGAAAGCTATGGATAATAATAAACAGCAAAGTTTTATCCAGAAGATTCAGATGGATGCTTCGGATGAGGAAGCGATGGAATCTTTGCGGGAATTTATCTGTGAAAACAGGCTGGATGCCGTTTTGTTCTCAACAAACTATTTGGCAATTTCGGGTTTGAAGGCCTCTAAAAAATTTAACTTTACGATGCCGGCAGTCATTGCTTTTGACGATCATACGGTTTTTAAGTTGGTAGAACCTTCTATCACAGTTGTTTCGCAGCCGATCAAGGACATTGCTGAAAATCTGATCAATATTTTATTGCTTCGTCTTCAAGGTAAAATAAAAGCAACACGTAGAATGGTGTTGCCTTGTGAACTGAAAGTTCGTGAGTCGACTAAAGTGAAAGTTACTTCGTAGTATCGGCTACAAATTTCATTGAAATAGAATTAACGCAGTGACGCGTATTTTTTGTCGTAAAGCCTTCTCCGAGGAATACATGGCCTAAATGCGCGCCACATTTACTACAAAGGATTTCAGTACGGCGACCATCGGCATCGGCGATCCTTGTAATTGCCCCGGGAATTTCATCATCAAAACTTGGCCAACCACATCCAGATTCAAATTTCGACTCCGAACGGTATAGCGGGCTGTCACAACGGCGACAGATATAAGTTCCTTTGAGCTTATTGTCTAAAAGTTCACCCGTAAAAGGCCGTTCAGTTCCCTTGTGGATAATAATGTATTCCTCTTCTTTACTTAGCGGGTTGTATTCTTTGTTCGTTTCCATGATTGTCGTGTGTTTAGTCTTGGCTCTTTAATTTTTAGTCCGGGACTTGATCCCGGTCGGGGCTCCATTCATCTGATAAAGTTCTCCATTCATCTTGATAAAGTTACGGAAATAAAGACGAAAAAAAACTTTTTGTGTTCCTAGGGATCTTCAATTTTGGGTATTTTAAATTGTCATGGAATTGTCTTATATTTGAGTGGCTATTCAAATGAAAAGTTGTAGCGATGGAACTACTTTAATAGCTTAATGCTGTTTTTATCCTTGTTTAAACGCATTTGTTTAGAATGATTATAAATTGATATTAAAGGT
>JBMAAL010000013.1:0-72232 GCA_050281725.1 Sphingobacterium sp. | reverse complement strand
ACCAAAGCTAGCTTCGCCAGAAGATCAGGTGGTCAATTTGCCACGGAATCGCATGGTCAGTTTATCCGAAATCTACATTAAGGATAGATGGAAGTTAGATTGTACAATCTGCAATCTAACCAATTCGCTATCGAATTCAGAAAAAGGACCAAAGTTACCTTGTCTAGAGGGAATGCTCTGAAAGAAAATCATAGCACAAATTCTGAGACAATAAAATTGTGATTGTATTCAATCTAGTAAGTGAGAGTTCGGAAATGTGTAGATATCGCCACCCATCCAACGTCCTTTTTCTGTATCTGGATGGTCTTGAACCAGCTAAGATCAATATCCTTCTTTCTTTTCCAATAACAGATACAGGCTGATTTGAGCGGAACCGATCATAAAGTCCATTTTTTAAAACTGGTACTTTATGTCCTGTAAGATCAATAATTGCCTGTTCGAGTTTGATAGTGTCCATAGTAATTTCATTTTTTTGGTAGCAATTATAGCATTTGAATCAAATTTTTGATATGTAGCACCATTATCAAAACTACCTGCTAACGCTTATGAATAAATACCTACAAGTCCCGCTGCTTTCAATTTTAAAAATGTTCTTACTTTTATTTTCTATGACAAAGTCCAGAACTATGAACACAATTTGAGTACCTAGATTAAGGGAAGTTGTAACAGAATCTCTGTTTTTCTTTAACCAGTTACAAACTCAATTTGGAAATAAAGAAAATAAAAAGAAATATCCTACTTTACATTCCTTTTATAAGCTGGTAATCGAGAACAGTTACAAACAGCTAAAGCTGGACATTCTGAATATTGTATCGATTGAAATTGAGCGCATTAAAAACGACCCCAATTCACAGCACTTAATGCAATAAGAGTAAACTCTCATTAGTAAATTAAAATAACAAGTCCGTCAGAAATGGTAATTGACCCTTACAGTAACACGACTGCAAGGCTTTTATTTTAAATTTGTATAACAAAAATCTAATTCGATGGAAACAACAGACATATTTGAAAGGTTAAAAAACGGTGAGGTTATTTTACCGGGCGACCCACAAGCCTATAAAATGCGGGAGGCATCTTTTGAAACAAAAAAGTTGCTGCTTCAGATGAACAGCACAGCCGACCCGAACGGAGTAAGGCGTTTGTTGAGCGAAATTACAGGTTCGCAAATTGATGAAAGCGTTGCCGTTTTCACTCCCCTGTACATCAACTATGGAAAGCATACAAAAATCGGGAAAAACGTATTTATCAACTTTGATTGTGTATTCCTTGATTTGGGAGGAATTACCATTGAAGACGGCGTGCTAATAGCGCCAAAAGTAAGTCTATTATCAGAGGGGCATGGTCTATCGCCCGAACAACGACACTCATTAATCCCCAAACCTATTCATATTAAGAAGAATGCCTGGATTGGCGCTGGTGCAACCGTTCTACAGGGAGTGACAATTGGTGAAAATGCTGTGGTAGCCGCAGGAGCCGTTGTTTCCAAAGATGTTCCTGATAATACAATTGTAGGTGGTATTCCTGCAAAAATCATTAAGGAGATTTAATTGAATGAATTAAACAAAAGTATGTTACAGGTATTATATGTGACATTATCACTGTAAAATCTGTAACATACAAACAGCCTTCAAACTTTACCTTTGTATTGTTGCCGTTAGCGGTGTTTTGAACGTTCTTCCAATGGCGTAAGAATAGTTTAAGCAACATGGTGACTAATTTAATACGGTAAAGAATGAAAAATATTAAAAATCTGGCTATATCTCTTATAGCATTACTTACAATTTTCATCTGTTTTACAAGTTGTAGCAAAGATGATGACCCTGCTATCACCCGCTCAACCCTGACCTATAATACCAATGGCGCAAGCGGAACTACGCCCACTGCCATTACACAGGTAAGTGGAACCAATATTTCATTGCATGACGGAACAGGGTTAAGCAGAAACGGTTTCACCTTTGCAGGCTGGAATACCAATGCCAGCGGTACAGGAACTAATTATGCAGGAGGCAGCAGCTATACGTTGGCGAACGATGTTATCCTTTATGCAAACTGGACAGCAGTAAGCACTACACAATATACACTTACCTACATCACCAATGGAGCAACAAGTGGTACAGCCCCCTCGGCTGTTACCCAAAACGGAGGAACGACCGTTACACTGAACAGCGGAACAGGGTTCAGTCGCAGCGGTCATACCTTCGCTGGCTGGAACACAAGTGCTGATGGTACAGGGACAGATTACGCCGGAGGAAGCAGCTACACGCTGAATAGCAATGTTACCCTCTATGCCAAATGGAATGCTACATCAAGTTCCAATCAACTTAAAATAACCGGAGGTACAACCGTGTTTAATGCAACTTTGGCCAATAATGCAACGGCAACCGCCTTTAAAGCAATGCTGCCACTTACGCTTAATATGAGTGAATTGGGTGGAGTGGAAAAATTTGCCAGTTTGCCAAGTAATCCTCCTTCAAACCACACCAACCCCGGTAGGATACAAAACGGCGATTTGATGCTATACAGTTCAAACACACTGGTACTGTTTTATACCACATTCAACACTTCATACAGCTACACAAGGATTGGGACGGTTAATAACCCTACGGGTCTGGCTGCCGCTTTAGGTTCGGGAAGCGTAACCGTAAAATATGAATTGGATTAAAAAATACAGAAAATATGAAAAATCTATTTTTTTTAACAGCACTCTTAATTACTGTACTAGGCAGCAGTGCGTCAGCTTGTGGAAACAATAATCAAAGTTCAGGAACAGAGCAAAAAACAGGAGACAAAATGGAAACGATGAAAATCAGAATAAAGGTTGGCTCAAAAACCTTTACGGCCACACTTGCAGACAATAAATCGGCACAAGAATTTAAGAAAATGCTGCCTTTGACTTTAGAAATGGCAGACCATCTTCGCAACGAAAAACATACAGACCTGTCGAAAAGTCTTCCAACAAATTCATCAAATCCCCATACTATCGAAAACGGCGATTTGATGCTGTTTGGTTCACGCACATTGGTGTTATTTTACAAAACGTTTACAACCTCTTATAGTTACACGAGATTGGGAAAAGTAAACGATGCAACAGGGTTGGCATCTGCATTGGGTTCGGGAGATGTAACGGTTACGTTTGAACTGGAAAAATTATAAAGAGTATGAAAAATATTAAAAGATTAATTAAAAGATTATTTGTAGCGATAGTTGCTCTAACATTTACATTATTCTTTGTAGGTTGCAATAAAGATGATGACCCGATTATAAACGACCCTGTTTCCGGTGATAGGCTGAAAATAACAGTTGGTTCTTCCGTCTTTAGCGCTTCGCTTTATGATAACGCCACTGCAAGCGCATTCAAAGCAATGCTGCCGCTTACTATGAATATGGGCGAACTGAACAATAATGAAAAATTTTACGACTTCCCTAATAATCTTCCATCCAACGCTGGAAATCCCGGCTCTATACTGAACGGAGATATTATGCTTTACGGCAGCCGTACATTGGTTTTATTCTACAAATCATTCTCAACGTCTTATAGCTATACGAGAATTGGAAAGGTAGATAATACATCAGGTTACGCAGCCGCATTAGGCTCCGGGACAGTAAATGTTAAGTTTGAATTAGAATAAGAAAGTCAATCACAAACGCAGTTAATAATATTTGAATTATGGAAAAGGAAAACAATCTCAACAGGAGGAAATTTATTCAGCAAACAAGTCTCGCAGGTGCAGGGTTGATGCTTGTAAGCCCTCTAAACCTTTTTTCTCAAACCAATAGCAACAATAATATGAGCAATAATATGAAATCAAAAGGTTACGCAGGAAGAAACACAACGGGTAAAATGGCTCCGTGGACATTTGAACGCAGACCTGTTGGCGAAAACGATATTTTAATTGAAATAAAATATTCGGGTATCTGCCATTCGGATATCCATACCATTAAAGGGCATTGGGGCAAGCAGCAATATCCACAGGTTCCGGGACACGAAATTGCAGGCATCGTTACCGCCGTTGGCAAAAATGTGACCAAATTCAAGGTGGGCGACAAAGCTGGTGTGGGCTGTATGGTAAATAGCTGTATGGAATGTGAAAGTTGCAAACATGGAGAAGAACATCATTGCGAAGTAGGAATGACAGGGACTTATGGCTCTCCCGAAGGGTCATCACCATCTGGAATTACGCAGGGTGGTTATGCTAACAACATCGTGGTTACGGAACATTTTGCAATTAAAATTCCAACAAGTATCGACTTGAAATATGCTGCACCATTACTTTGTGCCGGAATTACCACCTACTCTCCAATGATGAAAGTGAAATTTAAAAAAGGCGACAAAATTGGTGTGATTGGCATTGGAGGATTGGGGCATTTGGCTGTAAAATTAGCGGTATCCAAAGGTGCGGATGTTTATGCATTTACCACTTCACCGTCCAAAATTGCAGACATCAAAAGCTTTGGTGCGAAGGAAGTAATTGTGGTAAAATCGGCGGAAGATTTAAAACCGTACAAAGGCAAACTCGACTTTATGATTTCAACGGTTCCCTATGCCTACGAAATGTCCCCTTACATTGATTGTGTAAAGAAATACGGATTTTTCACGCAAGTGGGGCAACCTATTAATGGCGAACTCACCATCAATAATTTCAATATGATTTTCAACAGGGTAAACTTTAACGGTTCGCTCATCGGTGGCATTCCTGAAACACAGGAAGTGATGGATTATTGTGCCGAAAATAAAATATACCCGCAAATCGAAGTAATTAAGGCAGAAGAAATCAATGATGCCTGGGATAAAGTAGTCAATAAACAGGCTCGTTACCGTTACGTCATAGATGCGACAACTTTCTAACGCAAGTTTGATTAATTCAATAATAAAGAATAAGTAAATATCATGAAAGAACAAGTAGTATTAGTAACCGGAGCCGGAAGTGGTATGGGAAAGGCTGTAGCCCTTATGGCTGGCAGCAGAGGTGCGAAAGTGGCTGTGTCGGATATTTCTGAAGAAGCTGCACAATCGGTAGTGGATGAGATTACAACCAAAGGCGGACAGGCCATTACCATTAAATGTGACGTAAGTAAAGATGTAGAAGTAAAAGCAATGATTGAACAAACCGTTGAGGTGTACGGAAGATTGGATGCAGCTTTCAATAATGCAGGGATTATGATGCCCGTTACACCTATTGACGAAGTGTCCGAAGAATTATACGACCGGGTGATGAGCATCAACCTAAAAGGTGTTTGGCTATGTATGAAATACGAGATACAGCAAATGAAAAAGCAGGACAGCGGTGCTATTGTCAACAACTCTTCCATTGGAGGATTAGTAGGTGGATTGGGTCTTTCTACCTATCACGCTGCAAAACACGGCGTTTTGGGTTTGACCAAAGGTGCGGCAGTAGAATACTCATCACATGGTATTCAGATTAACGCAATCTGCCCCGGTACTATTGAAACCCCAATGGTGGACAATATGATAAAAAGCGGCAAGTTTTCGGAAGAGACATTTAAGAACGGTACACCCATTAAAAGATTGGGTAAGGTTGAAGAAATCGCAGAAGTCGTATTGTGGCTCTTTAGTCCGGCAGCAAGCTATATTACAGGTCAGCCTATTTCAGTGGATGGAGGTTTGAGCATTGTTTAAGAAACTCATTTAGTACAGGCGAAACAGAAAAATAACACTAAACAGCTTAAAATAAAAAATGGCGATGGTTCAAATACCATCGACATTTTTTTATTCAGAAACTTTTTCGCCTCCGCTTGTAATAACATAAAGAACATTAACAGTTGGAATAATAACAGAACTCGCCAATATAACAAATGATGGAAGAAGACCCACCCGATACGGACTTCAAACCCTTTCTAAAATAAGCAGATACTTAATTTAACATTCTTTAACGCAATAGGTTTTATATGTGACATTTTAACGGTACAATCTGTAACATACATATACAATAGAGCCAATAGCTTTGTATACTGGTCATTTATAAGTAAAAAGAGATATGGATACAATCAGCAATAGATTTTATGAGGGAGAGCGCCCTCTATACGGTTCAAAAAACCTTAAACTGGATAATGTAAAGTTTTATCCCGGCGAATCGGCTTTGAAAGAAGCCGCCAATATTGAATCAGACAACTGCACTTTCATGTGCAAATACCCGTTTTGGCATAACGACAATTCAATTATCAAAAATAGTTTGTTTACCGTTTACAGCCGTGCTGCCATTTGGCATTCAAAAAATATCCGAATGATTGACAGCGTTGTCGAAGCTCCTAAAATGTTCCGTGAAGTAGATGGTATCGAGCTTGAAAACGTAAAATTCCCTAACGCAGGCGAAACCCTTTGGAGCTGCCGTAACATCAAAATCAAAAATGTTGAAGCCAAAGAAGCGCCCTATATTTTTATGAACTGTGTAAATATCGAGATTGAAGGTTTTAAACTTCAGGGCGATTATTCTTTCGATGGTGCTAAAAATATCGTGATTAAAAACGCCTATCTTGACAGTAAAGATGCTTTTTGGAAAACCGAAAATGTAACGGTTTATAATTCGGTAATCATTGGTGAGTATTTAGGCTGGCATTCCAAAAACCTGCGATTGGTAAATTGCAAAATCGGAGGCGAGCAGCCACTTTGCTATTGCACCGACCTTGTTTTGGAAAACTGCGAGTTTATGGACGACTGTAATCTTTCATTTGAGTACAGCAGCGTAAACGCCGAAATTACCAACCATATCATAAGTGTTAAAAATCCTTTGAGCGGAGTTATCAAAGCCAAAAGCATTGGCGAAATTATTTTGGACGAGAACTACAGAAATCCCGGAGCTTGTGAAATCATCGAAACCGGAGAATGTGTAAAAGAGGAATGCGATGCCATATAATTTTGATGAGATAATACCCCGCAGGAACACCAACTCTTACAAATGGGACACGGCAAAAGACGAGGACGTTTTGCCAATGTGGGTTGCCGATATGGATTTTCGCACCGCACCGCCTGTTATAGATGCTTTGATAAAAAGAGCAGCACACGGAATTTTCGGTTATACCAAAGTTCCACAGGCATACTTCGAGGCGACCATTTCGTGGTTTGACAGAAGACACGGTTTTAGCCTAAACAGAGATTGGCTTCTTTTTACTTCGGGTGTAGTTCCTGCCTTGTCTGCCATTATCAAAGCCTTGACAAAAGCAGGCGATAAAGTGCTGGTACAATCGCCAGTTTACAACTGCTTCTTCTCGAGCATCCGAAACAACGATTGCAGATTGGTAACAAATGAACTTGTGTTGGATAACGGAACATACCGCATAGATTTTGAAGACCTCGACAGGAAAACGGCAAACCTTGACGTAAAATTGATGCTGCTTTGTAATCCGCACAATCCAGCTGGCCGGGTATGGACACGGGAAGAACTGACACGCATCGGGGAAATCTGTCTCAGCAATAATGTTATCGTAGTATCAGACGAAATTCATTGTGATTTGACCTACGAGGGCTACAAATACACACCGTTTGCATCAATCAGCGAAACATTTTTGAAAAACTCCGTTACCTGCATTGCACCGACCAAAGCCTTTAATATGGCAGGTATCCAGGTCGCCAATATCGTTGCCGAAAACGAAACTTTCAGAAAGAAAATCGACAAGGCACTCAACATAAACGAAGTATGCGAAATCAATGTTTTTGCCGTCGAAGCCCTTATAGCGGCCTATAATGAAGGGGAGCAATGGCTGGAGGAATTAAAACTATACCTGCGGGAGAATTATAAGATGCTTTTACAATTCTTTAAGGAGCAATTGCCCCATTTATCCGTACTGCCATTAGAGGCAACCTATTTGGTTTGGGTGGATTGCAGAGCGGTGGGAATACCGAGTACGGAAATTATTGAAAAACTATTGCAGGAACAAAAGCTGTGGCTCAATGACAGTGCGATTTATGGCGATAAGGAAGGACGGTTCATCCGCATTAATATAGCCTGCCCACGTCAGCTACTTATAGAGGGATTAGAAAAAATGTACGATTTACTAAAAAAGCAGTAGCTAATGAAGGAGGAACTGAACACAAAAGGTGTATCAGCATTGGGTATTATCATTGCTTACTTCCTGATTTTTGTTGTTTGGGGTTCAACCTACTATTTCATTGGTGTTGCCCTCAAAGGGCTGCCGCCGTTTTTACTCGGAGCATTGCGTTTCACTTCTGCCGGATTGCTTTTATTGCTTTGGTGCTGGTTTAAGGGTGAGCCTGTATTCAGCAAAACGCTGATACAAAAATCTGCGGTTAGCGGTATTGTATTGCTCTTTATTGATATGGCAGTCGTCATGCTCGCACAAAAGTACGTCAGCAGTAGCCTGGTTGCTATTGTGGCAAGCTCTACAGCCATTTGGATAATGGCACTTGATGTAAGAATGTGGAAAGCCAATTTCAGCAGTTTACGGACAATTTCGGGAATTATTATCGGCTTTCTCGGTGTTTTAATGCTTTATATAGAGCAGTTTCGTTATGATACAGTAACACACGAACATCGGCACTACGGTATTCTTTTATTGGTTATCGGTTGTATTTCGTGGGCGATCGGAACGCTTTATACCAAATACCGTTCATCAAAAAGCGAAGAAGTAAACGCCTTTGCAGGTTCGGCATGGCAGATGCTTTTTGCAAGTGTTATGTTTTGGATTTTCGCCTTTTCTACAGGCGAAACAACCACAATCCAATGGGTGCAGGTTTCAAGTTCCTCTTGGCTCTCATTACTCTATCTGATTTTATTAGGTTCAATATTAGCTTATTCAGCCTATATATGGCTTTTAAAGGTTCGCCCCGCAACCGAAATAGCCACACACGCATACGTCAATCCTGTAATAGCTATTCTGATTGGCGTTGGAATTGGAAACGAACAGGTATCGGCATTTCAAATAATCGGGCTTATCATCATTCTATCAAGCGTAAGCATCATAGGATTAAAAAAACAGAAGAAAGAGTTGTAAAGAATAAGGTTCTATATCTGACATTATTACGGTAAAATATGTAGCATAGATACAACCTTTGGTATTTAACTTTGTATTGTTTAAAAAATATAAACTACTACATTCTAGTAATTTAAAAAAAGAAATAAGATGAAGAAATTAACAATAGTAATGGCAGCAGTCTTAATGATTTTAGGCTCTTGTCAGCAAGCGCAAAAAACGGATGAGGAAACAAAAAAATCAGAACCAATGAGTAAAACAGAAGAACATTATACATTCAAGTTGAGCGATAAAGTAACACGTCAAAAAGTAACATTCAAAAATCGTTACGGCATTACACTGACAGGCGATTTATATACGCCGAAAAATCCCGGCAATGAGCCGCTACCTGCGTTGGCGATTAGCGGGCCATTTGGTGCGGTGAAAGAGCAGTCTTCGGGTTTGTATGCCAATCAGATGGCAGAACGTGGCTTTGTGGCTCTTGCATTCGACCCTTCATTCACAGGAGAAAGTGGTGGCGAAGTTCGTAACGTTGCTTCGCCCGACATCAACACAGAGGATTTTAGTGCGGCAATAGATTTTCTGGGCATACAGAAAAATATTGACCGGAACAAAGTTGGTATCATCGGAATTTGTGGCTGGGCTGGTTTCGCTTTAAATGCCACTGCTGTAGACAAACGTGTTAAAGCCGTTGCAGTAACCAGTATGTATGATATGACAAGAGTAATGTCAAAAGGCTATAATGATGCTGTAACATTGGAACAACGTAATAAAGTTTTAGAGCAATTGGGTGAACAAAGGTGGAAAGATGCAGAAGCAGGAATATTCCAGCCCGGAGCAATATTAAACGCAGAAAAACTAAAGGGCGATGAACCGCAGTTTGTTAAGGAATATCACGATTACTACCGTACACCAAGAGGGTTTCACGAGCGTTCTCTAAACTCAACAGGTGCATGGAATGCGACAAATGCCTTGTCTTTTATGAATATGCCCATTTTAACCTATATCAAAGAGATTTCCCCAAGACCGATTTTGATGATTGCAGGAGAAAAAGCACATTCACGCTATTTCAGCGAAGACGCTTTTAAAGCAGCTTCCCAACCGAAAGAGTTAATCATAATTCCTAATGCTGTTCACGTGGATTTGTATGACAAGGTTGATATTATTCCATTTGATAAACTGGAAAAATTCTTTGCGGATAATTTGAAGTAAAGAAATTTAATCCTCTTTCGATAAATTTTTTATAAGGCTGTCAAACAAAAAATGACAGTCTTATTTTTTTGTCCTTTTGTTAGCTGCCTGTTCTTGTAACCGCTGCCTGTATTCGCTCGGACTTATGCCCAGCACCTTTTTTACATATCGGGTAAAAAATGAGTAGCTCGAAAACCCCATTTCATCTGCAATTTCGGAAATAATCAGGTTTTTATCCCGCAGCAAAACGATAATCCGTTCTTTCGTATAGCGTTGTATCCATTGGGAAGCAGTAACACCTGTATTCGCCTTGCAGATCTGGTTCAGATATTTAGGCGTGATATTTAATTCATTGCTGTAATACCGTACCTCTCGTTCTTTCATACAATGTTCTTCCACCAGTTGTACAAACCTTTCATACAATGTTCCCGACTGTATGGAACGCCTACGCCTATCAAGCTGCCCTGCAAAAATGCTCCACATTTCCAGTACAAACAGTTGCATTTGTAACTTCAGGGCTTCAACATAAAAACGATGGTCGGTATCTTCAAACCTTTCATAGATTAATTGAAAATTTTTTAAGATTTTTTCCCTGTCTTCTTTATCCGGGTGCAATAGCGGGTTTATCCGATGGTGAACAATCGAATCTATGCCTAAAGTAAGGTTAGGAAGATTGTCCATGAGAAAATCCTTTTCCACAAACAGTATTGTTGCCATGAAGTTTTTGGATAGTGATATTTCTGAAACTTCACTGCCTGCAAGCCAAAAAATAAACTCCCCTGCTTTACATCCAAAGACCTGGTTATTGAACCTGAATTTGATGTTGCCCCGCTGGCAATAGACATGGGTGTGATAACGTGACTGAAAATCTTCCGGAAATTGCTCCACGGAAGGGGCTTTCAATAGTATTATTTTTTGGGTTTCTTCGGGCTGCATCATAACAGTAATATAAGTTGCTTACAAAAATAGGTAATATTTGACATTATACCTGTATAATTTATAACATAACGGAACAATCGTCTTGGTAATTTTGCTCCAGTTATTATTAACAGGAAAATAAATGGAAGATAAGACTACAGAAATAAATGTACAGCCGCAATGGAATGCGGTAAATTCAATCGCTCTTGCAGTAGCAGGGCTTATAATAGCGGAGTTTCTGCCCGCAAGTTTGCTAACTCCTATGGCATCTGATTTGGGCGTGAGCGAGGGTGTAGTAGGTCAGGCAATATCCGTGACAGCCGCTGTTGCGATGGTGGCCAGCTTGTTCACGGCATTGCTGACACAACGCATAGACCGGAGATGGGTACTCATGTCGTTCAGTGTATTGCTTACCGTTTCAAATTTGCTGGTTGCCTATTCTCCAAATTTCACTGTGCTTTTGATTGGGCGGGTGCTATTGGGTATCGGCATTGGGGGCTGCTGGGGAATGCTTGCGGCTACTGCAATGAGGTTAGTTCCCAAAAACCTTGTTCCCAAAGCCTTATCTATCATCTTTGGAGCTGTATCTGTTGCAACAGTCCTCGCCGCACCGCTTGGCAGCTTCCTCGGAATGCACATTGGCTGGAGAAACGTATTTCTTATTACAGCGATAATTGGTGTAATATCTTTTATATGGCAGCTAAGTTCATTACCATCCATGCCAAATGGAAGTCCGACAAAATTGAGGTCTCTGTTCAGGATATTTACCCGTCCCAAAATTAAAACGGGAATGGCAGCCACATTTTTTGTTTTTATGAGCTACGCTATTTTCTTTTCTTATTTAAGACCATTCCTCGAAACCATAACAGATGTGCACGGCAATTCACTGACTTTGGTGTTACTGGTATTCGGAATAGCTAACTTTTTAGGTGCTACCTTTTCACGTTACCCTTTGCAATGGGATATGAACCGTTCGTTAATTCTTGCGGCTTTATTAATGGGTGTTTCCGTATTGGGGCTTATGGCTTTTGGTAACCTGGTAATCGTTGCAACAATATTGGTAGCATTATGGGGAATGTTTTATAATTTATTAATATATGTTTATATTTAGTTGACCGTACAAGCTAATGTTAATTAAGTTTTAAATGAAAAGGATAATTCAAGAAGAACAACTTGTCAAAATTGGAAAGATGAAAAAAGATCCGCTCACGATGTGTCCGGATGAAAAGATACAATGGAGACAAGAATTGCAAAAGAGTATTCGCTCCTATTTATTTTCTCGCGAACAGCCATTGGTTTATAGCAAGGATGGGCAAATGGTTGAAGAGAATAGCGATGGGACAATTCAAATTATCTGATCATGGCGACAATATATGTGATCACTGGTCCTCCTCACATTGGGAAAAGTACTTGCGGGCAGTATTTCATTCCAGAGGGGATTAAGATACTTGACCCAAATCTCTTTGTTCAAAGCTATGCTGAACTAGGTTTAAAAGATGGATATCGGAGATTTGAGGAACAGCTGTTGGGGCTGCTAAGTAATGACGAAGATTTTGCTATAGAGGTCAATATCGTTAATAAGGCGCATCTTCAAATGCTACAAGACATTAAAGCCTTGTATCCTGAAAATAAGATTGAAATGATCTTTTTTTACACCGATAATATTCATATATGCCAAGCAAGGTCTAAGGCTAAGAAAAATAATAGTTGCGACTCTAGCCCTGACAAAATAACCCAATTATATATTCATACCATGCCGCTTGTGAAAAGGCATCTAAATCTCTTTTCCTCCGTTAAGGGGATTGATATAAGCGAAAACCACATAGTACCTGAAACTGTATTTAAATACCAAGATGATGCTTTAGATATCGAGGTAGCTACATCTCTCCCCATATGGGCTAAATGAAGGAACATCAACTTCTACTTCTGTTCGGCTTTTCCTCGGCTGGGCTTTGGGTTGGCTTTGATGAAAACTTTCATATTCATACTTGCCGCAGTTCCAAATGGTTGATCCTTTTAAGCGATAGATATTCTTACTACCACAACGATTATAATAACGTTGGCCTATTGTAATCATTAATTTAGTAAAATATCCTTTATGCGAGCAAGCCCTTCGGATGAATCTCTAAAGATGATTTTACCATCCCGGTCAATGACAATATAGGTTGGAAAGATAGAAACCCCCAATTCGAAGACGATAGAATTTGTTTTTTGATTCATATCCACATATATCTGAGGCCAGTTCACTCCTTTTTCATTTAATATTGTCTTCGCCAAATCAAATTTATCCTGCTTATCGAAACAAACTCCAACAAATGAAGCTGTCGACTTTACCTCTTCAACGATTAACTTTGTCTTAGGCATAGCGGATATGCATGGAACACACCATGTCCCCCAAAAATCTAATACCAAATATTTTGAAGATGGCTTAAAATACTGACTCAATTCCTTCTTAAGGCTTGATGATATGTATTGGTCAGATACATAGTTTCCAACAGGAGTTAAATAAATCACCGAAAAGCTTTCGTCAAGACTATCGATACGCATAAATTTAGCATTAATGGTAACAGTGTCATGAAGATTATATTTCTCCTTGTACCTAATATTATTATCAAACTTATCTTCATCTGGATTTTTTCCATCTCGATAAATTCGAAATTCAGGTTTATTGAATGTCATCCTTTTTGATACATAGATAATATCCTCGCCGAATTTTCCCATTCTATTAAATCCTATTTTAACAGCTAATGGCATTTCATTTAAACGGGCGTCATTGTAGGTCATTCCTACCGAAAAAGGAATAAAATAGGCTTCCCAAGGCAGGCTATAGTGACTACCAGTTTTTTCATCTATAAAATTAAAAGCAAATTTCACTTTTTCTAAGATATTGGATGGAACAGTGTTTAGTCTCCATTTTTTGAGAGAATCAGCATGGAAGCTCAATTGTACATCTTTGTTAATAAATGGATTATGCCTTCTGGAAATCTCGACACTAACGCTATCACTATGAATTTTGCGCGTAACAACGTACATTTTCTTTCTAATGTTATGAGATTTTGACTTCTCATCAGGAATCGTAATATCTATAGTCCATAGAATTGAATCCGTTTTTCCATCTTTCGACCAAACATCGGTTGAAGAAAGAATATCAACGCTATTTCCTTTGTTTTCATTGAAATATTTCGATTCTGTTAGAGGAATCTGTACGCTTTTCTCTTGGCTGAAAACTTGTACAATTCCTATAAAAAAAGACAATAAAATCAGGTATAGTTTAATCGTATCCATTTGAAATAGTCTAATTGGTCTTACCTGAAATTAATCAATAAATTATTATTCTAAGAAAAATCAATGAAACAAATATTCGCTTTAAAGTTTTTATCAAATGGATGGAATCTTAGGTAAGACAATGATGTATATTTTACTATATTTAGGAATAAACCGAACATAAAAAGGCATGGATAACCTCAACTTTCAACTTACGCTTAGACCGACAGTATACACGGATTTAGAAACACATTATCAGTTTCAACTTGATGAAGAAGCAAATTATCTCGCTGCATTTACCTCAAGTACTTCTTCAGACAAGGATGCTTACCTTGAGAAATATGCTAAATTTCTTAATGAGCCAAGTATAAACAATCAAACAATTCTGGTTGATGGGGCAATAGTAGGAAGTATTGCGAAGTTTGTTATTGATGGAGATGCTGAGATCACTTATTGGATTGACCGGAAATTCTGGGGACGTGGTATTGCAACAAAGGCGCTTAAAGAACTTCTTTCATTTGAAACAAGCCGTCCGATTTATGGGCGTGTCGCTTTCGATAATATCGGTTCCCAAAAAGTATTGGAAAATTGTGGCTTTGTTAAAGTCGGTACAGATCGAGGTTTCGCTAATGCGCGCCAAATCGAAATTGAGGAATTTATTTATAGATTAGATGAATCAGTGATTGATCAGCCTGTTTATTAACAGCTCCCTTCTCAGTCCATTTCGCATTTAAGTTTCGGGCCCTAGCAAGAATATTTCAGTTTTAATATGGCTAATTGGACATGCTACCAAACACGCTATTTATGATTGCCTTTATCGGAAAAGATCAGCTTTAATTCTTCTTCTAAATCTTTTCCCCTGAGGTTGCGGTATACAATTCTTCCTGAGGGATCCAACAAGAAGCTTGCTGGTATGGAATTTATGCCATAACGTTTTGCTGTCTGGCTATCCCAACCTTTTAAATCAGATACTTGTGGCCAAGTGAGCTTATCATCTAGTATTGCTTTGACCCATTGTTCGCGTTGAGCCGCTTTGTCCAGGGAAACTCCTAAGATCTCGAATCCAGAATCTTTGTATTTATTGTAAAGCGCTACAAGATTTGGATTTTCTTCACGGCATGGACCACACCAGCTAGCCCAAAAGTCTACCAATAGATACTTTCCTCGGAATTCACTTAGTTTTAGACTCGTACCCATTTGCGTTTGAAGTTCGAGATCAGGGGCAATCTGTCCAACTTTCGTTCTGATTGACGATTCTAATTGCATGGGTATCTCTTTGGCCAAAGGATAGCTTTTGAGCTTATCAGCTAAACCACTGTATATCCCTTTAACATCTTCTATAAATTTCTCCTGTCCAGCAACAAAGGATAAACTGACTAAACTAAGGTAAGACGATGGATGCTGACGAGCAAATGCTAAATGAACACTATACAGGTCATCCATTAATCCCCTTTCCCGATCAATAAAAGCTTCCCGTACTTTAGGATCGCTCTGTTGATTGACTGAAAGTGCATAAAATTCTTTATTAAGCACCGTAAATTTATCATCTACGGTGCTACGCATCTTTTTAAAAGCATCTTGGTCGAGATTAATTTGAGACCCACTAATTACGATATTTTTCAAGGAGTCGCTTGCTCGCATTTCCATCGTGACAGGCTCAAGGTAAAAACGAAAAAAATCCATTTGCTCGTTGCGAGATGGTCTATTTACATAAGGATTTTTATTGAGATATAACGATGATGAAACAGGGTACTCTACTGTTCCCGAAAATGAAAAATTTCCTCCTTTGGAAAAAGTGGAATCAACAAAAGACTTACCGTCTATTTCGAAGATCAAAAATACTTTAGCACCATCCTGCAATGGAGGTATTGTCCCATTAATCTGATAGCGATTTTGCCCACAAACGAGGAAAGGAAGTGTAAAAACCACTACTAGTAGTAATCCTGCCCGAATTCTCATAATATATAGTCTATTTTCAGGTAATATACTATCATAAATATACGGAATTTTTCTGTTCTAAACCAGTCACCATTTAGTATAATCCATGGTATATACCCGATAAAACAATTTGATAGGTGTTTTCTGCCATAAAAGAGGTAATAGACAAGTTATTAATTTGTGTGTTTTACCAAACTTTTGCATCTTTGCGTATTAGCACCAATATTCAACAAATCACCTTTATATTAACTTAAAGCTGTAAAATGCAAGACGAGATCATTAAGCACACGAAGAAAATTTATAAAACCGCAAAGGAGCCAAAGCATAGTCTCACCGAAAAATTGAAAGAAATATCCATTGAGATCTTCATTATCGTTTTTGCAGTGTCACTTTCGATATGGCTTCACGGTTGGAGTGAGCATCGGCATGAACAACAAGAAGTAAAAGAATTTTTGGAGGACCTAAAAGTCGATCTCGAAAAAGATGTCCACGACTTAGAAAAGCAAAATTCCTACCTAACGAACACAGCGGAAGGATGTAAATTTTACGGGGAATTAAATCAACGAAAAATTGATAGCTTGGTGAAAGTCAACCCAAATGACCGTATTAAGATGAACCTTAATCCGATCTTTAAGATCAGAAATACTGGAAATTATGAAGGATTTCGATCTAGTGGAAAAATCGGTCTCATTAAGGATCGAAAATTAAAAACAGGAATTTTGGAATATTATCAAACCGTAGTACCATCAAAAGACGATTGGCAAACCTACTATAACTCATTGGTTTTTAATCTCGCAGATGAGCTGGTATCCGTTCCCAATGCAAATATCAATCCTGATTTAATGTACAAAGCAATTAACGCATCGCCAAAAGTAAAAGGGATTCTTATCAATGCAGCATCTCAAGCAAATATGATTATTCAGCTGAATGATCAGGTGATTAAATCTGCCAAAGAAATCATTGCCGAAATTGAGCATAACAACGAATAAATTGGTTTAAAATGAGTGTGTAATGCCTTGCCAATAAAAAAAAGACTTCTTTTAAAGTTTTAAAAGAAGTCTTTTTTACTTGTTATAGATATTATCTCATTGGATTTTCACTATTATCTGTTACCGATTTCCATACGCATTTCCAGAAGATTTGGTTTAAATCCTGCCTTTGCATAGGCCTTTTTTGCACTGGTATTTTCTTCGTAAACCTGAAGTCTTACTTCGGAGATATTTCTTTCTTTTGCCCAATTGATCAATCGATGTAAAATCATTTTGTTGATACCCTGACCCCGATATTTGGGTCTAACGTACATAAAACCAAGATAAGCATACTTTTCATACTTTTGATAAGGTTTTGCATCTAATAATTTCGCGTATCCTGATCCGACAAGTTGATCGTCAACAATTGCAACAAGGACTTCAGCCTCCCTAGACTTGATCAGTTCTAGGAGATCATAATAGTGAATTTCGCCTTGCTTTAATGTATTATCGAAAGGTCGTTCCGCCTCAACGATTCCTTGTTCAAACTCGATTAGCACATTGATTTCGCTTTCTTTTGCTTGTCTGATGATTATTTCCATAATTAATATTCTACCTCTATTATTCCGCCTTTTTCGGGCTATATCCACTCTTGGCAAACTACAAATCGAATAGCAACTGTAGTATTATTTTCATATTTTAAGTTCTAATAGAAAGGAACTTCGGAGCCTCTTTCTCCTTTTCAAATACAAGTTACATATTTTATCACTTATAACGGACGGTCTACTTATCAAGAATATGGAACTCTCGTTTTTCCAATAATCCATTTTTGTATAGTTCAGTATAAATCAATGGTCCTCTTTTTCTTGTGTTGATTATTGGTTCACCCGTTTCTTCATTATATTCTTGCAATAATTTATAACATTTCCATTTACCATCAGGAAGACCTCCTTTATACTTTGCTTCCATGTACGTATACGAATCTGTAAATGATGGATATTCTTGTAAGTCCACAAACCGATTTGTTTTAAATTCGATCCATTTTCCTTCTTTATGGTGATTTTTTATTGAGCCCTGTTCTTCATCCGTTTTATATAATCCATTCTGATCATAGTATCTGACAAAAGTTCCGTTGCGTAAAAGCTGAAATTGATGAACAGGTTTTTGCCTAAAGGGATTCTCGTTAAATTCATAATCCCGCAATGAGATTATAAAATTTTTATCGATATAGAATAGTGTATAGTCTGTGAATCCCATTTCTCCCTCATGATGAAGATAAATTCTTTTTATATCAACCGGATTCCCATTCTTTACTGAAATTAAATATACTTTTTCTATGAATGGTTCACTATAGCGGACGGCATTATATACAGCCAGAAAATGCAGCGAATAACCCCTATAACAGAGAAAATTAGAGGCAAGTTTAATCTGATTATATTCTTTGTCGATATCTTGCTCAAATGGAAAAGAAACGTCATATGCTTCGGGTATCATTAAGAGATCGTTTTTGATTAATTGTTCAAATTTTATTGCATAGAGATTTCCTAAATCAAGATGATCTTGTATAGCAGACAATATGGAGTCGACAGGTAGTTGTTTTGAAATATTTGAATACCCAAATGGAAGGGTTAAGCAATTCTTTTTGTCCATATTAAAAAAGATAGATCCTTTAATTGATACAGGTATATTTAAGCTCTTATTTTCCGTTTGTGCTTTGCTGTAGTTGGAAAGAAGTACCAACAAAAGAAGGATAAAGGTTTTGTTAATTTTACTAAACATACAGTTTTTATTTGTTCACTTTGATCATTTCATTGGTTCAACCATAGCAAAAATAATAAAGCCAGGGTTAAAATAATGCTGAATCTTTTGAAAGCATTACTTTTCCATAATTTCCTCGCATAGATTTATAAATTGGAAAATCCTAGTTTTGTGATTCAGCAACTAAACTACTAACATCCCATTGGGGTTTTGATAATGATTAATTTGGTAACTTCATTACCGTTGTCTTTACGACGACATGCGATCCGTAAGAAATAACGGCTTACACCGACTGCTGATGGATATTCAGAGGGCGATTTTACTTTAGCCAAAAGTTTAAACCATTGTTCACCACACTCCTCTTTTACTTTTTGTTTCAACTCGTCCATTGACACGCTTGGAAAAGCCCGATGATCCCGATCAGTATATTCTTCACTAAAAAATAGCCCATTTTTATTTTGTTTTAAAGACTTCCAGTTTGAGTTAAAATGTTTCCATTCAGTAAGGTCACAATGGGGACCTTCATTCATAATAGTTACGCTGGTTTCATAGCGTTGCTCCACCTTCAAGTCACGAACCTGATCACTTAAAATAGAAATATAACTTCCCTCGATGCTTTCTCCGACTTCTGCTTCGATTTCTACAGTATCACTTTGTATTTGATCCATCCTTTCTGGATTAAAAATGGCCATGCCTTGAATCGAAACGACAAATTCATTGAACTTTATGGACGTTGTAGTCTTAACCTCATTCGTAGTATGTGAGGCAGGGACCGTATCTATCTGCTGCCCGGATATTACTACTTTTCCGTCAATAGGACGTTCTGATTGCTTAACCTCCCGTTTTTGTTGGGGTATGCTAGGATTGTTACAAGAGCAAATTGCCGCAACAGTTAGCACGATGATATTGTGTCGTATTTTCATGAAGTTTTCAAGACGTGAAGTAGTATCTTAGTTTGTGTTTTCTTGGCTTAACCGGGCAGTATAGTACGCAAACTGCTTAATATTTTCATTGGCAACTTTTTTAAGCGTATAAGCTTTTATGATAATCGTCATACTATCGATCCATCTGATATTTTCCACCGCCCAATTGTCCGTTTCAAAACTGTTGTATTCGGAAAGTTTGATTCGGAAGGGAGCCTTTCCTTTGCGGATAGCAAGAACTCCTATAAAGCAACTATTCGCTGCATACACCTCATTGTAATAGTAAGCAAGAAAACATCCGTTTGGAGATGGAATTGGTATTTCAACTGCACCGTCGCCGACTGAAGCAATTGTATGTTGACTACCGTTGATGCTATCGAGTAAAATCAAATCGCTAAAACCTAATGATTCGGCAACATGATTGCTTACGAGAATATGCATTTTCAGTTGGGGAAGATAGCCTCTATACTCCCAGCCCTTAAATCCATCACCCTGATCTGCTGAAAAGCTATATTTCCTGAACTTTAGCCTACCTCTGCCTGTTGGAATCATAAGGTTTTTCCTTTCAACGGCAGGAGTTTTATTGACAATGTTGGAGCTAAATGCTTTACGATAGTCTTCTAGTGTAGCTGCATTGATTACTAATTTTGGAAGGCTATCGTACCTATCTCCATAACCTACTGTCAAATTTGGTCTAGATTGACCATAAACAAGGTTTAGCGAAAAAAGAAATATCAATATCAATTTCATATTTATTTCTGGATTTTAGTAAAAGCAAGATTCCATCTAAGATAAACCTCCCCGCGTCGCATGATAAAATAGATCTATTGTTTGTTAAAAATTGAAATCATGAACCGATCATTATGTAAAGATAGGCGACACGCCACAAAAGTTAAAGACCATTTAATATTTGCATGTGGCGATTTATTATTCGCTATTTCTTTAAAAGATAAAGACTTGGCGCTGTTGTGTTGTTATACACCTCTCCTACTATATCCCGACATTCGATCCAGTTTAAAACGATGAAATCTAATCAACATTATCTACCAAAAGCATGGCAGAAAAATAACATGATAGCGGGGTTTTCGCAAATGATTGCGAATTGATGTGGTTTATAAGGATGGTGTTAATTATAGGATTGACAGATTGATCAATTTCGTTTAAAGACGGTCTTCCCTTCTTTGATGGTTTCAACTACTTTGACATCCCGCAATCTTTGGGGGGCAATCGTTAATGGATTTTGATCCAAAATAACCAAATCAGCTAGCTTACCTTTTTTAAGAGAGCCTTTATCTTTTTCTTCCTGATACTGATAGGCAGCATTGATGGTAATTGCTTTGAGTGCGTCCCTTACATCAATACGTTCATCTGGTCCCAATAACATTCCCGAACGTGTCGTCCGATTGACTGCAGCATACACCCCAGTCAATAGATCGGGCGGTGTTACAGGGCTATCATGATGGATAGTAAACAGTATTCCCGCTTTTTTTGCTGACTGAGCTGGACTAATAAACGCCGCACGTTTGGGGCCAAAAACACTTTGATAGTGCCAATCCCCCCATAAGTAAACATGGGATGAAAAATATGAAGGAATAACACCGATTTCTTTTATCTTGGCGATATGATCAGGGCGGCTGTTCTGCACATGTATCAAGGTTGCCCTAAGCTCAGGCGTATAAATTCCTTCGGCTTTCAATTTACCGATGACACGAAGTGCCTGATCAATAGCCGCATCGCCATTAACATGTAATTGTGCGGTAATATTATTTGAAAACACTGTTTTTAAATCATTGTAGAGGGTCTGGTCCGAAAAGATTGGAAAGCCTTTGTAATCTGCTGATTGACCTTCTGGGGGAACGAGGTATGGTTCTGTCAACCAGGCTGTCTTCCCTTGAGGCGAACCATCATCCGAAAATTTAAATCCACCAAATTTCAAACGCTTTTCGTATTTCATGTAATTGGGTTTAAAGGATTTCCATTCTGCTTTGTTTGCTTCAAAATCTGGAAAATAAACAACATCTGCCTTTAAAAGATTTTTCGAAGCAGCTTCCTTCAACAGGCCAACACCCACTCCCATCGAACGTCCGTCACAGATTGTTGTCTGGCCATAACTAAGCCATTCGTCTTGCGCTTTGACAAAATCTTTTAGTGCTTGGGGTAGTTCGTTTTTCGCCTGTTGAGGCCTGGGAATCATATTCGTTAACTTCACCAACGCGGCAAAAGAGGCATTTTCTTCTAGCTTACCGTTTAGTCGATTATCAGGGCTTCGGCCGTAATGTCCCCCCTCCGGGTCCTTCACATTTTCGGCAATACCTAATAACTTCAACATCGCACTATTGACAACACTTGCATGACCAGAAGCATGAATGACAATAATTGGATTTGTCGTACTGACCGCATCCAATTCCTGACGAGTCGGATGGCGATGCTCATGCATGATGGCGTCATCGTAACCATTTCCTAATACAGGAACAGACGCCCCTAATTTTGTTCGCTTGATAACTGATAATATAGTCTTTTGAAGGTCGGGTATTGAATTAACAGTACCATATGGACTTGGCGATAAATCTATTGCCTGCTCCATTCCTGCTCTTGAAGTGATATGGCCATGGGCATCAATAAAGCCAGGTAGTAAAGTTTTTCCCTTTAAATCGATCTGTTTAGTATTTTCCCCTATATAGGGATCTGCTTCTCTCCGGCTACCAACGAAAAGAATTTTCCCGTCTTTTACTACTAAAGCATCTACTTGGGGAAAATCATCTTCCATCGTAATAATATTTCCACCAAAATAGAACGTATCGCCTATTTGCTGATTGCTCTTACAGCTTAAAATAAAAAAGAGTAAAAGGAAAAATAGATATTTCGTAATTATTGCCATGTGAGAGGTTAACTGTACTAATGAATAACAAAAGAAAACAGTTAATTGTTTCGCAGCTCTCTGCTGGGAACATTCGGTAGAAAAAATGCGCATTTAGATGCGCATTTTCGATTAAAGCAGAATCGGTAGCAGTTGATCTAAACTTTCTACCTGCAGGAAATTGCTTGGTTTAACCTCATCACAAGCTTGCTCATGTGTCCAAGTCACATGGTAAGGGACATGTATTGCCTGTCCCCCCAATTCCAAAACAGGCAGAACATCGGAGTTGATTGAATTTCCGATCATGATAAAATTTTCAGCGGGGCATTCAATTTTGTTTAATAATTTTGTGTAATCCTCATTTTTCTTGTTACTCATTATTTCCACATGATGGAAGTACTTTTGGAGACCCGAATTTTTCAGCTTTCTTTCTTGATCCAAAAGGTCGCCTTTTGTGGCTACGATTAGTTTATAATGTGCACTCAGCTTTACCAACGTATCTTCGACACTTTCCAATAATTCAATCGGCATCTTTAGTAAATCCTGTCCAATCGCTATGATTTTGTTTATTGTCTTCAGCGATAACTGTCCTGCCGAAATACGGCTGGCAGTCTCTATCATACAAAGAATAAAGCCTTTCACACCATACCCATAGAGGGACAAGTTATTCATTTCTGTTTCAAATAACTCTTTTGATACCGCATGCTGCGGAAGATAATTTTCCAAAAGTTCACAAAAATCATGTTCTGCTTTTTGAAAATATGGTTCGTTTACCCACAATGTATCATCCGCATCGAATGCAATGACCTTAATAGCTTTTTTATTGATAATCATTATAATTTTTATTCAATTACGAAGTTTACTTGATCTTGATACCACTATATTGTTCCCATAGCCCCGTCAAGTTTATGGCTGAATCATAAATGGCATTAAAAGCAAAAAGCTTTCCCTTAGCCACATAATCATAAATATAAAGATCAGTTAAGGGGGCCGGAATAGACTCCAGTTTGTCTGCAACAATCCATTCTAGGTCACCTTCATTACAATAAGGGGCCTCTACATATTCGATATCGGATACATATATATAGCTGATCCAATTGTAATTGACTGGTGACGTTTCGGTTAACATGCCACAAAATTGTTTTGAAGTGATATGGATTCCTGTTTCTTCCATGACCTCACGAACTACCGCATCATCCGGGTTTTCAAATGGGTCCAATTTCCCACCAACGGGAACATACATATCTTTATGGGGTTCCTTAAGGCGCTTTAGCAATAGAAACTTATCTTTATTTCTTAATATACATAGCGTGGCTACTCGCTTCAAACCTGTCACTTCAGTGCTCATCTCTTTTCTGTTTGTAACAAAAATAGAAAATGTTGCGAGAGTCATCAATTATTTTAGCTAATTCATTCAGTTTATATCTCCTACGTAATGACTTGCGTATCTATCTCATCGGCATAAGTCACCTTGCCGACAGCTTTCTCATGAAGCGGACTAATAATCTTTAGGCACTCTCCACCCTGGGATACCGCAATCTGTTGTCACAAAGTAAGGGTATTTCAAGATACAACGTTATGTTCAAAAGCTCGTTTAATCTTTGTCCACTAGTATATTCTTTCACTTTAATGGCTCTTTAAATGGACAATAAGGTATCAATATTTTCATGACACCAGGCTTGTACCATCGTAGAAATGGGAAAGCCCATTATCCAATGAACGATCGGCATAATGGGCTACATCCGTAAAATTAAACATAAATTATACGGGTCTTAAATGATAGGCTTTAGGCTGAACAAATGCCCGAATACCTTGAGCCGACAAGGTCGAACCTAAACCAGAATTTCGTCGTCCGGACCAAGGCACATTAGGGCTTACCCTATCACAGCAGTTCCAATATACAGTTCCTGTATCCATTTTGCTAAGGATATTCATTGCTCTATCCTGATCGGAAGAAAACACCGATGCAGTAAGGCCATAGGTCGTATCCTGCATCAACGTAATTGCCTCTTCGTCTGAAGATACCTTTTGTATACCTATCAACGGGCCAAAAGTCTCTTCACGCATAAGTAGCATGTTGTGATTACAGTGCTCAAATACTGTGGGCGCATAATAGTATCCTTTACCTTCTAATGCATGTCCGCCCAACCGTAGTATTGCTCCCTTTTTAAGGGCATCTTTCACCTGGTCCTCAAGGACGTCCAGCTGGGCAGCCCTGGTTAAAGGACCGATAAATGTTTCTTCAGCGCATGGATCGCCAACCTGATAGGAAGCTACCTCCTCTATAAATGCCTCGACAAACTCATCGTATATCTGTTCTGAAACATAGATGCGTTCAACCGCACAACAGCTCTGCCCATTGTTGTAAAATGCGCCTTCGGCTGCCGCTACCGCCGCCTGTTTTATATCTTTCACATCTTCTGTGACGTATAGCGGATCCTTTCCGCCTAGCTCAAGCTGGACTGGAACCAGTTTATGCGCTACGGTCCTAGCAATATGTACTCCAGTTTTATAGGAGCCAGTAAAGAAATAGCCATCCAATGGCAATGATAAGATATGCTCGCCAATCCGCCCATCTCCAACAATACAGTGAAATACATAATCAGGTATACCTGCTTGATAAAGGTATTTTGCAAACTGCAATCCTGTCAACGTAGCAAATTCAGAAGGTTTATAGAGCACGGCATTGCCCGCAACCAAGGCGTACAGAAAAACATTGAAGCCCACATTATAAGGGAAATTCCATGCAGAAATATTAGCAATTACACCAAGTGGTTCATAGCGAATATGTTCTAGTGTAGCTCCCTCATTCACAATAATTTCTTCTGAAAGCCATCTTTCAGCATTTTTTCGAAGATGCTCAATACGGTTTTGTGCTCCGTTAATTTCATTAAGCGATTGTGTGATGGGTTTGCCCGTCTCATTGGTAAGGATCTCCGCAAGTTCCTGTTTATTCGCCAAGATCAGCTCCCCAAATTGTATGATGCACTCCAAACGATCCATTAAAGGGACGTTTGCCCATTTTTGCTGTCCTTGTTTTAGTAAGGAGAGTGTATTTTCCAGTTCAACTGTTGTGGTTGAAGGCAACGTTGCTACTACAGCACCAGTTGCAGGATTTCTAATTTCTATGTTGTCTTGCATGTTCGATAAAAACATTAAGAATTAAATTTTCATCTAAAAGTATTCCCTTCTGTGTTTGGGAAAATTCGGGATGCCATTGCACACCCATCACTTTCCCGGCCGCTTCTTTGGTATAACCAAATGCTTCGATAAATCCGTCTTCTGAGCGCGCATAGACTTCGAGATCACGGCCAAGATCTTTAACAGCCTGATGATGTACAGTGTTGACCAATGGATTGGCAACATGGCCATATAGTCTGTCGAAAAGTGTTCCTGGTTCTATACGTACCGGATGATTGATGGTGTCATATAGACTTGCTGAACGATGTACAGCTGACTGAGGAAGCTGACTACCGATATCCTGATACATTGTACCTCCAAAATAGACGTTCATCAACTGAAATCCCCGACAGATACCTAAGACAGGCTTATGATTTCTGATGGCATAATCCAATATCTTGAGCTCATATTGATCCCGATAAGGATCTCCTTTCCAGGGGCCGATAGGTTCTTCTCCATAATGTTGAGGTGCTATATCGCTTCCACCTTGAAGAACTACGCCATCCATCTGATGTAAGATGTCAAATAATAATGATTCTTCAAGATCCGGCAATAATATAGGAAGCACACCTTTTTTACTAATCCATCGAGCCATATCATTTTCCATATAGCTCAATGATTTATGCCCAAAGACTGTTCTGTCGGGGTCTGGGTAGAAAAAACAGGCACTAATACCGATTTTTAACATATCATTTTCCTTCGTATGCGGTTTCATAAATTGCGAGAAAATCTGCCTTGCCAACGGGCTTGGGGTTTGATGGGTGACAGAAATCTGCAAATGCCAGTTCTGATAACGGTTGCAAATGTTCCTTTTGTACGCCGATTGTGGACAACTGTGTAGGCAGTCCCAAGCGTACATTAAGGTCAAACAGATAGTCCACAACCTTGTCTCCAGCATGGTTACCAAGCCCCAAAGCCATGGCTATCTTATCGAAACGATCTTCAAAACCGACATAATTGAACTGCATGCCATAAGGAAGATTCACCGCATTGGCCAGTCCATGATGGGTATCAAGGAGCGAGGAAAGCGGATGTGCTAAACTATGAACGACGCCTAATCCCTTCTGAAACGCAACAGCTCCCATCAACGATGCCAAGAGCATTTTAGAGCGCGATGGCAAGTCAGATTCTTTTGTAGCGCACTCAATCGACGTCGCCACCATGGCCATTCCTTCAAGCGCGATACCATCACACATCGGATGGTACCCTTTGGCCAAATAGGCTTCCATATTGTGGGTAAGTGCGTCCATTCCTGTTGCCGCCGTAATAAACGGTGGCAGATCCATTGTAAGCAAAGGATCTGCAAATACAATTTTTGCCATTAATCTCGGACTAAACAGAATTCGTTTTTTCTTGGTTTCATCTTCTGAAATAATAGCACTACGCCCCACCTCACTCCCAGTCCCGGCGGTCGTGGGTACCGTAATCAATGGTGGTATCTCATTGGTTACATAGATATCTCCACCGATCAGATCGTCGTAATCAAATAAATCGCGATGGTGATTTGCGCGTAAGGCAATTGCTCGGGCTACATCGAGTGCTGCTCCACCGCCAACACCAATAATTGAATCTCTATTTTGTCCTCTAAAGACGTCTCCTCCCAAAAGGACATCAGATTTTACTGGATTTTTGTGCAAATCATGAAAGACAATAACGTCGATCCCTTTGTTCGTCAGCTTTTGTTGGACTCCCTTAAAAAATGGCAATTCGGCGATAGTCGGATCCGTTACCAATAAAGGACGATTAAGTCCATTGGTCAATAAATAGTCTGGTAGCTCGTCGATCACTCCAGCACCAAAACGGATCGGTGTCGGAAAATTAAAACCGTAAATTTTTGCTGTATCCATGTTCAGTTAAATAATTTCAAAATATCTTTTTGTTTCCCAATCTGTGACTTGCTCTGAAAATTGCCGCCATTCCCATAACCTTGATTTACAAAAATGATCGACAAACTTTTGGCCAAACAACTCGGATGCTATTTCAGATTGCGCCATTCGAGTGGTCGCATCGTAGAGATTTCTTGGTAACACGCCGTGTTGCAGATCTTTATAACCATTACCAATAGTATGTCGATTGTCCAATGGCAATTTATGCTTGATGCCATACAACCCGCTAGCCAAACATGCTGCTACCGCCAAATAAGGGTTCACATCTGAACCGACAACACGATGTTCAATACGCGTGGCTTTGGGGCCACCTTCAATGACCCGGAGTGCTGTGGTACGATTATCTATGCCCCAGGTCAGGGTTGTCGGCGCCCATGCTCCTTCAGTCAGCCTTTTATAACTGTTAACAGTAGGTGCCAATAAGGGTAGAATATCAGGTAAACAATACAATTGCCCAGCAAGAAAATGCTTCATCAACTGGCTCATTCCGAGTTCATCTTCTTTATCATAAAAGAGGTTGCTCTGTTTGTTGAGATCCCAAAGACTTTGATGCACATGGCCGCTGCAGCCTGGTAAGTCCTTTGTCTGTTTAGCCATAAAACTCGCAGTGATATTATGTTTTTTCCCAATTTCCTTCACGGCAGATTTAAAGAGCGTAGCCCTATCCGCAGCTTCAAGAGCATCACTACACTGGATAGCAGCTTCCAGAACACCTGGGCCGGTCTCCGTATGCAGCCCCTCAAGAGGTACACCGAATCTTTCGAGCATAGCCAAAAGATCCTGAAAAAATCCATAATTGTCGGACATCCGTAAGATGGAATAGCCAAACATACCAGATGTGATCGGTGTCATATCTCTAAAACTGTTTTGGGGAGCGGTGTTATTGGCTTTCACGAAATTAAACCATTCAAATTCCTGTGAAAAAATTGGTTTAAATCCAGCAGTCTCCGACTGTGCAATTATGTTTTTAAGGAGTGCTCTTGGGCACACATTTTGGTCCTGAGAAATCGGAGATTCAAAATCAGCTAGAAAAAAGGGAATATCTTCTTGCCAGGGAATCTGTCGAAATGTATTTCCATCAATACGTGCCGGGAAATCGCCGTACCCTGTATGCCAACCTGTAATTTCCACATTGTCATAAACCTGATCGTTAACATCCCATCCAAACACAACCGAGCAAAATCCAAATTCATTGTCCAGTGCAGAGATAAACTTATCCCGATGCATAAATTTCCCACGTAGCACTCCGTCTATATCGGCGACGGCGACTTTAACGTGCGTACTTGTGCTTGCTTTTAATTTGGCAATAATTTCATTTTTAGTTATCATAATTTGATGGTTTTGTCCTTGTCAAGGAAGATTAGGAAATAGAGGTATGATAAGATGACAAGCCCAAAGAATAATAGAGCTGTCAACGGGTTATAATATATCATTGCAATGAGACACACGACAGCAATAATCAATGCAACCGCCGGAAACAGCGGATATAAAGGAACTTTGAATGGGCGTTCCAAATCGGGTTCCTTTTTTCGCAAGGCAAAAAATGACCACATGGATATTATGTAAAGACAGATTGCCCCAAAACATGCGATAGTAATAATGCCTGCGGTCTTCCCGGTCAATAATGCTATGACGCCAATAGCCATATTAATTAAGAGTGCATTGGCCGGAGTCTTAAATCGTTGATGCACTTTTCCAAGAATCGACGGTGCATAACCCACTCTACCAAACTCAAAGGTGGCTCTACCACCAGCGAGAATGATACCATGAAATGAGGCTATAAGGCCCAAAAGACCAACGCCTATAAGTAATTTATAGAGAATATGGCGATTATCAATGACATGTGCAATGGCAAGTGGTAATGGCGAATCCGAGGGTTCAGTACTTCCGACAGGATAAACAACAGCCTCCCAGCCACCGACACCCACCGCCGACAAAAATGTAATGATACAAAGCACAACCAAAGTTACTATGGCCGATCCAAAGCCGATTAATACATTTTTCTGTGGATTGATAGTCTCCTCAGCGACATTGGCCACACCTTCAATAGCGAGAAAAAACCAGATGGCAAACGGAATAGCAGCAAAAATACCCGAGAACCCATTGGGCAATGCGTTGTGCTCAAGGTTGGAAAATTTGAAAGCCGGAAATGTAACGCCTGCAAATATCAGTAATTCGATAACGGCAAGAACAGTTACGACCAATTCAAATGATGCGGCGAGCTTCACTCCCAATATATTCATTGAAGTAAAAATCACATAGGCTCCAATCGCAAAAATAAGATAGTCAACCGAAGGATGCAGTAAATGTAGATAAGCACCTATTGCAGCGGCAATGGCAGGCGGCGCAAAAACAAACTCGATATTTTGTGCAATGCCGGCGACAAATCCCAAATGCTTGCCCAGTCCCCGATTGGCATATTCAAAGGCTCCGCCAGCTTTGGGAATCGCACAAGCCATCTCTGTATAACTGAAAGTAAATGTAAGATACATGATAATAACGAACACTGTAGCAATGGCCAATCCCAATGTGCCGCCTTCCGCTAAACCGAGATTCCATCCAAAATACATTCCCGAGATAACATAGCCTACACCTAATCCCCATAACATTACAGGACCAAGGACTTTTTTCAATTGAGGCTCACTCATAGTTTTATTTAGGTTGGTAAATTGATAGTAATTAATTAACCTAAATTTACTACATATAGTTTAAATGACAGTGTTATATATCTACAATTATAGCTATTTTAGTAAAAGGATATGGTTTGATGTCATTTACTAGTGTATACAATCTAACTGTAGTCTTGGATATACTTTTTTTAGATTTAATTTACTACGATAATGAGATTGGATGAAAAGGACCTCATGCTTCTAGACCTGTTGCAACAGGATGCTAATATAAGTAACAAGGAAATAGCTGACCGTGTTAATTTATCAATGACTCCCGTATACGAACGTATTAAGAAGTTAATAGCAACCTCCGTTCTCAAACAGAAAGTCTTTCTACTGGACAGAAGGAAACTTGATCTTAATTTAATGGTGCTCGTATCCATCAGTATGGAAAAACATTCGAATGAAAGTGCCTTGTTATTTATGGAAGAAATACAAAAATTTCCAGAAGTAGTCGAATGTTTTCACGTAACGGGTGCATTTGACTATCAAATAAAGGTGATAGTTAGGGATGTTGATCATTATCATGAATTCAATTTTAATAAACTGGCAACAATCAAGGGAATCAGACATATGGAAAGCTATTTTGTGATGAAAGAAATCGTGAATACAACTCGTCTCCCCATCTTACTTTGATCATTTAGTCTAGCGTATTTTGGCTTTCAAATGATTCATCTTTCCGATTCTGTGCTGATGACCGTCCTAATTTAGTGTCCCAAAATTGATGGATTTCATTGGTATGGCAACTACACTTAGGCAATGGTTCATGCCTGCAGAACCATGCCTTCTGTATGTATCGTGTTTTTATAGGAGGACAATATTCTCAAGCGATACGCCTACTCCCTTAAGAGCTGCGTAGGTTAATTTGTCCATAGATGCTCCGTCAAAATCAATAGTTTTAATACTCTTATAATATTTATTGGTAAGCGCGAATGTTGGTCGAAAGGAAACATTTCTAAGAATTACCCCTCTAAATGAACTGTTTGCCAGGTCTGCATTATCGAATTTTACATCAACAAAAACTTGCCCATCGAAACTTATACCTCTCATATCACAAGACTTAAAGCTAACACCATTAAATTCGCAGTCTTCAAAAATGGTTTTTCTGAGATCCGAAGCTGTAAATTTTACATCAGTTAACTTTATACCACTAAATCTGGTATTGTTCAATTCCGATGCGTAAAATTCGGCAGCTAAGAGAATGGTCTTGTTGAAATTTGCATTTGCCATATTGCTAGCGGAGAATATGCAGCCCGTAAAGTTCGCTGAATCAAAATTGGCATCGCGGATATCACTTCCTTTAAAAATGCTTGCCGTGAAATCTGCCGTACTGAAGTCTGAACCACGAAGTTCACTCCCGAGAAATTTTCGCTTCGGTGCTTTTACGCCGGAAAAATTTGTTTCGGCTAGCGTATTGCCGCTAAAATCAGTCAGTAATTGCTTTGGTTCAGTGATAGAAAATTTTGCATCTTCTAGAAAATTTCTGGTCGTTTCCTCTAAAGTTCCAGTCACTACCTCTTGACTTCGTACACGATCTGCTATTTTCGAATTTTCGGCGAAGTAGTTCAGATCGACTGCGAATATTTCCGTAAGCCTATTTAGTGTTATAAAGTCTGGTAGAGACTCTCCTCGCTCCCATTTTCCAACCGCTTGGGGGCTAACGAATAAAAGTTCAGCAAGCTGTGCTTGCGACATATTCCCCTCTTTCCGCACCTTGGCAATTTTATTACCTAATTTTTTGTTATCCATAATTATTGTCTATTTATGATTTTCAACTGCACAAAGATATTGAGGGTAATCTATAATTATGGTGAAAAGAGGAATACCTTCAGTTGTAATTATGCTACTTATCGTTGTATTCGAACAACTTCGCGTTGTTATTCCTAAAATATAGTCCTATGCTGTTATTGACACAAGGTTTTAATTAAAAACTCCTAAAAGACGAACCTTTCTTTATAATGGCGCCATCCAATATTTTAGACCTTGCGTTATGTCAAAGACAAATTTCACCTAATTTAGGAAGATTTACTATAGGATTTTAAGTTAAAACATGTTCTCTTCCATTGTCTAGTTGGTAGATGACTTGCTTGTAGCAATTCGTAGGCAACCATGAATACCCCAAGCTAGTTTAAATATTTTTAGAAATTTGATCTATATTTATATACCTAAAATTTACATATGTTAGAGAATTTTGAATTTTACCTTTTTTTAGTCCTACTAATTACGATGTTAATAATGCTGGCGAAAAAAATTCAGGTTGCATACCCTGTTTTACTCGTATTAGCGGGACTTGTAATAAGTTTTATCCCGGGAGTTCCTCCTATAAAGATAGAACCCGAATTGATATTCATTATTTTTTTACCGCCACTCCTCTACGAGGCAGCTTGGTCAACTTCCTGGAAAGAACTCTGGCGATGGCGTCGGATTATCTTCAGCTTTGCCTTTGTTGTCGTCTTTTTTACAGCATTATCCGTTGCCGTTTTTGCCAACTATTTTATTCCAGGATTCTCCTTAGCGCTCGGTTTTCTATTGGGTGGAATAGTTTCCCCTCCTGATGCGGTTAGTGCCGGTGCAATTTTAAAATTCGTGAAGGTACCCAAAAGGCTGGCGTCCATATTGGAAGGTGAAAGTTTGTTGAATGATGCTTCTTCATTAATAATTTTTCGCTTTGCAATGATTGCTGCTGCTACCGGTCAGTATGTATGGTACCAAGCCGCGGGGAGCTTCATTTGGATGTGTATTGGTGGAGTGGGAATTGGACTTACAATCGCCTATGTTTTTCTGAAAATGCACAAACTTTTACCGACCGATTCCAATACAGATATATTGCTAACGTTTATTGCACCTTTCTCGATGTATTTGGTAGCGGAACAACTTCATGCTTCTGGGGTTCTTGCGGTTGTCAGCGGCGGCTTATTTCTCTCTTATCGTAGTCACGATTTTTTGAGCAGTGCATCCCGGATCCGGACAGTAACCGTATGGGAAAGCTTTTGCTTTCTATTGAATGGCATCGTCTTTATGCTTATCGGATTGGATTTACCGGAAATTGTTTCTGGATTGGGTGACACCAATATCTCTACCGCTATTGGCTATGGCGTAGCCGTTACAATAGTCCTTATTCTTGTACGAATTTTTGCAGGATATGCTGCGGTAATTACCACCTTGATCATGAGAAATTTTATAACGGTTGCAGATGCTCAATCGCCCGGTTGGCAAACTCCGATGGTTATCGGTTGGACGGGAATGCGTGGCGTCGTTTCTTTGGCAGCAGCACTATCCATTCCATTAACTTTAGCCGATGGAAATCCTTTTCCTCAACGAAACCTCATTCTTTTCATCACATTTGTTGTGATTCTGTTAACCTTACTTGTTCAAGGGTTGACGCTACCTTTTGTATTAAGAAAAATCAAATTAGTAGATAGAGATTTTGTAAGAAGTGAAAAGGAGATTGATTATGAAATTCAGAATAGACTGGCTCAAGTCGCCGTTGACAAGATTCGTAATGATTACGCGGACAAAGTTGAAAGTTTTCCGACCTTAAAGGATCAACTACAGAAGTATGAAAATCAATTGCGGAGCTCCGAGATTATCATTAATTATGCCGAATACCGTAAAATTTATATCGATATTCTCGAAACCCAACGCATTTGGCTTATCAATAAAAACCGCGAAGAACTTTTATTGGACGAAGAGATCATCCGAAAACACCTTCGTTTATTAGATCTTCAGGAAGAAAGATTGAATATGAGAAGTTAGTTTACCCCTAGATCAGCCTACTGCTGTATATTTATGATCGACAATACCGTTTGAATTGTCGATCATAAATAGCTAATTTACTTAATCTTCATCCAAATAAATGTCGTGGACAACAAAACGAATATTTTTGCTAAACACCAACATATCCTCTACATCTTCAGAATCTATGGCATAGAGTGTTTCTACCCCGCCTTCATCCAACAGTTCGGAATCTGGTATAAGTTCAAAAAAAGTGATTCCTTCAACAATGGATAATTCTTCTACTTTAATATATGATACATCCTGGTTCTTCCAAAGTGAGAGAATTTCGTTGGAAAATAATCGATAATTATTAGCTTGATTTGACATGGTCGCAAATTAACAAAAAAATAGCTCATTTTATTTGTGCTATAACGTTTCCAACATCTTGCTTACTTTTTCATTTTTAGGATTAATTTCGAAAACTTTGCGATAATTCTCCTTGGCCTTATCTATTTGACCTGACTTCAAGTAGGCCTCCGCTAAACTATCATAAACATTTTCACTTTTAGGATATAGCATTGTATTTACCTTAAATATATCAATAGCTTGATTTATTTTATCCTGATTGAGCAGTTCATAACCCGCACCATTCAGGAAACCCTCTGAAAGCAAATCATCTGCATTATCTTGTTCTTTTGCTTTTTGATAGGCTTTTAATCCATCCTCGAAATTTCCTTCTAAAATAAGCTCCAGTGGAGTCCTGTCATTTGCATTGACTTTCGGATTTCTGGAATAAATCTTTTTATCGCGCAAAATCTGTACAAGCTCATTTTGACCGCTTTCGGCATCCTTTGAAAATATTACGTTCACGTTTCGATCCCGCATAGCAAATGTATTTGCTGACACTTTAACCAACTCTACCGGTTTTTCTAGATTTTGGACTGACATTAGTTTGCCATTTTGACTATAGACCCTTATAACGCCATACTTGCCAGATCTATAACGTCCACTATTGACATTCAGTTCTTGAGAACTTGGCGGCAAAATTTTATTAATTGGAGCTAGGTAATTGGGCCATTGATAGGTTAATGCGACCGCTCGGACAAGTTCGTTGATAAATTCAGGTTTGTTTGTATTCGTGAGAATAACTACACCATCACCACTTGTTTTATTTCCGACAAAATAGGAACTGAAGCCTTCGTTCCATCCACCATGGCAAAAATAAGATGAGCCGTTATAATCTTCCAGGAAGACGCCTAATCCTATGATGGGTTCAATATAAGGGCTTGTGAATTCCTCTGCCATCTCTTTAGAAATAACAATACTACTTTTGCCATTTAAGGTCCGTTGAATATCGATTACGAATCTAGCATAATCTTCTGCCGTTGACCACAGGCCCGCAGCCGCCTGTTCCGGATAGATATGATATCTTCCTTCGACTTTTTTGCCATCTACAATATAGGCCGTTGCTGCAAATTGTTTTTTCGATTCAGGAAGAGGCTGGGCAAAAGTGCTATTTTTCATACCTAAAGGCGCGAGTACTTTTTCTTCCATAATGCTACTATAATCTTTCCCTTCAATATCAACGAGCATCTGTTGAAGTACGGTATACCCACCGCCTGAATATCGAAAATTTGAGCCAGGAAGTTTATCGACATAAACCATAGGTGTATTAGCAGGCTTTAGACCACTCAGTACTTCAACCGCTGTAGGAATTGGGTCTGTTATACGATAGCCCGGGAATCCACTTACAGTAAGTCCCGCAGTATGGCTAATGATATTTTTGAGTGTAACATTTTTTGCTTTGGTCCAATTATTTTCAGGTATTTTCCAAGATTTCAGGTATAAATTCACATCGGCATTGGATTTCAACTTGCCAAGCTCTACTTCCTTTAACGCAGCATATGCACTTACAGGTTTGCTCATGGAGGCCATCTGAAATAAGGTATTTGACCTAACTGGCGTTTTCGAATCGAGATCGGCAAAACCATAAGTTTTGCTCCATAATACTTCAGCGTTTTTTATCACGGCGATGCTTACACCTGGAACCTGATAGAATTCCATACGCGATTTAATATTCCAGGTCGGCTCTCCCTCAAAACGAACAGGGGGTATCAGACTGGATTCGACATGAGAAATCTCCTTTATTTTCTGAGGGGTTGTTTGAGCAAATGTAGTTGACACTAGTATCGCAAAAATTCCCGTAATTGGTAAAGCTTTCATTTTATTTATGATCGTTTAAATGGTGATACGAAGCGCCTCTCCTATCAATTGCTCGCTTCTTTGTAATTCTTCATTGACGTCTAATGCCAATTTTATTGCCAAAGCCATAAATCACTGTAAAACAATCTTATGTAATAATATTCCAAAATAAATTGATCGTATTCGGACATTTAATGTCCGAATACGATCAATTTATTTTGCTCAGTGGCACCTCCCTTTTCTAACATCATCACTTGTCAGCCCCATCGCATGTTCGCATGCAACAGCCATCTTCATTGTCGAATTAGGACCGTAAATAGAAGTTTCCTTTTGCACTGCGCATAAATATGAGCGGGGCATACCAACCCCCGCTGCATCGTTTGATTAATTGATACTTAATGATTCGGATTACCATAATAGTTTTGGTAATTCTGAATAGTAGCACTAAACCATGCTCCACAGCTGCTATAATACATATCATTGGCTCCATAGCTGGTGTATGTGAGAACCTGCGTTTCGATCAATTGACCGCTTGTATTATAGATACTCATCGTCAATCTACATAACGTGCGAGACTTTCCGAGCTTGATCTCTTTGGCTTCGCTCACAATATTCAAATTAGTTTTTTCAATTTGAGACTTGTAAATCGTTGATTTTTCAACAATGCTGTTGTCGACCGCTTTTGGGCCTGTTTTCGCAAAAGTAGCAGATGACATTAACGCCAAGGCTACCACGCTCATCATTAATTTTTTCATGTTTCTAAGTTTTAGATAAATACATTGGAGGACCAGCCTCGCTGTTAATTAACCTAAAACTGCCAATAAATTTAATACAGTAAACCCTGTAATAAATATCTGATGTGGTCGTGACAATATTCGGTTAGTTTGATCAAATTTTTGAAAATAAATAAGAATTCAAAAAATTCTACTACCTTTGCATTCATCAGATGATATGATTATATGAAGACTGAAGCTATCGTACGAAGATCCTTGGCAGAGGAAGTTGCCGCAGCAATAGAAGAAAAAATCAAATTGGGTGAATTTCCTGTAGAATCTAAACTTCCTACGGAAACAGAATTAATGAAACAATTTGCTGTGGGCAGATCCAGCATTCGTGAAGCAGTCAAATATTTATGTCAATCAGGTTATCTAAATGTACAACAAGGTCTTGGTACTTTTGTTAAAAGTAGTACGGGGCATCATGCGCTCGATTCAAAAATTGAAAAAGCCAATTTTAACGATATTTTTGAAGTTAGACATGTATTAGAATTGCGAATTATTGAAAAAGCAGCCTTAAATCGCACTTCGAAGGGCCTCAAGGATATGGCTCAAGCGCTCAAAAATAGAGCTAAATACGCCGAAATGGGAAATTTGACTGCATGCGTAAATGCAGATATTGCCTTTCATAGTGCAATTGCTGAATCATGTGGAAATAGTATTTTGACCGCTTTATATACAACCTTATCTGAACATGTCAATAAGTTCTTTATGACTATTTATAAGGATACAGCCCCCTTCTTAACTTCACAGCAGCAACACGAGGAACTGATGTTGGCAATCAAAGATAAAGAAGTGAAAAAAGCTGTTGATATTGCTAACCGAATCATCCAACAGCTGTAATTTTCCTGTATCATATGCAAATTATCAATCTCAATATACTCTATTTTTATCATTTAAAACATCAGATGACCTGATGAATATTCCCTTTATGAAAACACAATCACTAAACCCGAGTGGATCTTGGAAAAGTTCCGAAACCGTCTATCCGATTTTATTTGCGATCAGTCTTTCACACTTGCTCAATGACTTGATTCAATCTGTCATCCCAGCAGTGTATCCCATGTTAAAATCAAATTACGCCCTTAGTTTTACCCAAATTGGTATTATAACCTTGGTTTTTCAGCTTACTGCCTCTATTTTGCAGCCCTTCGTGGGTTTGTATACAGATAGAAATCCTACACCTCGATCACTGGCTGTCGGTATGCTTTTCTCTTTAGCCGGATTAATATGCATTTCTTTTGCGTCAAACTTCATCTACATTCTTCTTTCTGTAAGTCTTATCGGGATGGGTTCGTCTATATTTCATCCTGAAGCTTCTCGAGTTGCTCATTTAGCTTCCGGAGGTAAAAAGGGGCTCGCCCAGTCTATCTTTCAAGTCGGTGGTAATGCAGGTGGTGCGATAGGCCCCCTTCTTGTAGCGCTTATTGTAATCCCTTTGGGGCAACAATACATCGGTGTGTTTGGCGTATTGGCCATTTTAGCCGTTATGATTCTTACCTATGTTGGTAATTGGTATCAAATACACCTCAAGCCTAAGACACAAACAACTTCTGTTGGTGCTTCAAAAGCTGACCTGCCAAAATCAAAAGTAGTATTTGCACTTGTAATTTTATTGGTACTCATTTTTTCCAAATATTTTTATATGGCTTCAATGACCAGTTATTTCACCTTCTATTTGATCAATAAATTCCACGTCTCGGTTCAGGAATCTCAGATCTACTTATTCATTTTTCTTGCTTCTGTTGCTGCGGGAACTATATTAGGGGGACCATTGGGAGATCGCTATGGGCGTAAACTAATTATCTGGGTATCGATTCTCGGAGCGGCGCCGTTTACATTACTATTGCCACATGCCGGTCTAGGGGTAACCATTATCCTTGCTATATTAATAGGTCTTATTATCTCGTCTGCATTCTCTGCTATCTTGGTCTATGCAACAGAACTCATCCCTGGAAAGGTCGGTATGATTGCTGGTTTATTTTTTGGTTTTGCTTTTGGTATGGGGGGAATTGGTTCGGCAGTTCTGGGCTGGCTCGCAGATCAAACCTCAATCGAATATGTATTTAATATCTGTGCTTATCTTCCATTAATCGGAATAGTTACAGGGCTATTGCCGAATATAAATCAGCAGAAAAAGTAATTATAAAATCAGTGTATCTGAAAAGTTAGTCACCCGTTTTGGGGAAACCATTTTTGAATAATAGATACCGCTTCAACCTGTCCAAAGAGCTATGGTGAAATCCGGTGAAAAATGCCAACAATAAGCGAGTGGGAAGCGCTTTGCTTCGTACCAGGTTCGTACCTGCTTCGGATCATCAACAGATTCTGTACAGATGCTGAATAGTCATTGACCAGTTTCCGAACAGGGAAATACTGGTCAGGAACTGGTCAATAGCTGATCCTTATTTGGTCAGCTCCGAAGCTTGTCCGAAGCAGGTACGAACACAATAGGTATCTAAGGCATACTACCGCCATTAGCAGCATATTCTGAAACTTATTCCTATCGCTTATTGATACAGCATAATTACTAAAATTGGACCTACTCAAAATGTATTAAAAATTAGCCGCAAAAAAAGCTGTCCAAAAAAATGCAGTGGCCCCAAAAAGTTAGATATTTTCTGGGGGCACTGCATTTTGGATAGCTTCTTTAAATACTAATAACCTGGATTTTGGATCAATTTTGTATTTCGATTAACCTCATCACGATGTAAAGACGTGTAGTACATCTTGTCATCCCAGTTCCTATTTTCTATACCTGGATCAATATTAGATACAGTATAGGTATAGGTGTAGTTATCGGGATTATATTGATAAAGAGTTACATTTTTACCCGCCTTAAGGGTTCCCGTGATGTTTATAATATTTGCTTTACGACCTATAGTTTCTGCGGCTATCATCCAGCGTCGCGCGTCGAAGAAGCGGTGCTCTTCGTAGGCTAATTCAATACGGCGCTCGTTTCTATAACGTGCTTTTAGAACCGCCCCGGTTTCGGCTGTTGGAATTGCAGGCATTCCAGCTCTAAAGCGGATCTTGTTTAACCATGTTTTAGCTTCATTCTCTTCTCCTAATTCAAGACATGCTTCTACATAGTTCAATATCGCCTCTGTGTAACGAAACATCGGCCAGGGAATGCGCTGTCTTGTGTTTTGATCCTGCATTGTAGGATCCGGATCCGTAAATTTACGAATATAATATCCTGTCCGGGAACCATTCCAATCTTCAATCGGGCTTTTTCTTGTATCAAGACCAAATTGGATAACCTTTTGTCCTTTGGCATTCATTATTTCGTATTGACCTGTCTGAATTTGATTCGCCTTATCTCTTTCAGCGACATCGGCTGTCCTTGGTTTCCAGTCCGCACCGTCGTATAAAATTGTTGCCTTTAAACGCGGGTCGCGATTTTGATAAGGGCTGGCTGCCATAGTAGGATTTGACCAACTGAATTTTTGGCCATCAATAGTCTCGTAGTCGTCTACCAAGAGTTGTATCGGTGTATTTCCGGCCCAGTTATGATAGCCATTTGGACCATTGTCTCGCCCTACCCAGCCACCACGTTCATCCTTTTCGTCAATAAAGAATCTCCCCAGAATAATATCTTTTCCTGCTGTAAAATCAACTGTCTTGCTCCCCCCTCCCAACGATACGGCCATATAGTTCGAAGCACCATCATTAGGCGAAGCAGGTTGAGTTAAGTCTAACTTATAGGCGAATTCTGTATGATCCAGTACTGCTTTTGCTGCAGCTTTTGCTTTTGTCCAGCGCTCCACCTGATTGCCACTCGTGTACATTAAATACTCTGGATTTTTATACCCTGCCAATAATGTTGATTTTGCTTTGGCTTTACCTGCATCATGGAGATCACTGGCAGCATATAGTAATACCCGTGATTTTAAGGCTAATACTGCAGTTTCATTTGCACGACCCTTTGTTGATGAAGTGCCCTTTAACAAAAGAGCTGCGCTGTCTAGATCTTTCACGATGGCATTGACACACTCCTCATAGCTATTCCTCGGAACCATATAGTCTTTATCGTTCAATGTATATATCTTATTATCGATAGGGATGCCACCATAAAAGCGTAAAAGCTGTTGATAATAATACCCACGCAGGAAATAGGCTTCGCCTAGCAGCTTATCGGCTTTTGCTTTGTCAAACTTGGGTGCGCTCAAATTGGAGATTGCGATGTTAGTTGCCCGGATGCGCGTATACATGCGACCATATTCGTAAGTATCCATAATATAGCCTTGGTCAGCTGGATTTGATCGAGCTTCGGTCACCGTATTTATGCCCCGATTAGGGTGTGTAAATAAAGCTTCGTCTGTCATGGATGCCATTTCTTGCTCATAAAAGCCTCCTACTCCAAAACCGTTATAGATTTCTGTCACGAAAGCCTCAGACAAACCAGCATCCGACCAAACGATCTCCTGTGGAACTTCACTGAGTGGCTTCGTGTTCACGAAATCATCATTACAAGCTTGTAATGAGGCAGAAAGTACAAGTAGTATAAGTGATATATTCTTAATTTTTTTCATTTTTCTTCTTCGTTAAGTTCTTAATATGACAGTTGGTTAGAACGATAATAATGCGCCAAAATTAATCAATCTTGCCTGCGGATAATATTGCCCTAATGCATTAACTGCTTCTGGATCATACATTTTGATCTTACTCCACGTCATTAAATTCATGCCATTTGCATATAGACGTAAAGAACCAATGCCGATTTTACTACAAATGCTTGACGCGAGATTATATCCTATTTCCACATTTTTAAGCCGTAAATAATCGGTGCTCCGCATCCAATAGGTATTGTTATAAGAATAATATTGATTGCCACGGTCTGTCAAACGTGGATAAACGCTACTTGGGTTACTGATGCTCCAGCGTTTATCATAGAATTCTTCCACAAAATTTCCGATAGATCCAGATTCATCCGTTCCCACACGTATCTCTCCTCCTGTAGCTCCTTGAAATAGTACCGATAAGTCAAAATCCTTATAGGTCAGACTAAAATTGAAACCTCCCTGAAAAGTGGGGTCACTATTCTTGTCTCGTCTTACTTTATCATCAGGGGTAATCTTTCCGTCACCATTGAAATCTTTATATTTCATATCTCCAGGGCGTAAAGTTTTCGTAATGGCACTATAGTCTAATTTATTGTTGGCAATATCTTCCGTGTCGCGGAATACACCGTCATAGACATAATAAATATCCGTTTTGATAGGTTTACCTGTACTTTGCTGCCATGCAGGGGCGCCTGGGGCTTCATCCCAGAAGATAATTTTGTTTTTAGCATAACCACCATTCACACCAACCGTGTACCCCAAATCTCCCACCTTGCCACGATAACCTAAGTTAAATTCCCAACCCTTGTTATCTACTTTACCAATATTTTCTGCCGGCAATGTCATCCCTGTACTTTGTGGTATTGACGCATTTTTCCTCCATAGAATGGAATTACGGCGATTTTTAAAAATATCAAACTCGAAATTCAGTTTTCCTTGTAAAAATTGAAAATCAAACCCTAAATTATAATTATTGGCAACCTCCCAGGTAATCATCTCATTAGGAACACGGCTTTCAAAAAGGGATTTGGCTAGCTTATCATTGACGATATAAGTGCCAAAGGAATAGGTTGAAAAATATTGATATTCTTGTAACTTATCATCATAATAGATGTTGTCATTACCCATCTGGCCATATGACGCACGGATTTTGAAATAATTAATTACAGGTATATTTTCCTTCCAGAAATTCTCTTCCGATACGACCCATCCCGCCATAGCACCTGGAAAGAAACCGAACCGTTCACTTTCAGGGAACATATACGATCCGTCATAACGCCAAAGGAATTCTGCTATATACTTGCTTTTATAATTATAGCCAAATCGCCCAAAGTAATTTAGCCGCGCTCTTTTCCATGCAGATCCATCATTATTTTTTTCCTGTTCTCCACCGGCAAAAAGATAGTCGATCGCATTTGAAAGAAAATAGCGACGATAGGCGCTGAATTTATCATTATCAATTGTTTCTCTGTTGATACCGGCTATAGCATTTACCTGATGGTCACCAAATTTCCGCTCAAAGCTTAAGATCCCCCCAAGTAAGATATTCAGTTGATCTTCATTGCTTTGGTTTAAATTTGGATCGGCAGGCCCACGTCTTCCAGGAACCAGCTGCGGAGTGCTGCCGTCAGCCTCGTAAGCGCCCTGCCAAGAATACAAAGTCCAGGGTGTAACCCATGTTTTTTGATTTTTCACGTATTTGTCGACAGAGGCATTAAGCGTTAATTTAAGACCATCTATCCAGGGATTTGTAATCTCAACCTGACCATTTGTTTGAAAATAGTAGCGTTTATCGTGATCGTAACCTGTCGCATTGGTGGTAATTACCACCGGGTTTTCGCCATTTTCGATATCTGGTCCCGGCATTCCATTAGGCCATATTGCTGGTTGTGTTGGATTCCCTCGCATCAGCATTCTAAAGACTGTACCAGCACTCTTGGTGGGGAAATTCCGGTTTTCCTGTCTTCCTAAAACACCAAATTGCGTTTTGATATATTGACTAATATTGGCGTCCAGATTAATCCTTAAGTCATACTGTTTATAACCTGTAGCCGAATTTTTATAGTAGGCATCCTGATTTTGATACCCCAAAGACATCAGATACTTGACATCCTCAGTACCGCCATTGATCTGGAGGTTGTGGCGCTGTTGTGGTGACCAGTTTTTTAGCGTAGCTTTATACCAGTCGGTATTGGGATGCCCCCAAGGATCTGATCCGTCTTTGAACTTTTGAATATCTTCTGGTTTAAACGGAGCATCCAAAACTCCTCCACCTTGTTTATTGTAACTGCCTTTCTCGTTGATAGCTGTATAAGCAGCAGACCATTCTTCAACAGGAAGGTTATAGATTTCGAGTTCATTTCTAATTGCCGCAAATTGGGAGGCATCTGTTAATTTAGGAATAACGGTAGGTTGGGAATACCCTTGGTTGAACGTATAAGAAAACTGCGGTTTTCCTGTTTTTCCCCTTCTTGTCGTAACGAGAATAACCCCATTGGCTGCCCTAGCTCCATAAATAGCAGCAGAAGCATCTTTTAAAACTGAGATATTTTCTATATCACGGGGATTAATACGATCAATTCCTCCTTCACGCGCAGGAACTCCATCAATAACGACTAAGGGACTGCTATTACCCAGTGTATTGGTTCCCCGGATTTTGATATTGGAGCCATCATATCCAGGTTCAGCACTTCCATTGGTCGCTGTAACCCCCGGAACTCGTCCTGTTAATGCATTGGAAACGTTCAATGCCGGTGATTGTGCTAGATCGCTTCCTTTAACAGTGGCAACAGAACCTGTAACTGTTTCCTTGCGTTGTTTCCCGTAACCGACAACAACGACTTCTTCGAGATTCGATTCCGAATTAAGAAGTGTGACATCTATCGCATGCCTTCCTTTTACAGATTCATCCATAGATTGTTTACCCACCATACGGAAGTTAATGGTTGCATTGCTAGGGACTTTGTCCAATTTGTACTTACCTTGTAGATCGGTTTTCGTTACTAGCGTTGTTCCATTCACGGAAACTGTTACTCCAGGAATTGGCATTCCAGATTCATCATGTACCGTTCCAGAAACGCTTTGCTCCTGCTGAAAGAGAATTCCATAGCTTGCGAGGGTTGCAGCATCGACGATTTGGGGACTCAAGGCCACTAATGAGCACAATGATCCAGTCCAAAACGCTCTCTTCCATTGATTTGAGAAATAATGGCAGTTAATCATAAAAACTGTTTAATTGTTTAAATTTTGTGTTTAATTAGTTATTTTTTTTACCTCTACAAGACCTGTCGGTTTAGGAGTCCAATAGAAGCGATTTATAATTGTTTATCTAACATGAAAATACGAAAATAAAAATACAATGCAAGTGTTATTTTTACACTATTTAACATTTTAGCATTAATCAATTGAAAGTAAGCTGTTTGAATAAACAAATTGGTTAACCTAAATTTTAGAGCATGTATATTCCATCCTTATAAGAATGATACCGGGTACAAAAATCGCTAACAGCACGTCTTTAAACGAAATTTTTGCAAGAAAAGTAAACTCTAGTATATCGAAACTATATTATCAATTTTTCAAATAATAATATGCATCTTTATTCTTTATAATTAGATCTATAATTGATTTTTTAAAAACAATTATGTATCTACAAACAAAGGGGCCAAAAACGGCTTTATTAATAGCAAAGAAATAGTTGTATCTACTAACAAATCGATGAACATAAACATTAGGCAAGAAAAGTCAACTGACCCAGCTATTGTATTCGAACTGATCCGACTCGCTTTTGAAACCGAACAGTATAGCGATCATCAAGAGCACATTTTAGTAGAAAAGCTAAGAAAGACAGCAGAATTTATACCACAACTGTCAATGACCTCAAATTGCCATTTGAGGTCCCTGAAGAAAATTGTATGGTAATGGAATTAATTGACAATTCCTTAAAAGGTATAGCGGGTACGGTTCACTACCCTAAAGAGTTTGGTGTTATTTCCTAAACCAAACTCTTTAGGATTATCAGATACAACGGACGAACTTCTTTAATACTTAATTGGATAATCTTGCATCAATTCAAACTGATAGCCATCTTTTTTTAATGCATCAATTAAAGTGGATAATTCCTGCTGCCCTTTTTGCGTTTGAAACATATCATCATGCATTAAGAAAACAACATTATTAGGCACCATTGAGCTTTTATTGTTCATATAATTTCGGATATGAGACAAGGTAGACTCCTGGCTATGGATTGGCGCTCCTGTTATACTATTAAGGCGCCATTCTACATCCCAGCCATATATTGTATAGCCGTTCTTGTGTAGCAAATCTGCAGTACTAGATCCATTCTTAAGGTCAATCTTACGAACATTATCGTATATCCAGATATTTCTACCCGGAAGCCGAACAATTTTATGTTTTAAATTAAGGTCCTTTTCATTCTTTTCGAAATCCGCAAAAGCGCGCTCCGGGTTACTATAAAATCTTGAATATTGATTGTTTGCATGGGTATAGCTGTGGTTATAACAGGCTACGAGAGGATTGGATTCATAACGGGCAAGATCGCGTTTTCTCCCTTTACTCATATTGGCGTGCTTACCAATCAAAAATACACTTACCTTAATATTTTTCTCTTTTGCAATAGAATCAATAAAAGCACTACCAATTAATGGTCCGTCATCAAAAGTCAAATAAATATGTTTTGGATGTTTATCAAATGCTTTCCGCAAAGAATCCTTAAGTTCACGCTTTTGCTGTTTGACCGGGATGGGATGTAAACTGTCAACGGTAAATTGAATCTGATTTTTTTGAAGTGAATCCCACTTGTTTAATAGATGTGGTATTTTTTCCTTAACAACCAATTTCTCCGTAAGTGTGTCCTTCAGTTCGCCTTTTCCTAAGACTTTGTTTGAAAAATCCTTACACGCGGTTATACTAAACACTGTACTACAAATGAAAAGTACCACAAACAACCTACTACACTTCATATCAATCGCTATAACTTAATAAATTTCTTTTTTCAAAATTACTACAAAAACCTATTTATTAACCATAAAATATTACAAATCCCCATTTTCAGGGATAAGGTGAGTAATCTTCAACAATCCGATATACTTTTTTATGGCTTCAGTTTTTATTATAAATCCGATATAAGAAACTATCGTGCCACTTTTTTCGACCGTTGGTCTTTATTTCTTTTTAAAAAATAGTGCTTTGTTATACTCAAAATTCATACGTGCTATATTCAGTACTGATATACCTTGTGGACACTCGACCTCGCACGCTTCTGTATTTGAACAATGACCGAAGGACTCTTTATCCATTTGTTTGATCATATTTAAAACGCGTTGACTACGTTCTTCCTTTCCTTGTGGCAATAGTGCCATATGGGTGATTTTTGCCGACGTAAAAAGGGCCGCGCTCCCATTTTTGCACGTTGCCACACAAGCACCACAACCTATACAGGCCGCCGAGTCAAACGCCGATTCAGCTAATTCATGAGAAATAGGAATGGCTGTTGCATCTGGAGCCTGTCCTGTATTAATAGAGACAAATCCACCAGAAGAAATAATTCGATCGAATGCCGAACGATCCACCTTTAGATCTTTTTTTATATGAAATGCGGCTGAACGAAAAGGTTCTATGGTAATAGTATCCTTATCTTTAAATGAACGTAAATGCAACTGGCAAGTCGTCGTATGCTTAAGGGGCCCATGTGCAATGCCGTTAATCATCATTCCGCACTGTCCACAAATTCCTTCACGACAGTCGTGATCGAACTCGACCGGCTCTTCTCCTCCTGTTATCAACTGTTCATTTAAAGTATCCAACATTTCCAAAAAAGACATATGTGGATTGAGGTCAGTTAATGTGTACGTCACTAATTTGCCTGTAGCATTGCGATCCTTTTGTCGCCATATTTTAAGATATAAATCCATAATCGTTCATTTTATTTATAGCTCCTAACAGTTGGTTGTATTTCTTCAAAGGTCAATGGTTCCTTGACCAACTCAGGTTCTTCATTTTCTCCTTTCCATGACCAAGCTGAAATAAACTGGTATTCGGCATCGTTACGTAAGGCCTCTCCATCTGCAGTTTGATATTCTTCCCGAAAATGCGCTCCACAGGATTCATTTCGCGTCAGTGCATCATAACACATCAGTTCTCCAATTTCGAAATAGTCTGCTACGCGTCCGGCTTTCTCCAGTTCGGTATTTAAGCTATTGGCCTCGCCGCTAACAATAACGTCCTTAAAAAATTCTTGTTTTAGCTTTCTAATTTCTTCAATTGCATAGCGCAGCCCTTTTTCATTGCGTGCTAGCCCACAGTAATCATAGAGTATTTTGCCAAGCGTTTTATGAAAATAATCCACAGTTTTACTGCCGTTGATTTTCAATAATACTTCAATTTGTTTTCTAACATCTTCTTCAGCGCGTTCAAACTCAATATGGTCAGTGGAAATTTTCCCCGTATGAATATCGTTTGCCAAATAATTGGCAATCGTATAGGGCGCAATAAAATAACCATCGACAGATGCCTGAAGCAGTGAGTTTGCACCAAGTCTGTTCGCACCATGGTCCGCAAAATTAGCTTCGCCAAGCGCAAATAAACCTGGCAGACTCGTCATCAACTCATAATCGACCCATAAGCCACCCATGGAAAAGTGTGCAGATGGTGAAATCATCATCGGTACGCTATAAGCATCATATCCAGTAATCTTTTCATACATGTCAAATAGATTACCATATTTTTCCTGTATTTTCTGTTTCCCCTGTTCTTTAATAGCTTTCGCGAAATCAAGATAAACAGCATTTTTAAGTGGACCGATCCCAAAGCCAGCATCAATCCGTTCTTTGGCCGCTCGAGAAGAAATATCCCGTGGAGCAAGATTTCCAAATGCGGGATACCGTCGTTCTAAATAGTAATCCCGTTCTTCCTCCGGAATAGCATTTGGTTCTCGCGTCTCACCTTCCTTCAAGGGTACCCATATTCTTCCGTCATTGCGTAAAGACTCTGACATTAAGGTTAATTTAGACTGATAACTCCCCGATTGCGGTAAGGACGTCGGGTGAATCTGAATCCAGCTTGGAGAAGCCATTAATGCGCCCTTTTTATGTGCGCGCCAGATTGCCGAACCGTTACATCCCATGGCCAAGGTCGATAGGTAATATATTTTACCATAACCTCCTGTTGCTAATATAACTGTATGTGCTGCATGTCGTTCAATGTCGCCCGTATCTAAATTACGTACGATAACACCACGAGCCTTTCCATCGATAACAACAATATCAAGCATCTCATGTCTTGTAAAAAGTTGTACGGCCCCTTTACCAACCTGACGCATAAGTGCCTGGTAGGCACCCAAAAGAAGCTGCTGTCCAGTTTGACCTCTTGCATAGAATGTGCGACTTACCTGTACGCCACCAAAAGAACGATTATTTAAATATCCACCATATTCTCGTCCAAAAGGAACTCCTTGGGCTACAGCCTGATCTATTAAGTTTAGTGAGCATTCTGCCATGCGGTATACGTTCGCTTCACGTGCACGGAAATCCCCTCCTTTTAAGGTATCCACAAACATCCTGTAAACGCTGTCCCCATCGTTTTTATAATTCTTTGCCGCATTTACACCGCCCTGCGCTGCGACGGAATGCGCCCGTCGCGGACTGTCCTGAAAACAAAATGATTTCACCTGATACCCCATCTCGCCAAGGGAGGCTGCAATCGAACTACCCGCCAACCCTGTACCAATCACGATAACATCCAATTTTTTGCGATTGGCAGGATTAACTAATTTGGCAGTCTTCTTATAGCGTGTCCATTTTTCATCCAATGGCCCTTCTGGTATTTTTGAATTTAATATCATGATTTATCCGCTTTAGTTAACTGTAAAGAATATATAAATAGGCATCATTGCAAAGCCCACACTAATGATAACCGAATAGCCAATGCCAAGGATCTTAAACCATTTGACAAATTTTGGATGAAATAATCCTAAGGTTCGAATTGCACTATGAATTCCATGAATAAGATGATAACACAAGGCAATCATAGATAACACATAAATAAGGACGTACCACCATTGCTGGAAGACAGCGATCACCAACACATATAAATCCTTGTTACCTCGCTCATCAAGCGGGGATGCACCAAATTTGTATACATACCAAAAATTCTGAAAATGGATAACTAAAAAGATGAGAATTATAGTACCTAAAATTCCCATATTACGCGAGTACCATTTGCTTGCTCTTCCGCGATGTTCCGATTTATAAACAGCACCTGCCCTTTTATTTTTTAAGGTAATAACAAGACCATCTAAGGCATGAAGGATAATACTGGCATAAAGTACATAAGAAATAATCTTGATCAAGATATTGCCGGCCAAAAAATGTGAGTAGGCATTAAATTGTAAATGTGCTTGTTCCTGCGGTAAGAATAGCTGTAAATTCCCTAGAAAGTGAATCAGCAAAAAGAACGCTAAAAACAATCCAGTCAGGCACATGAGCATCTTTTTTGACAAAGTAGATAACATAATAAGATCCTAATTTTAATAATAACCTATAACCTTCATCCACAATCCACCAACACCCATGTAAATCACCAATAATACGATACCGATTTCCAATCCACGTAACCACCATGATTTTAAATCAACATAGCCACTTCCGAAAAATACCGGTGCAGGGCCATGGCCATAATGTGTTAATACACCATAGATAGAGCCTAGAAATCCTAGCATCATAGCAAGCAGCATCGGTGGAATGCCTAAAGAAACACCGACACCCAACAAAGCTGCATACATAGCCGCTACATGGGCAGTAGCGCTAGCAAAAATGTAGTGACTAAAGAAGTAAACAAGGATGATGACAGGAAAGGCTATTTGCCAGCTCAAATCACCGATCTGTACTTTAATCAAATCGCTAAACCAGCCGATAAAACCCAGTTCATTCAAAGAACTGGCCATCATAACCAAAACAGCAAACCAAACAATAGTATCCCATGCTCCTTTTTCTGCTTTAACATCCTCCCATGTCAATACAGAAGTCAGTAAAAGTAGCGTCAAACCTATAAAAGCTGTTGTTGTAGCATCAATTGAAAAAGACCCGCCAAAAATCCATAATGCCAATAAGATAAAGAATGCCAAAAGCATTAACCACTCATTCCTCGAAATGGGTCCCATCTCCTTTAGTTTCTGTGCCGCCATCTTTGGCGCATCACCTGTTTTTTTTAATTCAGGCGGATATAATTTGTAAAGAACAAGAGGTACCACAAAAAATGCAACAATACCAGGTATAAATCCCGCAATCGCCCAGGACATCCAGGTAATGTCAATTCCCAGGTTCGCAGCAAATTTTTGACACATTGGATTACTGGCCGTCCCAGTCAAAAACATCGAAGATGCGATAAGATTCATGTAATAACTATTTAAAGTTAGATAGGATCCCAATTTCCGATGTGTTTCGGGTTTATCAGGGACGGAATCAAAACTAATAGCCATAGATTTCATAATTGGATATATAATTCCACCACCTCGAGCCGTATTGCTCGGGATCGCGGGAGCTAAACAGACGTCTGCCAGTCCCAATCCATAGGCTAACCCGAGCGAACTTTTTCCAAAAACGCGAATAAAAAGAAATGCAATCCGATTGCCAAGACCAGTTTTTATGAAACCGCGGGCGATAAAGAAAGAGATACCAATCAGCCAGATGACTTTGTCACCAAAACCGGTCAAAGCCTTGGTAATGGACTTGCCCGCATCTCCAGGGGCCAAGACTTGTGTCAGCGCGGTAAATGCAATGGCCATCATACACATGGTGCCCATCGGCGCCGCTTTTAATATAATCCCCAGGATGGTCGCGGCGAAAATAGCAAAGAGATGCCAAGCTTCCGGAGTTACCCCTTTCGGTATTGGGATAAACCATAAAATGAGTGCCACAAGAAAAGTGATGGCAATATTTTTAATACTGATTTCTTTCATAAAAACGTGGTTTAATAAATTAGAATCGACTTTGTACTTGAATAATAAATAAATTCTTATTGAACTCGCTGGTATTTTCTGTTTGCTTTTTATAGCGGTCCAACTGAACACCCAACTGTATTCTTGCACCATAATTCTTTAAAAACTCTAAGCCAAACATGGGTGTATAAGTTTGACGTGCATTTGCATTAAGTTTATAATTAGGATCAATGTATTCGTAACGACAAGATAGCTCGAAAGCGCTTAAATTGAAATAATTTACTTCGTATCTTAAGTTTGGAAGAAAATAAATACCACGGACGAGGTAATCGCTCAATTTTGAGCTACGAGCACTCTCGTCCAACGAATAATATAGGTTATGATTGATCGCCTGTTTTGCTTCCAGCTGCATATCGAGATTCCAGCGTTTGCCAAAGTTCACATTTCCGGTTAGGTCAACACCCAATGCGTGCACCTGTTTTTTCATAACTTCACCAATCCCCCCATTGAGTCCTAAGTTAACGCGATACTTCTTTGAAAGGCCAAAGACAAGACGCGTAGCATATTGTTTACCATTGTCGTTATCGACTACCTGATTTTTTCCATTTCCATTTACCACGGATAACGAGTAGCTAAAAGGCATTTCCCCAAGCGTGGTCTCACCCGTCGCTGCCACGCCGATCTGAAAGCTTGCCCAGCCGAGTTTGCCAAACTCAAGATATTGATTGGACCAATCCAATGATTTGATAATATCAATTGGATAAGTCTCTTCAATGCCAAACCAGGGACGGAATTGGCCTACTGTGATCGCCAATTTGGGACTAAATGTATATTTCAAATAAGCATTTTCAAGAACTTTTGTCTTTGGATCGCTTTTAAAATCCGCGAGATTTGCCAAAACTGCCACCTCAGTGCGTTTGCTAATTTGGGCACGCATCTGAACGCGCATATACTTCACCATAAAATTGTTGTCCGTCCCAGAACCATCACCGTGATGCAGTCCATTAACGTCTACGTCCTTTGTTCCACTCACAAGGTATCTGGCCTGAAATAAACCTTTTACCTGAAGCTTGGGATAAGTCGTATCATCCTTGGTTAGTTTTACAGAATCTACTTTGCTTTGTTGGTCAGCCCCTATTTCTTGCCCCTTGGCCAGGTTATTCAATAGTGAGCAGGCAATAAGGATTGGAATGTAATGCTTCTTCATATCAAAACAATTTGGCCCTAGCGAGTAGCCCGGCCTACTTTTCGTTGTTAATAATGTTACTTCTTCGATTTGGTATTGTAGTAACAACAGATAACATTAGAAAATGTTTTGTTATTTTAATATAATTTAATAACTGTAAGAAAATCATTCCGATTCCAAAATGGTTTCGTGTAAATTCCATGTTTTTGTGTAATTTCACGGACGAACATCAAACTAATCTAATTTTCAAATTCGCAGATTGATCTTTTAAGGAGCTATTGAACTCACTGAAAACTTCGCGCGTAAATTATGGTATGCAATTTTTAGAATCGATAAATATTATGAAAGAAAAATTAATCAAGACATGTTTTATTTGCCTACTTCTCCTGATCATCCAGGGTTTTTCAATAACCACAAGCCACGCTGCTGACAAAGAAAAACCCGCCATGTTTTGGACTTGGCTAGATTACAACGCCAAAACAAACTTTGATTCAATTTGCCGTGAGATGAATTATTTAGGAATCGATGGCGTAATGTTAAATGCCGCGAGTCCAGACGAGTACCGGGTAGCAATTCCCATTGCAAAAAAATATGGCATCCAAGTTATCGCGTGGCTTTGGACAATGAACCTGGAACACGACAGAGATAAAATACTACAAGAACATCCGGATTGGTTCAGCGTCAATCGCAATGGTAAAAGTCTCGCAGATACCACTGCATACGTTGGTTATTATAAATTCTTGTCGCCTGTCGTGCCCGGAGTAAAAGAGTATATCCGTAAAAAAATTGAATCCTATTGTGAAGTCGAGGGATTGGAGGGGATCTCTATTGACTATAATCGCTATGTGGATATCGTCCTCCCAACCACCCTTTGGCCTAAATACAATATTGTTCAAGATCGTGAATATCCAGCTTGGGATTACGGTTACCATCCAATTGCAATAGCGAAGTTCAAAAAACAGTATGGTTATGATCCGAGAGCACAAAAAGATCCATCGAAAGATCTAAAATGGCGCCAATTTCGTTGCGATCAGATAACTGATATCGCCAATATGATTGCAGCCATTGTTCATTCCCATGGTAAAACAATGGCTGCATCCCCATTTCCAACTCCCAAAATGGCTTCGCGCATGGTGCGCCAAGATTGGGGTAAGTGGAATTTGGATGTCGTTTTTCCGATGGTATATAGCAATTTTTATACAGAAGATCCAAGCTTTATTAGAGATTGTACATTAGAAAATGTGCGTGATAAAGGTGCCAATACGACGCTATATTGTGGATTGATGGCTAAAAATAATGAGGAAATATTTGCCGATATGGATGAGGCGCTAAATAATGGTGCACAGGGAATTTCTATTTTTACCATCCATAGTTTAAAAGATCCTCAGATCAGGGAAAAATTTAGAGCCTATACAGCTGCTGCGAAAGCAAAAAAAGCTCAAAATAATGGAACTTTAACACGTTTGGCACATGTTAAAATCGAAAATAATCCTTTCAAAAAAGATGGTATTATGAAATTAATCAACCAAAAGATACAAGATTTGGTCCGCTCAGAAAATCCTGCTGCCAGCCCGATAGCATTATCAAAATATAAAAAAATAGATGCATACGATGTAACTCAAAAATACCTGGTTACTGATAAGGTGAGCAAAAAGAATTTTTACGTCACCTTCTTTTTCTATGGCGGTATACTTTCCGGTTGGAATGTTGATCCAGCTCCAAATGCAGCCTAAAGGATGACCTACTAAAAAGAGGTGCTAAAATGTTACATATTTAGCACCTCTTTTCTTTTAATACACTGTTCCCTATCTTTGGGACGAATAAATAATTAAAAAATGAGAAAAAATATCAGGTTGGTAGCCTGTATTATAGGTTTGATATGTTGCGAATCAATTCCCGTAGCTTTTGCTCAAAACAATATTCAAAACCAGCAGGCTGCTAAAAGCACAATCATTGATAAAACGCTATTGGATAAACTACTGGATAAACATAGACAGTCATTCAAAGATGGTAAAGTGGCCGATTATATCCCGGAATTAAGTAAAGCCAATGCAGCATCTGTCGCACTCTCCGTAGTAAATAGTGATGGAACAATCGTTAGTATCGGAGATGTACAACAAAGATTTACAATACAAAGTATTTCAAAAATTGTGTCCTTGATGGTTGCCGTATTGGAAAATGGCGAGGAAGTTGTTTTTAATAAAATGGGATACTATGGCACGGATAAACCCTTCAATCATTTTGCGAATTTGGAAACATCGGGTAAACCGCTCAATCCAATGATGAACGCCGGCGCCATTTTAACGACATCGCTTATTAAAGGAACAGGTGAGGAACCTTTTGTTAAAATACGCGATATGATTCGTTTTATAACGAATAATGAAAAAATCGATTACAGTAGATCTGTATACAATTCGGAACGGGAGACTGGGCATCGAAACAGAGGTATGTTCTATCTGATGCGCAACAATGGACTCATTGATGGTGAAGGTGAAGACAAACTCAATAATTATTTTAAGCAGTGTTCCATTGAGATAACCGCCGAAGATTTGGCTAAAATAGGGTTCTTTTTTGCCAATCATTGCGTGCGCTATGATGGAAATAAGCAATACTATAATCCAAGTGTATCCCAGCTAGTTCAATCACAAATGCTCATTGCAGGGATGTACGAATTTAGTGGCGAATATGCCAGAACTGTGGGGCTTCCAAGTAAATCGGGCGTTGGTGGCGGAATCACGGTAAGTGTACCGAATAAAATGGGTATAGGGGCCTATAGTCCAGCATTGGATCAACATGGGAACTCTGTAGCGGCATATCGCATGATCTTGGATTTGGTGAGAGAAAAATCGCTGAGTCTCTTTAATTAAATTTCCAAGCTTTAAATGAAATCATATGACACGAACAGAACCAATAATTGCGGTAAAGACTGTTTCCAAAAGCTCACTCTTTTATCAACGGCTTTTGGGCTGTACCAGTCAGCATGGAGGAGAAACATTTGAAATTCTCACGGATAACGGAACCGTCATTCTCTGTTTACACAAATGGGGTGAACACGACCACCCTACCATGCGAGATCAAAAACATGCAGGGAATGGATTCATATTATTCTTTAGAGTAGACAATTTACAGCAAATTTTCGAAAACGCTACTTTGTTAAATGCAGTCATAGAGAAAGATATACATTACAATGAGAACTCCCTGAAGGATCAATTTATCCTGCGTGACCCCGACAACTATTACCTGATTGTATCAGCCTAACCGGATCTATTTTTTGGTCGATCGCATGCTGGATAGTATTCTTAAGTAAAATCTACGTAGTAAAATCTCCGTTCTTAAACCAGTTTAACTTTTGTGTTGCATGTTTAACGCAACTTTGTCTTATCAAAACTTAAAACAATGAACACACGATTGAATATTGCAAAAGTAGATGCAACAGCCTATAAGGCAATGATGGGATTGGAAACCTATCTCAACGATATTTTTTTAAATCCAATTCAGAAGGAACTCATAAAAATACGTGCTTCACAGATCAATGGCTGTGCCTTTTGCTTAGATATGCACACGAAGGATGCGCTGAAGTATGGTGAAACTCCACAACGGATATTTTTACTAAATGCCTGGCGGGAAACCGATCTATTCACTACAGAAGAACAGGTTTTGTTGGAGATGACAGAGGAGATCACATTGATACATCAAAAAGGATTGACAGAAAGCACTTTTCAAAAAGCGAAGGAAATATTTGACGAGAAGGAGATTGCACAGATTATTATGGCGATCATTACTATAAATGCGTGGAATAGAATTGGCATCAGCACTCATTTGGAACTATTAAGGTAGTGCTACGCTTTATTACAAAAAAGCCTCTTTCAATATTGGAAGAGGCTTTTTCGTTTGTAAATATATTCCTGTTTTTCCTATAAAAATCCCGGTTATCCTTTATCTTTATTAGGCAAACCAATATGAATGCATGATTATGAAAATCCTAAAAAAAATCCTAATTGTTTTAGCGATCATCATCGCTATTCCCTTAATTACTGCAATCTTCGTCAGTAAAGACTTCTCGGCCCAAAGTGAGATAACAATCGATAAGCCAAAGCAGGAAGTGTTCAACTACGTGAAAATGCTTAAGAACCAAGATAACTTTGGTGTGTGGCAACTTTCAGACCCGCAAATGAAAAAAACTGAACAGGGTGTAGATGGTCAAGTCGGCTATAAATCCAGTTGGGATGGTAAGAAAGTTGGTAAAGGTTCACAGACCATTACAAAAATCGTCGACGGCGAAACAATAGAAACGGCCCTTGATTTCGGCATGGGTGAACCAGCCAAGGGTTATTTCATCTTAAAAGAGATCTCGCCTACTCAAACCTCAGTGACCTGGGGAATTTCAGGAAAATCACCCTATCCATGGAACTTCATGAACTTATTTATGAATATGAATAAAGACTTCGATCAAGGGCTGAAAAATCTAAAAAATAAACTAAAATAGCGACTATACAAAGCAAAAACGGTGGTTAAAATCTATTTTAACCACCGTTTCTTATTTTTAAAATGAGCAAAATTTATCTTCTGCGCATTAAAATTCGTAGAATGTACCAAAATAGCAACATGATCGATGAGAACAGCTGTAGCGCCGCCCCCACATATTGTTCGTTGCCGTAACTGTACTTCAGATTTTGCGTTTGATAGAGTATACTTCCCGAGGCAAGTGCAATCATGGCAACAGAGAACCATAATCCAAGTTCAAAACTAAAAATAGCTCCTGCGACAATTGCCCCCAAAGATAAGAAGCCTCCCATCACCAGGATATTCCTTAGAAATGAAAAATCTTTATTGGATACAAACGCAACGACAGTAAGCCCAGTAAACAAGGCCAAAGTCATTATACTTGCCTGATAAATGACACTAATTCCTTCGGTCATAAACACCGCCATAAAAATCATGGGCAGGAAGATGATTGCTTCCAGTACAATATAGAATGCTAGGCCTAAATATTGGGTTTGACGGCTTTGTGATAGTGTCCATCTTGATGAAAGTGTGGACCCCAACCAAAAACATCCCAATAAGAACAACCAAATAAACTTTCCGCTAACCATCCAAACGATAAAATCATAAGGGATCAATTTGATCAGCAAAGTTTCCAATACGATAAATGCTAAAATCGAAAGCGCAACATGAAGATAGGTTTTTTTATAAAACACGCCCCTTTCAGCGTCATCATTGATAAGAATATACTCTTGTGATTCCATAAAACAAATACAATAGATTAAATAAGGATTAAAAATAAGCATTTATTCTATTTTTACAAGAAATAAGTTTGCATAGGCTTATAAAAAAGAACCCCGCCTAGCGGGGTCCATTCAAACAAACAACTTATTTCCAGCCTCCTCCCAAATCTTTATAGATATTGACAACAGCATTGAGCTGCTGCTTCTTCGTTTCTATCAATTCAAGTTTTGAATCCAGCACATCACGTTGTGTCATTAAAACCTCCATATAGTCCGCCCTCGCTGATTTAAAGAGATCATTGGACACAGACACGGAATTATTCAGAACCTCAACTTCTTTTGTTTTGAAATCATAGCTGCGCCCGAGGTTTTCAATATTAGAAAGTTGTGTAGAGACTTCTAAGTAAGCATTCAGAATGGTCTTCTCGTAATTATATACAGCCTGTATTTGTTTCGCGTTGGCAGTATTAAATTCCGCTTTAAGCCCATTTTTGTTGATCAATGGTGCGGCAAGCTCCCCTATTAGATTATACAAAACTGATTCAGGCATCTTAAATAGATAGGAAGGCTTGAATGCCTGTAAACCCAAAGCAGCCGAAATCTCCAAAGAAGGATAAAACTCTTTCCGCGCGATCTGTACGTCCAACTTCGCGGCGGCGAGCTCATACTCGGCCTCACGAATATCAGGTCTATTGCTCAGTAGTTGGCTCGGTATACCTGTCTGAACTTTCGCCGGGATCAAATCGACAAAATTGCTTTTGTCACGTTTGATCTCTTGTGGGAAACGTCCCAATAGAAAATTAATACGGTTTTCAGTTTCTTTGATCTGCTGCCGCGTCTCAAATTCCATACCTTTGGTCTTCAACACTTCCGCCTCAAACTTTTGAACAGCCAGTTCTGTTACACGAGCAGCCTGTTTCTGCAATCGGATTACCGCAAGCGCATTGTCCTGTAGCTCGATATTTTGTTTGATAATGGTCAACTGATTGTCCAATGCCAATAATTCATAATACGAACGGGCAACTTCGGCAATAAGGCTACTCAAAACAAAATTTTTCCCTTCTACCGTAGCAAGATAACGATTCAGTGCTGCTTGTTCGGAGTCCTTAAGCTTTTTCCAAACGTCGATTTCCCAACTAGCATACGCACCAATTGTCAAATCTCCTAGTGGATCCGGCATTTCCTTTCCAGGAGCAATTTCTGTACTGGCATCACCGGCCCCCTGACTGGTATATCGTCCAACTTTTTCAACACCACCTCCGGCACGTAAACCAACAGTAGGTTTCAATGCCCCTTTTCGTAAAAGAATATCATTCTTTGCGATTGCCAACTCCTGCAAAGTAACATTCAGTTCCTGATTATTTTTCAAAGCTGTATCGATCAATACAACTAAATTTGGATCCGTAAAAAATTCACGCCACTTAACAGATGCTGAATTTGTTGTATCTGATTTATCAGTGTCCGTAAATTGCTGTGGAACAAATTTATTCTCCTGTATTTGTGTCGCTTTCGGAACTTTACATCCCGTCACTGCTGCTGAAAGCGAAAATGCAATGACCCATTGTATTTTTCTGCGATTAGTCATTATTATCAAGTTCTTCAGTTAATGGATTTTCATCTTCGTGTTTAATAAGCTTGCGTTTGGAGGCAATAGTCCCGAAGATAAAGTATAAGCCCGGTATCACCACAATACCAAAAACTGTCCCAAACAACATACCCCCTGCTGCCGCTGTACCGATCGTACGGTTTCCAATTGCACCTGGGCCAGAAGCCATAACTAAGGGAATCAACCCAGCGATAAAAGCAAAGGATGTCATCAAAATAGGTCTAAACCTAACTTTTGCACCATCCAAGGCAGCCTCAATAATACTCAATCCTTGCGAATGCCGTTGAGCAGCAAACTCAACAATCAACACGGCATTTTTACCAAGTAGACCGATGAGCATGACCAAAGCGACCTGTGCATAAATGTTGTTTTCCAATCCCAATAACTTCAATAGAAGAAATGCCCCAAAGATTCCGATTGGTAATGAGAGCAACACCGCAAAAGGCATAATAAAACTCTCATATTGAGCGGAAAGTATCAAGTAAACGAAACCAAGACATATTAGGAAAATATAAATTGCCTGATTTCCACGCCCTACCTGATCTTTGGAGATACCGGCCCAGTCGATACCATAGCCTCGTGGTAAGGTTTTGGCAGCGACTTCATTAATCACCTGAATTGCTTCACCACTACTGTAACCTGGTGCGGCAGAGCCCGAAATTTCAGATGCCATATACATATTATGCCGGGTGATCTCAGAAAGACCGTAAACCTTTTCCATATGCATAAATGCTGAAAATGGTACCATTTCGTCTTTTTCATTCTTCACATATAGCTTTAAGATATCTTCCGGCAATGCCCTGTATTGCGGCAAAGCCTGAACCATAACTTTATATTGGCGGTCATACTTAATGAAATTCGTTTCGTAATTACTACCCACCAAAGTCGAAAGCGTATTCAGTGCATTATCAATGGTAACACCCTTCTGTTGCGCAAGATCATTGTCGATATGCAACATATACTGCGGAAAACTCGCGCTATAGAAGGTAAATACAGACGATAATTCAGGCCTTTTGTTCAATTCACGTACAAAATCCTTACTTACCGTTTCCATTTTCTTGTAGTCACCAGAACCTGCTTTGTCCAGAAGACGAAGCTCAAATCCACCTGCGGCACCATAGCCCGGTACGGCCGGTGGTTGGAAAAACTCGATAGACGCCCCTGGGATATTTTTCGCAGCAGCCTCAAGTTGCTCTATAATCTCTTGTGACGATTCTTTACGTTCTTCCCAGCTTTTCAAGTTGATCAAACAAGTACCTGTATTTGCCCCGGTTCCTTCAGTCAGGATTTCATAACCAGCTAACGAAGATACCGATTGCACACCATCAATGTTTTCAGCTTCTTTTTGCAAGGTCTGGGCCGCTAGATTGGTCCGTTCCAATGTCGATCCTGGCGGCGTTTGAATAATAGCGTAAATCATGCCCTGATCTTCATTGGGGATAAAACCTGCAGGAACAGCATTATTCAAAAAATATGCGCCAATACAAAAACCAATTAATACTAAAAATGTAAACACCCGTTTATCCACTATGCCTTTCAACAAGTAAACATATTTGTTGGACATCTTATCAAACAATCTATTGAAAGAATCCAGAAATTTATCGATAATGGATTTCTTTCTTGCCTTGCCATGATTATTCTTCAGCATGATCGCACATAATGCAGGCGTCAGTGTCAATGCCACAACACCAGATAAGATGATGGAAGTAGCCATGGTAATGGAAAACTGCCTATAGAATATCCCTACGGGACCGGACATAAAGGCAACGGGGATAAAAACCGCCGCCATGAGGAATGTGATCGCAACAATTGCACCACTGATTTCGTGCATCGCCTTTTTGGTCGCCTTATAGGCTGAAATATGAAGTTCTTCCATTTTGGCATGGACGGCTTCAATAACCACAATCGCATCGTCCACAACCACACCTATGGCAAGCACCAGTGCAAACAGTGTGATCAAGTTGATGGTAATTCCAAAAAACTGCATGAACAAAAACGAGCCCACCAAGGAAACCGGTACTGCAATGGTCGGAATCAACGTCGAACGCCAATCTCCTAAGAATAGAAAAACGACAATAGCAACAAGCACAAATGCTTCCAATAAAGTATGGACTACTTTTTCCATGGATGCATCCAAAAATTTTGAAACGTCATAGCTAATTTCGTAATCCAGCCCTTTAGGAAAAGATGCCTTCAATTCCTTCATTTTGCTTTTAACGTCTTGGATTACCTGAGAAGCATTACTTCCATAGGATTGTTTTAAGACAATCGCTGCGGATGGTTTTCCATTCAGTGTAGAATAGATATCATACATCGCTGAACCGAATTTGATGTCCGCAACATCTTTTAAGCGTAACATTTCACCATTTTCACCCGCACGTAATACGATATTGCCATAACCTTCAGTTGTCGTAAAACGTCCCGGGTATTTCAATACATATTCGAAAGATTGGGAGGTCATACCAGACGACTCGCCGGCTTTACCTGGTGAAGCTTCCAAACTCTGCTCTGATAAGGCTTTCATCACCTCTTCTGCAGAAATCTTGTAGGCTGTCATACGATCTGGTTTCAACCAAATACGCATTGCTAATTCGCGCGTTCCAAGAATATTAGCCACCCCAACACCGTCTACGCGACGTAATTCGGAGACAATATTCATGTCCGCATAGTTATACATAAAATTTCCATCAAGCTCCTTGTCTTTACTATAGAGATTGATGTACATTAACATATTGGATTCTTCACGTGTAATCTTCACCCCTTCACGGACCACAATTGGCGGAAGCTTATTGACCACAGAGGCTACACGGTTCTGTACATTTAAAGAAGCCTGATTCGGATCCGTTCCTAGGTTGAATACGACCTGGATACTTGCTTCCCCGTCATTACCGGCATCGGAAGCCATGTATTTCATGCCCGGAACCCCATTGATCGCCCGTTCCAGCGGAATGATAACTGATTTAATCATCAACTCACCATTGGCTCCAGGATACTCGGCAGTGATGTTCACCTTCGGTGGCGATATAGAAGGAAATTGCGTTACAGGAAGCTGCACCATAGCAAGCACACCCAAAAACACAATGATCAGTGATATCACGATCGAAAGTACTGGTCTATTTATAAAACGACTAAACATAGTAATTTAACTGTAAGGGGTCTATTCTGTTTTTAACTTCAAATTTGAGATGGCGTCTTTAGGTTGCACAAAGCTGTAGCTGATTTTATCATCCTCTTTCGCTTTCTGAATACCATCCAACAAAAATTTATCATCTTTTTGAAGTCCGCTCGTTACCACATACAGATCTGGCAGGGAGTTACCAATGGTAATATGACGAGCTTTCAATCTGCCATCCTTATCGACTACATACACATATTTACGATCCTGCATTTCGTATGTCGCTTTCTGTGGAATAATTAAAACCTGTTTCAACGGAAAACTCATCACCACTTTGCCGCTCTCACCATGTTTTAATAAGCGATTTGGGTTGGGGAATTTCGCTCTAAAAGCAATGTTTCCTGTTTCACTGTTAAATTCACTTTCTATTGTCTCTACAAGACCATTTTGCGTAAACAGCTCGTTATTGGCAAGCAATAGGCCAACATGGGTATCCCCACGTTTACTTACATTCGTTTGATAACTTAAATATTCTGGTTCGGACACATTGAAATAAACCAACATCTCACTGTTGTCTGACAGACTTGTCAATAATTCACCTTCATCCACCAAACTTCCCAATTTCAATGGAATCCGATCAATGGTTCCATCAAACGGTGCTCTGATTTCTGTAAAGGAGAGGTGTAATTTTGCGATCGCTGCCTCAGCTTTCGCTTGCTCAAGCTTTGCTTTAGCCATAGCGAGTTCATTGGGCGATACAACATTTTTATCCGCTAGCGTTTTTGTATTTTGAACTTCAATTTCTGCTACATTAACTTCTGCCGAAGATTTACGGTATTCCGCCTCATACATTTTGGGCATAATCCGAAAAAGTAGTTGCCCCTTGTGAACAAATTGTCCTTCGTCAACGAAAATCTGTTCGAGATAACCCTTTTCTTGAGCTCTGAGCTCAATATTACGGAAAGATCTGATCTGGGAAACAAAATCCTTACGGATAGTGGTGTCCATTTGTACCGGAGAGGTCGCTGTAAATTTCTCTTTTTCTTCCTTTTCTTCCTTTTTGGAAGTACACCCGATTTGGCATAAGGTAATAGCCAAACTAGCGAGCATAAATACTCTTTTCATTTGTAAGCGTCTAATTAAAAAAATAAGTTTGATTGTTTGTTGTCTTGGTTGGTGAAATGACCTCTACTTTGGCTTAGGGTTGTTCCGACTTGTTCATAGATTATACAAATCGATTACAACGCAACGGACTACCCCTTAGGATATCCAGCAAAGCATATGAAATTTCGAAGGGTATATTTTAAATTCTCCAGTTTTGTTGAAGAACGTATCTTTGAGGGAAAAGATAGGCTATGAAATTGCAAAAAGGAATCTTCTTTGCAAATCGAAATACAAAAACAAAAAGGACAATTGCAAAAAGTAGCAGCGCAACAAATTGGGATGTCACCTGCAAATCCTTGGTCAATTGAAAATTCTCAGTATCAAATTCCTCTATAACTGGATTATCACTGTGTATATTACCATAAAATAGCGGATCGATGTGATCAACCGATGCTTCAAAATACTGCTGTATATCAGCATGACTATGCTGGTACATAAAACTAACAGTTGGTCGGTCGGATTGAATGAGCACAGCATGGCTATTACTGCTTCTGATAAATAAGAAGCATAGGAATAAGAATATGGTAACAACTGCTTTCATTGCGGAGCAAATATACTAGCGTACAACTTATTTTAACGATCTTTAACACATTTTAACAAAACAATTACAATTCGTCAATTTCTGCTAGAAAAGTGACAGTTGCAAACCCGGTCCGTTTGTTCCTTGCGGCTCCGCATCCCCAAAAACTGTTCGGCCCCCATACTTCCAAGAATCCCTTCGTTCTTCACCTATAATTTGTTGAATATCAAACTGTGGCTGAAAATCTTTTTCGTTATCCAAGACAATCTGGTGCAACTTATTAATCGATTTTAATTTGTCACCATAACCCAGTTTAGATTTTTCAATGCCTTTTTGCAAAATCTGAATACTCTCATCGTAAATGGTCAATGGAACCGGGAAAGGATGTCCATCTTTCCCGCCATGAGCAAAGGAAAATCGAGCCGGGTCGTTGAATCGTGAAGGCGCACCGTGGATTACCTCACTGACCAAAGCCAATGACTGTAACGTACGGGGCCCAACTCCTTTTAAAAGCAATAGGTCTTCAAAATGGCTTGGTTGACTTTCTCGGGCGACGTACAATATCGCTCCTAACCTCTTTAAGTCAACATCCGCAGCACGTACATCGTGATGGGATGGCATAATAAGTTTAGCGAAATCTCGCATTACTTTGGTTGAATCCTCGCCCACTAAAGTCATAATACCTGTTCTATTGGCCGCCGCTTCCGCAGCTGTTAAGTTTAGGATTATACCTTGTGAAGGCCCACTGATACCGGCGTGTGGTTCTTCAACGAACGATTTGACCTTTTCAGAATGCCAATGGTAACGACGGGCAGTCCCATCCTTTTCATGCATACCTTGCTGCACGACGGACCAATTGCCAAGATCCGTTACGATAAAATTGTGTAAATACAGTTGGTAACCGTCCTGAATGGCTGTGTTATCCACTTTAGCGACAAGCTTACTGCTACGAATCAAGCCGTTACCATCTAACCCTATTTGATCTGACAACTGAAGCAGTTCATGTGGAGTCTGCATGGATAGCTTGCCTTTACCTCCACAGATATAAAGGCCTAAGGATTTCGCATCGGGATTAATAGCGCGTTTTAATGCACCCATAACAGCCGTTGTGATCCCTGAAGAATGCCAGTCCATCCCAAGTACGGCCCCAAAACTCTGAAACCAGAACGGATCCGCCAGTCTTCTTAAAACTTCATCTTTACCGTAATCCATTAGTATAACTTCAACTATGGAGCGACCTAGGGAAGCCATACGTTCGTAAAGCCACGCGGGTACTTTTCCATAATGTAATGGGAGATCTGTGGTGCCGGACCGTTTCATTTTAAACTAAATATATTAGCACAAATCTATCTCTTTTTTAGATAAAATAAAAACGGCTAGAAATTATCTAGCCGTTTTTATTTTATGATCAATCTATACACTACATCTGAGCATATAACTTAGGGCTCATCGAAGTAGCGGCACATGTCACAGCTTCACTATTTACCGGTTAACGCTGATAATAATCCAGCCCGGAACGAAGGATCTTTCTCCGAAAACTCGATCGAATGCTTGTAGGTGTCTACATTAAAGAAGAGCTCCGCTGGAGCAGCTTTTTTATTGTCCAAAAATAGTTTAAAGCTGTACGCTGTTTTTTTGGATAAATCAGCATTCACCTTATTGGATGAAAACACATTCGGAAGAATTAAATCTTTTGTAAAAGAATCAGTTGTAGGTGTCTGAAACAAGTCACCTAAGGCTTTAATTAAATTGTCAGACTGTTGACCCGACGATGAGATTCTAATTTTACCTTTGGTAAAACCGACGTCATCACTCGGCTGCCCATCTATTATACCTGCGGGTATAAAATCTACAACCTCAAACTTCGCTCCTACGGTATCTTGTTTGTAAAGAGATTTTGTGATATAAATACGGCTTGAATCCGTTTTAATTTCATCAGTAATACGTAGAAAAAAGTTCTTCTTTTCTGCGCCCGGTGAACCATTCGTAAATTGTTCGATTTTTACACCTTCAATTTTGTTAACCGTTGTTGTATCACTTCCATCAGTTTTCTTTTGATTGGAATTTCCGCAACTAGCCATCAGCACCGTAGCGGTCGCAAGAAATGCTATAGATTGAATCTTGTACATATTGAATTGTTTGTTATCAGTTATTAATGAATATGCTATTATAATATTACCATTATTACTGATAACAAACAACTATTAGCAATGTTTTTATTTTATTTCAATAAAGCATCGTATAAAATTTCCACGGGATGATAGGATTTTCGGCCCACACCATCTTTAATCTGATGCCTACAGGAAGTACCCGCGGCGGCAATTAGAGTACCAGGTTCTGTTTCGCGTATGGTTGGTAATAAAACCAATTCGGCTACTTTCATCGAAATATCATAATGTTCAGACTCATAACCAAATGACCCTGCCATACCACAACACCCAGAAGGAATTGTTTCTACGCTAAAGTTCGTCGGAAATGATAGAACCTGTTCCGTAACAGTAACGAGATGAAAAGCCTTTTGATAACAGTGGCCATGAAGCTTTATCTTTTTCGTTTCCGACGTAAACTGTTCTGAATGAATGCGCCCCGCTTTCATTTCAGTTAACAGAAATTCGTCAATCATCAGCGCATTTTTGGCTATTTTTTGCGCGTCAACTCGTAAATCATCGTCTACTAAACTTAAATACTCGTCTCTAAATGTAATGATCCCTGAGGGTTCAACACCTAAAAGTGGCGTATCATCCGTAATTAATCCCTTTAAGAAATGGATGTTTTGATTCGCAATCTCCTTTGCTTTTTTCACAAACCCTTTAGAAAGATAAGTACGCCCGCTTTGAACGTGTTTTGGAATGACTACTTCATACCCCAAGGCAGTCAGCAACTTATATGCTGTAATACCTATCTCCGCATCATTATATTCGGTAAATTCATCCGAAAAAAGATAAACCCGACGCTTAGCATCACTTACCACCGTTTGTTTTTTTACCCATTGGGTTAAGGTCGTTCCATTGACTGTAGGTAAGGAACGCTTTGGCGCAAATCCTACTGTTTTTTTGACTACTCCTGACAAGAAATCATTTTTGACTACAAAATTATAAATAGGCGCAACCCACGATCCAAATTTCTGAGACTGGGTGAAATTAGCGATTAATTTTGTTCTAAACCCTGCGCCATGCTCATCATAATAGTGCTGTAAAAATTCTGCTTTCATTTTGGCCACATCCACACTCGAAGGACATTCCGTTTTACAGCCTTTGCAGCTTAAGCAAAGGTCCATAACTTCTTTGATCTCCTCATGATCGAAACGATTTTTCTTTGTGGAATTCGTTAAAAACTGACGTAACATATTTGCCCGCGCCCGTGTCGTATCTTTTTCATCGCGCGTAGCCATAAACGAGGGACACATTGTTCCACCGGTAATTTCAGTCTTTCGGCAATCTCCCGAACCAGAACACTTCTCCGCCAATCGAAGAATAGACTCATCTTTAGAAAAATCGAAATAGGTCTTTATTTCTGTTCGGTTGCTATCGTTGTCATAACGTAAATGAGAATCCATTGGCGGCGTGTTGACAATTTTATTTGCATTAAAAACACCCTGTGGATCAAAGATATATTTTACATCTTCAAGCAATTTGTAAACTTTTTCACCAAGCACTTTGCCAATAAATTCTCCGCGCAAACGACCATCACCATGTTCACCACTCAGTGAACCGTTATATTTTAATACAATATCGCTGGTTTTTTCGAGGATTGAACGAAAAGTACGCTTCCCTGCTGCTGTTTTCAAATTCACGAAAGGTTCAATATGCAGTTCCCCCGCTCCCGCGTGCGCATAATAGGATGCATGCACCCCTTCCTCCACCAAAAGATTTTGAATATCACGCACATAAGCAGGTAGATCTTCAGGCGACACCGCGCAATCTTCAATCAAATTTACAGGTTGACTGTCACCTGGCAAATTGCGAATTAGCCCCAGTCCTGCCTTACGTACATCCCAAACCAAATTGGTCTGTTCAATACCCGTAATGTAGGGATAAGCATAACCAAGACCGCGGGCTACAAGATCTGCTTTCAGAGCCATCGCTTTTGCCTCTGTTTCGGTAGCTGTATGCCCCCTAAACTCAACGATCAACAGCGCTTGTGGATCGCCTTCTATAAAAAAACGATTATACTTATAAGTTGGATGCCCAACCGTAAAATCCATGATGTATTTATCTACCAATTCGGATGCTTCCGGCTTGTGATCTAAGGCTACCACATTACCATGCATACACTCCACCATATCCGCAAAATGAACACAGAGTAAACCTAGTTCCTGCGGTGGTAAGGACATCAGTTTGAGTTTAGCTTCTGTAACGATAGCCAGCGTTCCTTCGGACCCTGCCAACAAATTACACATATTGAAAGGTGTAGAACGATCAGCAAGAATATCCAAAGCATAACCGGTATTTCTTCTCGTGATAGATCGTTTTGGATAGCCCGCTTCAATGGCACTTAAATGCTGTGTATCTGTCAATAATTCATTCATATCACGATAGATATCCCCCTCACGTCCAGCTAATAATAATTTCTTAAAATAGGCTGCTTCATCAACTGCTTCAAAGATCACTTCAGAACAGTCGTCCAGAAGTACATTGGCTGAAATCAAATTGTGCCGTGTATCTCCCCAGACAATAGAATGCAGACCCGAAGAGTTATTACCAATCATTCCTCCCACCATAGCACGGCTTGCAGTCGAAGTTTCAGGCCCAAACATCAGTCCGAACGGTTTAAGATAACTATTCAAGTCATCACGGATCACGCCAGGTTGTACCCGAACCCACTGCTCTTCGACATTAAGTTCAATTATTTGGTTAAAATGACGAGAAATATCCATGATAATGCCATGCCCCACAACCTGTCCAGCGAGCGAAGTACCTGCGGTACGTGGAATGATCGTTATCCTATTCTGTTGCGCAAAATCAATTAATTTTTTAATGTCATCAATATCAGCTGGTATTGCTACGGCTAACGGTTTTTCCTGATAAACAGATGCATCTGTCGAATAGGCAAGTAACATCGTTTGGTCCTTCGTTTCATGGGTATAATAGAGCTCACCTTTGAGTTGAGACGCTAATAAGGCTAATTGATTTTGATCTTTCACTTAATCTGCATTTATGTATGAAACAAATTTAGTCAAATTTATGCATCGGAAAAAGAGAAGATTGCAAGAAATACCCAAATCAAAACTAAAAAACGCATAAAAACGCAAAACGAAGCAATATACTTTAAAAGCCAATTTTATTTCATTCCTTCAGACAATGCACGTATTTTTGTGGCACTACATCATTTACAATTAACGACTCATATCCTTATATGCGTAATCTATTCCTTCGCTATACGCTGCATTCTGATTTTATTATATACACCATCCGGGTATTGATTGGCTTCCTTATAGGTTACCCCCTTTTTGTATCCTTTCCCCAATATTCGGTTTCTTGGACACTAATCTCCATTATACTGGTCATTTCCCCACAAGAAAATGAATCGAAAAAAATAGCCATCGATCGGGCTAAATCCAACTTCATTGGATCAGCAATCGGTCTCAGTCTATATTTTGTTCCCATTTCGCAACTCTATGCCATGATTATCGGTATTGTTGCATCATTGATTACATGTAAGCTACTCAATATTATGGCTGTGGCACGGACTTCTATGGTAGCGCTAATTATCGTCTACCTTCATGAACAGCAAAGTCGCTCCTACTTCGCTGCCTTGGATCGCTTTGGCTGTGTCTGTTTAGGTTGTCTGATTGGATTGGGCGTCATCCTGTCAACGAGAAATATTATTCTGAAATTAAGAAAAAGGTACAATTGTTGAATTATACCCCTAACCTCTCTAAAAGGCAATGCGCTTACCTTCAGCATCATAGCCCACATTGCCAAAATTTCTTCCTGGTAATGCGAATAAAATTCATGTTAATTTCTATTTACTCAGAATTATATTCAGAATTTTATATATAATTTTGAATTTTATACTTTTTTACCTACCTTTGCAGTCGAAATGACAAAAGTAGAATATAATTTAGACCAGGTCGACTATAAAATCTTGCGCTTAATGCAGGATAATGGACGGATCAACAATGCTGATATCGCAAGAGAATTAGGCATGGCACCATCAGCAATCCTCGAGCGCGTAAAGAAACTCGAGCAAAAAGATGTGATTTTAAAATATAGTGCCAAGATCAATCCTGCTGCGGTGGATCAAAAACTTTTATCGTTTATTTTTATCAAAGCCAATGATATTATTGGCGAACAGGGTGTAGGGTTGGCGCTTGCGGAAATCCCCGAAGTTCAAGAAGTACACGACATTGCAGGTGACGATGGTTACCTTATTAAAGTAAGAACTGCAGATTCTACAGGTTTAGTGGATCTCATGCGAAACACATTAAGTAAAGTTGAAGGTATTATTTCAACGCGGACAACAATTGTACTTCAGACTGTCAAGGAAGATCAGCAGGTTGTTATACCTGAGTAATAGAAAGGAGGTTTAATCATGTTGCAAGGACAAAAAAAGGCTGCTAGCCCATTAATGGTTGTAGTTGCTTATTTCATTATTTATGTGGTATGGGGCTCGACCTTTTTCTTTATAGAAAAAGCATTGCATAGTTTCCCCCCATTTATTTTGGGTTCGTTTCGATTTGTTGCAGCCAGTGCAATTCTAATGACATATTGTGCTATAAAAGGGTATAAATTATTTAACAAGCGTTCCATTCAGGAAGCCGCAATCGTAGGTTTTTTATTACTCTTTGTGGATATGGCGGGGGTTATCTGGGCCGAGCAATATGTGTCTGGTGGTGTTGCCGCCATTATTGCCGCAGCCGCTGCAATCTGGTTTATTTTATTGGACAAACCCAAATGGAAAGAAAACTTTAGCAGCATTAGCACGGTTGCTGGTGTAGCATTGGGCTTCTGTGGTGTTGTCATGCTTTTTGCCGAACAGATCATGGCGACCAATGATAATACAGACGGTACCCTTAAGGTGATTGCCCTATCTATTTTGGTATTGGGTTCTATTGCTTGGACTGTAGGTTCATTGATTTCCAAATATTTTAAAAAATCTGAAAAAGAAGAAAAAGAGGATCTGCATGTTATGGTGAAAACCGCTTGGCAAATGGTTACCGCAGGTGTTCTCTTTAATGTCACGGCGCTTTTTACCGGTGAATATGCATCATTTACACTGAGCAGTGTGGCACCCGTTGACTGGTTCAATTTGGGGTATTTAATCACATTTGGTTCCATCCTTGCTTTTAGCTCTTATATTTGGTTATTGCAGGTACGCCCAGCAATGGAAGTAAGTACCTATGCCTATGTGAACCCAATTATTGCACTTATTTTAAGTCATTTTTTCACTTCGCACGTCGTAACCTCATTGCAAATTGTGGGACTAGCTGTTATTCTTTTCTCCGTCCTATTAATGAACTGGAAAGCGTATCGTACCAAGCTGTCCTCGCGCAGCAAAAGGAAAAAGATCCTCCAGCAAGAGAGTAGTTTGAGAGCTGCGCAAGCCCAAACGGACACTAAACATATTCCTGAGACGGAATTAGTTCATTAGGTTGTTATTTTTCTAATTATATGAACAAAGCTTAACGTGTAACAATGTTAAGCTTTTGTTGTTTTTAAAAATTAGCTAACATTGGATAAGATTTGTTCATATATAATTGGCTA
>JBMAAL010000012.1:0-77764 GCA_050281725.1 Sphingobacterium sp. | reverse complement strand
CCTCCCTTGCGGAGTGGTGCAAAGATAGGGAGATTGTTAACAAACTTCCAAGCCTTTTGTTCTTATTTATTTCATTTTCCCCTTAACTGCCTGTAACGGTGCAAGATTCTTTTTGTAAAACAGGTGGTCACAGGGCTGGGAATGCCGGTTCCGGGGCAGAATCGGGCCGGAAAGTGGTTTTTGGCGTGGACTTCGTGGGAACCGGGACTTAATACAGGCTCCGCAGGGGAAACATGGACGGACATTGTATTGCTCGATCTGCTTAAGCTCGGGAGCCCGCTCGGCTCAATGCCCAATTGAAGACGGTGCGCACAGGCGCAGCCGACAGAGGGCGAGTCAGCCATAGCCGATGGACGGGTGGATATTGATAAGGCCGGAAAGATGGCAGAACACAGTGCTCTGGAATACCTTCTTTTGCAGCCATATTTTCTTGCCCGTTTACTTAGGTTTAGTTTAGGGTTTAGTTAGGTTTAGTTTAGGTATAGTATAGCTTATAGCTAAGTAAACCCTAACTTATTGCTAAGCTAAATATAAACAAAAGCTAACCTAAGGAATAAGGCATACTTAACTCTTCCCTAGATAGGGCAAACTATGGTCCCTCTGAGCTAGGTTTCCGGCTACACCGAAGGCTTATCGGAACCTCCCTGCTCCCCTTCCCCCGGCGTCGTACCATGGTCGGGGCAGGTTTACACCGTGACCATGGTGAGTCCGTGGTGAGTCCGTGTTGTCTCCGACTCTAACCCTGCGCCAACCACGCTGCCAACGCAGACAAATGGCGTTCCGAACGTGACCATGTCCCCTGGATGCCCCGAAAAGGGGCCAATGCCGGGCCGAACCGTAACCGAAAAACTCCGCAGCAACGCAGCAAACACGCGAACAACTCGGAAAAACACGCTATAAATAAGGAAAAAAGCATTTCGCGGTACTGATTTGCCGTACTGATTTCAAGCATCGGAATTAAATACAATTCTTTGTGAAGAAGTTAGCCTGTTATCGGCTTGAACGGCAACTGATCATAACCATCACATGGAATGACCAAAAGAGAACGATAGGTTATACCCACAGGAACAAATGAAGCCTATTGCCTCCTTATTACATATAAGTATTAACACCACATAATTATATAAGTATTAGCACTACAAAATTATATAAGTAATCACATTACATAATTACATAGGCATTAACATGATGTAGAAGCATCCACGAATCCACACTAATGCAGCAAAATATACACAAACAATGCCATGTCTTATTGACTAAAAATTCAATAAATCATAGCATCGTTTATTACTGTATAAGGCGTATTCGTATGAAGAAAATGATCAAGAAAAAGCGTTCAACCCCGTAATATCTTGTCCTGTGATCAACAAATGAATATCATGCGTCCCTTCATAGGTAACCACAGACTCTAGGTTCATCATATGCCGCATCATTGGAAAGTCACCTACAATCCCCATTCCGCCAAGAATCTGCCTAGATTCACGCGCTATCTGCAGCGCCATATTCACATTGTTTCGCTTTGCCATGGAAATTTGCTGTGGAGTAGCACGGCCCTCATTCTTGAGCAGCCCTAAGCGCCACGACAGCAACTGCGCCTTGGTAATTTCTGTCAGAAATTCCGCTAGCTTCTTTTGCTGCAATTGAAAACCGGCAATTGGCTTATCAAACTGATGTCGCTCCAACGCATATTGAACCGCAGTTTCATAACAGTCTATTGCCGCTCCAATCACGCCCCACGAAATTCCATAGCGGGCCGAATTCAAACAGGAAAGTGGTCCACGCATTGAATTTACAGCAGGAAGCACATTTTCTGCAGGGATATAAACATCATGAAAAACCAGTTCGCCTGTTTTGGAAGCGCGCAACGACCACTTATGCAAGGTCTCTGGAGTTTCAAAACCCACCATTCCACGCTCAACAATCACACCCCGCACTTTTCCGGACTCATCTCGCGCCCAAACGACGGCAATATCACAGATAGGCGAATTTGTAATCCACATCTTTGCTCCATTTAATAAAAAACCATCTCCTTTTGCCGTCAATTTCGTTTCCATTCCCCCCGGATCAGATCCATGATTAGGCTCAGTCAGCCCAAAAGAACCGACCAACTCACCCGATGCCAACTGCGGTAAATATTTACGACGTTGCTCCTCACTACCATAGGTATAAATCGGAAACATCACCAAAGAGGATTGCACCGATGCTGCCGAACGAATTGCCGAGTCACCGGCTTCTAGTTCCTGCATAATTAAGCCATAGGAAATCTGATCCAACCCCGCCCCGCCATATTCGACAGGAATATAAGGTCCCAAAGCTCCAATTGCCCCCAATTTAGGCATCAAACCTGCAATAGCACGGTGTTCCTGCGCCGCATCTTCAATGAAAGGCTTAATCTCTGTTTTCACAAAATCACGGACAGACTGCCGTATCAGTTTATGTTCTTCGGACAATAAATCGTCCACCTGGTAATAATCGGTATTAATCTGTTTGATCATGATATAGTCTACATTAGCTTATCTAAGATAACGATTATTTTACACTGAACAATATTCAGAACAAACTTGACAATAAAAAATTTATTTCATACATTTAAACTATTCCACGAATAAAATAAACCATTATGATAAAATCAGCGCTTAAAACACTTGGAATATCTTCCCAGAATTTAGGATCATCAACTGGACAGCAATGGTTTTCCGAAGGCAAAGAATTCGAATCCTTTTCACCTGTCGATGGAAAACTCATCGCAAAGATAAAAGCTAGCAATAGCAAAGACTATGAGACTGTTATTAGGCAAGCCGAAAATGCTTTCTTAGAATGGCGTCTAATTCCAGCCCCTAAGAGGGGCGATATCGTTCGCCAATTGGGGGACAAATTACGTGTGCTCAAACCTATTCTCGGAAAATTAGTTTCCTACGAAATGGGAAAATCTTACCAAGAAGGCATGGGTGAAGTCCAGGAAATGATTGATATCTGTGACTTCGCTGTAGGTCTATCCCGTCAATTATATGGCAATACCATACATTCAGAACGCCCTGGCCACCGTATGTACGATCAATATCATCCTTTGGGTATCGTAGGTATCATTACCGCATTCAATTTTCCAGTTGCTGTATGGGCATGGAACATCGCCCTTGCCCTGGTCTGCGGCAACACTGTCGTCTGGAAATCCAGCGAAAAAACACCGCTATGTGCCATAGCTTGCCAAAAATTACTTGCAGAAATCTTACACAACAACGGGCTGCCCGAGGGAATATCCAACCTTGTTATGGGGGATAGAGAAGTTGGTGAGTGGCTCGCGGCAGATAACCGCATCGCTTTGGTTTCTGCAACCGGATCTACCCGTATGGGAAAAGAGGTCGCTGTCACGGTAGCACAGCGCCTAGGAAAAACACTCTTGGAACTCGGTGGAAACAACGCCATCATCGTTACCCCGGACGCAGACTTAAAAATGACCATCATCGGCGCTGTATTTGGTGCCGTAGGTACAGCCGGACAACGCTGTACAAGTACCCGAAGACTCATTATTCATGAGAGCATTTATGACAAAGTCAAAAAGCAATTGACTAAAGCTTATAGTCAATTAAAAATTGGTGACCCTTTGGATACGAAAAATCATGTGGGACCATTGATCGACAAAGCCGCCGTAAAATCATACTTAAACGCACTGGACAAAATTAAAACACAAGGAGGAAAAATGCTGATCAAGGGAAAGATCCTTGAAGGCAAGGGGTATGAAAGTGGCTGTTATGTGCAGCCTGTCATTGCCGAAGTTGAAAATCATTATGAAATCGTACAGCATGAGACCTTTGCCCCTATTCTTTACTTAATCAAATACAAGGGGGATATTAGCCAGGCTATACAGCTTCAAAACAGCGTCGCCCAGGGATTATCTTCTGCCGTCATGACCAACAACCTACGGGAAGCCGAGCTATTTCTGAGTGCTGCTGGCTCTGATTGTGGTATCGCTAACGTCAATATCGGCACATCAGGCGCCGAAATCGGAGGTGCTTTTGGAGGCGAAAAGGAGACTGGCGGAGGTCGGGAGTCTGGATCAGATGCCTGGAAAGCCTATATGCGCCGCCAGACAAATACCATCAATTATACAACTGATCTTCCCTTGGCACAAGGTATCAAATTTGATTTATAAACCATTTACAGACAAAACTATGAGCAGCGTACATGAAAGATTAAGCAAACATATATTAGCCGATGGATTCCCTTTGGTTATGGATATGGAAAAATCCCATGGTTCTTATGTCGTGGACGAAAATGGTGATGAATACCTCGATATGTTCAGTATGTTTGCTTCCATGGCCGTGGGTTACAATCATCCACATTTGGTAAAACAACGTGACTTCTTAGGTAAAATGGCCGTCAATAAGCCAGCCATATCAGATATTTACCCCAAAGAGTTTGCTGATTTTGTCGACACTTTTGACCGCGTAGCCATACCGAAAGAACTCTCCTATGCCTTTTTCATCTCGGGGGGAACACTCGCCGTGGAAAATGCATTAAAAGCTGCCTTTGACTGGAAGACAAGGCTTAATTTTGCTCAGGGGATTCAAAAGGAAGCCAGCCAGGTCATTCACTTTAAACAGGCTTTTCATGGTAGATCGGGTTATACCCTGTCATTAACGAATACACAAGACCCCAGAAAATACCTTTATTTTCCAAAGTTCAGCTGGCCACGCATTACCAATCCGAAGTTGAGCTATCCCTTAACAAGCGAACATATCGATCAGACGATTGCTCTGGAGGAAAAAGCTATCTCTGAAATACACCAGGCTATCACGGCTAACCCCAATGATATTGCCTGCATTATTATTGAACCGATACAGGGTGAAGGTGGCGACAACCATTTTCGAAAGGAATTTTTCGTACAGCTTCGTCAAATCTGTGATGAAAATCAGATCCTATTGATTTTTGACGAAGTACAGACTGGATTGGGTATTACGGGGAAAATGTGGGCTTACCAACATTACAACGTAATTCCCGATATCATTGCCTTCGGCAAAAAAGCACAGGTATGTGGTATACTGGCGAGTAAGGAAAAATTTGATCAGGTGGAACATCATGTCTTTAAAGAATCCAGTCGTATCAATTCAACATTTGGTGGCGATTTTATGGATATGCTCCGCTTTAAATTAATTCTTGAAGTCATAGAACAAGAAAACCTGGTTCAAAATGCGGCAGAAAAAGGGCGCTATCTACAAGATAAGCTTCAGGAACTGCTAGCGAAAAAACCGCAACTGTCCAATTTACGGGGTGAGGGTTTATTCGTTGCATTGGATTTCGAATCGGAAGCTGCGCGCAATGAATTTATCAAGAATGCCTATGCAAATAAACTGATTATGTTAGGCTGTGGAGAGAAAAGTATCCGTTTTAGACCGCACCTCAATGTGAGCTATGCGGATATCGATAAAACGATAGCAATTATAGAAAAGAGTATTTCCTAAAAAAATATGCAATGCCAAAAACTGCAAAGTAGCTCATAGCATTGCATATTTTTTTTATTAACTATCTATCTTTACAAACATTGGGACGATCGATATCGATCAGCTCGGAAATGCCGTACTCATCAAAAAGATCTAAGAGGGCATCTGTACCCTCTTCCAGTTTGTAATCCATCTCTTCTTTATACACGGGTATCATTGCATAAAAATTGATCAGATTGCCATCTTTGGTCTTTAACTCCAGAAATTCCTCGTCAAAACTTAGCATAGGCGGAAGCAGCAACATACAACCGAAACCTGTATTTGCAATATCTTCGGCTTCCATGCCATTGGGAATGGTATGCCCATAGCCCAACCAGGTATTGTACTCATGTGGAAATCGCGCTAATCTTTTCAAAAAGTAGACTGGCCAATAATTGTTGTCATCCTGAAATTCCTCTTCTCCGATCTTCCAATCGGCAGGCAACACGACCATTAGCTCCGCCCGCTCATAAGCCTCTTTATTTTCCACTTCATCTGGAACATGCATGGCCAGATCACTCATGCCCGAAGTAACCAATATATGGTATGGGTAGTTCGCACTTGGTTTAATCCAATGCACATCGATATGAACAAGTTCGGAGATAATCTCATGGAACACCATATCGGGTTCGGCAATATATTTAGTCAAATGCTCCTCGATTTCATCCAGATAAACACATTGCACCTCCGGAAATAAGTTTTTCGGATCCTTATCATCAGATTGATCTTCATAACGGTAGACCGTAGACCCTCCGGCAGTAATTTCTGTATCTTTTTTTTCAGGCGAAGATTCTTCCGCTCCGCTACTCATAATCTTTTTGACTTTATCCCAAAATGACATATTATCTTATAAATGGTGAAAATTTAAGCTACTCTCTCGCTTATCAAATTTATTCGATCACAGCAACGACAGGTTGTCTGAACCTTGTTTTAACCGGCTTTCCCTTGACCTGACCTGGCATCCATTGTGGTGACCTGCGCATAGCAGACAACACAGCCTTTGCAAACTCGGGGCTTACCTCATCGGGATTCTCAATTTCAATATTGCAGATCGCCCCATCTTCGCAAACAATAAATTTCAGAATTGCCGTTTGCCGAGATCCGTATTTTGCATAGGCCAGGCTATCCATCGCGCCAACAGTCCTGGACAGATCCAGGTTATTTTGCAAAAATTTGGACCAAGCCACTACCCCGCCCTTGAAATAGGGAAAATCATCAACGTTCTGTGCGATACTGTCTGCAGGGATATCCCGCTTAGCAATCACCTGTGCACTTGCGGAAGCACAGCATGCCATAAAAAGTAGAATTGAAAAAAAAAGAGTCTTAAATCCTGTTAAATACATAACCTATACTATCCATAATCGTACCATTTAACGCTTATATAAGGTAATTTATTGCTTTAAATCCTCCGGATTAATTGAGCGGCATAGCAACATCAGTAACAAACTCGCCTGCTTCGTCAACTAGAAAACTAATTGGATGCTCCGGATTTTTAATAATCTCGAACAGAGTCAATCCCCAAGGTTTCCAAAAATTTTCCAAAACTTGACCATAGGTCTTATTTTGCCAATGATCAAAAATGGGCTTCATCGACATATCTGCCAGGGGCATCGGCTCTACATAGATTTTTTGGGGGGTATTTAAATAGGTATAATCTGGTAGACGATTAAATAAGTAGGCTGAATAAAAATAGCGTGCACACAATTCTTCAAACTGAATAGGGTGCAATGTTTTGCCCGCAATGACCTTGAGGATATCTTCGTGATAAATATTGTTTGTGGCATTATCTTGAAGACAGGCAACTACAGCAAAGTCCTTCATGCGGATAGAAAAGATCAAGGTATTGATTTCATCACGATACATAAATGTATCGGGTGCATTATCAACCGGTACAACAACCAATGAAAATGGGAATGTATTTTCAAACTCCATCGGTACAACCAACGACTGCAACATCCCATGCAGATTTGTAAAACGCTGTGCAAGCGCCTGAGAAAAGTTCATATCTTCACCGGAAGCTTTTTGCTGCCGAATTCCCGCAAGAATTTCATTAAAGACCACCCCATAGATAATTTTTGTCATCCATTGAAACAATAATAATGGATCCAACTGTTTAACAGCTTCATAACCTTGTTCAAACGACTGTTCTACCGCACGTTCCATTTGCTCGATAGCTTCAGCTGCAGTTATGGAACAGGGGAGCTTCAACGATTTGTAAGTCACCAGATTCTCATCCAGCATTTTAAAAGGTTTATCTTCCAATTGAAAAGATTTCATCATCCATACAGGAAACACCTGAATGGATTCTTCTTCCGATTGGAGCTTATTTCCTGTTAAAAAACAAATATCTGAATCAAACTGAAATTGTTTGAATGGATTATACAAAGTTGTCGCCATAATGCAGGCAAAGTTAAAACAAATCGAAAAGTCCACAAGAAAAGCAAATTCTTATTACGATATGGTGACTTGCCCGCTTAAACTTATTTTATTTTCAGAAATTTTTGAAAGTTCGAAAACTTTGAATAACTTTATACAACCTATTCATAGAATGGGAATAAGCTGATCGGATAAAAAGGCCGATAGAGAAAATTTAGCAAACAACACGGTAAAAGCATAATGGAATTACAAGAAGCAAAACAGCAATTTATAGACACCTGGGGAGCATTAGGTTCTGAATGGGGGATCAACAAGTCCGTTGCGCAAGTTCATGCCCTACTCCTCTCGGCAAGCAATCCCATGTCTACAGACGAGATTATGGAAAAGTTGGTGATATCGCGCGGGAATGCCAATATGAGTATACGGCAATTGATCGATTATGGTATTGTCTACAAAAAACATATTGCTGGTGATCGAAAGGAATATTTCGTCGCAGAGAAAGAGGTCTTAAAATGGGCGATGAAAATTGCAGTGATGCGTAAGCAGAAAGAGCTTGACCCCGTTATGGATATTCTAAAGGATATAAGCCGGAATACCGAAAAGGACCAGACAGCAGAAGGTAAGGAGTTCCATAAAACGGTAAAGGACATCCAAAATCTGACGGATCAACTCGAAACTATTGCCAACAAGATTTTCAATACAAGCGGCGGAGATTTATTAATTAAATTGATCAAATTAATGATGTAGCATCATGAACTGGACTGTAAACACACTTGCCATGAATAAAATAGTCATCGCTGGCGGAACAGGTTTTGTGGGACAATATCTTTCCGAGAGATTTCAAACATTGGGCCACCAGGTTATCATCATTGGCCGTCGGCAGGGCAATATCCGTTGGACCGATCGATCCGGTATTTCCGATGCACTGGAAAATGCGGAGATCCTGATCAATCTAGCTGGAAAATCTGTCAACTGTCGGTATAACGAGAAAAATAAGGCCGAAATATTTTCTTCAAGAACAGAGACAACAACGGTTCTTGGGGAGCTGATCGCAGGCTGTACCAATCCACCAAAATTGTGGCTAAACTCCAGTACGGCGACCATCTATCGGCACGCCGAAGATCGTCCGATGACTGAAAGTTCGGGGGAGATCGGAACAGGTTTTTCCGTTGATGTTGCCAAATTATGGGAAAAGACCTTTTTCGACTTCAAATTGGAAAAGACAAGACAGGTGGCACTTCGGATGGCAATTGTTTTGGGCGCGGATGGAGGTGTTATCCTGCCTTTTAAAAATCTTGTCCGCGCTGGATTAGGGGGGATACAAGGAAATGGCCAGCAATATTTTAGCTGGATCCATATTGAAGATCTTTTTCAAATTATTTTGTTCTTAAAAGATCATGCGGATATGGCTGGTGTCGTCAATTGTTCGGCCCCCCATCCGGTTACGAATAAAACTTTTATGGCGACTTTTCGACAAGTAATGAACCGTAAAATTGGTCTACCATCTCCCAAATGGCTGCTGGAAATAGGTGCTGCTTTAATTGGTACGGAGACAGAGCTGCTTTTAAAAAGCCGTTGGGTATTACCTGAAAAGTTGGAGAATAGTGGATTTACATTCAGGTTTCCATCGATTTCAAGTGCTTTACAGGATATTCTGCAGCGGGAATAAAAGTTGAAAAGATCAACGTGGAATAAACCATTTATCCCACATTAACCTTAAAATTTTCAAATACAAGCGGCGCAGTGACAATAGCACCCTCGTTATTTTTTACCCCTTTAAACTCGGAGGTTTTTCCTTTCTCCAACAGGTTTTTCATCTCTTTTTCATCCAGAAAGATACCATTCAATGTCCGCCAGATCTTAAAATCACATCCACGGGCATAATGGTCGCACTGCGCTACTTTATCGTACAGCAAAATCAATCCCTTTTCACATTTCGGACATTTTATCTTTCCTTTTTGTTGAGGTTTAACTTCCTCTTGCGCGAGAGAAATCCGCAGCGTCAACAGTTCTTTTGTAATTTTGGCCGTATAGTCTTTAATATGTTTCATAAAAACATCATAGGACACTTTATTGGCCCGCATTTCCTCCAGCTTCTGCTCCCATTTACCGGTCAAAGTTACTTTGGCAATGGAACGATCTTTTACAAGATTGTATACCGCAAGTCCCTTTTCCGTTGGGATCAGTTTTTTCTTGTCGCGCTTAATATAATCACGCTGGAAAAGTGTTTCGATGGTTGCAGCTCGTGTAGCAGGTGTACCAAGTCCACAGTCCTTCATAGCCTGCCGCATCTCATCATCTTCAATTTCCTTTCCCGAAGTTTCCATGGCCTTCAATAACGAAGCTTCGGTATGAATGGGTCTTGCTTTGGTAAAACGTTCGGCAAGTTCGAGGGTTAGAATCTGCAATAATTCCTCGGCTAACAGCTTCGGTAACTGCGCATTTTCATTATCCTGATCGTCATTGTTTTTATCTTCATCAGGCGCTTCGATCTGCTCCGCGGAAAGACGCCAGCCATATTGCTTAATCACAGTACCTTTGGCGATAAGTTCGACACCCTGCGCATCAATTGTCACGGTGGTAATATCTTTTATACATACTTCCGAGAAACTTTCCACCATGCGCTTGGCGATCATATTGTAAACATTCTGTTGCTCTTTGAGCATGGGTCCCGGCTTTTCATCCGTCACCAATAGTGCATGGTGATCCGTTACCTTTTTGTCGTCGACAGAACGTTTGTTCAATTTTGCACCGATCAGATTTTTTGCGATCGATGCGATGGATTCATCTGCGGTATCCGACAAATGTTGAAAAAGTGCGCCAATTTCTTCAAAAACATCCTCACCGATGTAACGGGAACCAGTACGCGGATAAGTGATGACCTTCTTTTCGTAAAGTGTTTGCGCAATACTCAGTGTCTGATCTGCCGAATAACCATATTTTTTATTAGCATCCTGCTGCAACGATGTCAAATCAAATAGCAAGGGCGGTTGCTCTTTTGTTTCTTTAGCTTCCACCTTTGCCACGCGGGCATTGGAACCAACAGTCAATCGCGCAATGGTTTGCTCGGCAACATCCTTTTTATCGATCTTATTGGAGGTTGCCTTAAAACTGATATTATCTTTTTCAAAGCCGGCCTGAATTTTATAAAATGCCTGCGGTTTAAAGTCTTTGTTTTCCAGATAGCGCGAACAGATCATGGCCAAAGTTGGCGTCTGAACGCGGCCCAAAGAAAGTAATCCTTTATTCCCGGCCGCCAAGGTGATGGCCTGCGTCGCATTGATACCGATCAGCCAGTCCGATTCCGAACGTGAACGGGCAGACATGTATAAGCTATCGTATTCCGTACCTGCTTTCAAATTGGCAAATCCTTCTTTAATGGCCTTATCCGTTTGGCTCGATATCCAAAGGCGTTTAAAAGGTACTTTAGAACCTAAAAAATAGTATATATTACGAAAGATCAATTCACCCTCCCGTCCCGCATCGGTAGCCACAATAATTTCTTCGGCTTGTTCCAACAGGGATTTTATGGTGTTTAGTTGCTTAACTGCTCCGGTATCATCCATCTGCTTGCCATCACGCTTCACTTTCTTCGACTCCAGCTTAAATGTTGGTGGAATGATCGGCAAGTTCGAGATTGTCCACGAATTGTATCCGTACGCCTGTGGCGTACAGAGTTGAACCAAATGGCCAAAAGCATACGTAAAAGCATAGCCATTGCCGGCGATATAACCGTCTTTGACTTCCTTTGCCCCCATCACTCGAGCCAGATCACGCGCCACGGAGGGCTTTTCAGCAATTACAACCTTCATTTTAGCTATAAGATGTTATATTTTCGATCTGAGACTTTAGGATAATACCCTCGGGTGCTACAGCTAGTCTCAATTTAATATTGATGTTTTAAACCTTTTACCTGAAACGTCCCTATTCTATGGATGGTATTGTTATTCCCTTGATTTTACGGTACAGCTCTATGGCATAAACGTCAGTCATACCTGAAACAAAATCCAATACACAACGTATTTTTGAATACGAATCTTGTTTGTCCGTATAAAATTGTTCAGGAATTAACGCAACCAGCTTTTTATCGTAATTGTTCTTGTTCTTCTTTAGGTATGCCGGAACAAACTCTTTTAATAGGGCATCCATCACGCGATAACCAGCAATCTCAATCTGTACAACCGTGGGCGCATTATAAATTTTTGCAATGGAAATTTTCGAGATTTTGTTCATTTGTGTAACAATCTCTTCATCCAGGGCATCCATCAATGCTGATCCGAAAGTTCCTGACAGAAATTTGTCCTGCTCACGTACAAAGACATCAACACATCCTTTAATCAAGGTATTGATCGCTTTAGCACGCAACAATGCTACACGGCTTGGGGTATCCAGCAATCCATCGAGCCTGTCGCGAAGATTTTCTTTGCCACAGAGCGGCAATAGTAATTCTTCCACTTCTTGATAGGACAATATCTTAAGATGATGCGCATCTTCCAAGTCAATAATATTGTAGCAAATATCATCTGCAGCCTCCACGAGATAAACCAAAGGATGTCTTAGGTAGCCCTTTGGATTGGAAGGATCTTTTAATAATCCCAATTCATTGGCAACCTTCTCAAATGCTTTTTGTTCTTCCGTAAAAAAGCCATATTTCTTGCGATGATGGCTTTTCTTGAGGTGGCCATCAATTGCCAGACATGGGTATTTTACAATGGAAGCCAGGGAAGTATAGGTCAATGCAAAGCCTTTGGGATCCTTTCCCTGGAAGGCATGCGTCAGAATCCGTAGCGCATTGGCATTTCCTTCAAAGTGGGTCAGATCGGCCCATTCTTCGGCTGTCACCTGCTCTTGGTATTTACATCCATCGCCATCTGTGAAATACGTGGATATGGCGGATTCCCCCGAGTGACCAAAGGCAGGGTTGCCCAGGTCATGTGACAGACATGCCGCAGAGATAATATTTCCGACTTCTTGCAAAAAAGGGTAATCATTATCCAGGTTTGGATTTTCCTCTTTCAACTGTGCATAAAACATACGTCCCAAAGAGCGTCCTACACTGGCAACTTCTAAACTATGTGTCAACCTATTGTGTACGAATACAGCGCCAGGAAGTGGAAAAACCTGCGTTTTATTCTGTAATCTCCGAAATGGGGATGAAAAGATCAAACGATCATAATCCCGTTGAAATTCCGACCGGGCTACCAGGTAACTATCTACGCTCCGATCTTCGTAACCCCAGCGCTTTGCAGAGAGCAAATCTTTCCAATTCATTTTTTCAGACATAGCGCAAACTTAGATAAATTTGCCTTCAAATACAATTATAATCATAGGATACAGATTTAGGAATTACCCGAATGACTGTCCGCATATCGCTATATTTTACTCCTGTTATTCACCTATCAAGGAGTCATTTTTGCAACAGTATCTATGATTGTATTTCAAAATGACAAATTTTACAAACAGCTGTTATCAAAGTCATTTTTATACTGGTTATATTCTGTATCTTTAACCTAAATACCAATAGGGATCCATCATGACGAAATATCAAACACTTATTCCAAAACATTTTGAAGGTACAATCGACGGCAAAAACACGCATTTGCTCTTATTAAAAAACGAAGGGGGCATGCAAGTACTCTTAACGGATTACGGTGCACGTATTGTCAGCATTTTGGTACCTGACAACAAGGGAAATTTGGTGGATGTTGCACTGGGCTTCGATTCCATTCAGGCCTATCTGGATTCTGACGAGAAATACCATGGCTGCACAGCGGGCCGTTTCGCCAATCGCATTGCTGAAGGTAAATTTGAAATCAACGGAAAACACTACACGCTTCCGCAAAACAATGGCAATAATTGTCTTCATGGTGGTATTTCGGGCTTTCATGATAAGGTTTGGGACAGAAGGGTCACTTATCAATCGCACGTCGAATTTTATTATGTTTCCCAAGATGGTGAAGAAGGCTTTCCAGGGAACTTAAAAGTTATGGTTTCTTATACCCTGACCAGAAATAACGAGATCATTATCAAATATCATGCGCAATCGGATGCCGATACGCACGTCAACTTGACCAATCATACGTACTTCAATCTGGATGGGGAAGGCAGTGGCGACGTATTGCAGCAGATCCTTCAGATCAATTCAGATAAAGTCTTATTTGTAGACGACAACCAGATACCGAATGCAATCGTACCTGTGGAGGGCACCGCCTTCGACTTCCGCATACCCAAACCTATTGTCCAAGATATTACTGCAAATAACGAACAATTAATCGCTGCCAAAGGGTATGATCACTGTTATGTCAACAACCAGCCTATTTCGCAGCCTTGTGCAACAGTCTATTCTAAAAACACGGGCATTCAACTGGATGTTTTTACAACGGAGCCGGGCGTACAACTCTATACAGCAAACTGGATGACGGGAAATGATTTTGGCAAAAGAGGTTACAAGTATCTTCCTTATGCCGGATTCTGTCTGGAAACACAGCATTTTCCGGATACACCCAATCAAGCGGAATTTCCTTCAACTTTGTTAAAAGCAGGCGAATCATTCGACTCCGAGACACATTTTAAGTTCTCCATAAAAAAATAAGAACATAAAACGGCCGATAAGCACATGCTTATCGGCCGTTTTATGTTGATGTGCTGTTTCCTTTGTAGGACCACAGCGCATTTTTTATTTTAAAAGCTCATCCAATGCTGATTCGACTTTTTCAAAACCAAAAGTTGCTTTAACCTCGCCGAACATACGTTGAATCTGATCATTGCAGAGATTTCCAATGCTTCCCTCGTGGGTATGATTTACCTCTTTTGACGGCTTGAAACGCCCTTCATCTATATCAATACCGATAGTCCTGTAGGCCTCCCGGAAAGGAACTCCTTTCAGGACCTCATTATTCACGACTTCAACAGAGAACAAATAATCGTATTTTGGATCGTCCAGGATATTTTCTTTTACAGTTATATTTTCCAACATAAAGGTTGCGATTTCAAGACATTCATTGAGCGATTTAAACGCTGGGAATAAATTTTCCTTTAACAATTGAAGATCTCTATGGTAACCCGATGGAAGGTTGGTCGTCATCAATGCAATTTCATTTGGCAAGGCCTGTATTTTATTACAGCGTGAACGGATCAGCTCGAAGACATCCGGGTTTTTCTTATGTGGCATGATGCTCGACCCTGTAGTCAAATGTGCAGGAAAGGAGATAAAGCCAAAATTTTGGTTGATATACAGACATACATCCATTGCAAACTTGGCCAATGTCGCCGCGATGGAACTCATACCCTGTGCCAAGATACGTTCAGTCTTCCCTCTTCCCATCTGTGCATAAACCACATTGTAATTGAGGTCTTCAAATCCTAGCAATTGTGTCGTCATCGTTCTATTCAATGGAAAGGATGATCCATACCCTGCAGCAGATCCCAAAGGATTCTTATTACAAACCTTCCATGCTGCACGCATCATCTCCAGATCATCTACAAGACTTTCGGCGTAAGCACCGAACCATAATCCAAACGATGAAGGCATGGCAATTTGCAAGTGGGTGTATCCAGGGATCAGAATATGTTTATACCGCTCGCTGAGTTGGATCAATTCATTAAAAAGGGCCTCTGTATTCTGGATGATATGCTGAATCTCTGAGCGGAAGTATAATTTTAGATCGACCAAAACCTGGTCATTACGGGATCTGCCGGAGTGAATTTTCTTACCGGCCTCTCCAATACGCTGTGTAAGCAGCATTTCAACCTGCGAATGCACATCTTCTACCGAGTCTTCTATACGAAAGTCACCGGCTAAAATTTCTTTATAGATATTTTTGAGTTCTTTTTGTACAAGCGTTAGATCCTCATCGGTCATCAGGTTTATGCTATTCAACATGCGTGTATGGGCCAATGAACCCAAAACATCCGCAGCAGCAAGTTGCAGGTCCATGACGCGATCATTGCCCACCGTAAACGATTCTACAAAAGAATCGACATCTATATTTTTTTGCCAGATTTTCATGCGTATAATTTCTTTTTGATCCTGTTATTATCAAAAGCCTTTGGTCGGTTTAGTGTTGATTGAAGCTCCTGATAATTCCATCACATACAATTTTTACAAAAATACCAATTGCAAATGGTTATATCAATGCAAAGATTGCATACATTTTGCTCGGACAATTTGATGAAAAACAAAAAATCGGGTGAAAAAAAAGTGCCGTTACAAAAAAAATTAAATGTTAAAAGTTTGTTAAATCGCGATAAACACACATTATAAGTAACCACTCACTTTATTTTTAAAAGTTATTTTGTCAGTTTTTTAAGTATTCCTATGTTTGTAGTGTAAGGGAGATGAAAAAATAGAAGATGGTAAGGTTAGTAAATACTTACCGCTTTAAATACACCGAAATTTCAAACCAAATATGATAGACCCCAAAGTCTTAAAACTTGAAAGAAATTACCTAACCAATTGTGAATCGAAATTTAAAGGCACGTCAAACCAAGATGTGCCTTTTTTCTTATGTCGACCCAAGTTTCTCTTTTAATTGAAATTTTGGCTATTTTTGTTTGACACAATTGAGAATATTCAACATAAAACGTATACGATGGGAACAGAAAGCAAGAGACAGCAACGTTTTGCTGGGGTGATTCAACAGGATTTAGCAGCATTATTTCAACGCGAAGGTAATTCATGGGCTCCCGGCGCATTTATCACGGTTACACGGGTTCGTGTTACGCCTGATTTGGCAATTGCCCGTGTTTACGTGAGCTTTTTAAACACAAAAACGGCACAGGAAGATATTAAGGCTATTCGTTCCAAAACATCTGAAATACGTTACAAACTGGGGGCAAAAATTAAGAACCAGGTAAAGATTGTTCCTCAATTGGAGTTCTTCCTCGATGATACCAACGAATATGTTGAACACATGGACAAACTATTTGACGAGATCGGCAAAGAACCGCGTCAGCCAGAATAATGCCATCTATCGCAGCATGTTAAACAACCATGGTATTTGAACTGGACACGAACAGACTGGAGTTTCCACACCCAAGCTATGCAGAAGAAGATGGTTTACTCGCCGTAGGAGGAGATCTTTCGGTAGATCGTTTGCTACTGGCCTATAGTAACGGAATTTTTCCCTGGTTCAGCGATGACAGCCCGATACTTTGGTATGCCCCAGACCCCAGATTTGTGATCGATCCCTCCAAGGTCAAGATCAGCAAAAGCATGGCGAGTGTGCTCCGGAAAAAAACATTTTCCTTATCAATAGACCGCAGCTTTAAAGAAGTCATTCAGCTTTGCGCGACTATCAATAGAAAAGATCAGGCTGGAACCTGGATAACCCAGGGCATGATCCAAGCATACAGTAAACTTGCGGAGCTAGGTTATGCACATTCGGTGGAAGTATGGCAAGATGATATACTCGTTGGCGGGCTTTATGGCGTGTTAATCAATGGTGTCTTTTGTGGAGAAAGTATGTTTTCAAAAGTCGCCAACGCTTCGAAAGCGGCCCTGATTTATCTCGCCCAAGAAATTGAACTACATTTAATTGATTGCCAATTTCACACAGATCATTTGGAAAGCATGGGGGGTGAATACCTCTCCTTGACAGATTATTTAGCAATACTAACAAAAGACCAAAGACATGAGTAGTCCTTATTGTAAACATTTTGACATCGCTTCAACCGTAACCTACCTCACCACACCGGGATCCGGCTTACTTTCACGTGAAACAAAGGCTTGGCGCGCCAAAAGAGACCAAGATTTCTTTGACGCGAACAGTACCTTACGCGAACAGCAAGGTGCAACTTTAGATGCCTGTCGGGATACGCTCGGTAAATTTTTCAATTGCCCTTCCCAAAATGTCTTCTTATCAAGTTGTTTTTCCTTTGCCTTCAATGCACTATTGGCAGGTTTACCAAAACAATCGAAAGTGCTGCTATTAGACAATGATTATCCTTCAGTTAATTTTCCTACAATTATAAGCGGTTTTGAACATCAATTTGTCAGGATGGACGAACAGCTGGAAACGAATTTATTGGACACAATAGCAACATTTAAACCAGATGTCCTTATCCTTTCCATTGTTCAATATATTTCGGGATTAAAAATAGACCTATCTTTCATACAGGAATTAAAACATCAGCATCCCGACTTGCTGATCGTCGGTGACGGCACCCAGTTTTTGGGAACAGATCTTTTTGATTTCACGCTTTCGGGCTTTGACGCCGTATTATCCAGTGGATACAAATGGCTTATGGCTGGCTTTGGCAATGGATTTGTTCTCTTAAGTGACAGACTCAAAGCGATACTTTATGCGGATATCCAAAAAAATTACAGCTTCCTCAACAATCAATGGATGAATAAATCTGTGGTACAACTCTGTTTTGAACCTGGGCATTTGGACACCCTATCGCACGGCACCCTACAGCAGTCTCTGCTTCAATTGGAGGAATGGGGATTTTCCGAAACAGTGACCTATACCCAAAAATTGATCGCAGATGCCCGCGCTGAACTTGCCGACCGAAAACTGTTATTGGACAGCATCATCAATAGACGTCCGCAGAGCAATATTTTCAATATTCAGATCAACCCCGACAATTATCAAACTCTCTTAGATGAGGGCATAAAATGCTTTCCCCGAGGATCGGGGATCCGTGTTGGATTTCATTTATACAATGATCACTCGGATCTTGAGAAGCTACTATATATTATTGACACAAAAGTAAAGTAAACATGAAATTTAGAATAGGCGACTTAGTACGGTTTGTCGATGAGCCCATTGAGGGGCATATCACATCCATGCAGCCCAACGATATTGTAGGCGTTACAGACGACACTGGTTTTGAGATTCCGGTGCCCATGGATAAAATCACCCTTGTCTTCGGTAATATGCGTCGAGCAGATGATGAACTTGACCAGCATGCGACACCACTGACACCACATCGATTTATCGAAAAAGGAATACTTTTGGCAATCTCGGGAGATCACAAAGATGGACTTGCCAAATTACATATCATCAATGAAACCAGCTTTGAGCTCCTGGTATCCGTATCTGAAGCGACAGCGAATAAAGTGAAAGGTATTTTCAGTAATAAGATACCGCCGCACGACTCTATGCAGTTTTATACAGGCAACTTTGCAAATGTTGGGAAATGGCCTACCTTCCGTTTTCAGATCATACGGCATAGCGGCAGTTTGCAGGAACTGACCTCACCAATCAACAGGGAACAACGTGTACGTCCTGTAGATCTTACTAATCCAAAAGTCCTTAACGAAATTTTGGATGAAAAAATATGGTCCTACGAACTGGATAAGATTGAAGAGGATTTAGGACTGGACAAGCTGAAAAGTCATTTCATACCGCATCGTCCAAACAAAAAATAAGCTAGATGAATTTCATCTAGCTTATTTTTTGTTTGGTAAACGGCTTTATTTTATTCAGCCGTACCAGAAACCTTCTTGGTGCTCAACAATAATAGTACAATGCCAACCAAATAGACAATCCAGCCCCAGCGCATGTGCAGGGATTTAGAAAGCAATTTATCGGCAAATCCCCAGCCGAAATAATTATTGATCTTAAACCAGACTGCGGTTATACTCAATAGGTACCAGCAGGCAGCTAATCGCGTCATCCACTGATAGGCTCTTACTGCACGGACAAAAAACAAGAGGGCAGTCACCCCGAGTATAAGTAATGTAAGAAAGAACAAATAGGCATCTACCTGATATAAATTCCAATTTCCCTTAATAGGTACTTTTAAGAATGGTGTCATGCTAGACAAAAAAGAAATGACTAGTCCAACAATGGCAAAGTATTTTTTGATAATAATCATGGTTCAAATTCCTTTAAAACTGCTACGAATATAAGTTGAATATTGACACATATATAACTTGTATTTCACTTTTTGAAAAATTATTCTATTTTTAAGCGCAATTAACGCTTAGAACAAATAAAAAACAAGACTAATCCAAAGATCATCAATCATCTAGAATCTGGTTTTTCACTTGTTTAAAAGAAATGAATATAATTTTTAGCATTTAAGCCGAATAACAAACATGAAAAGAGAAGTTGAAGAAATCGCAACAGAACAACCTGCACAGCCTAATAAAAAGAGAAAGGTCTATATCATTATTGGCGCCGTGCTATTGGTTGTCCTAGCGGGTGGTGGATATTACAACTATAGCCATCGACAAGCTTTCGACGGCTTGCAGGTGGATAGTACTGCGACAGCTGTTGTGGGATTTGACAATGCGGATCCCAAAGATCTGGAAGATGCTGATGGTTGGAGTTCACTAGAAGACTATCAACACTGGAACAATGCAATATTCACTATTCCCGAATACGATAATATCCCGTTACGCTATAGAAGGGGTATTACAAAGATATTCATGGGTAATAACTACCTTGAACCTGTAGATGATAAACCTATATACAAGTTTACACGGATAAAAGATCGTGCTAAATCTGTTTTCTGTTATGGTAACTTTACCGATCGCAACGATTCAGACAGTTGGAATAAAGAAATGGCTTTCTTGGTAGAAAAGAACGACTACCAGAGCAGTGCTATCTGGATCATCTCTGCAAAAGGCGATATTTTATTCTGGAAGGAATATTCAAGCGAACTCCCACTCATTAACAGCTTCAAAAAGGGACAGAAAATTTTCATGGATGAAATGAAATTGGTGCCCGCTCCTGCCGATGGAATTATTGTCAAGAATAAAAGTTCCAAGTACGCATTGATTTACAATAAAAGCAGTAAAACTTTCGACAGCTATTACCAATACAGTGATAGTGAAATTCAGGAAGCTACTACTTCCGAAGAAGAGCCTTATGTGGAAGAATTGGAAGATGTCACCATCGACTCTACAGGGACGAACACGGGTATTAAAGAGTAGTTTATCGTATTTTATAACTTAAAATTTTCGTCACGACAGATCGTGACGAAAATCATTCAGCGCTACACTAAAATATAAAAAACTATGAAACAGCCATTTAAACATCAAAATCATCTATTTAAAATCTTTCTAAATTAATCCCTTTGACAGATTTTTGACACAAGCACAAAGCTTTTAAGCTACATTTGTACCGTTAAATATAAGCGAGGGATTAGAGCTTTGAAAAATCTTAAAGTATTAGCGTTTACTCATAAACATGTCGAACTAAAAGATCTAGGTAATCTAGTGATCTGCAATGAGGATTTAGAAAGTCGCCTCATCAATCTAAAGCATAGCCTAGACATTCCAGAGATCTTTTATATTGGTACTTGTAACCGAGTAGAGTTTGTATTTTATGGTGCTCACGAATTGACCCATGAATTCATTGCTGATTTTATGGGAAAATTGAACTTCTGTGTTCCTCAGGAAAGACTACAATGTTATTTAGGACAGGTCAATAAATACGAGGGTATGGATGCTTTAAATCACCTGCTTCGGATGTCATGCTCACTTGAAAGTCTTGTTGTTGGTGAAAAAGAAATTTTAGCACAGGTGCGTCGGGCTTATGATCGTTGTAGAGAAGCTGGTTTTACTGGAGATTTTCTACGTCTAATGATGGATCGCCTTGTAAAAACAGCTAAAGAAGTATACACCTATACTAAAATTTCCAGAAACCCAATTTCTGTTGTCTCTCTCGCCTATCGCAAATTGCGCGAACTAAAACTGGTTGAAAACCCTAGAATCGTTATCATCGGTTCTGGAGAAACCAATCAGAATTTAGCGAAATATTTCCAAAAGAACCAAAAAGCCAAGTTCGTTATTTTCAATCGTACAGTGGAGAATGCTAAAGCCTTAGCCGAAGAATTAAATGCTGAAGCTTACCCCCTAGCTGATATTGATCAATACAGAGAAGGCTTTGATATTCTGATTACTTGCACAGGTGCTCCGACCTCCATTATTGACAACACACTTTATCAATCCTTATTAAACGGAGAGACTGATAAGAAAATTATCATTGACTTAGCCGTTCCGAATGATATTGATGCTGAAGTTCTCCAAAATAATCCGATTCATTATATCGAAGTGAGCAGCTTACAAGCTATTGCAGAGAAAAACATCCAAGAGCGTTATAACGAATTGGAGAGTGCCGAAAAGATTATACAGGACAATATCCAAGAATTTTTACCTTTAATCAAACAGCGACGTATAGAGGTTGCCATGCGTGAGGTTCCTGAAAAGATTAAAGAAATTAAATCATTCGCGCTAAATGAGGTTTTTGCCCAAGAGGTTCAAGCCCTAACCCCCGAAGCGAGAGAAGTATTGGAAAAAGTCATCAACTATATGGAAAAGAAATATATCAAGGTTCCAATGGTTATGGCAAAAGAAATTTTGGTTAAAACTCCAGAAACGGAAAAAAATTAATACTAAGCTTCCTCTTCAAGCAGTTATATTCTATTACTTTTTGTTGCTTCCCTAGGTTTTTAACAAAGCCTATTTAGCTGCATGAATCTGCTCCCGTCCCGCGGAGCTATCCTTTGACTGTTTCCTTTAAATTTCGGTTTATCAATTATTTCCTGACATATAATGACAGTAACGTGTCAACATATTCCTTTCATTTATTTATTTTTGCTTTGATAAATGGTATTAAACACATTTTTCCGAAATTGTTCATTTTCCGGGGCTCAATTGAATTAAAACACATTCTGTGCTAGTTGAATACGTAGCTACCGGTGGAACATCTTTGTGATTGTTTTAATAGGTAAAGTAAAATTAACGTGAATAGAAAACTAATTATTGGTACCCGGGGAAGCGTTCTTGCCATGTGGCAGGCAAATTTTGTAAAAGATCGATTGGCAGAAATCGGAATTGAAGCAGAATTAAAAGTCATTAAAACACAAGGGGATATCATTCAACACCTTCGTTTGGATAAATTAGAAGGCAAAGGATTTTTCACCAAAGAGCTTGAAGAGGAACTTTTAAGCGGGACCATTGATTTAGCTGTACACTCACATAAAGATTTACCTACGGTCAACCCTCCAGGATTGATCATTGCAGCGGTTTCTGAGCGCGAAGATCCCGCTGAATTATTGATTATCCACAAAGATTGTGTGGATATCAAAAAACGACTTTCATTAAAGCACAATGCGACTGTTGGAACATCATCCAACCGTAGAAAAGCGCAGATCTCTGCACTACGTCCTGATCTAGAATTTGACGATCTCCGTGGTAATTTACAGACAAGAATCCAGAAGCTACGTGATGAGCAATACGATGCTATCGTACTTGCAAAGGCAGGTATTAGCCGTATTGAAATGGATATTACAGATTTTCATGTGGAGGAGATTCCTCCTGTTGAAATTATCCCGGCACCAGCGCAAGGGGTACTGGCTATTCAGATCCGTGAAGTTGACAAGGAACTTTTTGATGCTTTACGGCCCTTAAACAATGAAGAAGTAGCAAAAACAATCTCTGTAGAACGTTTGGTATTAAATAAATTTGACGCAGGATGCCATGCGCCACTTGGCTGTTATTGCCGTAAAAGCGGTGATGAATATGAAGCTTGGGCCTCCATAGCTGAAACAAGTGAAGATTTTCCTGACCGTGTTTACCTTAGAGATACCGATGCTATACGTTTAGCGGAGCGCATTTTCAGCAAGTATGCAAAAGATAGAAAGTTGCCACAATCTGTATTTATCTCCCGAGAGGTAGACGAAAATTCCTATTTCGCAAGGGCAATGGCCAAACACAATATTACTATTGAAGGCCGCTCTTTGATCAAAATATTCCCTATCATCAACAAATTGGATCCTTTTATCCTAAAACACGTGGATTGGATTATATTTTCAAGCAAGAATGGCATTGAGCATTTTTTCAATTTAGAGCCACGTTTGAGCAAAAAGACCAAGATAGGTGTCATTGGCCGTGGCTCGGAAGAGATTTTGCGCAAATATGACCGCGTTGCTGATTTCTCTGGCGACAGTGAGGGCATCAATATGGAGGAAATTGCGAAGAAATTTGCTGAATTGGCCAATGGTGGTACCGTTCTTATTCCACGTGCGAAGGAATCTTTGGAGACGATCCAAAAAGCATTAAGCCCGGAGACGAAAATTATCAATATACCGGTATATGAAACGGTCTTAGAAGAAAATGTAGATCCATCCAATGCGGAGGTATTGGTCTTTACCAGTCCAAGCAATGTGGAAGCTTATTTTGCAGACAACCTACTGGAACCAGGCCAGAAAGTAATCTGTATTGGCCGCTCCACCGGTGCAAAGTTTGATGAGATGAATGTGCCTTATACACTTCCTTATTCTCCAGACGAGATCGGTCTTTCCGAAGCCGTTTTTGGATTGGAGTATTAGTTAATAAATAATTAAAAAAAATGTTACAACGTCCGAGAAGAAATCGTAAATCTGCCGTGATTCGCGACATGATTCAAGAGACACGTTTAGACGCGTCAAATTTGATTTTCCCACTTTTTATCGTCGATGGGCAAAATCAAAAAACTGAGGTTAAATCGATGCCTGGCATCTATCGCTATTCAATAGACAATCTATTGAAGGAAGTGGAAAGTTGCCTGAAGTTGGGCTTACGTTCATTTGATCTTTTCCCTAACATTGAAGAGTCATTAAAAGACAAGTATGCTACAGAAAGCTACCGTGATGGAAGTTTATACTTGCGTGCGATTGCTGCCGTAAAGAAAAATTTTCCGGAGGCTTGTATCGTAACGGATGTTGCCATGGACCCTTACAGCAGTGACGGGCACGATGGAATTGTCGAAAACGGTGAGATCCTAAACGATGAGACATTAGAGGTATTGGGCAAAATGGCCTTGGCACATGCGCAATCAGGTGCAGATATCATTGCCCCATCAGATATGATGGATGGCCGCATCGGTTACATCCGTGAACTATTGGACCATAATGGCTTTACAAACGTTTCTTTGATGTCCTATACGGCAAAATATGCTTCGGCCTATTATGGTCCTTTTCGAGATGCCTTAGGCTCAGCGCCCAAACATGGCGATAAAAAGACCTACCAAATGAATCCTGCCAATGCAAAAGAGGCGCTTATCGAAGCACAGCTCGATGCACAGGAAGGAGCGGATTTTCTGATGGTAAAACCAGGACTTCCCTACTTGGATATCGTTAAACTTCTTGCAGACAACTTCGATCTACCAATTGCAGTATATAATGTCAGTGGAGAATATGCGATGTTAAAGGCCGCTATTCAAAACGGTTGGCTCGATGAGCGCGTCATACTGGAAACGCTATTGAGCTTCAGACGTGCAGGCGCTACGGCAATCTTATCCTATCACTCCAAAGAAGTACTGGAGAAAGGTTTTATTTAACAACTTCCAGATTATCTTCGATAATCTGAATATAACTAACAGAAGCTCGGGAATTCATTTTCGAGCTTCTGTTTTTTTAAAAGATATTATTTAAACCTTTTTACGACATTGCGGTCAAACAGAAAATTATAATCCGCCTTATTATGTTAAAAAGTATTATAATCAGCAGTTTCCTTTTATCGGCTTCTTCCATTCATGAAACTACCTTTTACTCCTTTTTGGAAGGCAATTGGATTGCGGACAACGCTAAGCTGAAATCAATCACATTCAATAAAAATGGTGACGCCTTATTTACCTTTTCAAATTCAAATCCTCAGAGTCCCCAAACCTCAATTCATCAGAAAGTAGATAGCATTGCTATATTAAATCGCAGAAAATTCAGTGGCTACTTTTTTAGTCCAAACCTTTTTGGAAAATATAATGATAACAAGACGGCTTTTGAGATTGAAATTAAGTCAGCAAATGAGATTATCCTGTTTGTCAATAAACAGGAAATAAAATTGCTGAAAAAAGAAGCTATTACTCAATTTAAATAGCTAATATCAGGCTATTATGGATTCCTTACGTTTCTATGAGACTTATCTTCTTAAAAAAAGATAACTTCGCATTCAAATACATAGACTATGCAAGCACCTGATATTTCAAGAGCAAAATCTGCTGAGCTATTTGAAAAAGCAAAACAATATTTCCCTGGAGGCGTAAATTCTCCTGTTAGGGCTTTCAAATCCGTATATGGTACCCCATTATTTATTGAGCGTGGCGATAAAGCACACCTGTGGGATGCTGACGGGAATGAATTCATCGATTTTTGTTGTTCATGGGGTCCCTTAATTTTAGGGCACAATAATGATCAAGTTCGTGAAGCTGTAGCGGCACAACTTGGGAAAGGCTTAAGTTTTGGCGCTCCTACTGCGCTGGAAAACCAGCTGGCAGAGCTGATTATCGAAAACAATAGGTTTATTGAGAAAATTCGCTTTGTCAGTTCCGGAACTGAGGCCGTAATGTCTGCGATCCGTTTGGCCAGAGGTTATACGAAACGCGATAAGATCATCAAATTTGATGGTTGTTATCATGGGCACTCCGATTCTCTTTTAGTGAAGGCAGGATCTGGTTTAGTTACTTTTGGTGAGACATCATCGGCTGGTGTACCTAAAGCATTTGCAGACGAAACCATTGTTATTGAGTTAAACGATAAACAAGCTTTAGAAGCTGCTTTTGCAGAATTTAACGGTCAGATTGCGGCAGTTATCATTGAGGGTATCCCTGCAAACAATGGTTTATTGTTGCAATCTAAGGAATATGTTCACTTCTTGCGGAATATCACCAAGGAACATGGTGCAATGTTGATTATGGATGAAGTGATCACAGGATTCCGTATTGGTTTTGAAGGTGCTTCAGCTTACTATGACGTACAACCAGATATTATCACCTATGGAAAAATTATTGGTGGTGGAATGCCTGTTGGCGCTTATGGAGCCTCAAAAGAATTGATGGCTTGTATATCTCCTGATGGTGCAGTTTACCAAGCCGGAACTTTATCCGGAAATCCAGTTGCTATGGCTGCCGGCATTGCCGCATTAGGTATCTTGGCACAAAAGGATTTCTACACAAATTTAAATGCCAAAACAGAAGCTTTCGTCAATGATATGCGTACTTATATTGCTGAGAAAGGGTATAAAGTTCAACTTTTCCATGTTGCTTCTATTTTTTGGTTTGCGTTCACAGAACAACAAGAAATTAAAAAAGCGAGTGAAATCGATCCTAAATCGATGGAATCTTATAAAATTATGCACCGCGAGTTGTTAAATCGCGGCGTGTATTTTGGTCCTTCAGGCTATGAAGTAGGCTTTGTTTCTGATGCGCATACAGCAGCAGATCTTGAACAGGCAAAAAAACATATTTTCGATGCTTTAGACATTGTCTTTAGTGCATAAAATCAAACTACTATAAAAAAAGCCCTCCAGTATATTACTAGAGAGCTTTTTTTATGAGTTAGTGGAAGTGTAGGCCTGCATCAACGTGCTTATTACAGTTTGTTTGCCAACTTCTTATCTTTAGATTTCATCTTATTTAGTCCGGCAATAAGTTCATCCAATGAAAACTTACCTTTGATATCCATAAATACACTTTCATCTTCGTTATCATGAACCAGTAGAGAAACCCGCTGAATAACATTATTCTTATCAATACGCGCATTCAGCGAAATCTCCTGTCCATCCGTGTTAATAACCAGTAATTCCTCAAATTTGTTCTTCTTCAAAAACTTATGGTAATCGTCCAAAATCCGTGCATTCTTCGTTTTATCATTATTTGATAGTGTCAGCATTCTGAACTTCTTTAATTTCTTTACAATTTCGACCATTGCACGAGACTCTTCATCATTATCATCCTTTAAGGCTTTTTTCATAAAGGGTTTTGTTAACCACATCGGTAAATTAATGGCAACAATCTCAGCATCGTCAGATACATTAGACCGGCTGACGAAGTCCATATTGGAAGCTTTTTTTATCATGCATGACTGCATGGAGAGAAGAACGCCAACTAGGCACAACAAGGTTAGTAATCTTTTCATAATCTTCTACTTTTTGTTGTTATCACCTTTATTCTTACTCACTTTATTGTTCCCTTCGTTGACCAAGCTAGTCACGTCTTTCAACGGTATAGCCCCGTCAAGGATCATAAATAGATTTTGCCCATCTCCGTTGATCGTAAGTAACAGATTGCTTAGGATATCGGCATTTGCAGATATATTTTCCACCATGAACCGGATATCCTGGCCCTCATTATTGAGCGACATGAGTTCTTCATATTTTAAATTTGAAACAGCCCCCTGAATAATACCTGTTAAGGCTTTATCTTCTCCATCTTCGACAATCAGCATCCGCAACGATTTAACATTCTTAAGTAGTGGTGTAATTGTCTGCATATCCTCATCGTCTATTTTCAAATTACCCAATAGTTTGAACATCGGCGCCCCTATTTTGAGTGTTGTCACGCCTTTTTTTCCTTGATATTGTTCAAAAAGTTTATCCAATTTTGAAATTTGTGCATTTGCCATACTTGCTACAAGTAGAAGGCAAGCTATTAAAAAACCTTTCATTTTATTTTAGTTAATCGTTATTGACATTTGTTTTATATTCATTGCTTTATCTACGCCATTTTCCAGATTATTTGCCAGTAAGCCTAAAGATTTTAGCGTCAATTCAACAGCTTCCTGTTCATTAGCGACAGGCTTCCCATTCAAAACAACATAGTCTGCCTGGTAGGATGCACTTTCGACAGACTGCAGACCTTCAGCAACCATTTCCTTCTTTTCAGTCCATTCCATCGCTTGTTTTTTAACCTTTGGACGTTTGACCGTTTTTGCTAGCTGTAAGGACCTACCGCTTTCCACCGAACGGCTCCCATCATTAGAATTGGAAACTCCCGCTTCTGCATTTTGTTGTTCGATTAGCTTCTTGTCCACGGGTTTCAGTGCTTTCATTTCCTTTTCGGCAAGTACCGGTACTTGAGTTGTTGACTCCTGATTTAGGAATAGTGCAATTCCAATAGCCATCAACAACATGGCTGCTGCAGCATATTTTATCCAGCGATTATTCCACCATACAATACGTTTCTTATCCTCATTGATCTCACTTTGGAAGTCCTCAAAGGACCAGTCCATTGTCGTATTCTTTTCCTGATTCAATGATTGAAAAAAAGCGTCATCCGAGCTTTTCAATGCTCTTTCTTCCTCTAATGACGACTGGCCATTAAAGTACTTCTCTTCCAATTCTTTTAATTTCTTATCTTTCATCACTGTGCATCTTATTTTCAAATACGATGAAACAATCAGGTTTATTTTTTACCTGAATAAATCCGCGTGGTTTCATAATCGAATAATTTTGTCAATTGCTCTTTTACCTTCTGTCTAGCACGCATCAGATTAACTCTGACCGCAGACTCGCCCATCTCCAATACTTCACCGATTTCATCGATGTCATAATCCTCCACATCGCGCAGATGCATAACAAGCCGTTGTTTTTCGGGAAGGGAATTGATCATCTCCAGGATAATTTCTTTCGTATTCCCAACAGTATGTTCCGTCATGGTAACAACCTGATGCTGCTCAACAAAGTCTGCCCTGACCTTATCTCTTTTTAGACGATTAAGCGCTTCATTTTTCACACTCTGCATGCAGAAGGCTTCCATATTTTTATATTGAAGCAGCTGATCTTTTAATTGCCACAACCGCATCATCACATTTTGTACTGCATCGAAAGCCTCATCATCATCAACCAAGATCCGTTTCGCAAAGCGAAATAGCTTATCCTTATGGATGAAAACGGTATTTTTAAATTGCTCTTGGTTCATATTATCTTCAATATAGAGACTTACGCTATTTTAATCTTCTAATCGGCTTTTGCTCCATCTCCATATCACCCGTGCCTTTTATATAATCAAGACATTTCAGCTTACCGATTTATTACATCTAATATGACTATTTTTTTAAAAATATTTAGTTCACTGTATATTAAACTTAAATGAGTAGCCCAGAAGCCCTATTTTTGACCTTATGACAAACAAAATAGGTACATAGACTGTTACTTAAGATGCTGAATGATTAAAAAATTAAACAAAAAAATTATGAAGTATTACAGAATTACAGGTATTACTGCTGCAGTAGCGCTCCTAATAGGTGCCATTGGATGTAACAACTCTTCTACGAAAAGTACAGATGGAGCTGACTCAAGCAGCAGTATAGACACAAATACTGCACAAAAAATGGACTCTATCAATGTCAGTCCCATTGCAGACTCGAAAGAATTTCCTGGAGCTGATCTGCAGATCGCCTCAATCACTGCAGAAAAGGTAGGAACAGACTCCGCAAAAGTAACTGTAAAATATGCAATTAAGAATTTCAAATTAACAGAGATGACTGATGATGCCCATGCTGCCCATATGGCGAATTCGCATGATGGACAACATATTCATTTTATTTTAGACAATAAACCTTATACGGCTCTATACAAGCCCGAGAATTCCGTAACCGTACCGTTAAATTCGGAACATTACCTGCTCTCGTTTTTATCAAGATCCTATCATGAATCCATAAAAACCACTGAAGCTTCTAAATTGGTAAAATTTAAGATTGATGCAACGGGTAAATTGACGACAGATGCAACACCAAAGGAACCATCGCTTTTCTATTCCCGACCTAAAGGTGAATATAAAGGAGATGAAACAAAAAGTCTACTGTTAGATTTTTACCTAGTCAATACCAAACTTGCTCCAGACGGCAACAAGGTAATTGCAGATATCAATGGCCAAACATTTACATTGGACAAATGGGGGCCATATGAGATAAAAGGCCTGCCAATAGGCAACAACAAAGTAAAATTGACCCTAGTAGATAAGGATGGTAATGCTGTTACAGGAGATAATGTTTCGGTAGAACGTGATATTAAACTATCTGAAAAATAGAAATAGGTTATAACAAGTAAAAGAGCCGCACTTCAAGTACCTGCGGCTCTTTTACTATCACTTTATCAAATAAACTGTACATTCCGTACATATCTTTAGTGCCTTCTATTTAAGGCAATTTATCAAAATCAATTTTCGGAGCCGTATTTTTATTAACGAATTGGAATTTACTTCCAGGCTTAACAATTTCGTTAAAGAAACCACCATTTCTAAGAAAATACCCATTTTTCGTTTTTCCACCCATCGCATCAATACGCTGATTGGCACGATATGTATTGTCGACACTGAATGAAGCCTCTTGCACTGCCTTCCACTGCCCATCATAAATCCATTGATTGCCAAACTCGACCTTTCTGCCCAAGTAACCTTGATTAGGGCTAAAATTCTCCAAGAAACTGTGGAAGCGTTTTAGATAGGTGTTTGTCTGCGGACGTTTGAAGCTTGCGATTACATTCCATGCATTTTCTTCAGGTACAAAAAACCAAGCTGTATAGTCGGTATTTCCTTTTCCGTCGGGCACACCTTTCAAGAGAAACTTATAGGTTACACCTGCTTTCCAAAAGTACTTACGGTAACTCTGTCCGCCTGACCCTTCATTTCCAAACTCGCCCGAATGCACGTCCTTTCCTTTTTTTAGCAGATGGATTTTTTGCTCGTCTGGAATACTTTTCGGATCATCTGTATGGAATGGACTCCATACGGAAAATAAAATACGTCGCTCGGTTTCTGAATTAACCTGTATACCAAAGTAGCCTTCTCCGAAACCATTCGCCATAAAATAGGAACCAACTTTATCTTCACCTTTAGGGACGGTTACTTCATTATAATAGTAACTCACGTTGCCCTCCGTAGGAACGGTATAATTAAGATGACAGGAAGGTCCTCTTCGGGACCAGTAGTAATAGTCCGGGTTATCAGAAAAGATCAGTCCTTCTGACGCGGCTTCACCGCTAACAAGTAGTTCTGTCACATTAGCAAAATTACTGCCCGATTTACTGACTCCTTTTAGGTTGACCCGAACATAACCGGGACCCTTTATTTCAATGGACAGCGGAGCTGTTTCGATAAGTTCAGTCCCTTCAACATCTACAACAGTTTTTTTTCCTTGTGCGTCAATTTCTATTTTAGATTTCCCAGCATCATTTTTCGCTTTCAGCTTTAATGTCAATTTCCCTGCTTTCTGAGCACGAAAATAAACCGACGCAACTTCCTTGTCGCTTGACCATTTTACCAGGCCATTACGACCGGAAATTTCCGCATCACCGGCTTGCCCTGCAGTAATGAACGCATTCCCGGCAAGAGGAACAGCATACGTCTTCTCTGCTGTCTGCGCAATACTGCTTATCGAAAGACAGGATAAAGCTCCCATAAAGAGATACTGGATAAAGTGTTTTCTTTTCATACTTTATTTTTTTTTATCAATTTATATATCAACCTTAAGTTAGTTATACTACCTGCGGTTATTCATGTTCGCCATAAACTCGATATACTATTATACTCGAGTACCTCGTGAAACCGACTTCTTTATTAGTTCTGAATTCAATTTATCAACTATCTTTCTGCTCCACCTTACTATTGAATAAAGATGGTATCGGTTTGTGAAACTGGATTATTTAATGAAGATAGGGCTTAGATTTACAGAAAAAGAAAGAAAATGTATATCAATCGATTGTGTAAAAAAACAGCAATATAATCGAATTGACTCTTGTTTATTTGCCCAACATGGACTTCCTCTTCTTAAGTTAATGAACTTGAGCAGTTGATGCAAAATGATGATCCATTTTTTTCATAAACGACATGTTATGGTTCATAACCGGATAATCTATGGTTCGAAACACCGATTTATAAAAAAAGTGAAGGGTAGACCCTTCACTTTTCCACACGATGTTAATAAAATGTTGAAAACCTTATTTCGCTTTCAGGCCATCCTCAAATTATTCCCATCTTGTTAATATCGCTGTTTAATATCCTAAAAAGGGTTAAAAACCAACGCTTTTCAAGTTTAATCCTGTACGCTCATCTAAACCGAACATTAAGTTCATATTTTGTACAGCTTGACCGGATGCCCCTTTCAGCAAATTATCGGTTGCATTTAAAATAAGTAGCTTATTTCCGTGTTTTTCGAGGTGGATAATACTTTTATTTGTATTAACGACCTGTTTGAGATCAATATTTTTAGGACTAACATGTGTAAAAGGATGAGCGGCATAATAGCTCTCATACAAGGCGTAGGCCTGCTCTTCAGACAAATCGGTGTCTACATAAATTGCCGAGAAAATTCCCCGGGCAAAATCTCCACGTTGTGGAACAAAATTAATTTTTGCTGCTGCACGTTCCAACAACGATCCTTCTGACACCGGTAAAAATCCCACTTGCAGCTGATCCAAAGACTCTGAAATTTCCTGTAAATGCTGGTGTTCAAAAGATTTGTAAGCAGAAAGATTATTGTTACGCCAGGAAAAATGCGTGGTTGCACCCGGTTTTTGCCCCGCTCCTGTTGATCCAGTCGTTGCATTAACATGGATTTGATCAGGTAATAAGCCTTTACTCGCTAATGGCAATAAAGCCAATTGGATATTTGTTGCAAAGCATCCTGGATTAGCAATATACTGAGCTGTTTTGATTGCTTCTTTGTTTAGTTCCGGAAGCCCATACACAAATTGTTGCCCTTGACAAGCCGTATTCGCACGAAGACGATAATCTTGTGAAAGATCAATAATCTTTACGGACGCATCGATCGGATTTGCATCTAAAAATTTGCGTGCATCTCCATGGCCCACACATAAAAACAAGACATCAATCGCAGAGTGAAAGTCGGAAGAGAATGTCAATTCAGTATCGCCAAGTAAATCATTGTGCACTTCATATAACTTATTTCCTGCATTGGAAGCACTATTAGCAAATACGATTTCCACCTCAGGATGATAAATCAATACACGTAATAATTCACCACCAGTATATCCTGCCGAACCAATTATTCCTACTCTTATCATTTTTTTGAATTTAGAATTTAGGTATGTGTTGTCACCTATTATGCCCTGTATTTTTTCTTATCAATTTTACATTAAGAAAAAATACAGGGCACAAAACACGGTTTATTTTTTATTCACTTTGTGCCAAATGATGGTTTGATTTCCAAAAATTTTGGAGAAACCTTTCACATCGTCTCCTGTATAGCCCTTATTCATCTCACCATAGCTACCGAATTTATTGGACATCAAATCGTGTTCAGACTCGACACCAATGACGACGAAACGGTATGGGTGAAGTTCAACAATCACTCGGCCAGTCACTGTTTCTTGTGAAGATTGCAAGAATGCTTCGATATCACGCATAACGGGATCGTGCATTTGACCTTCGTGCATATAATTTCCATAGAAAGCAGCGATTTGGTCTTTCCAAGACAATTGCCATTTGGTCAAGGTATGTTTTTCTAAGGCATGGTGTGCCTTAATTAAAATGACAGAAGCAGCGGCTTCAAAACCCACACGACCTTTGATACCAATGATGGTATCACCCACGTGGATATCACGGCCAATACCGTATGGTTGAGCGATTGCCTGTAATTCTTGAATCACTTTAACTGAAGCCATTTTCTCACCATTTAAGGCAATAGGCTCTCCTTTTTCAAAATCGATTGTAATTTGTTGCGGCGCTGAAGAAGTCACTGGAGTTGGCCATGCCGATTCAGGCAAATATTGGTTGGATGTCAATGTTTCCGCCCCCCCAACAGAAGTACCCCAAAGTCCTTTATTGATAGAGTATTTTGCTTTTTCAGCAGAGTATTCTACACCATGTTTATTCAAATACTCAATTTCGGCTTCACGCGACAATTGTAGATCACGGATTGGGGTGATAATTTCCACGCCTGGAATCAAGGTCTGGAAAATCATATCGAAACGCACCTGGTCATTTCCTGCACCTGTAGATCCATGAGCAACACATTCAGCGCCAATTTTCTTTGCGTAGTTTGCAATTGCTGTTGCTTGGCATACACGTTCAGCAGACACTGACAATGGATAAGTCGCATTTTTCAGCACATTGCCAAAAATCAAAAATTTAATAGTTTCGCGGTAATAGTCTGCCGTCTCGTCTATAGCTGTATGTGATTTCACACCTAAAGCATATGCGCGTTCTTCAATATTTTTTAATTCTTCATCCGAAAAACCACCTGTATTTACAACTACGGAATGAACTTCTAAACCTAAATCTTGTGTAAGATAGATACAACAAAATGAAGTATCTAAACCGCCACTAAATGCTAAAACTACTTTTTTCATTAGAATGTTATTTTATGAGTGCTTGTTTTCAACGGCTGATTTAAGTCGTTTCACTCGGTTTTTATTTTTATGTCGAGCGGACCATGAACAGATCGTGTTGTTACGGACATATTCACGTACATGCTACGTCTATTTTTAATTTAATCTTTCAAGTCTTCGCTTAATATCCTTTTGCGACTTTGTTATGCTTCGGAAAATTGACGGCAATAAATTTATTGGCCGATTTCCAAAACTTCGCCTGTATACGCTTTAGCAGAGACTGTTTTTGCGTAATTCTTTCCAAGCGTTCTTTCGCTTCATGTTTGCGTTGAATCTTCTCTCTCAATTCACGTTCTTTCTCTTCGGGGTCCCAAAGCATGGCTGTACACATACAGTTTTTACGGTCTTTACTCATCAGGATTTCATAATTCACGCAACTTTGACAACCCTTCCAAAATTCATCATCGGAGGTCAATTCGGAATATGGAACCGGTTCATAACCTAGTTCTGAGTTGATTTTCATCACAGCGAACCCGGTTGTCAAACCAAAAATCTTCGCTTTAGGGTATTTCTCACGGGAAAGCTCAAAGACTCTTTTTTTGATCGCTTTAGCCAAACCAACTTTTCTGAATTCGGGATTGACAATCAAACCTGAGTTAGCGACATAATCACCATGCCCCCAAGTTTCTATATAACAAAAACCTGCCCATCGGCCATCTCTATGTAAAGCAATCACTGCTTTACCTTCATTCATCTTGTTGGCAACGTATTCTGGTTTACGACGCGCAATACCAGTACCACGAGCCTTTGCAGACTCGAACATTTCGTCGCAAATAACCTCCGCATAATGTGCATGCTCAGGTTTAGCCGGGATAATTAAAAAATCTGATATAGTCATTGACTTACGACCCTAATAATAAAACAACAACTACTGTCGTGTTTTGTTACTAAATAAATTAAAATAATGATTCAAAACCATCGGACAATCATGGTCTTGCTTAGAAAGATTCACTACCTCAAATCAAGCCCGAGGTAGTATAGGTCGTCGGAGGCGTAAAACAGGTATTTCTACAAAAATGAAAGCACAAAAGACCTTCTTCATAAACTTCTCAAAAGTTTGAATATAAGAATAATCGTTCTTTTTGTTCTGCTTCATTTTTTTATGCTCTGTCAATTGTTTCTGACGATGCAAATGTATAAAAATATTTTTTTCTTTTCCACAATATTCTCATTGATTTTTTGCAAAAATTAAAAATTTACAATCTACCATCAAAACCTTGTTGTAAGCTTCATTTTCAAGCAATTAATCGGCAATAAGTCGGCAATAGACCACACACATTAGCGATATTAATTTGACAATAAAACAGATAAAGGTTTAAGGCTTTATCAATTGAAATTGTTGTTTTTTGTATCGGTTCGTTATTTTTAGTCAAAAACGATACTTTTGTAGGGATCATTTAATGGAGAATAGTATGTCACCGAGTTTAATATTCTATCTTATTTTTGCTGTCCCTTACATTATCTTTATGTATTGGCTCGTCAAACAGGACAAACATAAATATGCCTGGGGAATAGCAATCATTACTATTGTTGCCCTATTAGCGATCTACGTATCGCAGAAAGCCAGTAAAGTGGCCATGGACAATTATCAACAGCATCAGATCGATTCGAGAGAGATCGAGCGGGAAGAACGTTTACAAAAACAACAGGATAGCATTAATCATGCTCAACAATAAAAAAGCGGCTAATGCCGCTTTTTTATTGTTCGTTTGTATAATTTGAAATAAGACCTTCTAATTTAAAGAGAAAAGCATATTCCAATGCAATTTCCTTTAAGTAGTCAAATCGACCAGATGCCCCACCGTGGCCATAATCCATGTCTGTTTTTAATAGTAAAACCGCATCTCCGGTTTTAGTTGCTCTAAGTTTAGCCACCCATTTTGCTGGTTCAAAATACTGCACCTGACTATCGTGAAGCCCAGTTGTGACCAATAAATTGGGGTATTCTTTTGCTTCAATGTTTTCATATGGAGAATAGGCCTTCATATAACTATAAGCTTCCTTTTCATTAGGATTGCCCCATTCATCATATTCATTTGTAGTCAACGGTATTGTATCGTCCAACATGGTATTCACAACATCCACAAACGGCACCTGAGCTATTATCCCATGATATTGCTCCGGTGCAATATTAGCGACTACGCCCATCAGCAAACCTCCAGCACTTCCCCCCTGTGCATAGAGATGTTCGGATGTACAATAATGTTGATCAATCAGGTATTTACCACAATCCACAAAATCATAAAAGGTGTTCATCTTATGCATCATTTTCCCATCTTCATACCACTGCCGCCCCATTTCCTCTCCACCTCTGATATGTGCCAAGGCGTAGATAAATCCACGATCCAACAAACTCAGTCGATTGCTCGAAAAAGTGGGGTCCATCGACGCCCCGTAAGATCCGTAGGCATATTGCAACAATGGAGCTGAACCATCAAGTTTGGTTCCTTGTTTATAAACAATAGAGATTGGTACTTGAATACCATCTCTTGCTGTTGCAAAAACACGTTCGGTGATATATGCAGCTTGGTCATATCCACCCAAAATCTCCTGTTGCTTTAACAATACTTTCTCCCGCTTAGCCATGTCATATTCATAGACTGAGCTTGGTGTCACTAAAGAAGTATAGCCATACCGCAACTTATCGCTGTTGTATTCAACATTAATACCCGGATATACAGTGTAGGTAACTTCTCCAAAATCCAAATAGTGTTGTTGCTGACTATTTAAATTATAAATTGCCAATTGAGTCAATCCATTTTTTCGTTCAGCAATCGCTAGAAAGTGCTTAAACTCTTCAATATCGCTGACCAATACATCCGGCCGATGGTCGATGAATGTCTGCCAGTTGCTACGCTCTGTACGATCTAAGGAACATTGTTTGATTTGGAAATTGATGGCCTCATCATTGGTCAGAATTAAAAAGCGATCGTCCAATGCAATGACCGAATACAGAACATTATGTATCCTTGGCTGAAAAACGCGAAATTCCGTCTGTGGTAAATCCGCATTCAATATCCAAATTTCTGAGGACAATGTCCCTTCCGAACTGATGATAATATATTTTCCATTTTTAGATTTACCGACAGCAATATAATTTGTATTATCTTTCTCTTCATACACAGGCACATCCACTTTTGGATCGCTACCCAATGTATGTCGCATAATCTTCTCGCTAAGTAAAGTTACAGGGTTTTTAGCGGTATAAAACAACGTCAGGTTATCATTTCCCCATATCGCGGCCCCTTCCGTATTCCTTATCTGATCGGGATAAATTTCTCCGGTCTCAATATTCTTGATAAATATGGTATATTCCCTCCGGGACACGGTATCCACACTAAAGGCAAGCAAACGATTATCCGGACTAACCGAAAATCCCTTTGCTGTATAATATGCATGCCCTTGCGCAAGCTGGTCTACATCCAAAAGCACTTCTTCTTCGGCCTCAAGCGTGCCCTTTTTCCGACAGAATTTAAAATACTGTTTCCCCTCTTCCGTCCGGCTGTAATAATAGTAGCCATTTTTGTAATAAGGTACCGACTCGTCTTTTTCCTTAATACGGGACTTCAATTCGTGAAAAAGATCCTCCTGTAGGTCTACCGTATCTTGAAGCATCAAACTGGTGTAATCGTTTTCCTTTTCCAGATAGTCAATAACTTCTTGAGCTTTTTCTCCTTTTTTAAAGTAATCAATCATCCAGTAATAATCATCTCGCACAGCATCATCATGTATGTTTCTTACATGAGGGTAAACTGCTGCCATTGGGGCCATTACTTTAGGCCAAACTATTTTTTTATTTTGTTGCATTCGCTTTCTTATTCGCTATTTAATATACACGCTTTCTTATTCTGCTATCCGGACCATCCTATAAAACAGGAGCCTCCTAGAAAGATCTGAATTTAAGATATTTCGTCAACAGTTTAATAAGAGTTATGGATTATAAATACTTTTAATAAAAATTAACAGTTCAGAAGAAGCATTAGCATTATCTTTGCTATTCTGCTATAGTTAGAAATAAATGAGCAGGCACGCTCTTGAAAAAAATTTAAAACAAACAGTAGAGAATAACCGCGTGGAATGCGTTCATGGCAATCATTGAAAGCAGACACTTCATTAAGAATTATTTACATATGAATTTAAAAAAATCACTATATCTAATTGCTTTAGGCTCATTGCCACTTATCTCTTTCGGACAATCGGATACCATTCCAGCAAATTGGTTTAATTTGGATTATAAAACGGATGGGGTGATGGGAATCAGTACCGAAAAAACGTATAAAACTTTATTGAAAGGAAGAAACTCCACTCCAGTCATCGTTGGCGTATTGGATGGAGGTGTTGATGTTTATCACGAGGATCTCAAAGATGTTGTGTGGATCAATGTGAAGGATAGTCTTGCAAATGATATAGATAATGATGGCAATGGCTATATCAATGATAAATATGGCTGGAACTTTATTGGAAACGCCAATGGAAAAGATGTTCAGTTCGACAACCTGGAGCTGACAAGACAGCTTAGGATACTGGACGAAAAGTTTGCAAACATCACAGCGGCAACAGAACTCAATGAAGCTGGTCGAAAAGCTTTCGCTAGTTATCAAAAGATGCTTGCCAAATATAAAAGCAAGCTAGAAGAAGCTAAGATGGGCCAATTTTCCTACGATGCACTCAAACGCAACATAGACGCTGTGGTACGTGAAATAGGTAAAAAGCCTGAAGATATCACACAGGAGGATATAGACAATTTCAAAGCAACCACAAATACGCAACGTATCGCACTAGGCTATGCAAAAGACGAAATCCACAACGGCGGCTTTGCCAAATTTTTTGATGATATCACCGAAGGTGCAAAATATTTCAACAATCAAGTTGATTATCATTTAAACAAAGCATACGATTCTCGACCTATTGTTGGCGATAATTATGAAGATGCCTCAGAGCGACATTATGGCAACGCCGATGTAAAGGGGCCAGATGCATTACATGGCAGCCATGTCGCAGGAATCATTGGTGCAAAACGCAATAATAATATAGGCATCAATGGAGTAGCAGATAACGTTAAGATACTCACGGTTAGACTCGTCCCTGATGGTGATGAGCGTGACAAAGACGTCGCAAATGCTATTCGCTACGCTGCAGACAACGGAGCCAAAGTACTGAACATGAGCTTTGGGAAAAGTTATGCTTATAATAAGCAGGCTGTAGACGACGCCATCAGATATGCTGAATCCAAAGATGTATTGATGGTTCATGCCGCAGGAAATGACAGTGAAGATAACGATATAGAACCTAATTTTCCGATGAAGTATTATACGGATGGAAAAGGTGATACCACCGGAGTTGCCAATGCATGGATCACCGTAGGCGCAACCGGCCTTCATTTGGACAATGAACTATTAGCCGATTTTTCAAATTATGGTAAAAAAACGGTCGATGTTTTCGCTCCTGGCGTTCACATCAACTCAACGGTACCAGATTCCAAGTATAAAGAAGAACAGGGCACAAGTATGGCTGCGCCCGTTGTCGCTGGTCTGGCTGCAATGATTCGATCTTATTATCCCAATTTGAGCGCTGTGGAAACCAAACAGATTATTATGGAATCGGTGGAAAAGCCGAACCAACTGGTACAGATAAAGGTTGGTGAAGATGCCACCAAAACGGTTCGATTAGCGGACATCTCGGTCACCGGAGGAATCGTCAATGCCTATAACGCCATTATAAAAGCAGAGGAATATACCAACAAAAAGAAAAAATAAATATTTTCTCGTTTTTTATACCAAAACTATCTTTTGTCCGTTTAATTATTTAACTTACAGAGACAAAACAACGGATGCTTATGGTAGAAAACTTTACCCAATCAGAAAACGAAGTTCAAAATTTGCTAACCCAAAACGAGAAGGTAATGACAGACGAGGACATAGAAAATGAATTGAAACTTCAATTACCAAAAATGTTGCTTCATCCAAGCAAGAGAAGTGTAGAGAATATCCTGGCATATTCGAAACAACTGGAAAAAAGAAAGGCCTAATCTGGGAGATTAGGCCTTATTTTTTAACCTTAATATTGCCTTGATTTATCTACGATCCAAAACAGTTGAGATTTGCCTTCCGTTTTGCACATTAAAATCAGACTATTCCCCGTGTAGTAGGTTTCAAAATTTCTTTTTTGATGGAAATTTTGGCTAGTTTTGAACCGATGTTAAAACAAGAACGATACAAGGCTTTCGTAGATTATTTCTCCAAAAATAGTCCTGACGCACAGACAGAACTCAACTATAGTAATCCCTTTGAATTACTGGTCGCTGTTATTTTATCTGCACAGTGTACAGATAAAAGGATCAACCAAGTTACGCCCAAATTGTTTGCACGCTACCCAGATGCACACAGCTTGGCAGCATCTAGTGTAGACGAGGTGTTTAGCTATATACGATCCGTAAGCTATCCGAATAACAAGGCCAAACACCTTGTTGGAATGGCTCAACTACTGATTGAAAAGTTCAATAACATTGTACCCGAAAAAATTGAGGATCTTGTGACACTTCCAGGTGTAGGTCGAAAAACTGCTAATGTCATTTCTTCTGTTGTTTATCATAATCCGGCTATGGCCGTAGATACCCATGTATTTCGTGTTGCAAATCGTCTTGGGCTAACCTATCGTGCGACAACGCCATTGGCTGTAGAAAAACAGTTGATAAAAAATCTACCCAAAGATACAATTGCCATTGCTCATCATTGGCTGATCTTACACGGTCGTTATATATGTCTGGCCCGAAAACCAATGTGTGAGAAATGCCCTATCACTTATATGTGCAAATACTTTGAAAAAAATCACCATATAAAAAGTGTTTCAGCTATATCAGAAACAAAAAACTAATTTTTTTAGTGAAAATATTTGGTTTATGATTTTTAATTTTTAATTTTGAGAAATATATACTAAAAATATGAGCAACACAGATAAACTAAAAGCTTTACAGCTGACGTTAGATAAATTGGAAAAGAACTTTGGAAAAGGTTCAATTATGAAATTAGGGGATACTGCTGTTGAGCCGATCGAGGCTATTTCTACAGGATCTCTAGGTTTGGATATTGCCTTAGGAATTGGCGGTGTACCAAAAGGCCGTATCATTGAAATATATGGACCTGAATCGTCAGGTAAAACTACCTTAGCAACTCACATTGTTGCAGAGGCACAAAAAAAAGGCGGTATTGCAGCAATCATTGATGCTGAGCATGCTTTTGATAAATATTACGCTCAAAAATTAGGCGTAGATGTAGAAAATTTATTGATTTCTCAACCAGATAATGGTGAGCAAGGTTTAGAAATTGCTGATAACCTAATCCGTTCGGGTGCAATCGACGTTATTGTTATTGACTCCGTTGCGGCTTTGGTACCAAAAGGCGAGATCGAAGGCGAAATGGGCGATTCTAAAATGGGGCTTCAGGCTCGTTTGATGTCTCAGGCTTTACGTAAGTTAACAGGTACAATTTCAAAAACAAACTGTTGTTGTATTTTCATCAACCAATTGCGTGAAAAAATTGGTGTCATGTTTGGTAACCCTGAAACAACAACTGGTGGTAATGCCTTAAAATTCTACGCTTCTGTACGTTTAGATATCCGTCGTACATCGCAAATCAAAGATTCTGATGAAGTATCAGGTAACCGCGTAAAAGTGAAGATTGTAAAAAATAAAGTAGCGCCTCCGTTCCGCATAGCGGAATTTGATATCATCTTTGGTGAAGGTATCTCTAAAGTAGGTGAAATCATTGATCTAGGTGTTGAATATGGTATTATCAAAAAAGCAGGCTCTTGGTTTAGCTATGGTGAGACCAAATTAGGACAAGGTCGAGACGCTGTTAAAGCCTTATTATTCGACAATCCGGATTTAATGGACGAACTTGAAGCTAAAATCCGCGCTGAAGTGACAGGAGAAGATCCAATGCTTAACATCGAGGAAAACGAAGACTAGTTCCTGTAAAAATTAGTATAATGTAGGTAGCCATTCTGTTTAGGATGGCTATTTTTTTGCGAAAGTTCCAGTGCTTAGATGATTATTTTGTTACATGTCCAAAGTTTTCAATTTGTACTCAGAGATTTTATTAATTTTAGCAAGGCGAATTAAAAACGCCTGACATCCAAATGCTAAACTTAATATAAACAATGAATCGTAAACTAATTCTATTCCTTTTAATACTGCTAGGCTCAGTATTTCATCTACATGCACAAACAATACGCGTACTCTCCTTCAATATTCATCATGGAAACCCACCCACTGAAAAAGAATCTATTATCAACCTTGACACGGTTGCCAAGATTATTAAAAATTCCAAAGCTGACCTCGTAGGTCTTCAGGAAATCGATGTTAATCTCGGTAGATCATATTTTGAAAATCAAGCCAAAAAATTAGCCGAATTAACAGGCATGCACTATATATTTTCCAAAGGAATAGACCTGGATAAAGGTGAATATGGCACCGCCATATTATCAAAAAATCCGATTGAACGTGTAGAAAAACACGTTCTACCCTCACCTGTGAAAAGCGAAACACGTAGTTTATCTGTAATCGAAGTCACTATTCACAAAAGGAAACTCTTATTTGCGAATACACACCTTGACCTGAAAGACAAAAACAAAATCGAACAGGCAAAATTCATCACCAATCGTTTCAAAAACGAAAAGTTACCCACCATCCTTGTCGGGGATTTGAACTCCGAGCCCAATGATCCAGCCATTACTGAACTTAGCAAAATCTTCACAAAAAGCAGCATTGCTAACGGATTTACGTTTCCTCAAGATAAACCCACTACTGAAATCGACTATATCATGATCAATAAAACAGCTGCCGCTAAATTCTCCAACCACCGTATTCTGGATGAACAATACGCCAGTGATCATCGTCCACTATATGTCGAAATAAATATTAAATAACTACTTGTGACCTTTAAATATGAATTTTAACAGAAGAAGATTCTTAGAATCCCTGGCCCTGGCTGGAATTACATTACCGAATATAAGCTTCGCGCAACAAAAAAGCCCAAACGAGGCAGAAGGAGAATTCAGTTTTGTTATACCTGCCTATTTACAAAATCAAACGGAAACAGGCGTCAGTGTTTTTACAATTTTGAACAAAGAAGCTTTTGCATGGCTCGAGATACTCGACAATGGAGGGAATGTTCAAAAAAAGATCTACCAATCCGAAGATGGGATGATCAACGCCAATACTGACTTTTTTCATTTTACAATTGAGGACGCACCGCGCTCCTTTCGTTATCGCATCAAGGCAAAAGAAGTCCAAAAATTCGATCCTTATAAAATTGTATATGGCCAAGAAATAGAAACATCTATTTTCGAAGCTAAATTAGCCAAGAATGATCAGGAGCAGATTCGCTGTCTTGTATATAACGATGTACATGAGGAAAAGAGCAGTTATCATGACCTCGTCCCAAATCAGGATATCGCGCCTTACGATTTCTTTGTGATGAATGGAGACTCGTTTCATTATGTCACCAATCAGCAAGATATCACAGAGAAATTGCTAAAGCCAATTGAACTTTTTGCGACAAGCAAACCATTCATTATGAATCGAGGAAACCATGAGACAAGGGGATCTTTTGCCCGTAATTTCAAACGATATTTTGGTTATCCGGACAACAAGTATTATCAAGCCTTTAAAAGAGGGCCTATTTTTTGGATCATGCTGGACAGTGGCGAAGACAAGCCTGACAATCATGAGGTATATGCCGGAACAGTCGATTATGATAACTACAGAAAAGAACAGGCCCAATGGCTGGAACAGGTCCTCAAGTCCAAAGAAAGAAAGCGTGCTCAACATACTGTTGTAATTAGCCATATTCCCATTTTTCATTCGGATGACTGGCACGGTACCCTGGATAACAGAGCATGCTTCCATCCCTTGTTTCAGAAATATAAAATTGATGCCATGATCTCTGGCCACACACATCAATATGGATACTATCCAGCAGATAAAGACCACAATTACCCTGTTTTTATAGGTGGTGGTCCAAAAGCAGGAAAAAGAACTATCATCGATGTAGCCGGGAACAACAAATCATTGAATATACGGATGACTAGAGACGACGGAACAGAATTGGGGTTATTTAAAAAATAGAAAAGGGCGCTTTATAAGCGCCCTTTTCTATTTTAACAAAGCTGTTATGCTAGCTTCCTTATTCTCCCTTTTCCAAGAAAGGGTATCTATAATCTGTATCTGGATTAAACGTCTCTTTGATTGTACGAGGAGATACCCAACGAAGCAAATTGATCATTGATCCTGCTTTGTCGTTTGTACCCGAACCTCTAGCACCACCAAACGGTTGTTGACCTACGACAGCACCTGTACACTTATCATTCACATAGAAGTTACCCGCAGCATGTCTCAATTTTTCTGTTGCTAAATTAATGGCATAACGATCTTGCGCAATGATTGATCCTGTCAAGGCATAAATAGATGTTGTATCAACAATAGCTAACGTTTCTTCAAACTTAGCATCCTCATAAACATATACCGTCAGGACAGGTCCGAACAATTCCTCAACCATGGTCTCGTAATCTGGTTTTGAAGCCTCAATGATTGTTGGATGAATGAAATATCCTTTAGATTTATCATATGTACCACCAACTACAATTTCTGCTTCATTAGATTCTTTAGCTCTGTCGATATACTTCGCTAATTTATCAAATGACTTCTCATCAATGACAGCATTGAAAAAGTTTGTAAAATCCTCTGTTCCGCCGATTGTAAAAGATTTTACGTCAGTCGTCATAGATTCTTTCAATGCTGGCCACAAAGATTTAGGAATATATGCGCGTGAGGCAGCAGAACATTTCTGGCCTTGGTATTCAAAAGCACCACGAACTAAAGCTGTATTCGCAACTTTCAAATCAGCCGAAGGGTGTACAACGATAAAATCCTTACCACCAGTCTCGCCAACAATACGTGGATACGTTTTATAACGGTGAATATTATTACCAATGGTTTTCCAAATATCCTGAAATACTCCTGTTGAACCAGTGAAATGGATACCTGCAAAATCTGGGTGTTGGAAAATCACATCACCTGCATCAGGACCTGAAACATACACCAAGTTGATTACCCCATCCGGAAGACCAGCTTCACGGAAAATTTTCATCAATACATTTGCTGAATAGATTTGGGTATTGGATGGTTTCCATACAACAACATTACCCATCATTGCGACACATGACGGTAAATTACCCGCAATAGCTGTAAAATTGAATGGAGTCAATGCAAATACAAAACCTTCAAGAGGACGTTGTTCTACACGGTTCCAAACACCTTTACCAGATACTGGAGGTTGTTGTTTATAGATTTCACTAAGATATTGCACATTGAAACGCAAGAAATCTATGATTTCACATGCCGAATCAATTTCTGCCTGATATGGGTTCTTCGATTGCCCCAACATTGTAGCAGCATTCAACTCATAACGATATTTTCCCGAAATCAATTCAGCAGCCTTTAAGAATATCGCAGCACGATCTTCCCAAGTAAGATTTTCCCAATCTTTTTTTGCGGCTAAAGCTGCATTGATTGCATCTGTTACGTGAGATTTATCGCCTTGATTGTATTGACCTAAAATATGTTGGTGGTCATGTGGAGGAGCTAGGTTTACTTTTTTAGAAGTAGTGATTTCTTTACCACCAATATACATTGGGATATCGATTTGTTTCGAACGTGCCTCATCAATTGCTGCTTTCAACAATTTACGTTCTTTCGTTCCGACAGCGTAAGTGTACACCGGTTCATTGGTAGGAACAGGAACTGTAAAAAATCCTTTAGACATATTACAATTATTAATTATTCATCCAAAAAATACTATCTATGAATCATGAAGCTATCAAGTTGTTCATTCCATTATTTTCATAAGAAACCATGATTTCAACTTGTTAGCACGATTCTAAATAGCGTTAATAGAAGTAAAATTACCTCAAATTTTATGAATACCCAAAGTTACTGTCCCTCTTTGAGCACCTTGGAAAAGATACGTTTAAATTTTTCCAATTTCGGTTTAATCACCAATTGGCAGTATGGTTCTTTTCCATTTAATCTGTAATAATCTTGATGATAGTCCTCTGCAGGATAAAATACTGTTGCCGGAACTACTTCGGTTACAATAGGTTTATTGAAAACATGCTCTTTTTCTAACGCCGAAAGATAATACTGCGTCTTGTCAAGCTGCTCTTTATTGTGCACAAAAATAGCCGAACGATATTGTGTGCCAACATCATTCCCCTGGCGATTGAGCTCTGTTGGATCATGTGCGACAAAAAAGGCCTCCAATAGCTTGTCGTAGCTGATCACTTTTGGATCAAAAATAATATTGGTTGCTTCTGCATGCCCTGTGCTCCCTGTACAAACCTGCGTATAACTTGGATTTGCTACCCATCCGCCAGTATATCCTGAAACAACATGTACAACCCCCTTTAACTCTTTAAATTGTGCCTCAGTACACCAAAAACAACCTGCCGCAAATGTCGCTGTATCCAAACTTGCCGTATTTTTTGCTGGCAACTTCGAGAAATCAGTTTTTTTTGCCTGCTGACCCCGTCCCTGGCAGGAGCCCAAAATAAAAAGTGCTGCTAATAGTATTAGAATATTTTTCATCAGTAGCGCGTATGATCGTGGAGTTAACTATTATACTGTAGTCTCATAAACAAATACAAATGAGGTTTTGTTTATAAAATAAAAAAGCGACAATAAATTAGTATTGTCGCTTTTCTATTGTTCTATCAAATGTTCAATTATTTTGCTGCAGCATAATTTTGTGCTACGGCATCCCAATTGATAACATTAAAAATTTCTTCTAAATACGCCGGACGCTTATTTTGGAATTTCAAGTAATAAGCGTGCTCCCAAACGTCGATACCTAAAATAGGAGTTCCTTTTACTTCAGCAACATCCATCAAAGGATTGTCTTGGTTTGGTGTAGAAGTTACGGCTAATTTACCATCAGCACCAACGATTAACCAAGCCCATCCGGAGCCAAAACGAGTTGCACCAGCTGCTTGAAGTTGTTTTTTCAACTCATCAAATGAACCAAATGTAGCATTGATTGCTTCGGCTAATTCACCTGTTGGAGCTCCACCAGCATTTGGGCCTAAAACTTTCCAAAACAAAGAGTGATTGTAATGACCACCACCATTATTACGTACTGCTGCAGTGTATTTACTTACATTTTTAATGATATCCAATAGCGATAAGTTCTCTGCGTCTGTTCCTGCGATTGCTTTATTTAAGTTATCCACATATGCCTGATGGTGTCTGTCATGGTGGATTTCCATTGTAGTTTTGTCAATATGTGGTTCCAATGCGTCGGCTGCGTATGGTAACGCTTCTAATTCAAATGCCATATCTATTTTAATTTAAATGTTTATTACTTCGTTTATACTTACAAATATAACACAATATACACGGTTATGTTTTTATGTGTTACAATAAATCCATTATTTCTCTACCGTTTTTGACGAAAAAATGATTTTACCAAATCAGCACATTCTTCCTGCAAAACACCATGTGTAATGACAGTTTTGGGGTGCAATATTTTATCGTGAAAATGAGAATAGCCTCGCTTTTCATCTTTGGCTCCATAGACTATTTTACCAATATGTGTCCAATAGGCCGCTCCAGCACACATAATACAAGGTTCTATGGTAACGTATAATGTACATTCATCCAGGTATTTGCCCCCAAGGTAATTTGCAGCTGCTGTAAAAGCCTGCATCTCAGCGTGAGCTGTCACATCATTCAATCGCTGCGTCAAATTATGACCTTTTCCTATAACACGTCCTCGATGAACAATAACTGCCCCAATAGGTACCTCTCCCTCTTCGTACGCAACCTTAGCTTCATTCAATGCCATACGCATGAATGACTCGTCACTATCGATGAGTTGTGTTCCTTCAAAATCTATAAATGTCATGGTACAAACTTAACTAAGTTTAGATCCATTTGGTAATTTTTTGTCGACGGATGTCAAAATGATATCGCCATTTTCGTCAGCAAATCCGGTCACGAGACACTCCGAAAAGAAATTAGCGATCTGCTTTTTGGGAAAGTTCACAACTGCGACTACTTGCTTTCCAATCAACTCTTCTTTGTTATAGTGTACTGTAATCTGGGCACTGCTTTGCAATACACCAATTTCATCTCCAAAATCAAGTTTCAATTGATAGGCGGGCTTTTTAGCTTTCGGAAAGTCTTTTACTTCTAAAATAGTTCCTACCCGTAAATCCACTTTCTCAAAATCGGTCCAACTAATGGCATCACTCATAATCGGTTGCTACTAATATCCTGAATCTCTTTACCTATCGTAAATAAAACATAGGAAGGCTTACGGCCCAAACGAGAAGACAATCGATTAATCAGTCTATCCTCCTCTCCAGCTTGAAAAGCTAAATCTTCATCACTTAAGTGGTTGTACTTGCGACGGAGTTTTTCTTTGGCAACTTGCCACTGTTCTTCGTTAATTTTCAGCATAACTCAGATTTAGGTATAAAATTTGTATATCTTTACTGAACTGTAAAAGTTTGTTTAAAGATACAATATATACATAAATAAAAGATTATGAAAAAGATTTTACCAGCATTACTTTTGATTTGTGGTAGCGTAGCAACGGCACAGGCGCAGCTTTTGCCGGGTTTTGAGGTGGGTGTAAAAGGAGGTTTGAACTTCTCCAAACTTAAAAGCGATGGCAAATATTTCAATTCCGACACGAAAGCAGGCTACCAAGCAGGTCTTTATGGACGTGTTGGTGTATTGGGATTCCATATTCAACCTGAGGTGTACTTAACAGGTAAAAACACGACAGTGAAAGCTGAAAATGGGGAATCGACAGATGTTAAATTTACAACAGTCGACGTTCCAGTGTTATTAGGCAAACGCTTTGGTTTAGGTCCGATTGGAGCAAGGATCCAAACTGGCCCAATATTTTCGTTCAAAGTAGATGACAAACAAGATAAAGTCATCGACCAATTGAATCCCAATAATTACAAAAAAAGTGGTACAGCTTGGGCATTTGGCGTAGGTGCTGACATTTCAAGCTTACGTGTCGATGTAAGATACGAAATGGGCTTAAACAAAGTCAACAATGAGAGCCAGGCAAATCCAAAGATCAACATGTGGAGTATCGGTTTAGGCTATAGATTATTCAGTATTCTATAGTTCGCCAAACCTTGTTCATATACAATGAAAAAGTCCGTTTTTATTCAAAACGGACTTTTTATTTCAATAAACTTTAGAACCGTTCTAAATTATTGCTTTTTCTTGTCAAAATGGTATCATATTTAATAGCAAATAGTAGATTTGCCTAATTAAAATTAAATTACAAGGATAATGAGTAAATCAAAGCCAGTTTTCAGTTCTTCGATTGGGAAGAAGCTAATCATGAGCTTAACAGGAATCTTCCTATGTTTATTCCTAGTTGTTCACTTGGTTGGTAACTTGCAATTATTTAAAGATGATGCGGGTCTAGCGTTCAACAAGTACGCTTATTTTATGACTCACTTTACACCAATCAAAGTTGTTTCTTACTTATTGTATGCTTCGGTAATTGTTCACGTCATCTACGCCATTACATTGTCGATGAAAAACAAGGCCGCTCGTCCTATTGGTTATGCCAAATATGATGGTCAAGCAAACAGCAAGTGGAATTCACGCAACATGGGTATCTTAGGTACTGTCATTTTAGTATTCTTAGCTACGCACATGTCTAATTTTTGGTGGAAGTTTCACAATGATGAAGTGCCGTATATCGAATACCGTACTGATTTGGCAACTGGACAAACCACAGCTAGAGAACTTCAAGCTTCTGAATTCCACGACTACCAAGAAACGGTAGAAAACAATGTTCAAATCTTAAAAGCGAGAGATTTGTACAAGCAAGTTGACTTTGCATTCCAAAATATTGCATTGGTCGCATTGTACGTTATTGCGATGGCAGCATTGGCATTCCACTTAATTCATGGTTTCCAATCTGCATTCCAAACTTTAGGTTTTAACCACAGAAGATATATTGGAATCATCAGAGTAATAGGTGTTTGGATATTTGGAGTTTTAATCCCAATTGGCTTTGTATTAATGCCATTGTTTTTCTTCTTTAAATAATTCAGAATCTTTTAAGATAGAGCAGCAGCTCTATTCATTAATATAAAATTAAGAGATATGTTAGATTCAAAAGTACCAGCGGGTCCATTAGCCCAAAAGTGGTCAAATCATAAATTTAATCTTAAGTTGGTTAACCCTGCTAACAAACGTAAATTTACCGTTATTGTTGTTGGTACAGGTCTTGCTGGTGCATCAGCCGCAGCATCTTTAGCTGAATTAGGATATAATGTAATTACATTCTGTTACCAAGATTCACCTCGTCGTGCGCACTCTATTGCGGCGCAAGGTGGTATCAATGCAGCAAAGAGCTACCAAAATGACGGTGACTCTGTTTTCCGTTTATTCTACGATACAATCAAAGGTGGTGACTACCGCTCACGTGAAGCAAACGTTTACCGTTTGGCTGAAGTATCTGTCAACATCATTGACCAATGTGTTGCTCAAGGTGTTCCATTTGCGCGTGAATACGGAGGTCTATTAGACAACCGCTCTTTCGGTGGTGCACAAGTTAGCCGTACGTTCTATGCACGTGGTCAAACGGGACAACAATTGTTGTTGGGCGCTTATTCAGCGTTAAACCGTCAAATCAAAAAAGGAAAAGTAAAATCTTATACGCGTCATGAGATGTTAGACTTAGTTATGATCGATGGTCATGCTAAAGGTATTGTCACTCGTGACTTGGTTTCAGGTAAAATCGAAACTCATGCTGCACATGCAGTATTGATGTGTACTGGTGGTTACGGTAACGTATTCTTCTTGTCTACAAATGCAATGGGATGTAACGTTACAGCAGCTTGGAGAGCGCACAAACGTGGTGCTTACTTTGCAAACCCTTGTTATACACAAATTCACCCAACTTGTATCCCGGTAACAGGTGATCACCAATCTAAATTGACATTGATGTCAGAGTCTCTACGTAATGACGGTCGTGTATGGGTTCCTAAAACTCAAGAAATGGCTGAAAGATTGCGTAAAGGTGAGATCAAAGCCAATGACATCAAAGAAGACGACAGAGATTATTTCTTGGAGCGTAAATACCCTTCATTCGGTAACTTAGTACCACGTGACGTGGCATCCCGTAATGCAAAAGAGGCTGTTGATGATGGACGTGGTGTTGGTAAAACTGGTTTCGCCGTATTCTTGGATTTTAAAGAAGCTATCGGTCGTTTAGGCGAGGATGCTGTACGTGCTAAATACGGTAACTTATTTGACATGTACTATCAAATCACGGATGAGAACCCTTACAAACAACCAATGCGTATCTATCCAGCTGTTCACTACACAATGGGTGGTGTATGGGTTGATTACAACTTGATGACTACAATCCCAGGTTTGTATGCATTGGGTGAGTGCAATTTCTCTGACCACGGTGCGAACCGCTTAGGTGCTTCGGCCTTGATGCAGGGTCTTGCCGATGGTTATTTCGTAATTCCTTACACTGTGGGTGATTACTTAGCTAAATTAGGTTCATTCGCACCAGTAGATCACAACCATCCGGCTTTCGAATCTACACGTAAGGAAGTTGAAGACAAAATCAACAAATTGTTGTCTTTAAACGGTACTGAAACTGTTGATGATATCCACAAAAAACTAGGTCTCATCATGTGGGAATATTGTGGTATGGCTCGTACTGCTGAAGGCTTACAAAAAGCGCAAGGTTTGATCCAAGAGTTGAAAAAAGAATTCTGGACAAACGTTCGGGTACTTGGAGAGAATGAAGAATTAAATCTTTCTTTAGAAAAAGCTGGTCGCGTAGCTGACTTCTTAGAATTAGGTGAGTTAATGGTTGTTGATGCATTGCAACGCGCTGAGTCTTGTGGTGGTCACTTCCGTTTAGAAAGCCAAACTGAAGAAGGTGAAGCAAAACGTAACGATGATGAATTCGCCTATGTATCTGCTTGGGAATACAAAGGAGACAATGTACCTGAGGAATTACACAAGGAAGACTTGGTATTCGAGAACGTTCAGTTAACACAAAGAAGTTATAAATAAGAAGGAAAATTATCATGGCACAACATATGAATTTAACGCTGAAAGTTTGGCGTCAAAAAAATGATAAAGATAAAGGTCAATTTGTAACTTATCAGGCAAACGATATCGCTGATGATATGTCTTTCTTAGAGATGCTTGATATTGTCAATGAAGAATTGACTCGTAAAGGAGAAGATCCTGTATATTTCGATCACGACTGTCGTGAAGGTATCTGCGGGATGTGTTCATTAGTAATCAACGGCCGCCCTCACGGTCCTAAAGAAGGTACAACAACATGTCAATTGCACATGCGTAGCTTCCACGATGGACAGACTATCGTGATTGAACCTTGGAGAGCTGCTGCATTCCCTGTATTGAAAGACCTTGCAACAGACCGTACGGCTTTTGACCGCATTCAACAAGCGGGTGGATATGTAAATGTTAATACAGGGGGTGTTCCTGATGCCAATGTTATTCCGATTCCTAAACGTATTGCTGACGAAGCATTTGAATCGGCTACATGTATCGGTTGTGGTGCTTGTGTTGCAGCATGTAAAAATGCTTCTGCAATGTTATTTGTGTCTGCAAAAGTATCTCAATTTGCCTTATTACCTCAAGGCCAAACTGAGCGTTACGAACGTGCACAGGCAATGGTAGATCAAATGGATGCAGAAGGTTTTGGTAACTGTACGAACACTGGAGCTTGCGAAGCAGAATGTCCTGTTGGTATCAAATTAACAAACATTGCTCGTCTAAACCGCGAGTATTTGACTGCCAAAATCTTCCGTCAAGAAGAACCACACGTTTAATTAGCGTATTAAATCCTTCATGTTTTCGCTAGCATCAACAGCTACGAAAACCTAATGAAGATTCTTTCTGGCCCATGAAAATAGGTAGTTCAGAAAAATAATATAAAAGTCCTTGCCCTAAGAAAGCAAGGACTTTTTTTTATATTTACAATAATGTAAATTGACGAACGTGAATTCTGGTATAAAAATTCGATTACTCCTACTTATCTTGACTTTATGCTTTATAGGAACAGCTATCACCATCAAAGAATCTGTTACCAATAAGGAAATACTAGACATTGATACAAAATCACTCAATGATTATATCGCTCAACAAGAGAAAGAAGTCGACCGAATTTTCAATGATTCGCTCCTGCTCAAAACATTTAAAAACTACGATCAGTACCCGATAGCAGTTTATCAGGCATTTGAAAAGTTCAAAACCAATGAAAAGGTTTATTTATTTCTCTTTAAGGACCATGAACCGAAGATGTGGAGCACGCATCTATTTGTGCCTATTACAGATCAGGGATTTCCAGAAAAATCCAATTTTATCCAGGATGATAACCGTTCTTACGTTGTTCGCAAAAAAACAATTGGCAATATCAGTATACTCGCCTATATTATTGTTAAAGGCTATACAAATAACAACAACCCCTATTTGAATAGCTCATTGCGGAGGAACTTCTTCGACTCTCGAAATATTGACATTGCCTCCTATACAGACACGGTCACCATTAAAAATATCTATAGCAATGAAGGATCTTATCTGTTCTCGGTTAAGCTAAAAGACGGAGAGCATGAAAATGCCTATACTATTTTGCAATTCTTCTGCTGGCTACTTGCCTGGATCGCATTACTGATATTCTTCAATAGTCTCTGCCTCCATATGGCTAAGACAGGAAGGGCGTGGTGGTCTGCATTACTGCTATTATCAATATTTAGCCTCGTCAAATTTGCCGATCTTAAATGGAATCTACTGTCCGAAAACGCGACATTTTCAATTTTCGATTCGCGTAATTACGCTTATAATCGCTTCTTCCCCAATATATGGTCCGTGATGTCCACCACCATATTGTTGTTATGGTTGATTCTATTTATCTATTCAATTCGCAAAGAGCTCAATTTCGACAAGATAAAGAACATCCGGCTCTTTAGAATTCCTATCGCAATCGGATTTATTCTAAGTATATACCTGTCGTTCGGTCTGTTGTATGATATCGCCGGTACCCTGATTACGCATTCCAACAACATCTATTTTGATTTCACAAAACTTGTCGATTTACATTTCCTAAGTTGGGTAGATTTAGGCATTGTTGGCATGGGTATTTTGGCCTTGAGCATCTACATAGATCTTGTACTATTTTTTCTTAAAAAATTAGAGTTAAAACCGACGCAGTTACTCAACATTCAACTGGCATGTGTCATTTTTATCATCCTGATCATTTCCTTTTATATAGAGAAAAATAGCCTGGTCAATTTGTTACTCGCACTGATCATCCTTATTAAATCATTTGGCGAGAAGTATTTCGACCGACATATATTAACAAATTATATCGCCGTACTGATACTTTGGGCAATCATAAGTACGATCACGCACGCTCGTTTCTATCAGGAACGGAACTTAATTGACATGAAGATCTTATTGAGTAACCTACAATCAGAAGATGATGTCAATGCTGTTTCATTATTCTCAGATATTGAAAGTAGCCTAGCAAACGATCAAGAATTAAAACACCTATTTAATATCAGCCTCCCCTATACCAATACCGAAGGAATCAACGATTTTATCAAGAAAAAGTACTTTAGTGGCTATCTTTCCAAGTATGAGTTCAAAGCATATTATTATGATCAAAATAATATTCCGCTCAATCCAGCCAGCCAAAATAAGATCAATGAATATCGAGAAAAAGTAATCAACAAGTCGATAAAAGTCACTCAAAACTTCTACCGTGCCAGCGCAGAATTAGGCACGCACGAATACTTCTCCATCATTCCTGTCACCATTGACCAAAATAGGATTGTCAATGTTATCATCAATCTTTCAAATAAAGACTTCAGCTATACGGTTCCCTATCCCGAAATCCTTACCGATATGCGGATCAACAATTCGCAATATTATAATAAAGGGGATTATTCGATAGCCCTCTATAAAGGAGGTTCTTTAATAACACAGTTTGGGAAATATACCTACGAGAACAATTTGAGGGGGCTGAAAGGTGTTCCAGGGGAATATATTCAAGTACTGGACCGTGATGCATATCTACATATGGCTTATGTTGCCAATAAATTCTCTACATATGTTATCAGTAAACAAAAACCTTCTTTTTGGGATTATCTAGCGACGACTTCATTTCTGTTCTTGGTATTTTTTATGATTTTTATGCTTTTCCATTTCATAAAATCACTCTATATCTTTCTTAAAAATACCAAGCTAACTTTCCGTAATTTAAAATATCAGTTCTACAAAATAGTAAATAAAATACAGTACTCTACACGTATTCAGACTTCCATCATCTCATCGGTAATTCTGGCTATTCTCATATCGGCGGTAATTTCATATATAAGTATCAACAAGCAGCTTTATAATAACAATAAAGCAAGTAAGGAACGCTTTATTATCGAATTAGGCAAACGGATGGAAAATATGTTGACCTACACGGATGAAACATCCACCGAGACGCAGCTGATCAGCATTCTCAAGACATTATCCGAAACAATTTCCAAAGACTTCAATCTTTATTCCAAATCAGGCAGGTTACTTTACAGCTCGCAGCGTAGAATCTACGATCTGGAGCTTTTCTCTACTTTCATTAATCCGGCTGCCCTGAAGAATCTTTCCATCTTAAAAAAATCGGAGACGATTGAAGATGAACGTATTGGTACTTTCCAATTTGAGACCAGTTACGCCACCATCAGGGATAAAAACTATAATACATTGGCTTATATAGGTATACCAAACTTCTCGCTTCAGAAGGAAGAAAATATCAATAAGAATCTTCTTTTAAATACCATAGTGAACATTTATTCGCTGATCATCATAGGCTTTGGATTTTATGCGACGTTTGTGGCCAACAGTGTCACCAATCCATTGAGCATCATCAGTAAGAAGATTTCACAACTACGTTTGGGACAGCCCAACGAGCCTCTCTTTTGGCAACGAAATGATGAAATAGGTACATTGATCAAAGAATATAATCTCATGATCATAAAGCTGGAGGACTATGCCAATAAAATCAAAGATACCGAGCGAGAATCCACTTGGCGTGAGATGGCTCAACAGATTGCCCATGAAATCAAAAATCCGTTGACACCAATGAAATTAGGCATTCAGCAACTCCGTAGATCGTACAAAGATGAGGATCCTAAATTTCCGGATCGCTTCAATAAATTCTCCACTTCATTCATCGAACAAATCGATGCGTTGACGCATATTGCGTCAGAATTTTCACATTTTGCAAAATTCCCTAATACGGTAATGGAAAACATCAATATTGTAGAGAAAGTAACAAAGTCCATTTCCTTGTACAACAATACACCAAATGTAAGTATTCGTCTCATTAACAATGCGGATCACAAAACCCTTATCGTTAAAGCAGATGGTAATGAGCTATTAAGAACTTTCAATAATTTGATAAAAAATGCGATTGAGGGCGGTTATGGGCGAAAAAACATGAAGATCGAGATTTCCATTGAACGCTACTCAGACAAATTTGTCAAGATAGATATCAAAGACAACGGTTATGGCATTCCCAAAGAGATGCAGGATAAAATTTTCCAGATTAATTTCACGACAAAGAGTTCCGGAAACGGTTTAGGGCTAGTTCTCGTCAAAAAGACAATTGAAGCCTGTAACGGGCAAATCTATTTTGAGACTGTAGAAGGCGAAGGGACAACGTTTCATATACTGCTTCCTTTGCAACAGATAGAATCTTAAATCAACAGTAATAAGACATCCAAGAAAGCGTATAGGATACTGCCTCGCAAGCATCTTAATAATAAGATGAACCGTTCTAAGTACATAAATAGGGGGCTACCACGCCAAGTAATGTAAATAAAAATAGGGCGTTCAGTTAGGCACCTTATATCTCAAACATTGTTTACATAAAACTGAACGATAAATGGGATAGCCTTATTCTTTCGTTCTAAGGATCAGCCTAACACAAACAGCGCACTATTAAACAAAAAAGCTCTTTGCATGATGGCAAAGAGCTTTTTTGTTTAATAGTGCATTTATTTTTAACGTAACACAACCGTAGATCGTCCCATGATTGCATTATCTTCATATAACAATACCGTATAGGCCCCTTTAGAGAAGCCCTCTTCCGCTGCCCAATAGACGATATAATCTTCACCTTTGTTGGTAAATAAAATATTGTGTTTAAAGGTATATTGCAATTTCTCCCCATGTACATAGAAAATATTATCACCTTGCACGACCAGATTTCCCTGTGGATCGATAATTCTGACATATATATCACGTTCTCCACTTTTAGCTAATGGATTATCAGCAACGGTAAAGTTGATTTTTAACTTATCGATTTTTTTAGCACGTTCTTCTACGACTTCCTTTCCATTCTTTTTGACTTCAAGTCCATTTATACTGATACTTGAAACCTTCAATGCTGAGGCAGTTGCAACCTTCTCTTTCAGGTCCGAATTTGATGTAACTAATGAAGTAATCTGTTTTTCTTTTTCAACTACAGATTCGCTCAAATTGGAGTTTTGCTTCGATAAAATTTGATTTTCCTGAATCAGCCGTTGCACATTTACACGATAAGTATCCACCTGCTTCTTAAGCTGATTGATCTTGTGCTGTGCATCATCAATATCTTTTGGAGTAATACTTTTATTTTCAAGCTTTTTACGAAGTTCTGCGATCTCCGCTCTAGAATCATCCTTCTGCACGGTCATCTCTGGCGTCAATTGAACATTTTCTACATCAATTTTATCCAATTCAGCTTCAATACGATCGATTTGTACCTGCAGATTTTCTTTTTCTACTGTAAGTGTATAGACCTTTTCACCATTGGTCTTAAACTTGACATAAAAATATATGTTTGTTGCAAGTAATGCTGCTATCGCAATGATAAAGAAGTAAATCTTCGAAGAATCTTTCTTCTTTTCTTCTTCTTTCTTACTCGAAACAACTTCTGAATTTATCATAATATACTGTCATATTCATAGGTATAAATCTATAAATTTATACTATTGAATGTTTAAACAAAAATTATTCCAGTTTTATTTTTTATTACCAATTATGAATTATTCAAAATAATTCAAGGTCTCAAATCCGCCTTGTTTTAAGTATTCTTCCTTTCTCATCAGGTGAAGATCGGATTGTACCATATCTGTTACCAACATCTGAAGATCATATTTTGGCGTCCATCCAAGTTTTGTATTTGCTTTTGTCGGATCTCCAATAAGTAAATCGACTTCAGTTGGCCTATAATATGCTGGATCAACTTTGACAACAGTCTGACCGAATTTAATCAGCGACTTATCAATATTTAACTGAGCTAAGCGTTCCTCGTCAATATCGATAATTACCCCCTTCTCCTGCTCTCCCTTTCCACTGAACTCAATCTCAATACCCAATTCTGCAAAAGCCATGCGAACAAAGTCCCTAACGGTTGTTGTCACACCTGTAGCAATCACAAAATCTTCTGCAGTTTCTTGTTGTAGAATCAACCACATTGCTTCTACATAATCTTTGGCATGCCCCCAGTCACGTTGTGCGGACAGATTACCAAGATATAATTTATCTTGCAGCCCTAGCGCGATTTTTGCCACAGCCCTGGTAATTTTACGTGTCACAAAAGTTTCTCCTCTTACAGGGCTCTCGTGATTAAATAAAATACCATTACAGGCATACATCTTATAAGCTTCACGGTAATTTACAGTAATCCAATAACCGTACATTTTTGCTACAGCATACGGACTTCGTGGATAAAAGGGTGTTGTTTCGCTTTGTGGAACCGCTTGCACCAATCCATACAATTCGGAAGTCGAAGCCTGATAAATACGGGTTTTTTCGATCATTCCCAATAATCTGACCGCCTCAAGAATCCGCAATGTACCGATACCGTCTGCATTTGCAGTATATTCTGGCGTATCAAAACTAACCTTTACGTGAGATTGCGCCGCAAGATTGTAAATCTCGTCAGGCTGTGTTTCTTGTATAATGCGAATCAAATTGGTTGAATCCGTCAAATCACCAAAATGCAATGTAAAATTTCGATTGTCGAGATGAGGATCTTGATAAAGATGGTCAATACGATCAGTATTGAATAAAGAGCTGCGGCGTTTTAAACCGTGTACTTTGTATCCTTTCTTCAATAGGAATTCTGCTAGATAGGCACCATCTTGTCCTGTTATACCTGTTATTAAAGCAGTTTTCGTGTTTTGTTCAGCCATGTTTCTCTCTAGATTAAGCAATACCTGACGAAATCGTTAGGTATATATCCCATTTTCATACTTAAAATAAGCTTATCCGCCCACAAGATTATCATGCATAGTTGGCTTTTTCACTGTATCGGTAAATTCCGCAGCCTATGGCACAAATAAATCATAATGAATTGGGAGTGTAAAAGTATTAAATTTTAAACAAAAAAAGCCATAGGAATTCCTATAGCTTTCTGTTATTCTTTTTTTATCGTTTACGTTTAATTTGAGCGCGTAAAGTTAAAAACTAAATAGGCTTCTCCATTCGCAACAGTCAATGGCATACGCATAACTAATTTATTCCCATCAGAATAAGATAAATCTAAGCGGTAACCTGTTGTGACATTCTTCGCCTTATCACCCGCATAAATCTTTTTAAATTGAAACTGAGGTTCTCCTAAGCCTTTTCCAGGATTATAGATAGACCAAAAAATCTCACGTGATGCCCCCGGAGCACATAAAGTCCCTTGGGCATTAAATGTAATTGATCCTTTACCATTTCCAATAAAATTCCATGTACTACCTACAAAACATTCTGCAGGAGCTTCCTCAAATACACTTTTAATTGTGAATGAAGCAGGTAAATTTTCTCTATCGATTGTATTCAATGTCCACGTTCCTTTTACAGCGGATTTCCAATCCGAAGCGCTAGGACCTGAAGCTGCACTCGTATTGGAAGAAGGATTTCCAGTTGATGTACCTTGCTTTTGTGCTCCACAAGAAAATAAGGTCACCGTAGCAAAAACAGTTGCTAATGATAAAACGAATCGATTCATATGTATAAATTTTAATTTCAAATTGTATTTTTGGGGTAAATTAATCCACAAATCATGAAGATTACAGCCAAAAATCATACCATAAGCAAAATAATCGCAAAAACGCTGTTAAGGTTATTTATCATTTTATTGGCCTTTGCTTCTTATCCGCTTTTTTTAGGACAGGAAGCAAAAAGCAAATTGAATCAAATCAGCCTTGCATTTACCAATAAGATCGCGCTTGTCGCTCCTATTTTATTATTTTGCTTCATCATTGGATTGATGATCGCTGTGCTCAAGCACAAATATAACAGAATTGACCTAAATTGGCTATTTTCTCTTGCTACTATCTTTGGTATTTTATATTTGATATTATTGTATTCAAGAATTTACCCAACGATTGCTTAAGTGTAATTGCACAATTCGCCAAAGTTTCTAACTTTGGATTCTCCAAAACGCTAATTACAGCCGAACAAGATTGGATGTATAATTTATATGGATAAAAAAAAGGGGCTCAAAATAGCCAAAAATATAGCAAAGATTGTCGTCACTGTAGGGGCCTTATACTGGGTATTTAGCAAAGTATCGCTAAAGGATCTGAAAGAAGCTGTCATCAACTCCAATCCACTCTATCTATTCTTTGCTTTAGTTGCTTATAGTATCTCTATTTTTATTTCTTCTTCGCGCTTATTGACTTTTTTAAAGGCAATCGGTTTGGATGTTACGGAAAAATATAATTTAAAACTGTATCAACTTGGCCTATTTTACAACCTCATTTTACCAGGCGGTGTTGGCGGAGATGGTTATAAGATATTCTTCCTCAGGAAACGATTCAATATTAAAGGACGAAAACTATTTACGGCCTTATTTTTAGATAGATTAAGTGGACTATGGGCACTATGCCTCATCATTGCAGCGCTAGTTACTTATATGCCACAGTTGGGAATTCCAAACTATCTGACCATCATTCTATTTATTATAGGGAGCATTCTGTATTACTTTATCGTGATTAAATTCTTTAAAGAATACAAGGCTACCTTTCTAAAAGCCCATTTAAAAGCAATCGGTGTGCAATCCATGCAAGTTACTGCAGCAATTCTCATCCTTTATGCGCTAGGATTTAGCGGCAAATTTTCTCCATACCTCTTTTTATTCCTTGCATCTTCTCTGGTTTCGATCATTCCGTTCTCAGTTGGGGGTTTAGGCATGCGTGAGCTTGTGATCATGTGGGGAGCGGGCATATTCCAGGTCGACTCACACAATGCGGTTTTAATCACCTTGTTATTTTATATCATCTCCGCTCTCGTCGCGCTTTCGGGAATTTATTTTATCTTTCATCCGCAAGCAATTGGAGAGGACAAATTACCTTCCGCAGAAGAAGTTGAACAAAGTCAAAAACTAGAAGAATAAACATGGCAAATATTATTATTACAGGTGCAAGCAGTGGTGTTGGATTTGAAGCGGTATTGGATTTGACCTCTAAAAAGGACAACAAAGTCATTGCTTTGGCTAGATCAGCAGACAAACTGAGAAAACTTCATGAAATTGCAGGTCAGCTTAACTATGATGGCGGCACCTTATACCCCGCTCAATTTGATATTGTCTACGATGACTATACTACACTTGTTCCCTTCATCCAATCAAAATTCGATAAGGTTGATATCTTGATTAACAATGCTGGAGTACTCATCAATAAGCCATTTATGGAAACTGATGAAAAGGATTTTGCTGAAATGCTACAAACCAATGTAATGGGACACGTAAATATGATACAAAACGTTGTTCCCATGATGCATCCAGGCTCACATATTGTCAATATTAGTAGTATGGGCGGATTCCAGGGGTCAATGAAGTTTCCCGGACTTTCGGCATATTCAACTAGCAAAGCTGCATTAGCAGTGCTTACAGAATGCTTAGCGGAGGAGTTTAAGGAAAAAGGAATCAAAGTGAACTGTCTAGCCTTAGGATCTGCTCAGACCGAAATGTTCGAGGCTGCTTTTCCAGGTGTTGAAGCGGGTACTTTAGCCTTTGAAATGGGACGCTATATCGCGGATTTCGCTCAAAACGGGCATCACTATTTCAATGGGAAAATACTTCCTGTAGCCAATACAACACCTTAGTTGGAAAACCACCCTTCAAAGAGATATCCTTTGATCTAATACAGTCAGGTTGATCTAGCATAGTCGAGTTGATCTATTTATAGTCAGGACCATTTAATGCTCTATTAAATGGCCCTAATCTTTTTCATCCTATTTAATTCTGAAAGAAATATTAAAATTGACAGCCTTTAGTTTATTAAATCAATTTGTCTTCAATTTAAGCCATTTCGTAAGGTCATCCATCAATTGTTCATTAAAACTCTCTGAGTTTTCAAAATATTCTTCAATTTTTCCAGTTTGCGCATTTTGAAACAGGTGATTCAAATTGGGGTAATCCTTAATGGTGACGTCGGTAGTGTTTAAGTGCAGGTGTTGAAGACAATAAATGTTTTCATTTGCAGGAACTTGGACGTCCTTTCCGCCAAATGAAGCAAAAATCGGTACTTTCAGCTGCTTCAGATAATAAGCCGGATCGATACGAAGAAACGTTCTAAACCAGGGGCTCATCATTGGACTAAGCTTAATCTTCATATCAGGCGTTAGTGGATTACCGTTATTTTGCCGAATAAGTTCCTTTTCCAACGATTCGGCCAACACCTTGGGTGGCTCGTCTTCCAATAGAATAGTATACAATTTTCTATTATTTACTTTATTGGTCTGTAACGCTGCTTCAGATAATCCGCCCGCTTTTCCTAAAGCATAACTCTGTAAGATCAGTAAAGAATCTCCTTTGATCACAGGTCCAGACAAAAGTGCAATATACTTTACCTTACTATTCTCGGATGCCACTATTTCGGCAATTAGGGCTCCCTCACTATGCCCGATCATTCCGATTTTATCCACATCAACTATAGCTTTTTTGCTTAGAAAATCAACTGAAGCATTGGCGTCAGAGGCAAAATCAATTGTTGTCGCTAAATTAACTTCTCCTTTTGAGCCACCTACTCCCCTGTCATCATAACGTAATACAGCAAAACCATTTTTGGTAAGATGATCAGCAAGCACCTTAAATGGCCTGTGGCCAAACACTTCAGAATCTCTATTTTGCTGACCGCTACCGTTTACCAATACCAATGCAGGGAATGGTCCTCCATTTTTAGGATAAGTTAGAGAACCTGTCAAAAATGCATTGCCGGCACTATTTTTAAACGAAACTTCCTCTTCCGTATAGCTGTAAGGAGGAAAAACATCCTGCTTACGAGAAAGCCCACTCTGTTCGTTTTCGCTTCGTACCAAAATCATAGCAGATTCAAAGGGGCCTTGTTTCATCACCCCTTTCATAACATCTTTATCCCGATCCAAAAAGCCTGCATACAGAAGACCTATATTCTTAACATCCATCCAAATGGAATCGTGTTGAATACGTATTTGATTGATTGGAAATTTCTGCGCTGTTTGCATCGGACTCTCAAAGGTTCCATTCCACTTCCCTGCACTATCTTTTTGAATATTGAACACCAGCAGCAGCTTCTGCCCTGAAACCTCAACCTCACCTTTCCATGAGCCATCAAATGTCTGCGCATGGGTACATGAAAAATGAAAACAAATAATCAATAGATATAAAATTTTTCTCATTGTCGTTTTTTACTAGAAATTAAACTGTATGCACAAATCCAATATAAAATATAATGCCACAAATACGATACTGATTCCAATCTTCTTATTATTAACGGCTACATTCATACCCTTAACCAATAAATAGAATTGATAGCATAGCAATAACAAACTGATTATTCCAAACATACCGAATAAAAACAGCTCGGCTTTATCAACTCCAGCCAATGTATGGTCACCGTTTTGTGCTGCTTTTAATACTTGAGCCGTGAATTTATCCTGGTTTAACAATTTCCCTAAAAATAAGGCAAGATAGAGCGGAAATGGTATAATCAGAATGACATTCATGACATCAATGATTCTGGTTTTTCTGTTTAATAACATCCCTGTACCGTAAAGAAGTGTAAAAGGAGCCAAAACCATACAGGCATGAACGCCCAATACAGCCCATATCGAAGTCTCTCTATCCGGTTGATAGAAATGCATAAAACCATTGAACTGCTGGCCAGATAAATAAATAACATAGCTTGATAACAAAAATCCGCTAACACCAGCAAAGAATAGCTTCCACTCCGGGAATTCCGAAAATGGATTCTGAAAAATCTGTTTAACCTTCATTTTTTAAGAATTGAGATAAATTCAGCTGTTCAATCGCAGCCGGATTTTGGGTTCCAATAAGTAATACCTTACCAGTTTCCAATGTAAGTTGTAAACCCATATTACCACGAGCTGAAAAAGCCAGCCCTTTCCACCCTCTCCGCAAACCCCATCCACCAAACTCACCGATCGGGTTATATTTTCGTACCTCAATAGCACGAATATCTGTCCAAAGCGTCCTTTTACGATAGAAATTAAATGGAAAAAAATAGACTTCAATTCCATCTTCACGAATAGTAGTTTTTAATCGTAGTATGCTAAATAACCCCCACAATACCAAATTGATCCAAAATCCTGGCAATTGAAATAATTGGACAAAATCCAACTGCAAGATATCATGCCAGTGCACAGAAAAACTAGCCACACTGACCGTTAAAAGGATCAAACATAATAACCAGCTAAAAAAAGATTGGCTTTCGGTATAAAGTGTATTATTTTTCATCATGACATCATTCTTTGTTCATTAATCATTCGATTTCTCTTGCCACTAAATATTTCTATTTCTGCCAACACTGTTTGTATTCGTAAGAGATTTCACTTTATGAATCAGATCATCCAGGATATTACGAACCGTCGGATAGGATTTTCCCATTTGGTTTGCCATTTCCTTTAGACTTCCTGAGTGTATCAAAAAATTCAGAACAAATTCTTGTTCCTCAACAGTAAGTTGCATTAACACGGGTAATGAAAACTTACCAACAACTTCGGTTTCACAGGAGTCACACACCAATTTAGCGACTTTTAACTTCGCTTCACAACAAGGGCAATCAATCGGTATTTTTTTCATTAAATAATAACTATTTTAATATTATTAAAGATAACATTAATAATGTTAAAACAAAACATTATAAAATCAATATTTTTTAAAAACCATTGCTTAATGATATATTTGTATCATTAAATAACATTTATGAAGAAGTTTTTAGGCTATTTCCTATCTATAATATTTTGGTTTTGTTTTGGTTTATCCTTGATTATCTTTCACCCTATACAGTGGTTATGTTTAAAACTTGGTGGATATAATGCACACAAAAAGAGTGTAGATATATTAAATGCCTGTCTCGTTGCCTGCTATTACACACTATTTAATCGGGTGACATTTATCGACAATAAAAATATTCCAACAGGGCAACCCATTGTCTTTGTAGCCAATCACCAAAGCACCTTTGATATTCCTCCAATGATCTATTTTTTACGCAGGTTTCATGGAAAATTTATTTCTAAAATTGAACTTGCCAGCGGTATACCTAGCATCTCCTTTAACTTAAAACATGGTGGTGCCGCAAATATAGATCGCAATGACCCCAAACAATCTATTGCTGAGATATTGAAGCTTGCCAATAATATGAAAACCAAAAACTGGTCCGCGTTTATTTTTCCAGAGGGAACAAGATCGAAAACCGGAAAAATGAAGGCCTTTCATGTTGGAGGAATTGCCACATTACTAAAGAAAAATCCGAACGCACTCGTTGTTCCTATCGCCATCACAGGATCATACGAAATGGTACAATATGGGATGTATCCATTAACGCCATTTCTTCATATGACCTGGGAGGTTCTAAATCCTTTGGATACAGAGGGCAAGAATATTGAGGAGATCGTTAAATTAGCTGAGGAAGCTATAAAATTAAAAGTCGAAAAATAGCAGTAAGCTACTTGACCTGCCTTCCTTTCCAGTCGTACTTCCCTACATTACCCAATATGCCGATATAAGCTAGATAAAGGATATGAGCCAAGCTTAATAAAGGAAGATACCATAAGAGTTCACTTCTGCTTGCGAACCTGGTTAAAGGTTGAATAAAAAGAAATTCGACAATCATCTTTAATAACAACGCGAACAGTACTACCCAAGCAACAAATTTCACACCACAGAGCGCAAGAACTGCAGCAACCAAAATCAATAAGTTGAAAAACCAAATGGAAATCCCCAATGCGATGACACCTTTATTTTTATATTTGGTACTTTTTGAAGCCCAGCGTCTACGCTGACTAATGAATGATTTCAAATCCGGTTTGGCATCCGTATAAACAACAGCATCTTTTGATTTACAAAACGTTATGCGCTCGGGATATTGTTCTGCTACCTTATGTAAAAAAAGTTCATCATCTCCGGATGCAAGCTCATCAATCCCTTTAAATCCGCCCATTTCTTTAAAAATATCCTTTCGATAGGCCAAATTCGCACCATTACAGGTCGTTGGTTTTTTATTACCAATACCTGCAGCGCCCAAACCTATCAAATACAAAAATTCCAAGGTCTGCAGCCGTTCAAAAAAGCTCTTCTCTTCTGAATACACCACTGGAGAAGATTGTAGATAAGCGCCTTCTTTCTCAAATGTACTGATAACCGTCGTTAGCCAGTTCGACCCCATGCGGCAGTCTGCATCGGTGGTAATAATAATTTCGCCATGACAGCAATCTATCGCTCTTGAAATTGCTAATTTCTTATAGGAATTCAAACGGCCATTTTCATTCAATTGAATCAGCTTGACACCTTTCTCTTCATATTCTTTCACAATCAAAGACGTACTGTCGTCTGAATGGTCATCGATAATAATTAACTCCAGGAGCTCTTTAGGATAATTCTGCCCTAGTATCGATTCAATGGTACGTCTAATATTTAATTCCTCATTCCGCGCTGCGATAATGACAGATACGGTCATTGTTGGCCTAACAGAATTGTTAGGTTCCGAAAGCAAGAACCAGCCTCTGCGCATCCATAAAACTAGAATTGCGTATACACAGGCAAAAATGATCAATAAATAGTTAAGAATTTGTATCACCGAAAAAATTTATCTTAAAAACAAAAATAGAACCAAATATAGCTGGAAGAATCAAATTAACGAACCAAATACAGGAAACAATAGCCATTACAGCAATTTCCTGTGTGGTAATATAGCTATATAGATTGCTTGCAACAAAACTTCTAACACTGAAATCAAAAATATCCAACGTAGGTAGCGCTGCCTGCACAAAAAACAGGATAAAAATCATCAGAATCATGGATAAAAGCGGCAACTCAGGTAGCGTTAGCTTCATCAAGATGATATACTGAGAAGTAAAAATGACAAATCGCGCCAAGGAATTTAAAAGAACAATACTGAGCTCCCGCATTGAATAATGTTCCAATACTTCAAAGAAGGGCTTAATCCGTTTCAAAAACTTAATTTTGCCGACCAATAAATCGATCCATTTTACATTGAAATATAAGATGACAAATCCTCCGGCATAAATAATTGCAAGTAGCCATACCCCAAATTGTACGGTTAAAGGAGTTGAGAGAAATTTACAGATAAACCAAGCGATACTTAGTGATCCCGCAACGCTTGTGAGCACCAATTGTGCAAACAATCCAACGCCCATCGCTACGGCTCCTTTTGCTCGATGTTGAGGCTGTAAAAAAAGAACGCGTCCACCATACTCTCCAATCCTATTGGGAGTAAAAATAGCCCAGGTAAGTCCACAAAAAACGGATTGGAACGCCTGCCAAAATGAAATACGCTCCAGTTTAGAGGCAAGATACTGCCATTTAACGACTTCAAGCAACCAATTTACAAGCATTAAAACCACGATCAAAACCAGGGTCCAAACAACAGAATGCTGTTCTAAACCTGCTATTAGGGTTTTAAACTTCTCAATATTACTTTTATCAGATACTTTCACGGCAATATACCAGGTCGCCAGGGCGAAAACAAGTATCTTCAATAAAAGACTAATGTATTTTTTTTGTCTTCCAGTCAACTTTTGATAATTAGAGAGCAATGTTACTAAATTTTAGCCAAATGATTAAGTTTTGTCGAATGCAATCCACGAATAAAACGCAAAATTTGTAATATTGTATATGCAGAAGGAAAAGGCGAAAGAAAGAATAATTTTAGGGATCGACCCCGGTACCGTTGTACTGGGATATGGCATCATCAAAGAAGTCGGCAATAACATATCCTTGATCTCAATGGGGGTCATCAAAATGGGACATTTAGACGATCATGCCCTAAAACTACAACGTATTTTCAAAAAAACTTCGGCTTTAATGCAAGAATATAATCCCGACTGCGTAGCCCTTGAATCACCATTTTATGGCAAAAACATACAGGTCATGCTCAAATTAGGGCGAGCTCAAGGTGTTGCTATGGCGGCGGCGCTAGCGCAAGATATTCCGATCTTTGAATATTCTCCAAGAAAGATAAAACAATCCGTTACAGGAAATGGAAATGCGACAAAGGAGCAGGTTTCCGCTATGCTAAAAAATTTATTAAAATTTGAGGAAACACCACAATTTTTAGATGCCACAGACGGATTGGCAATTGCTGTCTGCCACTCGTTTCAGAAAAATGCAGTATCAGGCAGCAGCAAGTCGTATACGGGATGGTCCGCCTTTATCAAAGACAACAAGGATAGAATCAAGTAATTACATTTGCACCTGACGAATCACATTCTTCACATTCAATTCCACAATATCCGTCATCGTTTTACACTTGAGGTAAGAGTTGTTCTGATAAAATTCAGCATAGCCCTCACGTAACTGTTTGATATTCTCCTGGGTCGAGAGCACCTGCGTTTGCGAAGCATCCCTCAGATCAGCGATCCGATGTCTTTCGCTTCGAACTCTATGCACAATGGAGGAACGCTCCTCTTGTTGGTATTGCAGTACTGTTTTTTCATTTAGATGTTCCATCGCCAGTTTGACATAGGGAAGATTCTCCTTAAAAAATTGTGGCATATATACTTTCGGATTTCCCTCATAAAACTGCTGGTCAAAATCTATTGCCCGAATTCGAAATTGGAAATCATCAAAATCTGGTGTAATCTGCATAACGAAATTGTATGCCCGCATATCCCCCAACAACGTAATAATACATCGTTCATTAAACTTGACAAATTCTTTAGAAATCCGGGTCAGATTATAATCAGGCGAAAACATACGTGTTTTCGAAAAAGTGTCCCCCGGAATTCCAACAATATGTTCCTCAACCAACGTATCATGGTCTACCATATAATTCACCTGATTGGGTGACAATATTTCTTCCAACTCCAATCCATATATTCTTGATGCATCAGCTTGCTTGATGTAAAAATAATCGTACACATCATTTAAACGGTTTACGATACGAATACGAAAGGGTTTGGTATTGCCAAAGCCGCAGTATTCTACACGATCAATATATTTATGCTGGACAATTCGCGTATTACCTGATGCTTTCAATTTAGCATAAATCACCTTCAACCCGTCATACAATTGGTCAATAAGATATTGCGGATACAATGGAGTTTCCCAAAAAGTATCGTTACCAAATTTATCCATGACAGGTACTGTCTCCGTAAAATTCAGTAGATCCTTATATCCTATCGGTAACTTTTCGTCTCGCTGATACAGCTTAAGGTATTTATGAAGTCCCTCCCCTACTTCAAAAATCGGCTTCTTTTTCGAAATCTTTACATCTTGAACTTCTTCCATCGCTATTCCGTATTTGATTTTTCGTTTACTCACACATCACACAGTTGGCTACATTTTTTAACCCATCAACCGCTAAATACGAACTGATTAGATGTTAATAGGCCAACTGCTTTTCCTACTTCTAAAAAAGGCAATACTAAATTAATTTATCATAATCCTGATATCAAACATGAAAACAATCACTTAACCTATAATAAGATCACCATGAAACAATTATAATCACTTTCAATCAAAAACATATAACATTATCAATATGAATAAGTATTTTTTATTAAATTTACATCTATAAACCGAAAATTCTTAGTAATTTTGAAATAAATTTAATTATTTTAGCTATTGGTCAGATCTTGATGCAACGACCAATTAATGAACACAAAAACCATTGTTAATGGAAAATCAATATGCAAACTATGATCTAGACAATTTGGATATCCAAATCTTGTCTATTCTAATGAACGATGCCTCTATTCCTTATACAGAAATAGCAAAAAAGCTAATTGTATCAGGTGGTACAATTCACGTTAGAATGAAGAAGATGGAAGAACTAGGTATCATTAGAGGGTCAAATCTAATTATCAATCCTCAAAAAGTCGGATTTGATATCACGGCCTTTTTGGGTATCTATCTTGAAAAAGGTTCACAATATGCAGATGCGGTAGATAAATTGAAAGAAATCAAAGAAGTGGTCGAATTACATTATTGTACTGGCCAATACAGTATTTTTGCAAAAATCATCTGTAGAGATACAGTTCACCTCAGAAAAGTATTGAATGAAGATATTCAATCCGTACCTGGGATTCAACGTACCGAGACGATCATCTCTCTCGAGGAGAGTATCAAACGTCAAATCAGCTTAGTCTAGTATAAAAAAAGCTTCCATAAAAATGGAAGCTTTTTTTATACTATCTTTTCTAACATTGCGATATAGAGATCGATCCCTGCTCTAATTTCATCGATATAGATAAACTCATCCGCCATATGGGACCTTGCGCTATCACCAGGCCCCAACTTCAGAGAAGGGACAGGAATAAGAGCCTGATCGCTCATCGTCGGCGATCCATATACGTTACGCCCCAGGGCAACACCTGCTTTGACAATTGGATGCGTTTCAGGAATAGAAGAAGACTTCAGACGCGTCGATCTCGCGGAGACCTCTGATTTTACATGAGACTTGATAATATCCAACGTCTCTTCATTCGAATAAGCATCTGTGGTTCTGACATCTACAACAAAGTTACAAGTAGCTGGTACCACGTTATGTTGCGATCCCGCCTGAATTACTGTCACCGACATCTTAATGGGACCTAAGGTTGACGAAGTTCTTTCAAACGTATAATTTTGAAACCATTCAATATCCTTGATGGCTTTGTAGATTGCATTATCGCCCTCATTACGTGCGGCATGTCCAGCCGTCCCTAATGCTGTACAATCCAACACCATCAGTCCCTTTTCTGCAATTGCCAAATCCAATAAAGTAGGTTCACCCACAATTGCAAAATCAATTGGACCGATATCATCCAAAACAGATTCAACACCATTCTTACCTGAGATCTCTTCTTCGGCACTGGCGACAAGACAGAAGTTGTACTTCAAGTCCGTCTGCTGGTAAAAATACAAAAATGTAGCGATCAATGATACCAAACAACCTCCAGCATCATTGCTGCCCAATCCGTACAATTTACCTTCCTCTACAGTCGCCGCCAAAGGATCTCTTGTATAGCCCGTATTTGGTTTTACTGTATCGTGATGGGAGTTGAGTAATATCGTAGGTTTAGAGCTATTATAATGAGCGTTATACACCCAGACATTATTGCCTTTTCGATGTGTTTTGATATCACGCTCCTGAAAGAAGCGATCAATTAAATCCGCTGTGAACTCTTCCTCTTTACTTAAAGACGATAGTCCAATTAATTGTTTTAAAAGGGCCAGAGCATCTTCAAATAAGCCCTGTTTATCCTTCATGGTATAGTCCTCCTGCTTTATCCGCAGACAGTTTAATTCCTTTTATAAAAGCAGAACTAAAACCATTATGTTCCATTTCGTTCAATCCCGCTATTGTACAGCCCTTCGGTGATGTTACCTTATCAATCTCTCCTTCTGGATGAGCATTGGTATGCAATAATAAATCAGCAGCGCCTTTTGCAGTTTGAACCGCCATCTTTAATGCATCATGCGCATGAAATCCGATTTCAACTCCACCTTGTGAAGCAGCACGAATCGCACGTAGGAAGAATGCGATACCGCAAGCACACAACGCCGTTGCCGATGTCATCAGGTCTTCATTAATTACAACCACTGAGCCAACAGTTTCAAACATCTTCTCAACCTCCTTCAAACTATCATCTGAAGCATTGTCACTGGCAATACAAGTCATTGATTGCGCTATTGCAATTGCCGTATTCGGCATTGCCCGTATCACTGTGGCATCTGCACCCAACTCTGCTTTTAAATCGGCACAAGAAACTCCAGATACAATGGACACGAAAATCTGATTGGTCTTATCAATTACTGGGGCGACTTCAACCAATACCTTTTTAAGTTGTTGAGGCAAGATGGCAAAAACAACAATATCAGCTCCCTTTACAGCGAGCTTATTATCATTACTTACCGAGAAGCCTTGGCTCGCTTCTTCGGCCAATGCACTCAAATTTCTCCTCGTCAATGTAATATCGGCAGCATGTGCAAATTCACTCTTTACAAGTCCTTTTGCCAAAGAAAGACCGATATTACCACTTCCGATAATGGTGACCTTTTTCATAGCGATCGTTAGGTTTAGGTTAGATTATTATTTTAATGTCAAGCAAGTGCCAAACTGTCCTTGTTGAAACAAATGCAAATTATTAGCATTTCCAATGTAGACTTCTTGTACACCTTTATTTATAGCATTGAATGCATTTTCCAGCTTAGGAATCATCCCGTCATTCACCACACCGGATTCCTTGAGTTGCTCAAACTCTTCCGATTTAATCGTCGGAATGATTGAATTCTCATCTGTTACATCCCGTAAAACGCCGTTCTTCTCGAAACAATAAACCAAAGAAGTTTCATATAATGAAGCCAAAGACACCGCCAATGAAGAAGCTATTGTATCCGCGTTGGTATTGAGCAATTGTCCAAGGCCATTGTGTGTAATAGCTGAAAACACAGGAACAAAACCCGCTTCCAAAAACTTTTTGATGGCCAGGGTGTTTACAGAGTCATGTAACAAATCACCTACAAAACCATAATCGATATCTTTTACAGGACGCTTTATAGCTTTAATGACATCCCCATCAGCTCCGGTTAATCCAACAGCATCACATTTCAAGTTTTGTAACTTCGCAACGATTGTCTTGTTTGTCAATCCGGCATATACCATTGTTACAACGCGTAACATTTCCTCATTTGTCACACGGCGCCCTTCTACCATTTGGGCTTCGATGCCCAGTTCACTAGCCAAACGAGTTGCAATTTTACCTCCACCATGTACAAGAATCTTTTTCCCTGATAATGCGGAGAACTTTTCTAAAAAAGAATCCAATTGGCGTTCATCATCAATAATATTCCCGCCAATTTTAATAATATTTAATACACTATTAGCCATTACGCAACTTTTCCCAATAAAAATAGTTTTTCAAAAATCAATAGGATTGTACTATACCAAATCCTCTAACATACGTTTCAAAACAACCTGAGCAGCCCAAACACGGTTGCCGGCCTCTTTAATCACGAGTGAGTTTGGCCCATCCAAAATTTCAGAAGATAATTCGAGATCTCTTCTTACTGGCAAACAATGCATGATTTTAGCATCATTTGTCAGACTGAGCTTCTTGTTATCCATCATCCAATCTTCATCAACTCCATATACTTCGCCATATTCCTGATAAGAAGACCAGTTTTTCACATAGACAAAATCAGCATCTTTTAAACTTTCCGCAAGATTATTAGATATGGTTGCACCAGCTGTAAATTCTTCACTTAATTCATACCCCATAGGCTGAGCTATCGTAAAATCGACCAATCCCTCTTCCTGTGCTTTGCACATCCATTCCGCAAAAGAATTAGGCACTGCCTGAGGTAATGCCTTAACATGTGGAGCCCAAGCCAAAACCACTTTTGGTTTCTCGGTCTTTTTGTACTCCGTGATCGTAATCATATCCGTCAAACTCTGCAGCGGATGCCGCGTTGCACTTTCTAAGGAAACAACAGGAACACCACAGTATTTAATGAATTTGTTGAATAAGTCTTCACTATAATCCTCCTCGCGATCTTTCAATTTTGGAAAGGAGCGAAGCCCCAAAATATCACAATACTCGCCCATAACAGCAGCGGCTTCACGAATATGTTCAACAGTTGTTCCGTTCATTACAACACCATCCTGTGTCTCAAGAGCCCAACCATCTTTATCCATATTCATAACCATCACATTCATGCCCAAATTCATCGCTGCTTTTTGTGTGCTCAAACGTGTACGTAAACTGGGATTCAAAAATACAAGTCCCAGCGTTTTGTGTTGACCAAGGTCCTGATTGTCATATGGTGCAGCTTTCAAATTTAACGCTTCTTGAACAACGTCCGCTACACTGGAAACATCCTTAACAGAGAAAAACTTTTTCATCTATATCTATTTATTCGAGTGCATCTTCAACGGCAATAAATAAGCGCGTCACACTCAGTATATATTTTAACTAATACAGCGCAATCAAATTTCCACAAGCTGAAACAGCCATTGGCCAATTTGACAGCCTTTATGGGTTTACGCAACCGTTACGGCCTTTACATGCTCCTTTAATGCAGACAAAAACTGATCCGCATGCTCTTTCGTAATATTCAGGGCAGGTAATAAGCGAATCACAAATGGCTTAGCCTCTCCTGTAAAGATACGGTTCTTTAACAAGAGATCCTTCTTCACATGACCCAACGATGCCGGAAGTTCGATACCGATCATTAATCCCCTACCTCTAACTTCAATAATTTCCTCTATTTGCTTCAATTCATTGATAAGATAGGTGCCAACTTGTGCAGCATTTTCCATAAGCTGATCTTGTTGGATGACCTCCAAAACAGCCAAAGCTGCCGCACATGCAAGATGATTCCCGCCGAAGGTAGTACCCAAACTGCCGTAAGTAGCTTTAAATTTAGGCGATATACTTATTGCTCCGATTGGAAACCCATTGCCCATACCTTTTGCCATGGTATAAATATCAGCTTCAACACCGGAATAATCCTGGGCGTAGAACAAGCCCGTTCTGCCGTAGCCACATTGTACTTCGTCTGCAATGAAAACTGCATTATATTGATCACAAAGAGACCGAATCAATCGAAGAAAAGAAACTGAAGCCTCCCTAATACCGCCAACTCCCTGAATGCTCTCTACAATAACGGATGAAATTTCCTCACCATAAGATGCGAAAGCGCTGGTTAAAGCCTCTTCATCATTAAAAGGAAGAAAAACAATATTGTCCGTCTCGTTTACAGGAGCCACGATACTCGGATTGTCTGTTGCGGCAACAGCTAACGATGTCCGACCATGAAATGCTTTTGAAAATGCAATAACCTTCTTTCTTTTGTTATAAAAGGAAGCTAATTTCAATGCATTTTCATTCGCTTCTGCTCCCGAATTACAAAGAAATAAATCATAATCAACCTTTCCCGACACTTCTCCCAACAATCGGGCAAGTTCACGCTGAATTGGAATTTCAACAGAATTAGAATAGAACGCAATGCGGTTCAATTGCTCTGTTATACGTTGTACATAATGTGGGTGCGTGTGTCCGATCGATATCACAGCATGGCCACCATACAAGTCCAAGTAAGCATTTCCTTCGGCATCCCACACCGTTGATCCATTAGCTTTTACTATGTTAATGGGATTAATGGGATAAACATCAAATGGTTTCATCTTAATGAATTATAGATTGATAAACGAAATAGCTTGTAATAGAAAAAGCTATCAGATTTTAGCATTACAAATATATTAGTTATAACGGTAGGAATGGTCATAAAATAAAAAAAGTCCCCTTAAAAAGAGGACTTTTTTATGCTAGATCAGAAGAAGACTATTCTCCGTCTACTTTTTCTTCACCTTCTACTTCAGCTTTAACTTCTGCAGGAGCTTCAGTTTCGGCAGCTGTAGTTTTCTTAGCACCACCACGACGACGAGTAGCTTTTTTATCAGCAGCAGCAGCTTTTTTACCATAGATTTCGTTGTAATCAACTAATTCGATGAAAGCCATTTCTGCGTTATCACCTAAACGGTTTTCCATTTTGATGATACGAGTATAACCACCTGGACGGTTAGCTACTTTTTCAGAAATTTCGCGGAATAAGATAGAAACTGCGTCTTTATCTTTCAAATAAGCGAATACTGTACGACGAGAGTGTGTTGTGTCGTTTTTAGATTTAGTAATCAAAGGCTCTACATATGTACGCAATGCTTTAGCTTTAGCTAAAGTAGTCGTAATACGTTTGTGTAGGATTAATGATGTTGCCATGTTAGCCAACATTGCTTTTCTATGGCTATCCGTACGGCCTAAGTGATTTACTTTTTTTCCGTGTCTCATTTTGATTTTATTATACTAACCGTACCGTTTTTGTATAGTTCAAATAGGTGAACATCACCGATTCAGACAGCCAAAAGGAATTACGACTAGTGGTCGCTTAATAAATTATTATTCTTCGTCTAATTTGTATTTTGCCAAGTTCATTCCGAACGATAAACCTTTCGATTTAACCAATTCTTGGATTTCACTTAACGATTTTTTACCGAAGTTTCTGAATTTCAACATATCAGCTACGTCATAAGTTACTAACTCAGCCAATGTGCGAATATCTGCAGCTTTCAAACAGTTCAATGCACGAACTGAAAGATCAAGATCTACTAATTCTGTTTTCAGAATCTTACGCATATGTAAGATTTCTTCATCAACAACCTTAGTTTCTTCTTTCGTTTGAGACTCAAGAAGCATATTCTCATCAGAGAATAAGATAAAGTGTTGAATTAAGATCTT